>JBGUZU010000033.1:0-117690 GCA_045223915.1 Endomicrobiaceae bacterium | reverse complement strand
TATTGTTTCTTGGGTTATTGTACTTTCTGTCCCGCTTACTACTTCGGCTCCGTTTCCTATCGTGGTATTTCCTGTTCCGTCTATTCCACCGCCTAATGTTGTTTTTCCGCTCAAGAAATCTAATTTACCTGTATTGTAGATATCGTTTGCTTCACCGTTTGCTGTGTTTCCGCTAAATACTGAACTGTTTATTGTCATCGTTGATGCATTATATATTGCTCCACCATATTGACTTGCGGTATTTGCAGTAAAAGTTGATCCTTCTATTAACATTGCTCCGGAATTTCCTGCACTGTCTTGCTCACCGTGATTATATATTGCTCCGCCGTTTGCTGCTGAATTGTTTTCAAAACTTGAATTGTTTATATAGACATATGATTCATTTTCTTGTTCATCACTTTTGTTACTCCTATACATATAATTATCTATGGCACCACCATTTGTTACGGCTTTATTTCCTGTAAATTTAGAATCTGTTATATCCAATTTAGCATTCGATAGTGATACTGAACTTGTAGCTTTTATTTGCCCTATTGCACCACCCACAGTTTCGGAATAATTATCAGTAAAAGTATTGCTGCTTATAATTGCCTGTGCATTTAACTGTGCAGTATTGGTTATCAGACCTATCGCACCACTTCCGAACTTAGTATCAACCGTACTTGACGATTTGTTATTCGTAAAAATATTATTTTCAAGAGTAACTTTTCCATATATAGCAATTGCACCGGCATCCGGTGCAGAGTTTCCTGTAAATGTTGATGTGGCTATTGTTACATTTCCTGATCCTCCCACTGAAATAGCACCTGCTCTATCAGAAGTATTATTATCAAACGAAGAATTTGTTATTTTTGTAGTACCATTAGTATACATTGCACCACCAAAACCTTTGACACTCTTGTTTGAATCAAATGTAACGTTGTCAATTTCAAGTAAACCTTTGTTGTATATGGCTCCGCCAGCTCCACCTGCGGTTTGTCTTTCAAAAGTGGAATCTTTGATATACATTTTACCCGAATTATATACTGCTCCACCTTGACTGGCAGTTCCACGTATGGTAGCAACATTTTCTGTAAAAGTTGTATTAGTTATTGTTGTAGAAGATGCATTACTTGTAGCTATTGCACCGCCATAAGTATTCGCTTCGTTTTTATAAAAACTTGCTCCATCAATCGTAGATACCACTGTTCCATTAATATATATTGCACCACCATCTCCAAAAGAACGATTGTTTTTAAATTCCGTATTATTTATTGTTGTCTCTGATTTTCCTTCACTACTTATTGCACCACCTCTACTGGAGCTTTTATTATATTCAAATACGCTATTGTCAATACTTAATTTACCACCATCATTCAAAATAGCTCCAGTCATATTTGTAGCAGTATTGGAACTAAACACTGTATTGGTTATTGTTGTTGTTGAGCCTGCTCTATTATATATTACAGAGACATTATTTGCAGTATTTAAAAGGAATAAGCTGTTATCAACAGCAATTTTTCCTGCATTGAAAATTACTCCGCCTTCTGTAGCTTTGTTAGAAGTAAATGTTGAGTTTACAATTTTCATTGATGCTGCAGTTCCGTCGCCGTCTACTGCACTGTGATTATATATAGCACCACCACTATTTGCTTGATTGCCTTCAAACGTTGTATTGTAAATATAAACTGCATCCGGACTATTAGAATTACTACTCTTATAGAAATAGTTATCTATTGCTCCACCTTGACTTACTGATGCAATGGTTCCGTTACCATTAAACACAGAATCTGTTATTGAAAGATATGATTCTGAAAAATCTGAAGTACCGCTACCAATATTTTTAGAACTTATTGCTCCACCAATATTATATTCGGTTGTGTTGTTGTTTATAAAGTTGCTATTTGTTATTTTTGCATCTACCGATGAACCTAAAGATATTGCTCCTGCTATTGCAGCACTATTATCTCTAAAAGTTACATTGTTTACTTCTAAAATTCCGTTGTTTACCGTTATTGCTTTATTAAATTTTTCAAAACTTGATAAATTGTTTACTGTTAACTTTTTACCACCAGTTACTACTATTCCTGCAAGTGTTCCGCTTTCCGGTGTTGCAGTTAATGTGTTTCCGCCACCATTTATTACCAAATCTTTTGTTATATTATTTTTTCCGTTTATCCATTTTGTTACCGTATCATTTTCTACAACATCGTATGTAGCTTCTTCATCGTATATAGCATTTGCAAGTCCGCCGTATCCAAATGCTACTAAATTTAAATATGTTCCATTTGTTCCATTTGTTGCCGTAATTTGATAATTTATATCACCTATGGAATAAATGTCCGGATTAGTTGTTGCATTTATGCTCTTTTCAGTTATTTGAATTGTATTATTTGCTTTAAGATTATTATTTGTTCCTATAAAACCTATATCCGTTATTAATGCATTGCTGTTTGCCACTACGTCTACTACATTCAACTGGTCTGCAGTTAATGCGTCTATATTTACATCCAATTTTAAGTTCCATGTAGCTTCAGTTATTTTTACAGATTGAACTGTTCCTATAGCTTCGTTTCTTATATCTAATGTTGCTCCATTTTCTATTGATAATGTCGCATCGTCTAAGTAGCTTTCATCTGACAAGTTAAGTGTTGTTGCTAAATTTACATCGTTGTATTTCACTCCTTTTGCTATGGTCACTTCGTTATTTCTGATATTTATTGTTCCTTTGTTATCACTTGTACCTGTTACATTGTATCCGACTTTTCCACCGGTAATATTATATGTTCCACCGGCATTATTTATTCCTGAAGTTTCAATATCTTCTGCTTTTGATGTTAATGTTCCGGAATTTGTTACTTTATTTGCCGCTATTTTATTTCCTTCGTTGTTCGTTAATTTCCCGGTTATAGCTAATATTTCTTGAGCTATATTTGCATTATTTATTACTTCTCCGGTTACATCCAACTCTCCGGTTCCGGCTATTTTATTTTCGTTTGTTCCGCCGGTAAATGTTACTGTTCCTTCATTTTCTATTCCGTTCTCTGCTATTACTGCTCCGGCATTTGTTGTTAATTTTCCAGAACTGCCGACAAGCACATTTTCCGTTGCGGTTAATGCATCACTGTTAATATTGTTATTTATTAATTCTCCTGAAATTTTTATATTTTTCTGATTTATTTTTCCTACATTATCGTTTGTTATTTTTGCATTTTCCGATATTGTTGTATTTCCTGTTCCGGTTATAATATTTTTGTTTGTTCCTTCTTTGGTTAATTCCAATATACCCGCATTTTGTATTTCCTCCGTAGCCCTTATCTTGTTTACATCACTTGTTAAATATGCACCTTCATTTATGTTTATATAACTTTGTTTTACATCTGCATCATTGGTTACAGTACCGGTTATTTTTAATGTTCCGTCTCCACTGATTTTGTTTTCATTTGTTCCGCCGGTAAAAGTTGTTTCTCCGTAATTTTTTATTCCGTTTGTAACGGCAGCTGCTCCGGCATTTGTTGTTAATTTTCCAGCACTGTTAACAAGTATCTCTGTTGCGGTTAATGCATCGTTATCGGTATTATTATTTATTAAGTCTCCTGAAATTGTTATGTTTTTCTGATTTATTTTTCCTGCACTATCGTTTGTTATTTTTGCATTTTCCGATATTGTCGTATTTCCTGTTCCGGTTATAATATTTTTATTTGTTCCTTCTTTGGTTAATTCCAATGTACCTGCATTTTGTATTTCTTCCGTAGCTTTTATTTTATTTACATCACTTTTTAAGTTCGATCCTTCTCCTATTTTTATATAACTTTGTTCTATATTTGCAGATTCAGCTTCATTAGTTACATTATTTTCTATTTGTAATGTTCCGTCTCCACTAATTTTATTTTTATTTGTTCCGCCGGTATATGTTAGTGTTCCTTCATTACCTATTTTGTCTGTTGTCGTTATATCACTTGCATTTGTTGTGAAACTCTTTCCACCATTTATCGTAATAGAACTTTGATTTATTGTTGTTCCGTTTTTGTTAGTAACTGTTCCATCTATAGTTAAGTTACCTTCTCCGGTTATATCGTTTTTATTTGTTCCGCCGGTAAATGTTACTGTTCCTTCATTTTCTATTCCGTTTAAAGCACTTACCGCACTTGCATTTATATTCATGCTGCCTGTATTTTCTACACCTATCTTATCTGTTGCTACAATCACATTTGTGTTTGTATTATTGTTTATTAATTTTCCTGCTACCGTTATACTTGATTGAATTATCTTACTTGATTCACCGTTTACTAACTCTGCTCCGTCCGCTATAGTTGTATTTCCTGTTCCGGTTATACCTTTCTCTAATGTTGTTGTTTTATTTGCTCCGGTTATATTTAATATTCCACTGTTTGCTATATCCACATCTGTATTATTGCTACTAAAGGTTACACTTGATAATTCGACATTCCCGGAATTTGTTATTACTGCAGATCCGGTATTGTTATTAAATGTTACTGATGAGACTACTAAACTTCCGGCTTTATTACCTATTTTTTGTACGGTTATTGCATTTTCGAATCCGGAATATTCTGTTAAGTCTGCTACTGTCAATGTGTATGAGCTTGTCTTTATTCCGCTTGCACTCGTCGTACTTGTTAATATTCTGTTATTTCCTTCTATCTCTAAATCCGCTTTCAACGTATCATATATTTTCCCGTCTTCCACTATCCATGTTGTTAAATAATCCTTGCCACCCTCTCCGGCCGTTACACTATAACTTGAAGCACCTCCGTATACTGCACCCTGTAAACCGCCATATCCTGCAGCTTGTAAATACAATACCGTCTTGCCATCCACTACATCTGTTGTTACAATATATCTATATCTTGTTGTATATATATATATATCTTCCGGTATTACTGCATGTATATCTTTATCTGCAATCTCTACCATTGTCTTAGTCATTTTATCCGTATTTAAATGTATACTGCTTATTGTTGCTGTACTGCCTGCACCTACACTACCTATAGTTAGATTATCTGCTATTCCTTTATCAGTCCCTTCTCCTGTTGCCGGTGTGATACGTTCTAAATCTACATCTAATTTAAATTGCCACTTTGCATTGTCTTCTATATTCACCGTACCGGATACATTACCTGCATTTTCGTTATCCGTTATCAATATTGCTCCGTCTTTTATTATCAATGTTGAATTTCCTAAATTGTCATCTTTCCCCAATGTTAGTGAATTTCCCAATATCACCGTGCTATCTGTTATTTTTTTGCCACTCGCTATTGTTACATTACCCTGTATATTTACCGTTGATGTCTGTACTGATGTTCCTTCCACATTATATCCGGATATTGTTCCACCGGTTATATTGTATATTCCATTATTTGTTATCTTTTTATCTGTTCCGCTTATTGCTATATCGTCTGCATTTGATGTTAATATTCCGCTATTTGCCAGCTCTCTTGCAGTTATAGTTTTTCCTTCGTTGTTTTTTAAGTTTCCTGTTGTATCTATAAACAATTCTTTCTGTGTTACATTTGCATTGTTTGTTACTTCTCCGGTTATTTCTAATCTTCCATTACTTCCGGTTATTTCATTTGCATTTGTTCCGCCGGTAACTGTTACTGTTCCGGCATTTACTATTCCAAAACTCGGTGCATTTATATCGCTTGCATTTGCTGTTAACTTTTTATCTGCTAATACTCTTACTTCACTTTGGTTTATTTTTGTTCCTTCTGCATTTTCCACAGTTCCATTTATCAATAAATTTCCGGTTCCTGTTATTGTGCTAGTGTTTACTCCGCCATCAAATTGTAGTGTTCCGGCATTACCTATTCCGACTCCGTCTACTCCGGTAGTTTTTATATCACTGGCATTATATACTCTAAAAGAACTATCTTCCGTTACTGTTATTGAACTTTGATTTATTTCTCCCGTACTATTTGTTACTTGCCCTATGATGGTTAAATTCCCGTCACCGCTTATTTTATTCGTATTTGTTCCTGCATTAAATATTACTATTCCCTCATTTACTATTCCAAAATTTTCATCTGTTGTTATATCGGTTGCATTTGCCGTAAAACTCTTTTCTTCATTTACTGTTATTTTGTTTTGAGATATGCTTCTACCTGTATTGTTAGAAACATCTCCGTTTATTATCAATTCTCCGGATCCGGATATAGCATTGTCGTTTGTTCCTTCGGTAAATTCAACTATACCGGAATTTTGTACATCGTTTACTATATCAATTAAATTACTTGCATTTGTCTTCAATTTTCCATGTTCTGTAATTGTCATATACGAATGTTCTATTGATCCGTCATTTTCGGCATTGTTCATTGTTAAGCTACCACTGGATATATTTATTGTTTGATTTTGTATTGTCGTTGAAGATACTACAGTGGCAGATAAATGTTTATCTACATCGCCTATATTCAGTATATTTTGATTTATAGGATTAGAACTTGTTATTCCGTTTTGAACAGTAAAAGTTTCCAATATGTTTATTGTGCCGCCATTATTTGTTATTGTCCCTTTTATTTGTGAGTTATCTTCTAAATTTATTTGACTTCCGTTCTTATTTATCAGTTGCCCTTCAAGTATTGAATTTTGTAAAGTTAAACCGTTAGTTAATTCATTTACTAAATCCGATTGTACATCTGCATTTGATATTCCTAAAGATTTTGTTCCGGAAATGGTTGTTGTAGCTTGTTGTATAGTTTTACCCGACAAATTCATCGTAGTATCATTAGTGTTTACTTTTATATTGAATTTTCCTGTATTCTCGGTTGATTTTAAAACTTTTAATGTGTAATCGGTAGCACCATTTGATAAATTTAATATCAAATCTCCGTTGTTATTTAATATATTATTATCATGAGTTGAATCGCCGATAATTCTGTTTACCTCAGTAGTTGTACCAGGACCTCTTGTGACGGTATTACCATCGCCTTGAATATACATGGTACCATGTTGCAATTCGGCACCTATGATATTTATATCTCCATCATAATAATAATCTCCTTCTCCCTGTGTGCTCCAATACAAATCACCTGAACCGTCTATATAAATATTACCACCGGCTTCATTAGTAACTTTATTGTATATTTTAAAATACTCTTCATCCAAGTTAACATTTATTCTCAAATTTGCGCCATTTTCCACAACAACATCATATTGTTTAAATTGTGCAACATTGTTTTCTGTTATAGGATTTTCGTTTTCATCATAACCAACCATTAAAGTAACACCTTTTTTAATTGTTGTTATTCCTTGGTTGCTGCCTCCATTAGTAATACCACCGGTCATGGTAGTTGTTCCGCCGGTAACAGAATTTTCAACAGTAAAATTTAATTCTCCGACATTATAAATATCTGTTTTTTTACCGTTACTTGTATTATCAACAAATGTTGAAGTACCGATATTTATTTTTCCCGAATTGTATATAGCACCGCCATCGGCTGTGGCAGTGTTAGAAGAAAACTTTGCACCGTCTTTTATTGTAATTGTAGAACCCGTAAGGTTATATATAGCACCGCCGGAAGTTGCTTCGTTATACTCAAATTCTGCATTGTTGCCTATAGTCATAGAAGAATAATAAACGGTACTACCTTTACTGTATTTCTTACTGTATATAGCACCACCATTTTTTGTGGAAGTGTTTGATGAAAAAACAACATGATCACCAATGTTGATAGTTGAACCACTGTTCAATATTGCACCGCCGCCCAAACTGCCATCCTCCGATGTAGCAGAAAATGTATTTGAAGAAAATATCGCATTATTACCAATAGTAATTGTTGATTTATCATTATTCCATATCGCTCCGCCGCCATACTCATAATTACCGGATTTATCTCCTGTTATAGCATTAGAACTAAAATTTACATTGTCACCTATTGTTATTGTTGAATTTGTTTCATTAAATATTGCTGCACCGGCAATTGATGCTGTATTGGAAATAAAATCTGCTTTTTTTCCAATCTGAATTTGAGAGGCATTATAATTATTTAAAGCACCACCGCGATCTGCTTCATTGTAAAGGAATTCTGTTTTTTTTGTATTTGCAGTGGCCGTGCTTATATATAATTTAGCTCCATTGGTATTCTCTATTGCACCGCCATAGGCTACATCATTTCCTTCTTTTACTGCCGTATTGGAAGAAAATCTTGCACCTTCTCCAATAGTTAATGTTCCATTCTTATTGTATATTGCTCCTGCTTCGCTTGCTTCATTGTATGAAAACTTTGCATCATCTCCTATTTTTAATGAACTTATGTTGTATACTGCTCCTCCGTATTTTGTAGCGGTATTGGAAGAAAATATTGCTCTATTTCCTATTGTTGTTCTTGAATATTGTTTGTTGTATAATGCTCCACCACCTGAATCATTATCACTACTTAATACTTTATTCGAGTAAAATTTCACATCGTCCTCTATCTCTAATATTCCTCTTTCACTATCATTATTACTTTTTGACCAAACACCTATTGCCCCCGAATTGGTTGTAGCAATATTAGAAGAAAATTCCACATTGTTTTCGATTTTCATGTATCCGTCATTGGCAATTGCTCCACCTTTTGGAGATGTATTTGCCATAAATTTTGTTCCGGATTTAATTGTCATTGAAGAGCCTGTAAAGTTATATATTGCACCGCCATTAGCAGAAGTATTAGTAGAAAACGTTATTGTGTTTGTTCCGTCTCCGACAATAGTTGTTCCGGCATTATATATTGCCGCGCCAAAAGATTTAGCTTCATTGTAAGAAAAAATACTGTTACCTGTTATTGTCATTGTAGATTTATTTGCAGTAAATATTGCACCGCCACCATGAGTACCATCTTTTGAAGATACTGTATTTGAAGAGAAATTTGTTCCGTTAATTGTCAACTCTCCCAAATTATATATTGCTCCACCATTATTGTCAGCAGAATTGTATAAAAATTCTCCTCCTGTAATCGTTGTTGTTGAACCCGAGGTTGTATATATTGCACCACCGTTTGTTTTGGCTGTATTAGTGGAAAAGTTTGTGTCGGTAATTGTAAGTTTTCCGGTATTATATATTGCACCGCCGGATTTATCGGTAGAATTATTTTTAAAGATTGATTTTAATATAGTAAGTATTCCTTTTGTGTTTTTTATTACAGTACCATCGTTAGCTTTATGGAAATTTATAAATCTTAAATAGTTTATTGTAGCGTTTTTGTTTGCACCCATTTCAAAACCTGAAGCATGACCTGCTCCGCTTATTTCCCTAACTTCCGTACTATCACTTTTTATTGTGAGATCTGTTGCGCGTTGTGTCCCTAATGTCGTATCTTCTGTACTGGCGGTAAAATCATGATCTTCAAGAATTATTATATTAGTAGGTGTAGTTCCGTCGGAAATCGCAACACCCAACTCCGCAAAAGTCGTCGGTGCCGCATAACTCAGCGGCGAAAAGGCTAATGTTATAGCCAACACGACAGCAATTAACTTGCTTGATTTTTTTATAAAATTATTAAACATTTATGTCCTCCAAGACAAACTTCTTTTATATTTATTTATATTATTATATATATTATTTTAACATACCATTATACATTGTATAAAAAAACTCAGAAAATTTCAATATTTTATTGATTTTTCATTGCCTTTTTAATTTTTATACAAATTTGCCCGTTTTTTTAGCAAAAAAAGAAGTAAATTGTTTAATTTTATATATTTAAAACGATCAGTTATTATTGACAAATGTCAAAAATATATGATATATTCCGTTACTGACAAATGTCAAAAACAATAAAAAAGGCAGAATTTATGGTAAGACCCTTAAAATGCAGAAGAATTTGCAGTTTTCCGCAAAATTTAACCTTCGGTCCGAAAAATTCACATGAAGTTGTTGAAATGGCTATTGACGAATACGAGACTATTCGTTTGATAGATTTAGAACAACTAACTCAACAAGAATGCGCCGTCAGAATGAATGTTGCAAGAACCACCGTTCAGGCAATATACAGTAATGCAAGGAAAAAACTTGCAGACTGCTTAATAAATAATTCTTGTTTAAAAGTAAAAGGCGGCGACTATGAAGTTTGTGAATTTTCGGGAAAACACTGTAAAAAAAGATGTTGTAACCACAAACACAGAAAAACAAAGGAGAACAACAATGAGTAACGAAGAAAAAGGTTGTTCATGTTCACATCACGATAAACAATCGTTCATGGAAAAACCTCATGAGGCAACAAAAATAAAAAAGATTATAGGAATAGTCAGCGGTAAAGGCGGAGTAGGAAAATCGTCGGTAACATCTTTGCTTGCAGTATCAATGAACAAAAAAGGTTATAAAACCGCCATTATGGATGCAGATATTACAGGACCTTCAATACCAAAAGCGTTCGGTATAAAAGAAAGACCTATTAACGGAGAAACCGGCTTTTTCCCTGTTCTTACAAAAAAAGGTATAGACATAATGTCTATAAACTTGTTGTTGGATAATGAAACCGACCCCGTTATTTGGAGAGGTCCTGTTATAGCAGGTGTAATAAAACAATTTTGGAAAGATGTTATATGGAATGAACAAGACGTTATGTTTATAGATATGCCACCCGGAACAGGCGATGTTCCTTTAACGGTATTTCAGTCTATACCTGTTGACGGAATAATCGTTGTTACTTCCCCACAGGAACTTGTTTCAATGATAGTTGAAAAAGCGGTTAATATGGCAAAAATGATGAATGTTCCCGTATTGGGAATTGTAGAAAATATGAGTTATATGAAATGTCCGGATTGCGGAAAACAAATAAATGTGTTCGGTGAAAGCAAAATAGAAGACGTGGCCAAAAAATTTAATATTTCCGTTATAGATAAGTTACCTATTGACCCTAACGTTGCATCTTTATGTGATAAAGGCGAAATAGAGAAAGTTGACGGTATAAGTTTAGAAAACAATATCTCAAATATAGAAAAGTTGTTATCTTCAAAACAGGTATCTGTAAAGGAGGGAACTATGAAAATAGCAATAACCTATGAAAACGGTGAAGTATTTCAACATTTCGGACATACGGAAAACTTTAAAGTTTATACTGTAGAAAACGGTAAAATATTGTCCAGCGAAATTATATCAAGTAACGGAACCGGTCACGAATCACTTGCAGGAATGTTAAAAGGTTTAGGTATAGAAACATTGATTTGCGGCGGTATCGGCGGCGGAGCAAAAGTTGCTTTGGCACAGGAAGGTGTAACGGTATATCCGGGAACAAGCGGAAAAGCAGATGAAGTAATGAAAGATTTTCTAAACGGAACACTTAATTATAACCCGAATACAATGTGTTCACATCATGACCATGAACATGGTGAAGGACACGATTGCCACGGCGGCGGACACAGTTGCCACCATCATGAGTAAAAAATTTGACAATAAATAAATAAAGTTATAGAATTGGAACACTATGGCAAAAATAACAGTTAATCAAGACAGATGTAAAGGTTGTGGACTTTGTATAAACGCATGTCCTAAAAAATGCATTGATTTTTCAACCGAAATTAACAAAATCGGTTACCATTATGCGGTATTAAAAAGTGAAAAAGAATGTGTTGGATGCGGATCTTGCTATCAAATGTGCCCCGATACTTGCATAGAAGTGTACAGGTAAAAAACAATGGTAAAAAAATTAGTAAAAGGTAATGTGGCTTTGTGTGAAGGAGCAATAGCGGCAGGCCTGGATGCTTATTTTGGCTATCCTATTACTCCGCAGAATGAAGTTCCTGCTTACATGTCCAGAAGAATGGTCGAGTTAAAAAAGGTTTTTATTCAAGCAGAATCAGAATTGGCAGCAGCCAATATGGTGCTTGGGGCATGTGCATCAGGTAAAAGAGCAATGACATCATCGTCATCTCCGGGAATATCTTTAAAACAGGAAGCAATATCATATATGGCCGGTATGGAAATACCGGGGGTTATTGTTAATGTTCAAAGAGGCGGACCCGGACTCGGCAACATTGCAGGTTCTCAAGCAGACTATTTTCAGGCAGTTAAAGGCGGTGGTCACGGAGATTATCACTTAATAGTTTATGCTCCCGCGAATGCACAAGAAATGTATGAAATAGCATACAATGCATTCGATGTTGCACAAAAATACAGAAATCCGGTAATGTTGTTATGCGACGGTATCGTAGGACAAATGATGGAACCTGTTGATTTCAACAAGGAACCAAAAACAAAATTTGAAGACAGAGACTGGATTTTGGACGGTTGCAAAGGCAGAGAACCGAGATCATTAAAATCTTTGCTTATGCAAGACGGTGTTTTGGAACAACACAATTTAGATTTACAGAAAAAATATAAAACTATAGAAGAAAACGAAGTTAAAGCAGAACTTTATCAAGTTGAAGACGCTGAAGTTATAATTGTAGCTTTTGGTATATCTTCAAGAATATCTAAAAATGCAATTAAACAGGCAAGAGCCAAAGGTATAAAGGCAGGTTTAATAAGACCTATAACTTTGTGGCCTTTCCCAAGCAAAATAATTGAAAGTTATGCTAAACCGGGAGTAAAATTCTTCTCGGTAGAATTTTCGTTGGGTCAAATGGTGGAAGATGTAAAACTTGCCGTTAACGGTAAATGCCCCGTAGATTTCTTGGGTAGAGCCGGCGGCGGAATAGTTTCAGATAAACAAGTATTGGATAAAATAGAAGAACTTGCAAAGAAATAGTTTACTGTAGGAAAAAAGACATGGAAAAAATATTATCAAGACCAAAAGCATTAAAAGATTTTCCTTTATCATATTGTCCGGGATGCGGACATGGTATCGTGCACAGACTTGTTGCACAAGCTATAGATGATTTAGGAATAAGAGAAAGAACAATTGCCGTAGCACCTGTGGGTTGTGCGGTATTTGCATACAATTATTTCAATTTTGATACAACTGAAGCTCCTCACGGAAGACCTCCTGCGGTTGCAACCGGTATCAAAAGAACAAATCCGGACAAAATTGTTTTCACTTATCAGGGAGACGGTGATTTGGCAGCTATAGGAACAGCAGAAACCATTCATTGTGCAAACAGAGGTGAAAACATAACCGTAATATTCATCAACAATGCAAATTACGGTATGACCGGCGGGCAAATGGCACCTACAACATTGTTGGGGCAAGTAACGGAAACCACCCCTTTCGGTAGAGATCCTCAAAGAGAAGGTTATCCTATAAATGTTTGTGAGTTACTTGCAGGTTTGAAAGGAACAAAATATATTGAAAGAGTATCCGTTTGTGATGCTCCTCATGTAATACAAGCGGGAAAAGCTATAAAAAAAGCTTTCCAAAATCAAGTTGAAGGAAAAGGTTATTCATTTATCGAAGTTGTATCACATTGTCCTGTAGATTGGGGTAAAACTCCGTTGGAAGCGACAAAGTGGGTAAAAGAAGAAATGTTTAAAACTTTCCCTTTAGGTGTAATAAAAGACGAAACAAAATAAGACGGGACAAAATAAAATGAAAATTTACGAAGAAATAATTTCAGCAGGTTTTGGCGGACAAGGTGTTTTGCTTGCAGGAACTCTTCTTGCACAGTCGGCATTGGAACAAGATTTAAAAACGACATGGTTCCCTTCATACGGAGCGGAAATGAGAGGCGGAACTGCAAACTCTACAGTTATAATTTCCGATGAAGAAATCGGATCTCCTGTAGCATTTGCACCTACTGCTTTAATAGCATTAAATAAACCTTCATTGGACAAATTCTTGTCCAGAATGAAAGAAGATGCGGTGGTTATCGCAAACTCTTCATTAATAAATGAAGCGGATTATAACGATAAAAGAATAACATTTATTCCTATAACGGAAATTGCAGATAAACAAGTAGGAAATATTAAAACAGCTAACATGGTTGCCGTAGGTGCTTTGGTAAAAAGAATACAAGCCCCGAGTTTGGACCACGTTAAAAAAGCTTTGGAAACTGCTTTTGCTGCAAAACCTAAGGTTATTCCTTTAAACATTAAAGCTGTAGATGCCGGATATAATTGGACCAAGTAAAATTTGCAAAGCAAATTTTGATGCATAGATGCATGGATGTATAGAGGTATAGAAAGAAAAGCATTATGAAAATCAGACCAGCAAAAGTTCAAGATGTTAAACAAATGCATAGAATAATAGAATTTTATGCAGACAATAAAGAAATGTTGCACAGGTCACTAAATTCTATATATGAAAATATACAGGAATATGTCGTTGCCGAAGTTAAGAGCAAAATTATAGGTTGCGGTGCTTTGCATGTAAGTTGGGACGATCTTGCAGAAGTAAAAGCTCTTGCAGTAGAAAAAACTTATGCAAGACAAGGTATCGGAACAAAAATAGTAAAAACTCTTGAACAAAATGCTTTAGATTTAGGTATATATGCAACATTTGCATTAAGTTTTAAACCGGCATTTTTTCAAAAAATGGGCTACGAAGTAATATCCAGAGAAATTTTGCCTCAAAAAATTTGGAGTGAATGTATAAATTGTCATTTATTCCCGGATTGCGGTGAAATTCCTTTAATAAAAGAGCTTTCAGCAAAAAAAAAACAAAAAACTAAAAAAAACAGTAAAGAAGAAAAAATAACTAAACAGAAAAGAAGATGACAACAGTCATCTTCTTTTTTATTTTACGGAGTCATAATGGAACAACAAGAGCCGATAGAACCGGAAATAGTAGATGAAAAAAGTATAAATAATTTACAATCCGATTCAAACAAAAATAAAAAAGTTTGGTCTTGGATATGGTTAATAGCGTCAATAATATACACAATTATTCCTATAGACGGAGATGTCGCACCTGTTATAGGTTGGTTTGATGATTTATTATTGTTAGGTGCGGCGACTACAAATTTTATTCAACAGCATTTCTTACAAACTAATACCGCATTAAACAAAATACTTAAAATAATAAAATTGATTTTAATATCTTTGGCAATTTTAATTTTACTTATTATTATTTTGATAGTAACATTAATTGTAAAAAATTAATTTCATTAGGATAACAAACTTATGAACTCGGCTTGGCAAAGTTTAATTTTATTGTTCTCAATTTCTTTTATAATATACCACTTCATTTCAGCAAAATTTCGTTGGATTTTTTTATTAGTAATAAGTTTAATATTTTTATTCATTGTCTCCGGCCCTTTATGTTCTATTTATACACTGATTTTTGTTCTAATTTCTTATACAGGTGCTTATTATATAAGTAAAGCATACACTGAAAAAAGTAAGAATAGAATTCTAATATTGACAATATTAGCGCTATTTGCGGGCTTACTTCTCTTTAAATTCACCAAAATTATTATTCCCGTAAATACATTAATCGGCAACTTTTTTAATATACCCACAAAATTTGTCGATGATATAATCGTTCCGATAGGTATATCGTATTACACTTTAATTCTTGTAGCTTATGTCGTTGATGTTTACAGAAAAGTTACTGTTGTTGAAACAAATTTCTTTAAATATTTGTTGTTCGCAATATATTTTCCGCAACTCTTGATGGGTCCTATTGTAAGACACAACGATACAAAAGACCAGTTTATATCACAAAAACCGATAGATTACTCATCCATACAATTTGGAATATTAAGAATTTTATGGGGAATATTTAAAAAAATTGTTATTGCAGACAGAATCGCTGCCGTTGTGAGTGCTATTTTTGTAAGAAGTATTGCCGCGCAACCTACAATTTTTCTTGTTATAGGAATTCTTTTATTCGGTTTCCAACTTTATGCCGATTTTTCAGCTGCAATGGACATTGTTTTGGGAATATCGGAATGTTTCGGCATAAAATTACCGGAAAATTTTCGCAATCCGTACTTTTCAACGAGTTTCCATCAGTATTGGCAAAGATGGCACATAACGATTTTTACATTTTACAGAGACTATATTTTTTATCCGGTTTTAAGAAGTAAATTTGTTATGAGTTTAAAGGATAATTTAAAAAAACATTCGAAAACCAATGCCGAACATATTCCTGTTTTTATATCCTATATGGTTGTATGGCTTTTTGCCGGAGTATGGCACGGATTAAGTCTTAAATTAATGTTCGGCACATGTTTTCTTCCATGTATATATTTAATACTTACGGATATCGTTCATGATTATACCAAAAAGCTATATAAAAAATATAAATTCATTCAACATAATTTAATTTACAGAATTTTGCAAATGATAGGAGTATACTTTTTACTTTGTCTTGTCTATGTATTTTTTATAGTTTCAAATATACAGGAGGGATTTTATATTCTGTTTAGAATTTTTACAAACTTTAATACTAATTTGAATATTAATTTTTTTAGTATAAATGATTTGTTTATAATACCGGTAGGAATTATACTACTTATTATAGTGGATATAATTAAAGAAAATAAAATAGATATTAAAAGTATTTATACCAATAAAATACCGGTTATATTTCATTGGGTTACATTATTAATTTTAATAACTATTATTTTGGCTTTCGGAATATATGGTCCGGATTATAATCCGACGGATTTTGTATATGCTCAGTTTTAAAGGATATTTTTGTGAAATTTAAAATTCTTATTAATTCTTTAATTCTTTTAGTACTTACGATTATAATTGCTTTTCTTTTGTCGCAGTTGGTATCTAAAACAACTACCGACTCTGCCGCAAATATTGTTTGGAATGTATACAATTTAAAGCCAAACAGTGTTGATGTCGTTATCGTAGGACCTTCAACTTCCAGATATGCTTATAATTCCTTTGTAGCATGGGACAGATACGGAATCACAACACTAAACTGTTCTTTTGGATATTTGGCGGGCCCGGTTGTTAAAAATATGCTTATTGAATGTCTAAAAAGGCAAAAACCTAAGGTAATACTTATTAATGCGGACTGTTTTTTATTTCTTAATAAGGGAGATTTTAGAAATAATGCTTACACCGGTATAAGTAATTTGTCATTTGATGTTGTTCCTGAACTCAAATGGTCACTAAATAAAATTGATTTTTTAAAAAAAATTATTGGTTTTTATCAACTCAACACAAAGGAAATTATTCATTTTTTATTTCCAATAACTTCCTCACATAAAATATCAATTGCCGGCATAATAAATTCTAACAGAAAAATGTATTTAGCATCTCGATATAAACATTTTTTCAACAAAATTAGTGCTTCATTTAACATAAGAAAAACAAAAATAGATAAATATTCTGTCGAAAAAGAAATTTATACAAAAGAAAGTCTTGAAGATTTATTCGATTATTGTAAAAAATTGGATATACCGGTAATATTCATAGGAGTACCACATCCTGTTTCCTTTGTAAAACCATACCTTAAAATATATGATTTATACAATATGTTTTTTTCTTTTGTTAAAGAAAACAATTTTGATTACATTAATCCCAACGATTATTACACAATAAAAGATTTAAAATTATCTTATCAAGATACTTACGATGCTTCTCACTTAAATTATTGGGGATCGGAAAAATACACAAATTATATTGCTAAAATACTTGTAGAAAAGTATCATTTAGAAGATAAGAGAAACAATCCCGATTATTCTTTTTGGAATGATGCCGCAAAAGAATATAGCAAAACTATAAAAGAAAAATTTGATATAGACGTTTCTATTAAGGATACCAAATGAACTCAATAGTTGAAATTTGGGGAAACTTAGCCGATACATATGGCTCAAAAATTGCATTAAAAGATGAATCTACCGGTTATTGTTTATCTTTTACCGAACTATATGAAACAATAAATAAAACCGCACAAATAATTGGAAATTTAAATCTCAAAAAAAACTGTAATATTTTACTTTACCTAAATCCGCACCCGTTATGGCATGTAATAGATCAATCAATAATGAAAAATAATCTTGTATCTGTTTTAGCCGATCCAACTTCAGGATTGCCGGAAATAAAAAACCTTATTGAAACTATGCAGATTAAAGTTTTATTTACGGACAACATAAAATTGGTGGAAGATTTAAATAAAGAAAACGATCAAATCTATATTTTTTATACCGGCACATCGGATATAAACATTTACAAATCAAACAACAAGTTTTATAGTCTTATAGAAGAAATAGATAAAACTAAATACGAACCGTTCGAAAAACAAAGTTATTTACCGGATACAGTAGTATCAATAATGTTTTCTTCCGGTACAAGTGGTAAATCTAAAGGAGCAATGTTCACACATCAAAACTTGCTTTTATCTTGTTATGATCACAGAGCTTCTTTGGGAACAATAAGAAAACAAACTTGTGTGAGTATTCTTTCTTCTTCTCACATTGCACCAAGACTTACGGAATGGGCTCTTTTATTAAATGGTAATACAATAATTTATACCAACTACACAAAATATTTGAAAGTTATCCGAAAATATAAACCACAATATCTTATTTGTGTTCCTAAAATTTTAACTATGATTAGTGAAGAGTATAAAAAAGAAGTTTTGAAAACATCTAAACTTTCTCAACTACTAAACAAAGCTGCTTTTTATATCTCTCTGACACACTATAAGGTGAAATTTAAATATAGCAGTAATGTAATAATTAAAATTACCTCAATAGTTTTATCAATGTGCAATTTTATTTGTTATAACTGTTTTATAAAAAAAATTGTAAACAAATTTATAAATCCCAACAGCTTTGTTATTTCTTTCGGCGCTTTTACAGATAAAAATATAGAAAATATTATAAGTACAATGGGACTTCAATTAATGTTATCTTATGGTCTTACGGAATCTTGTGTTTGCATAGCATGTGCTTCGCAAGACTACAAAAAAGCTTATTCCGTTGGAAAAACAAATCCCAATATGGATGTTATAATTTCCGATTTAGAAACAGGTAAAAAGCTCAGCTTTAATCAAAAAGGTTTAATTAAAGTTAAAGGCAAGCAAATAATGAAAGGATATTATAACAACGAAGAAGAAACAAAAAAAGCATTTGATCCTCAAGGATACCTTATAACGGGAGATTTGGGATATATAAGCGAAGACGGATTTTTATATTTTATGGGAAGGCACAAAAATATAATTGTTCTTAACAACGGTGAAAATATCGATAGTGTTAAAATAGAACAAATTTGCAATAGGTCTGCTTTTGTTCAACAAATTGTTATCTTTGGGCAAGATAAACCATATCTTACTGCTGTTATTGTACCGAATTTTGATTACATAAACGACTGGGCAAAAAACAAAGATATTGATATTACCACACAAAACGGAAAAGAGATATTAAAAAAAGATATTATTATAGAAATTAACAATTTAATAGGAAAAGACAAGTTTTTTAGATGGATAGAACAAATAAAAGATATTGTTTTTATAGATGAACCTTTCACTATTGAAAATGGTTTAATGACAAGAAAATATACTATTGTCCGAACTAAAGTTTATAACAAATATAAAAAGCTAATAGATAATATGTACGGAGAATAAAATGGAAAAAGAACAAATAATAAAAGAGTTGGAACAAATTTTTAAAACCGTATTGGAAGAAGATGATTTAACAATATCCGAAGATATGGAAACATCCGACATTCAAGGTTGGGATTCTTTGGCGCACATAAATATCATAGAAGAAATAGAAAAGCATTTTAATATTCATATTGCGGTAGGTGAAATTGTTGTTCTAAAAACCATCGGTGATATGGTTAAATTAATTCAAAGCAAAATTTAACAATAAATAAAACCATAAAAAAACAGGGGATAACAAAATCCCCTGTTTTTTATTTTTATAAATTATTACTTAATCTTAAATGTTGCATTTACAGTAACAGCTATTTCTTTTTCTTTGGAAGAAGTATTGTATATACCGTAATCGGAAATATCCATTGATAACGGTTTTCTTATTTGGAATACACCGGTTTTTGCCGATAAAAGTCCGCAAATTTTATTTCCCGAACTTTTTGCAATTTCTTCTGCTCTTGCTTTTGCATCAACCGTTGCAAGTGCCAACATTTCAGCTTTTAATTCGGCAAGATTGGAAACAAAATATTCCAAATCGGAATATTGTAAATATATGTCTTGTTTTGCAAGAGCTTTGTTATCGAGTGCAAGCTTTTCAATTTTTTCTATATCGCCAGATTTTACTTCTATTCTTTGACTGAAAGAATATCCGGTAACACCATTATTACCATAATTTGCATAAGAGCTTACAGGGTCAACCAAAATATCTTTTTCTTCTATACCGTTACTTGCCAAATATTTTTTTATTTTATTTAAATCTTCCTGTATCCAAGATGGGCCTTCGCTTTTTGAGGCAACATTTGTATCCCTGTTTATTGTAATGTTCCATTTTATGAGATCCGAAGTTACCGTTTTTACACCTTGACCAACAACTCTGATAGATTGTTCGTTTCTTGCTGAAATAAAAAATGCACCCCAAACAAATGCTGCAATAATAATTCCTATAGCCAAAATCGATGCTGTCTTACCGTTCATTTCCTTCTCCTTGTTTAATTATATTTAATATTTTTTTCTTTCTAATCATCCGTCGTTTAGTTATTGTCATTTGTAGTTGTCGTTGCCAATCTTCCAATCTTCCAGTCTTCCGCCGTTTATATTCCTATTTCTTTTAACAAATCTTTTAATACCGTTGCGGAATTAACAAAAGATTTTTCTTCTTTTTCATTAAATTCTATTTGTTGAACTTGTCTGATACCATCTCTGTTAACCACCGCCGGTAAACTTAAATATACATCGTTAACGTTATACAAATTTTTTACCAATACGGATACAGGCAATACTGAATTTTCGTTAAGTAAAATTGCCTCTGTAATTCTTGTAAGTGCAAGACCTATTCCGTAAGAAGTTTCACCTTTTTTCTCTATTATCTTATATGCCGAATTTTTTACATTACTGAAAATTTCGTTAAGTATGGCTTTGTGGTCACAATTTTGTTTTTTGTCGCATAACATACAATGATTTTCTATGTTTACTCCGCCTACTGTTGCTTTGCTCCATACAGGAAACTCACTATCTCCGTGTTCACCTAAAATATAACCGTGTACACTTCTTGCATCTACATTACAATGTTTAGCTATTTCATATCTGAATCTTGCCGAATCAAGCAATGTTCCCGAACCTATAACTTTTGATGCGGGTTTACCTGAAATCTTATAAGCCGCATAAGTTAAAACATCTACAGGATTGGATGCTATCAAAAGAATTGCATCCGGAGCATATTTCATAATTTCGGGAATTATAGATTTAAACAAATTTATATTATCTTTCAACAAATCTATTCTTGTTTGTCCGGGTTTTTGTTTTTTACCTGCGGTTATTACAACCAAATCGGAATCTTTTATACCGGAATAATCACCTGCATTTACCGTTACCGCAGGAGTAAAAGGCGCACCGTGCGACAAGTCTATTGCCTCACCTTCCGCTTTATCTTTAAAATAATCAACAAGTGTTATTTCTCTTGCACATCCGTTAATCATTAAAGAATATGCATATCTTATACCTACATTACCGCAACCGATGATTGAAACTTTTGGTTTTAACATTGGCAATCTCCTTTGTAGTAAATATGTTTAATTATATTATTTTTTTATAAAAAAGTTTAATTTTGGACTTAAATTTTGGTAAAATAGTTCCATTATGGGAAACATTAATCAACCAAATTTAGTAAAGTTTTTCTTCGGTTTAATTTTTAACGAAACTTTTAATATCGAGGAAGTTTATAAAATATTGGAACAGAAGTTTAATAACAAAATAGATATTTACAGTCCTGCTATAGATTTTACTTTTACAACTTATTACAACAAAGAAATGGGTGAAAAGTTAAAAAGGCAATGGATTTCTTTTGAAAAGCCTATATTGCCCGATGCTTTGGCAGATATGAAGATAGAAACAAACAATATTGAAGATTCTTATGCCAAAGATAAAAACAGAATCGTAAATATTGATCCGGGATATATAACACCGGCAAATGTTATTCTTGCTTCAACAAAAGATTTCAGTCACAGAATATATTTATCTAAAGGTATTTATGCCGAAGTTACAACAATATACAGAAAAGAAGGATTCACAAAACTTCCTTGGACATACCCCGATTATTTGTGTCCTACAGCAACGGAATTTATACTAAAAGCAAGACAATGTCTATTAAAGAAAAAGGACTAAGAATAGTGTTTTTTATAGTTTTTCTATCCATTTATATATTGGGAAATGCTTATATTGTTTACAGAGTGATGCACGATCTGAAACTTCACGGGCTTGCTCTTACAATATTTATAACTTTTTATCTTGCTATAACTTTTTTAAGTGTATATTCTTTTAAAATATCGAGATTTAACAGTCCCACACTGTCAGCAAAAATTCTAACGGAAGTAGGATATATTTGGCTTGGAATATTTTCTATATCTCTTACATATTTGTTGATATCTCATTTAGTATTTATCTTCGGACATACTCCGAAATTCAGATATAACACAACATTAATAACCGTAATTTTAATTGTTATTTCTTCGGTTTATTCCATAATTAACACTTGCGGCGATCCAAAAGTCAGGGAATACGAGATAAAAGTTCCCAACTTACCTGTAGATAAACTTACAATTGTTCAGTTATCGGACATTCATATAGATGTGACAACAAAATATGACACTGTTAAAAGAATAGTAGAAATAACAAATTCTTTAAATCCTGACATTATTGCTTTTGTCGGAGATTTGGCAGATACAAATATAACAAAAACTTATGACAAATATGGTTTATTGAATTTTAAGTCTAAATATGGAACTTTTGCCGTCAGCGGTAATCACGAATATTACAGAGGTATAACTAATTATGAATATGTTTGTGATAAGATAGGATTTAAGCTTTTAAATAATGAAAATATTTTGGTAGACGACAAATTTTATGTTGCAGGTATCACAGATAAAACATCAATAGTGTTTAATTATAAACCTCTAAATGTTGCGAAATCTTTAGAAAATATAGATTTTAGTAAACCGGTAATATTTTTATCTCATCAACCTAACCCGTTTTTTGAGAGCCAAAAATATCCCATAACGATACAACTTTCCGGTCATACTCATGCAGGACAAATTCCGCCTTTTGATATCATCGAGTACTTCTTATACAAATATTTCTGCGGACTATATAAAGACAGTGATTCTTACATTTATGTAACCACAGGTACAAGATGGTGGGGCCCGCCGATGAGACTTTTTTCAAAATCCGAGATAGTAAAATTTAATTTGGTAAAAAGTTCAAATTAATTTATCTTTTCTTGTTTTTTCAATAACTACTAATTTTAATTATATGCCAAAAACCACTATATATAGTTGTAAAACCTATATGAAAAAACAATATATTGTGTTTTAGGTATTGACAAGCCATAAATTAAAACATATAATCAAGCTATAATTTTTGAAATCTTTTGTTGGTGTTTTCACATAAAACTTAATAGGAAATTCCGTTAGAATCGGAAGCACTCCCGGTGCTGTGATAGGGAACGAAAAACTTTTTGAAACAAAGTCACTGCTTAATTCAAGTGGGAAGATAAAGTTTAGTAGGTTATTACCCTTAAGCCAGAAGACCTGCCAGCAAATACATAATATTTATAAGAGTTGTCGAGGAATGACTTTTTATAATTCGAATGGAAACAAGAAACCAGGGTGCCTTTCCATAATTATGTTCAAAATTAACAGAAGTATTAAAATAAAAATTTAAAAAACAAGGAGAAAATGTAAATGGAACAACTTTCGGTTTTTGATTGTATCGTAAAGAGAGACGGCAAACAAGAAAAATTCAACTCGCAAAAAATTCAACAGGCAATTTTAAAAGCAGGTCAGGCAACAAATGAATTCGACGACAAAATCGCTTCGAAATTAACGGTAAAAGTTTTAAGTATCGCACAAGAAACCATTACGGACGGACATCCTACCGTAGAACAAATACAGGATATCGTTGAAGAAGTATTATTAAATTCTCCTTATAAATCTTCAGCAAAGGCTTACATTATATACAGAGATCAACACTCAAAAATGAGAGAAATCGTTTCAAAGTTTAACGTGGATTTGGTTGATCAATATTTGTCTAAAGCAGATTGGCAGGTAAAAGAAAACAGTAACATGTGTTATTCTCTTCAAGGTTTAAACAACTATATATCATCCGAAGTAAGTAAAGCATATTGGTTAAACAAAATTTATACGGAAGATATAAGAAAAGCTCACAGCGAAGGCGATTTACATATACACGATTTGGGAATTTTAGGTGTATATTGTGTAGGTTGGGATTTGCACGATTTGTTGGTTACCGGTTTTAAAGGTGTTGCAGGTAAAGTTGAGTCCCGTCCTGCAAAACATTTTAAAACAGCATTGGGACAAATAATTAACTTCTTCTTTACATTACAGGGTGAAGCAGCAGGTGCTCAAGCTTTTTCAAGTTTCGATACATTGCTTGCACCTTTTATCGCATACGACAATTTATCTTATAAAGAAGTTAAACAAGCATTACAGGAATTCTTGTTCAACTTAAATGTTCCTACAAGAGTAGGTTTCCAGTCACCGTTCACAAACTTAACACTCGACTTAAAAGTTCCTAAACATTATAAAGACGAAGCAGTAATTATCGGCGGAAAACCTCAAGCTAAAACTTACGGCGATTTCCAAAAAGAAATGGATATGTTAAACAAAGCATTTTTGGAAGTTATGCTCGAAGGTGATGCAAAAGGCAGAGTATTCAGTTTCCCTATCCCTACATACAACATAAGCAAAGATTTTGATTGGGATAATCCTGAACTTAAATTGTTGTGGGATGCAACTGCAAAATACGGTATTCCTTACTTTGCAAACTTCATCAATTCCGATATGGATCCGGACGATGCAAGAAGTATGTGCTGCAGATTAAGAATCGATAACAGAGAATTAAGAAGAAGAGGCGGCGGACTTTTCGGTGCATCTCCTTTAACAGGTTCTATCGGTGTTGTTACATTAAATATGCCAAGACTCGGATATGAATCTAAAACTGAAGAAGAATTCTTCCAAAAACTCGACAAATTAATGACAATAGCTAAAAACAGTTTGGAAACAAAGAGAAAAGTTTTGGAAAAACTTACAGACCAAAACCTTTATCCGTATATGAGTTTCTATTTAAGGAACATTAAACAGAGATTCGGTTGCTATTGGAAAAACCATTTCTCAACTATCGGTGTTGTAGGTATGAACGAATGCTGCATGAATTTCTTGAAAGAAAACATTGCAAGTCAAAAAGGTAAAGATTTTGCAATAAAAGTTTTAACATTCATGAGAAACACTTTACAAAAATATCAGGAAGAAACAGGAAACATTTATAATTTGGAAGCAACACCTGCAGAAGGTACTTCTTACAGACTTGCAAAGATTGACAGAAAAAAATATTCCGACATTATATTTGCAAATCCTGAAGCAGTTAAACAAAATCATCCGCCTTTCTATACAAACTCAACACAGTTGCCTGTAAATTACACAGATGATTTGTTCGAAGTTTTGGAATTGCAACATGAAATACAATCTTTATATACCGGCGGAACAGTTCAACATATGTTTATCGGTGAACAAATTACAAATACCGAATCTATGAAGAACTTTATTAAAAAAGCATTTACAAACTACAAGTTGCCGTATATGTCTATCACTCCGACATTCAGTGTTTGTCCTAATGACGGATACCTTAACGGTGAAGTAAAAACTTGTCCTCATTGCGGATCAACATGCGAAGTATATTCCAGAGTTGTAGGTTATTTAAGACCTGTATCACAATGGAATGACGGCAAACAAGAAGAATTCAAAATAAGAAAAGTAGCAAATATGTAAAATTGAGGTATAGAGGTATAGAAGAATAGAGGTATGGAAAAGCCCTCTTCTTCTATATCTCAAAATCGTAAAGCGATTTTGGTCCATACATCCAGACTTCCATACATCTATACATCAAAAATACGGAGTATTTTTTCATGAGAATCGGCGGATTACAAAAATTTTCATTTATAGATTTTCCGAATAAAACTGCAGCCATTATTTTTACGCAGGGCTGCAATTTCAGATGTGCATATTGTCATAATCCGGAACTTGTTTATCCTAACATGTATCAAGTTCCTATGCCGGAAGAACAAGTTTTGGCTTTTCTCGAAAGCAGAAGAAATCAGTTGGATGCAGTTGTAATAACAGGCGGAGAACCGACATTGCAACCGGATTTAATCGATTTTATAAAAAAAGTTAAAGCGATGGGCTTTTTAGTTAAACTTGACAGCAACGGATCAAACCCGGAAGTATTGGAACAAATCATCAATCAAAAGTTGGTGGATTTTATTGCTATGGATATAAAAGCACCGTTTGATAAATATGATTTGGTTTGTTGTGTTCCGGTAAATATAGACAATATAAAACGCAGTATAGAATTAATTAAAAATTCAGGTATAGACTTTTTATTCAGAACAACTTACGATAAATCTAAATTGTTCGATGAAGATATACAAACAATGACAAAATTCCTTAATGTTGATACCCATTACAAAGTACAGAAATGTAACCCTGTAATTTTACACTAGAAAAGATTGTGTTCCAAAAAATTTTATCTTTATTTTTAACAGTTTGTTTTTTAATAGTAACGGTAATTCCGCAAGGAGTTACCGCTGCTAATATTGTTAGTGCTTTTCAAAATACAAGTTCCTTGGAAATATTGAACAATGTTCCTAAAGAAACAGGAAAAGTTTTTGAAACAAATATACAAGAACAAGATAATCCCAATGTTATATTAATTTACGATATGCATTGCCAACCGTATGCTCAAAACAACATATATTCAATAATAAATTATATAAATTCCAACTTTGAAATAAACAAAATATTTGTTGAAGGTGCGCCTGACGGGAAAATCGATACGTCGTCAATAAAAGATATCGATATCAAAACAAGAACAAATGTTTTAAGCAGTATGTTATCGAAAGGATATTTAAGCGGAACGGAACTTTTTTCCTATTTATCACAAAAAGATAATTTGTACGGAATAGAAGATTTTAATCTTTATCTTCAAACTGTTAAAGAATATGTTAATATTTTGCCTTCTCAAAAAGAATATTTGGCATATATTAAAAAATCCGAAAAGAAATTAACAAAAGTTAAGCGAAACATTTATAGTGCGAATATGAAATTCTTTGAAAAACTGTTTTTTGAAGATATAGATTACGATTATAAAGCCATTACCGAAATAAGAAATTTTTTAGCCGAATATAATATAGATTTATCGTCGCAATATCCTAATACGGACAGATATTTAAAAATCAAAGAGTACGAACAAATAGACACAAAAAATTATTACAAAGACTTACAAACATTATTAAATATCTGCAAAGATAAACTTCCTTTTAACATATATTCACAATTAATAACTAATCTTAAAGATAAACATGTAGAAAACCAACTGTCTCAAGTGTATGCAAGTGTAAAACAACTGTTATCGGAACAAGAAACAGCAAAGTATAACTATATAGAAAAAATTCAAGATAAACATTTGTTGTTATCGGGTTTTGATATAAAAAACTTTCTACAAGAAAAAAAAGAGTTGTATAACAAACTGTCAAAAGAAATATTTAATACGGACTTGTTATATAAAACAATATCGCAAACAAAACTTTTATATACATTAAAACAATTCGTTCAACTAAAAATGAGTTCCGACGATACAACCGAACTGTTTTCAAATTTAGACAATATACAAAACTTGTTGAGAACATCCGAAAACATAAAATTGTTCGACATTCTAAATAACGAACATATAAACGGATACTATAAAAATCATATATTAAGAAATAATATTTTTGCCCAAAATATTTTAAAAGGAATTGAAAAAGATACAACAAATATAGTTGTTGTCGGCGGATTTCATAATGAACTTGAAACATTATTAGATAAAAATAAGATTAAATACATAAGTATCTTCCCTAATGCACAAGCGGGGAACTATAAAATATATAACAAAATAATGACGGATATTGCGTTATTAAACAACTGCTTATCGGACGGTCTTTTAGTTTCGGTATTATCGAATCAAAAGCAAGAACAATTTTTAGTATCGTGGATAACAGAACTTAAACATCAGGGATATAAAGATTCCGAAATAATTAAAACTGTTCAAGAGTGGGCACAAAAGCATCCGGAATTTTTCAATAACGGAACAGATATTAAAGAAACCGTTTTAAAAAATAATAAATTCAGTTTAAAAGGTTGGTTATTAAAAGCAAAAGAATTCATTAAGAGAGATCTGTCATCGTTTAAAGCAGCATTTCTATACAAATATGAAGGAGAAAATCCCAACGGGCTTGACCAAACAACAATCAACAAAATGGAATCAAATATTCGATATTTCCCCTTCATACAATTTATGTTGGGATTTGATTTGTACAGTTCGTTCTCAATGGTATTCATGCAGTCCAACGGTTACGGATTACCGTTTATTTCTTTAGTGATGTCACTGCTTGCACCGATATCTTTTGCTACATCCGGTATAGGCGGATTTATAGGGGACAAATTCTCAAAGAGAACATTGATTATTCTGTCTATTATCGTTCATGCTTTGGGAACAATAACATTCACATTGTCCGGTCTTTCTCCTGTACTGCTTATAGCATCGCAGATACTTCCTACAATAGGAATTTCGTTACTTTCGTTAACATTAAGTCCGTTCTTATATAAATCGTTGGATAATCTCGGACAAAAAGATTCGTTTAAAGAAATTTACGGTTCCAACTTATCGTTATTCTGGATAATAATGTCCTTATCTTCGTTGCTTGGCGGAGCATTAGCCGCAATAACGGGCCAAATGGCAGTAATTGCGATAGCGGCAATTCCGGATATTATTATTGCCGTAGGTGCACTACTGTTTACACATGATGAAAATATCGGTAAAGATGAAAAAACAGAACAAAAAGTAACCAAAGAAAAGAAAAATATAAGAGATTTTGTTTCGGAATTGTTTGCTCCCGTAAAGAAATTATCTACAGACAAAAAGACATTCTCTCTTGCTACATTAAATATAGTTGTAAACAATATGTTCTTTGTTGTTTTATGTTTCTTCTTACAACCGACACTAATGGCAACCGGTATAAATGTAGGACTGCTTGCTCCTGTTTATTTTGCGGGAAATTTAATGCAATCTTTAGCATCACATTTAATAAGCAAAGTAAGTTTTATTGTGGAAAACAAAGCGGTAAGAACAATAACTTTTACGGTATCTGCAGGACTGTTTGCTTTGTTTGCAGCAACCGGTCACCCGATATTCTTGGTTTCCGTTTATGTTCTAATGAACTTCTGGCAGGGAACATCTTCGTTAACGGAAGTTTCTGCCGTATATAAAACTTTAGATGATAATATGAGATCAAAATGGTTAGGGTTCAAATCTATGTTCGGTATGATAATTTCCACATTAACACAAATTTCTATAAGCGGACTTCTTGCAGTAGGACTTTCCAACAACATTATTATTGCAGGGGCAGTCGGTATTATTACCGGTGCATCGTTCATAATACCGAAATTGATTGATAGAACATCCAAGAAAGAAAGTGTTCTAACAAACGATATGGATATAGGCGTCAACCAAATAAGAGCAATGTTATCTTGTGCATAATTTATCATCATAACTATTTAAACTTTTATATATCTTACACTATCGCAATTTTAATTTGATAAAATAATAAATTATTAATTTAAAAAATGGGTGATTTATTTATGAAAAAATTTTTCGTAATTGTTTTACTGTTAATATTGTTAAGTGGTACTTTGTTAAGTTGTTTCGGTATACTATACTTTCGAGCTAACGATGTTGGCAACTGGAAAAATATAGTGGACGTATCTGCCGGTAAGTTTCATACAGTGGGTTTGAAGAAAGATGGCTCTGTAGTTGCCGCTGGTTGGTGGTTTTTTGGACGCGGGCAATGTAATGTTAAGGACTGGAATAACATAGTAGCAATATCTGCTGGTGGGCATCATACAGTGGGCTTGAAAAAAGATGGAACCGTTGTTGCTGTTGGGTGGAAAGAAGAAGGACTATGTGATGTTAGTGATTGGAAGGATATTGTGGCAATTTCTGCCGGAGATTCTCATATCGTAGGATTAAAGAAAGATGGAACCGTAGTTGCTGTTGGTTACAATAAATACGGGCAATGTAATGTTAGTGATTGGAAGGATATAGTGGCAATATCTGCAGGTGTTCAACATACAGTAGGATTAAAGAAAGATGGGACCGTAGTTGCTGTTGGCCATACAGGAAACAAACGATCTAATTTTGAAGATTGGAATAATATTATTGCAATATCTGACAGCTCTCATACAGTGGGATTAAAGAAAGATGGAACGTTGGTTGCTACCACTTTAAACGATTTTGAGCAAGATAATATAAAAAAATGGAAAGACATAGTAGCTGTATCTGCGGGCTGTGGTCATACAGTAGGCTTGAAAAAGAACGGAACTGTAATAGCTATAGGTTATAATGAATTTGGACAATGTAATGTTGAAAATTGGAAAGACATAGTAACAGTATCTGCAGGTTATGATCATACTGTAGGACTAAAGAAAGATGGAACTGTATTAAGTATCGGTAAAAATATTAGAGGTACTTGGAAGACTATAATAGCAATGTTTACTAATTTATTTTCTGACGATAACACAAATATAAAATCAATATCTGCAGGCTATTATAATACATTAGGATTAAAGAAAGATGGAACTGTAATATCTTTTGGTAAAATCGATGATGGTCTTATTGACGGTTATAAATTGAAAGATATAGTAGCAGTATCTGCAGGAATGTATCATATAGTAGGATTAAAGAAAGATGGGACCGTGGCAGCTATTGGTGATAATGTATATGAACAATGTAATGTTGAGTATTGGAAAGACATAATAGCAATATCTGCCAGTGCTTTTTATACGATGGGATTAAAGAAAGATGGAACTGTGTTAGCCGTTGGTTATAATGAATTTAAACAATGTAATGTAAACGATTGGAAAGATATTGTAGCAATTTCTGCCGGTGATTACCATGCAGTAGGTTTGAAGAAAGACGGAAGTGTCGTTGCTGTTGGTAACAATAAATGCGGACAATGTAATGTTAAAGATTGGAATGACATAGTAGCAATATCTGCAGGTGGGTATCATACAGTGGGATTGAAGAAAGATGGAACCGTAGTTGCTGTTGGGTGGGAAGAAGAAGGGCAATGTGATGTTAGTGCTTGGAAAGATATTGTGGCAATTTCTGCCGGTTACAGGCATACAATAGCCTTAAGGAATGATGGTGTCGTTATTGCTACCGGTAACAATGAATTTGGCCAGTGTAACGTTAATGATTGGAAAGATATTGTGGCAATTTCTGCCGGTTACAGACATACCGTAGCTTTAAAGAATGATGAAACAGCTGTTGCTGTTGGTGATAATGAAAATAGTCAATGTAATATTTTTTAACACTTAAACTCCGGTTTTTTATTACAATTGTTTTTATATTGACTTAGAGTTGCTCTAATTTAGTAAAATAGTAAAGTCGTTATTTTATAAGGGAGTTTTTAGTATGAAAAAATGTTTAGTGCTATTAAGTTTTTTATTATTTAGCACAACTGTATTTGCTGCTGATGTTAACTTAAGTTTGGAAAAGCTTTATGAACAACAAAATACAATTACAACAACGCAGGAAGTAACAAGCCAAGATATTGAAAAAGTTAATCCCGTTGAAGCTCTGGAAGTTTTAAAAAATGTGCCCGGCATACTCGTTCAAAAAACAGGTGATACGGGAAGAACAGATCCTTCAATAAGAGGTTTTGGTGACAATTGCAGAAGAATAATTGTTTTGATTGACGGGAAACCGGAATTTATGTCGTTGTTCGGTTGCGGAGTTTCGCATTCTATGCTTGCCGGCAACATAGACAGAGTAGAAGTAACTAAAGGGCCCGACGGCGTTTTGTACGGTTCGGGTGCACTCGGCGGAGTAATAAACATAATAACAAAAACTCCTACAAAACCGCTTGAAGGTAAAATAGACGTTTCTTTCGGTTCGTTCAATACACAAAATTCAAAAGTTTATGTGGGCGGTTTACAAAGCAACATATTGTACGAAGTTGCGGCAAACAAAATAACAAGCGACGGACATTTACCTAATTCGCAATATAATGCAACTGATTTATACGAAAAATTAGGTTATATTTTCAGAGACGGTTCTTCGTTAATTTTTGAAGCAAAACAGTTTCAAGGTGTAAAACATGAACCGGAAACAAGAACGAAAGACGGCGGTATGATTTATTTAAATAATTATTGGGAAGATTATCACAGAAATTCATACCAATTAAATTTCGACAAATTGTTTTCAAGAGGCCGTTTATCCGTTAGAGCATACAGAAATGACGGTGATCACAAATTTTCAAACAATTGGCATTCAAAAGACAGTTTGACAGGTGCAATGGCAATCTACGATTGGGAAATAGGTGATGACAATTTATTGAAAATAGGTGCAGACTACAAACAACAGGAAGGCGAACTTTTATCTCAATCTGCAGGCGGAAGAATGAATATCGGTAACTGGAAACTTTATGAGTATGCATTCTATGCTTTAGATAAACATAACTTCACAGATAAATTAACGGCAGTTGCAGGTGTAAGATATAACAACAATGAGATATCAGGTGAACAGTTTATTCCGAGAGCAGGATTAGAATATAGTTTTACGGAAAGTTTATTGGTTAAAGGTTTATACAGCAGAGGTTTTAGAAGTCCTTACTTAAACGAACTTTATTTAGTCCCTGTAAGGAATGAAAAATTAGAGCCTGAAATCGTAGACAATTACGAAATAGGCGCAGAGTTTAAAAACGATGACTTTATTTTTAATGTTACCGGTTTTGTTATGAAAGGTGATAACTTAATACAAAAAGCTCCTAACAAAATGGCTCCGCCACCAATGCTTTTACAAAATGTCGGAGAATACGAATTTAAAGGCATTGAACTGTATTTAAGTTATATATTAAACAAATTTATCGACGCACAAGCCGGATACACTTATTTTGATGCGGGAGAACATACACAAGGAAGACCTCAAGATAAAATAGATTTGAATGTAAATTTTAAAGTCAGCAAATGGGCTTTAGCATTGAATAGTATGTATGTAGGAAATTATTACAGCCAAGACAAAAAAGCGGAAAGATTAAGTGATTTCGCCGTTGTTAGTGCAAAGTTAAGCTATGAAGTAAACGACAACATAAAATTGTTTGTTAACGGGGAAAACTTAACAAATCAGGAATACGAAATATTTTTAGACAGGGATGCCGACAATTATCCTATAACAAAAATGCCGGGCGTTACAGTATATTTCGGAACACAAATTAAATTTTAATAAAGAATTATAAATATTAAAAAAGAGAGCAAAATATAAAAATTTTGCTCTCTTTTTAATACGAAAAGAAATCTCTGCCATCCATACCTTCCAAAGCTTGAATTCTTTTTTCTATGGGTGGATGTGTACTTGATAAATTTGATAATGCATCAAACAGACTTACTCTTTTTCTTAAAGGATTTCCTATACACATAGGTGCCATTAGCTCATTATTGTTAGCTGTGCTGTTAAAAATACCAACTATAGGCCTCTTATCAATTTTTCTTAATGCAGAAATAAGCGCTTGAGGATTTCTTGTTAAAAGAGCTGATTTTGCATCTGCTTCAAATTCTCTTGTTCTGGATACGGCAAGTCTTATCAATGGTGCCACAATGTATCCGTATATAAGGAAAACTAAACCTATTATTAATATTATACCGGCACCTTTACCGTTACTTCTTCTTGAAGATCTCCCTCCGGTCAATCTAAATATCATATAGCCGAAATATGTGGCAAATCCTATCACTAATGCAATTATCATCATGAGTTGCGTATCTTTATGAACAATATGTGCAATTTCATGAGCAATAACCGCTTCAAGCTCAGAATTGTCTAACGTTTCGATTAATCCTTTTGTGAGCACTACGGCAGAATCTGTCTCTTTTGTGCCAACGGCAAAAGCATTTAACCCTTCTTCTCTTCTCAATATATATAATTTGGGTGTTGGAATACCAGCCGTTATAGAAACATTTTCTAAAATTCTTTGTACTTGTTTGGTATCAATCTCATCTTCGTCGGCTTTTGAAGCATTTACCAAACTCAACAACATATTGTTGCCTTGATAAAAAGATAGTATCATCCAAAAAACAGAAAACAAAAAGCACACAAGGAAAAATGGCCAATAAGAATGAATTATTTGTAATAGTATTGAAGAATTGTTTACTCGCAGCTCGGGAACAAACCAAATGGCAATATACAATGCAACAAATAACACAAACAACAAACTAACGGGAAATAAAACCAGTAATAAAACTGTTTTCCTTTTATTAGCGTCAATATAGTCATATGTTGTTATCATAATAATTTATTAAAATGATACTTTAACCGGTTCTTTTTCTTCTTTGTTTTCCAAATTGAAAAATTGACCTTTTTCAAAATTGAAGAAATTTGCAATTATGTTGCTTGGAAACATTTCTATTTTAGTGTTTAATGCTAAAACATTTGTGTTATAAAATCTTCTTGAAGATTGAATTTTGTTCTCGGTATCTACAAGCTCTCTTTGTAATTCCAAAAAGTTTACATTTGCTTTTAAATCCGGATAATTTTCTGTTACGGCAAACAAAGATTTTAATGTTCCGCTCAAAAAGTTTTCCGATTTAGCTTGTTCTTCTATTGTTTTGTTACTTGCGGAAACAGCCATATTTCTTGCTTTTATAACCGCTTCCAAAGTAGATTTTTCATGTGCGGCATAACCTTTAACTACCTCTACTAAATTCGGTATTAAATCGTATCTTCTTTTTAATAAAACTTCTATATCACTCCAAGCTTCTTTCATTCTGTTTCTTAGCAAAATTAATCTGTTATAAGTCGACCACAAAAAGATAACTGCAATAACAACTAATACCAACAAAACTATTAAAGCAATAAGCATTTTGGTTCTCCTTTTAATAAAATTTTACTCAGCAATATTATAGCATACTTTTACAAAATTTTTTGATATTTTATATAATGAATTTAGTTAACAAAAATCGGAGTTTTTTTACATGAGACAACCGCACGGACAAAATTTTTTAACAGATAAAAATATTGCTCACAGAATAGTTGAAAGTGCAGATATACAAAAAACCGATACCGTTATAGAAATCGGACCGGGTAAAGCTGCGCTTACCGACATTTTAAAAGATTTTACCGATAATTTAATAGCGGTTGATATTGATTCAGATTTGGCTCAAGCATTACAAACGAAATATAAAGACAACAAAAATATAACGATAATTAACAGAGACTTTTTAAAGTTTGATTTACCCGACACAAAATTCAAAATTGTTGCAAATCTTCCTTACAATGTCGGAACGGCAATAGTTCAAAAATTTTTACCGAACAAAAATTTTGTTTCCGGCGTAATAATGTTACAGAAAGATGTTATTACAAGACTTATTAGTAACGAAGGAACTAAAGATTACGGATATATTTCTTTATTCAGGCAATATTATGCCGATTCGGAGTTTTTGTTTGATGTACCACCGGGATGTTTTAATCCGAAACCGCAAGTTATGTCGGCTGTAGCAAAATTTTATAACAAATATCCTCAAGAACCGAATATAAAATTGTTCCCGTTAATAAAACATTGTTTTACTATGAGAAGGAAAACCATTTTGAATTGTTTATCGACATTTTTAAAGTTGGACAAAACTCAAACCGCACAAATTTTAACGAATAACAATATTGATGTAATGCTTCGTCCCGATAAGCTTACATTAGACCAATACAAAATGTTAGCAGCAACATTGTAGTTCTGTCGTTCAAACTATAAGCTGTAAGCTTTAAGCTATAATCTCATATTATTTTTTTTCTAATTTGTTAATTCTTTCTTCGAGTTTTCTTTGTTCGTTAAGAACATATTTCATTGCATCGGCAACAGGATCGGGAAGTTTGGAATGTTCCAATTTGTTAATTTCATCTTGAGTATTTCCCATACTTACTCTTGCGGGAATACCTACAGCCGTGGCATTTGCCGGAACGCTGTGAGTTACAACGGACGCCGCACCTATTCTGGCATTATCTCCGATAGTAATTGCACCCATAACAATAGCATTTGAACCTACGATTATATTATTACCTAAAGTAGGATGTCTTTTAGTTTTTTCTAACGATGTCCCGCCTAAAACAACACCTTTATACAACAAAACATCGTTACCGATTTCAGTAGTTTCCCCTATAACGATTCCCATACCGTGATCGATAAAAAATCGTCTTCCTATTTTTGCTCCGGGATGAATTTCTATACCGGTAAAAAATCTCGTTATATGTGATAATAATCTTGCTATAAAGAAAAATTTATGTTTCCACAAATAATGTGCAAACCTGTGCGACCATATAGCATGAAGTCCGGGATAGCATAAAACGACCTCTATCCAAGATCTTGCTGCAGGATCTTTTTGAAAAACAGTTTGAACATCTTCTTTTAACAATTGAAATTTACTCATATGTTAATTATACAAAAAAATATCTTCTTTTGTATATTAAAAAAATATGTTAAAATATGAAAATATGAGATATATTAAAAGTTTATTTATTGTTTTCGCATTTGTTTTCTTTTCTTATACAAATGCACAAGCCTTTTTTTCAAAAGACGATATCGGATCAACAACCGCACAATTTTTAAAACTCGGTATAGGAGCACATAGTGCCGGTATGGGAAATGCCGTTACGAGTGTTTATAACGGAACGGATGCCATTTACTGGAACCCTGCAAACTTGAACTATGCAGAGAAAAAAGAACTTTCTTTTTCTCATACAATATGGTTTGAAGATGTAAACTATGAATGGTTAGCCTTTGTTTTGCCCACTGCCGAATACGGAGTTTTCGGGTTAGGTATGCAATATGTCTCTTACGGAAGTATAGATAAAATCGATAATCAACAAGTTTCCGACGGTTCAATATCTCCTTTAGATATGGCATTATACCTATCTTATGCAAACTGTAACGGAAACTTGGATTTTGGTTTAAATTTTAAATACATTTATTCAAAAATAGAAAATTCAGCTTCGGCAATAGCCTTAGACTTAGGTGCAAAATACAACTTAACCGATAACACAGCTATAGGTGCGGCACTTACAAATTTCGGTACCGAAATGAAATTCGATAAAGAGACAGAATCGTTGCCTTTATTATTCAAGATCGGAGCTTCTCATCGTATCATTAAGGATTGGATAGTTTCTTTAGACTTAAATTTTCCTAACGACAATGAAGTGTATGTTAATGTTGGAACAGAATATAACATTGAAATTGCGGACAACTTAAATTTTGATTTAAGAGCAGGTTACGAAGGAAGGAACAAAGATATCCCCGGATTTAATTGGATAAATCTCGGATTCGGCTTAGAATATTTGGATTATGTGTTCGATTATGCTTTTGTTCCCTATGGTGATATAGGAATGACTCACAGATTTTCTTTCAGTATAAAGTTCGGTAAACAAGTAGAGAAAGATCGCACTGTTTCACCATCGGTACCAATACCTTTTCAAACAAAAGAAAACAACACAAAAATACAATCTGGTGATACAACACAAAAAGAGACAAAAGAATCTGATAAACAGACAGAACAAAACAATACACTTATGCCGACACAACAATCACAAACTAAACAACAGCCTGAAATAAAAGAAACCGCTAAACCGGTAGAAAAAACTGCTACTCAAAAAAAACAGGTTGCACCACAAACAGAAAAAAAAGAAGTTAATAAACAAGCAGAAAAAGCTACTAATACAAAACAAACAACTCAACAACAAACAAAAAAAGTTAATACACAAACACAGGCAGGGAAAAAATGATTATAGGATTAACAGGATCGTATTGTTCAGGTAAAGATACAGTTGCAGACTACATTGTTAAAAATAACGGTTTTACACATTTTTCATTATCGGACGAAATAAGACTTTTAATGAAAGAGCAGGGTATAGAACCTACAAGAGAAAATTTAATAAAGTTCGGAACACAGTTAAGACAAGATAACGGTAACGGAGTGTTGGCAAAATCCGTTATGAAAAAGTTTGAAGACGGTAAAGATTATTGTATTACTTCCATAAGACACAGTGAAGAAGTAAAAACATTCAAAACTATAAAAAATTTCGTTTTAATAAATGTGGATGCTCCTCAAAAAATAAGATTCGACAGAATGCAACAAAGAAAAAGACCGGGCGATCCTCAAACGTTGGAAAAATTTATTGAACTTGAACAAAAAGAATCTCAATCTTCAGGTTCGGGTCAACAAGTTGCATTATGTTGCAAAATGGCAGACCTTGTTTTTGTTAACGATACAAACGATATAAATTTACTTTACTCAAAGATAGATAATCTTTTAAAAGATTTAAAATCAAAATATCATGAATAATGCGGATGTTATTGTAATAGGTGCGGGAGCTTCCGGTCTTATTGCTGCGGGTATTGCCGCGCAACAAGGAAAATCCGTTCTGTTATTAGAAAAGAAAACAAGACCTGCAATAAAACTTTCCATCACCGGTAAAGGCAGATGCAATGTTACAAACAGTGCCGATTTAAAAGAGTTTGTCGATAATTTCGGTAATAACGGCAAATTTTTGTATAGCGCTTTCAGCAAATTTTTTAATACGGATACCATTAACTTTTTTGAAGAGTTAGGAGTAAAATGTAATTTGGAAAGAGGCGGAAGATATTTTCCCGAAAGCAATGATGCTCACGATGTGGTAAATGCTTTAATAAAATTTGTTAAGAACAACAATGTAAAAATTGTTACAGGCAGTGAAGTAACAAAATTTGTTTGTAAAGATAAAAAAATAGAAAGTGTTTTATTGAAAAACGGTACACAATATTCTGCAACTAAATTTATTTTAGCAACGGGCGGCAAATCTTATCCGTTAACCGGTTCAACCGGTGACGGTTACAATTTGGCAAAAAGTGTAGGACACACAATAATAAAACCGCAACCTGCACTTGTTCCTTTAGTATCCGACGATAGAAATTTAAAACAATTAAATAAACTAAAACTTAAAAATATTGAAATTTCGGTTTTGGCAAATAATAAAGTCATAACCAAATTGTTCGGAGAAATAGAATTTACTGTTTTCGGGTTAACAGGCCCTTTAATTCTTACGGTAAGTTCGCAAGTATTTTCGTTGCTTGAACAAAAAAAATCCGTAGAAATTTCCGTAAATTTAAAACCTGCTTTAGACGACAAACAGTTAGACGACAGACTTGTAAGAGAGTTAAACAATTTCGGCAATTTACCCGTAAGAAATATGCTGAAAACTCTTTTACCTATACAGATGATGGAACCGTTCATGGATAAAAATAATATTAAGTGGACGGAAATTTGTTCCGCAATAAACAAAGAAAAAAGAAAAAAAATATTTGACGGTTTAAGAAGTACAAAATTCAAAATTATCTCTACAAGACCTATAGATGAAGCCATTATTACAAAAGGCGGGATTTCGTTAAAAGAAGTGGAACAAAGCACAATGAAATCAAAGCTAATAGAAAATCTTTATTTTTGCGGAGAAATTTTAGATATAGACGGACCAACAGGCGGATTTAATTTGCAGGCAGCATTTTCTACCGGCTATTTGGCCGGACAGTTGGAAGATTAGAAGAATGGAGGATTGGAAGAAAAAATGAGTCATTTTGAAATATTGATGTTATTATGTTTTGCAAGCGCATGGCCTTTTTCAATTTATAAAAGTTACACTTCAAAACAAAATGCAGGGAAAAGTCTTTTATTTATGTATGTAGTAGAAGTGGGATATATCGCAGGTTTATTACACAAATATTTTTATAATATGGATGGTGTTTTTTATTTATATTTGTTCAATTTTTTATTGGTTTTAGTAGATATTTGTTTATACTACAGAAATTTGTTAATTGCAAAAAAAATTATATAATTAGTATAAATTAAAACTTCTTGGAGGAAAAAATGAATAGAGCAATGATGATATACTTTGTAGCTTATTTGATAGCAAACTTTGCAGCAATAATGCTTACGGCGGCAATAGTAAACGGTATTCGTTATGATGCTATAAAACTTTTCTTCTTTTCAATACTTATAACTGTTTTTCAATTTGTTTTGGAACATTTCTTTAAGCTTGATATAATTTTAACTATTTTTTGTTATCCTATCATATATATGTTTGCAATATACATTTTTTCAAAGATTACAAAACTTATCCGTGTTGAAGGGTTCGGAGCATCCATAAAGGCCGCTCTTATGGTTGTCTTTTTTCAACTCTGCACAAAATTGGTTTTTTCTTGGAAATTGGCAAGAATATTTAATATACAATAATCATTGTTGATTTTGCGGATAAAGTTCCGAAGTTTCGGCTTCGGCAATAATTTCGTATATTTGTTCTATTTCCTGTAAACTCATACCATCTTTACAGTAAGCGGAATAATATCCGTTTGAAGCAGCCATATTCATAACATAAATTTTGTCACCTGTTCCCCTTGTATATACAGGAACAGCATCTTTTAGCATAATTTTTTCGTTTACCGGATATTCTGTATATACTCCACTGATATCACCATTATTGGAAAATTCTTCTGTTGCGGTTTTTCTAACACAAACCGTTCTTGTATCATCCAACGGATAATTTATTTCTATCATATTTTTCATTGCTCTGACATCACAGCTTGAAAGTTTTAACGGAAAAGTAAAACCTGCAATTTGAGCTGCTTGACTAAAATTTGTTCCACAATCTGTCCACGGGTTTGCCATACCTATAAGTTTAGGCTTTTCTTCAACAACTTTTCCCGAACAACCTATCAAAACAATAAATGCTACCAATAAAAATAATATTTTTTTCATAGTGACCTCTTTTTATAATAAGCTAAACCTTATTGTAGTTGTTGTTTTTTACTCTCAAAGGATTTCAAGGTTTTAAATTATAACAAAGTATTTGGCGAATGAAGTGTACGTAAAAGTAAGCGTCAGCGATTGGTACTCGATTGAGACAAATACAAAGTTATAATTTAAAAGATAAATCCGTTCCGCTCATAAACAATTTATTGCTTTATGCAGCGGAAAGAATAGCTTTGATATTCTTTACTTCATCACTGTTCGTTAATATCTTCGTAATATCAATTTCCTGAACATCTATAGCAAACAATTGTAACAAGTCTGCCAAAGCTGTTGCTTTATCTTTCGGACCGGTTTCATTATTATTTACCATTTCAAAAAGAATATTTATATGCTCTCTTAAAGGCCTGTCACTATCGTTAGCCGATGATAAACCGTCAATTTTTGTTCCGGTAACTTTTTCCAAAGCATCTATATACGGAACTTCGTTTTCACCGTAATTTTCTTTTACTTCTATTCCCGATTCAAAGCATAACAACCTTGCTTCAACCAATGCTAAAGTATAGTTTTCAAAATCGTCCGTATCGGAATATTTTTTCTTCACATATTTTCTGAATTCGGAAGTTTCAAGAATGCCTTGCACTATAGCGCCAAACTGTTTCAAAACTATTTTCCCTTTTTGCTCATTTTTATAATTAACCAAAACATCAAGCAATTCCCCTTTTATTATCGGTGTTTCAGCAAGTTTTATTTGCCTTGTTGTACCGGACAACGACTTATAACTTACGGAAACATTTAGTACTGCTTCTATTAGTTTATCGTCGATAGTTTCACCTTTTCTTACTGCCGAAAGTAATCCGTATAAAACATCCAAACTTTCTTCTTGTACATAATATCCTTTTTCCGTAGCGGAAAGTCTTCCTTTTTCCAAAGCTTCCGCTATAGTTGAAGCTATAGTGCTTCTGTTACCGAGTCTTGCTCTTAAAAATTTTACGGGATTAAAACTAAAACCGTCGTTTGAATGTTCGGCAAAATCCACAAGCCATCCCGGAATTATAACCGTTTGAACTTTTTCAAATCTTTTCATCATGTTAGCCATATCGGATGGTGTTAAACTGTCCGGTGAAACAGAATTTTTATCTAAATAAAATAATACGGTTGCATTTTCGGAATAAGTTTGTTTATCATTCATATCCGACAACGAAACGTTTACTATATCTTCATTCCTAAACTTAAAATCCGAAAATTTATTTTCAACATCAAGTTGAACACCGATATAACCCGACCTGGTCAAAACATTCAATCCCTTTTCAATATTGTTTACTGCAGTTTCAACATTTTGCACCGCAACGGAATTGTTTGTATCAACTTTTTCAAACCTTAAAATTACACCTTCTACCGCAACAAAATCATTTTTATCGAGCATATATTTTGAAGAAGACATTTTATCCAACAAATAAGACACATCTGAATTCATTTCGTTATTTGTAATTTCATGTGTAAGCATTACTCTAATATTTTTACTGTGAGCTTCAGCAATCAAAGTTCTTAATGTTTCTATGGACAGCTTGCTTGAAACAACTATTGTATCGAAATTTTTGGATGCCGTTTCGGCAACTCTGTTTTGTATAGATTCAAGAGAAGAAAGTTCATCTTCAAAAACATAGTCCATATTTACTGGTCTTTTTTTCATAGCTTTCACTCTTTCCTCGCTTCTTTCGGACTGCAATGCAATTTCAATATTTTCAAACACAGGCATTTCGGGATTTACGGGAATTATGTTATTAGTTTTACCGAGCAGTACTTCACCTTGTTCGGATTCTTTTACTCTTTCCTCAAATATAATGCGGTTTCTGCCGTTATTACTTAAAGCATCAAAAATATCGGTAGAATCGGCATTTGAAAGTATTGAAGTAAAATATACATCTGTATTTTTATCCGTAGACATTTTTGCCGTTGTAAAACCTAAAGAGTCGTCTTGTTTTACATTTTCCGGAAAGAGGTTATCGTCAACATAGTTTGCTATAACTGCAACTTTAACACCCATATCGGAAAGTTCTTTTGCTCTGCGACGAACAACATTGTTATATTCGGATGCGTTTATTACATAGGTTGTTGTATCAAGCTTTTTTATCTGTCTTTTCATTGTAAAGTTTCTTATTAAACTTTTTATTTGTTCAGTAAAAGAATATATAACGGCTTCAATATTATTAAACATATGTAAAATATAATTTACAACTTTTCCCGTTATAGTTGTGCCACCTGCAAGAGTAGTAGCTTTTATTATAAATGCTAACCTTTGTTCCATAAAAAGTTTTAAATCTTCGTTTCCGTTTATGAACTGTTTATGTTTCTCAAGAAATTCTTTTTGAGTCATTGCCCCGCTTACAATAGACATCATATAACTAAGCTCGGAAAAAGGTGCAACAAAAATCGAATAAATGGCTTTTAATGCATTTTTTAAAGGTACAAATTTTATATTTTCGATAAAAGTTGAATACGATATCGTAAGTGCTGTTTTTAACGGTTCAATTTCGCTTTCCGGTTCTTGTTCATCTGTTTTATACAGAACAACCGCCTCACCGGGCATAACGACATATACATTATTGTAAACTTCGTTTCCTTGTTCCGACAAATCCAAATCTCTCGTAGAACAATAAACACGCCACGGACCTGTTTTCTGTGAAGAAGGAAGTTTCCAGTGAATAGGAGTGTTTGACATATTCATCAGCACAACGGTATCATCATCGTAAATACCGTAACCGTTTAACCTGTCTCCCGAAATCATAAAACCGAAATACTGTTCCTGCCAATCTTGAGATTGTGCTTCTTGTCCGTTTGGGTTCAACCATGTAATATCTTGATCTCCATATTTGTTTACAACTTTACCGGAAAACGGTTCCCCTATGGAACTGTCGAGAGAAGGATGTTCCAAACGATATTTTGCAAGTGCTCCCATATACCTTGCCAACGGTGCCTGATTATCCCAACGCATATTCAAATATTCGTTACTTTGATTATACGGATTGTTGTTTCCGTGCTGTGTTCTCAAAAATTCGTCACCCATAGAAAACATTACGGGCCCTTGGCAAAAAGATAAAATTGTCATAGCGGCAGCAACATATTCACCTATATGTTCATTATCGTATCCCAACCCCATACCATACTCGTTAGGACCATCGTTATTGTTCCAACCGTTATCAAGATTATTTTTTTCACGAACAGCCAAAAGTTGTGCATAAGGATGTCCGTCATGTGAGCCCATATAATAAATATAAGGTTGCCTTCTGCTGCCCGTTTCATTTGGATTGGCAATAGCGGCAGCAAGAGCTCCCGGTCCGGACCTTCCCATTATAAAGTTACGAATTGCTTCTCTTATTCCGCTGTTCCATGTAAAAATATCTTTGTGGAAGTCGTCGGTATAATAAGACCTTACACCTTTTACACCGCCTGTTGCCATATATCCTTCGGCTACAACTTCTATACCTTCTTTTTCTTTTATTTCGGAAAGAATCGGACTGTTATCGAATATTTGCATATATTCGGATGTAGGATCAAATTCTCTTGTTTCTTCGTTTCTTGCTGCTGCAGCCATCAAATCGTGTCTGAATAAACGAACACCCATAAGAGCATACATTTCTTTATATTTTGTCATCATATTGAGTACTACAGGGTTGTTTGTATTGAAAGCATTTCCGCAACCGGAAGCATCATCATAACCGGCTTTATTGTTAGGATTAAGTAAGTAGTAAGTTGAATTATCCAACAACCTGTAGCATAAAGAAGGATCTGTTTCTGCTCTGCCTTCTCCCGTATGGTTATCAACAACATCCATTCCGAAACGGATACCGTTTTTACTTAATTTTCCTATAGTTTCTTTTAAAGTTATTAAATTTTCCTGCGGATTTGACGGATCACCGAAATCCGGATTTAAAGCAAAAAAGGTTACCGTTTGATAACCGGAATTGTTTCTTAAACCTCTTTCATGAGAGTAAGGATCATTTGCATCGGACTGTATCGGTTGAACTTCAACGGTATTTATTCCGATGGATTTTAGATGTTCAATAACATCATCATCGGCAAGACCTTGCAATCTTCCTCTTTTTTCCTGCGGTAAATCTTGTTTTAAAGCGGTAAAACCGCCGACATGCAACTCATAAATAACAGGTCTTTGACTTTCCGATAATACAGGCGGTTTTACTGTTTCAACGGAGTCTAACTTTCTTAAATCCACAACAATAGATTTAGGAACAAATGGTGCGGAATCTCTCGTATCGGGTTTATACAAATTTCCTTTTTCGCACACTATTAAAGAATCGTCAAAAACAAAACGCGACTCTTGTTGGAATGAAAAAGGATCTACAGCAAGTTTGTTTGGATTAAAGTAATGTCCGTTTTGCGGTTCATACGGGCCATATGCACGAAAACCGTATCTTTGCCCGGGTTTTACATCAGGAAGATAAATATTCCAAACATCTTTTTTGTTTTTAGTCATTTCGTATCTTGTTTCATTACCCTGCTCATCAAAAAGACACAATTCTATTCTTTCAGCATTTTTAGAATATACTCCGAAATTTGTACCTTGACCGTCATAAATGGCGCCAAGCCCGTTTCGTTTCATCAGTTCATAAATACTGGTTGTTATATGTTTATCTTTTGCAAATTGAATTTCCGAACGGGAAGCTACTGCTTTTGCATTATGAAACATATGTAAAACGTAGTTTACGGTTTTTCCTAAAATATTGTTTCCACCAAACATAACGGTAGTTTTTATTATCGAATCAAGGGCTCGTTCCATAACAAGTCTTGTATTATCGTCACCATTTACATATTGTTTATGTTTTTCAAGAAAATCTTTCTGTGTCATTGTACCGCTTACTATTGATACCATATCATTAAGTTCTTTAAAAGGCACAATGAAAATGGAATAAAAGTTTTCAACAGCAACAGATAACGGTTTAAATTTTATTTTTGATGCAAGAGATGATTTATAAATTGAAAGTAACGGTTTACCTTCATTATTTTCTATTAAAGCAATTTTGGTTTCTATATATTTTCTTTGTTCCGTAGAAAACTTTTGTGCAGCGTTTTTTAATAAATTTATAGTTTGTTCATTCAAATAATTTTTATTTAAGGTGTCAAACACGGCATCAATTTCACTGTTACTAACATTGTGTCTTACAGACAAAATTAAAAAGTCTATTACTGCATTTTGAACCGCAATACCATCGCTAATGTCTGTTTCGGTAACAGAAGCAGGTATTTCTTCTTCTATCGGTTCGTTTTCATAAAATACTTTACCGTTTTTAATTGTGAGTTTTTGGCCGTTAACATTTATTTGTATTGCGTCCGGATTAATTTCTATATTTTCTATTTCTACAACTTTTTTCCCGTAACCTGAATTTATTGTATCTTCTATAATTTTTGCATCAAGCATTTTGTTTGCTTGAAGCTTTCTTAAAGTTTGTTCGGAAAAAATTATGGTAAATACGGCTTTAACGGGATCTACCGACAACGGAGACATTTCAAAAACTGCGGATTTTTTAATAAAGTCAAACGCATTTCTTTCAAACATTGATGCTTGGCGGGTAATTATGGAATTGTATACTTTATCGTATTCGGAAATTGCGCCGACTGTTTCCGGTGTAACAACGACATAACTTTGTTTTTTGTCTTCAAGAAGTTTTGAAATTCCTGCTGTATGAAAACCGCCGGAAATTATAACATCTATTTTTGCAGCGGTTTTTAACATATTTTCGACATTATTATTACGTACGGGTTTTACTTTTGATGTGTTTTTATCGTTTCCGATAACGATAGATTTAACAAAATATTCATCACGGTCGGTATTTACCGAATAGAACTTTTCTGCCGTATCTATAGAACTTTTTAAAGCATCAAGATTAGAAGAAACTATATATTTGTTTAATATACGTTCAAACTCACTAAAAGCATAGTTATAATTTTTATATTCTCTGTAATTTATTTTGTTTTGTAACAAAGATTCAAAAATCGAAACAAATCTTTCCATAAACAAAACTTCTTGCTCGCTTAAAGTTTTTGATGATTTGTTTCTCATTTCGTTTACAAACATTTCTTCCTGACGAACAAAATCAATAGGATTTGTTTGTGAATTGAGCAGAATATATGAGGAAAAAAGTTTTATTTGCGGAAATTTTTCATAATCTTTTGTTTTTTGTAAATGTTTACTTAATTCAAGATAAAAAATTTTTTTTGTTTCAGGAGATTTTGATAATTCGGTAAGTGCTTTATATTCCGCAAAAGATAATTCTTTTTTCAGTAAATTTACGGCATTTGCCGTTTCTTTAGAGATGGTATCGGTATCGATTTTGTTTCTTATCGAAAGAATTTGTTTAAACAAAGAAAGTTGCGGATATTTGTCTGTACTTATACCGTATTTATGTGCAAACTTAAATAAAGTTTTAAAATATTTTTCTGTAGTAATTGCGTTTTTCTTATACTTTTGAGATAATGCGAGAATTTTTTTGTTATCTTTGCCGTAAATTTTTTGACCGAGAGATTCTATTTGCATTTGTAAAGGTAAAAGTTGTGCTTCTACTATTGCCAGATTTCTTTTCATTTCCGCAAGTCTTACGAGATTTGCGGAATATGCACTAAAATTTTCGGCACCTTTTAAAATGTCTGTTTTGCCTTCGGTAACAGAAAAATATTCCGCACCGGACAATTCCCCAACGGACATCATTGCTTCAATAAAAGCTTTTTTGGTTGAATTGTCGGATATATCGGCAAGCCATTTTGTGCTTAGTTTCCCTTGCGGTGCACCTTCAACATAAATATTGGATATACCATAGTTCTTATCCAAATAGGAAAGTATTGAAGCTATATTTTTTTGTGTTTGGTAGTCGCCGTGCAAATCTTGAATTTGAACTATAACTTTGGATGTTGAAAAATCTGTGGAGTTTGTAACTTTCCCGAGATTAAAAGGAACAACATTTTCAACATAGGTTGGATAAACAGAATTTACAGGTGTTGGTGCGGCAAAGCCACCAATACCGGATGACGACAGGATTAATCCCATCGTTATAAAAACAGATATGCACTTGTTTAGCAAAGTTTTTTTCAAAAGCATTTTATATTTTTATAGTTTTGTTTTTATACAACACAACAACAAAGCTACGACATTGTAACCGTAAATGCCGTCCTACACATATATTCTAACTCATATCCTGTTTTATCTCAATAGTTTTAGTATTATAAAAGTTTATGAGTTATATGCTTCAAATAACGCTTTTAGTAATTCCTGTCCTTTTATCATTGTTTTATAATCAACATATTCGTTGGCGGAGTGCATATTGCATACGGTTGCCAATCCTATTAAATACGGGGAAAAAGTTTCACCTTTAGCATTTTGTTTTTTGGCATAAATATGTGTTTCCGCTCCTGCATGAAACGATGAAATTTCAGGTTCTATCCCGACTTTTTTAGCCACTTCTGAAAATAAATTCGGCATATATTCATCTTGATTTTTTTCAAACATCGGCATTTTTACATTAAACACAATTGTTGCTGTTGCGATACCTTCATATTTTTTATTAAATTCATCAACTGTTTTTTGCATGGTTTGTATAAGTTCATTTTCTTTTTCTTTGTTTGAGCTTCTTATAGAATATGTTGCTGCAGCATCCGTATTTATAACATTTGTAACATTTAAGTTGCCTGAAGAAATTCCGCCGATATTGCAAGAAGTTACGACTTGCCCGTTTTCACTGTAAAAAACACCTTGCGGCATATCGGAAACCAAATCCGCAATTAATTTTGCTGCATTTTTTCTTGTGTTGTCTCCGATATCGTTTCCGGAATGTCCACCTTTATGGGCATTTACTTTCAAATCAACAAGGACATAGTTGGCTCCAGCAACCGAACATTCTCCCAAAACATCACCATCTAAGACTAATACATACTTTGAATTTATTTTTGAAAAGTCAGTATGTCCAATTCCGGTCATACCGTTTTCTTCGTCCCTGGTGAAATGAAGTTCTAATCCGCCATGTTTTATATCAGACCTTTTTACAAGTTCTTTTGCAAAATATAATGCATTTGCAACACCTGCTTTATCGTCTGCACCGAGAGTTCTGCCTTTGGCTTTTATTAAATCGCCGTCCAAATAAGCAACAACAGGGGAATCACCCCCCACAACATCCATATGTGCTGATAACAAAATCGGTTTTTTATTCTTATCCGTTGCAGGTACTGTTATGTATATATTTTTATAGTCGTCTGTCTCGCAAGGCAAATTATTTGTTTTACAATAATTGCAAATCCATTCGATAACTTTTTCTTCTTTTAGTGACGGTGACGGAATTTCCGCTACAGAACAAAACAAATCCACTAATTCGTTATTTTTTCTTAATTCACTGATATTCATGATGCACTCCTATGGTTTTGTATAAAAAAATTATTTGTTGTTGTGATTTTATTCTAACATAGTTGAGTTATTATTTGCAAAAGAAAATTTGATAAATATTTTGATTTATTTATACAATAATTGAAATTTATTTTGGAAGATAAATATGAATTTATTAAATAATATAAGCAACTTATTCGGTAAATATATGGCTGTGATAGTTCTTGTTGTTACAGCCGCAACTTTATTTATTCCGCAAACGGGATTATGGGTTTCGTTATCGTGGATAAATTATCTTCTTATGATAATAATGTTCGGTATGGGACTTACTTTAAAGTTTGAAGATTTTAAGCTTGTTTTTGTTCGCCCGAAAGATATTATTACAGGTTGTGTTGCACAGTTTACCATAATGCCGTTAATTGCTTTTATGTTATGTAAACTGTTTAACCTTGATGCTGCACTTATGACCGGTGTTATTCTTGTAGGTGCTTGTCCGGGAGGAACATCAAGCAATGTTATTACTTATCTTTCTAAAGGGGATGTTGCATTATCGGTAAGTATGACAAGCGTTAACACAATACTTGCTCCAATTCTTACTCCTTTAATTACATACCTTTTATTAAGTACCACCGTCAATGTCGATACTTATTCAATGTTTATTTCCATTATAAATGTGGTTATTATACCGATAGTTTTAGGTTTTATTATAAACAAATTTTTCGGAACATTTACTCAAAAAGCAATAAAGGTTCTTCCTATGGTTTCCGTTATAGGTATTTGTATGATTGTAGCAAGTGTTGTATCGCACAATGCATCAAAAATTTTATCTACGGGACTGATAGTATTTACCGTTGTTATTTTACATAATGTTTTAGGTTATGCTTGCGGGTTTGGGTTAGGGAAAATGTTGAAATTTAACATACCGAAAACTAAAGCAATTTCAATCGAAATCGGTATGCAAAATTCAGGTCTTGCAACAAGCCTTGCATCAACATCGTTTGCTTCTCTTGCCATGGCTACTGTTCCGGGAGCAATATTTTCGGTATGGCACAACATTTCCGGCGCAATTTTAGCAAATATTTTTAACCATTGGAATGAAAATAAAAATGAATAGACTAAAAAATATTTTTAGGGGATTTAAATACAGAAATTTCAGACTGTTTTTCCCTTCACTTGCAATAACACAGATAGGGTTATGGATACAGAATGTTGCCATAAGTTGGCTTGTTTACGATATAACAAAATCTGCTTTTACTATGGGCAGTTTAACTTTTATAAGTACTGCACCGTTATTTATTTTATCCCCTTTTACAGGTGCGGTTGTAGATAAATATAACAGACACAAACTGTTAATCATTGTTCAATCTTTATATATACTACAAACATTTTTAATGACATTTGTTGCTTTTTCCGGATTATTAAACCTTTATCTTATAGTAATTTTAGGTGTATTTTTAAATACGGTTGCAGCCATTGATGCACCGGTAAGACAATCGAGTTTTGTTCTTTTGGTGGATGATCCGAAAGATTTAGGTAATGCAATTTCGTTAAATGCTTCTTGTTTTAATCTTGCAAGGTTTATAGGTCCTGCTATAGGCGGACTTATTATCGGTTATTTGGGTGCAAAATATTGTTTTCTTTTAAACTTCTTGGTTTTGGTTCCTACTTTCTTTCTAATAAAAGCAATGAAAATAAAAGATTTTAAAAATAAAGAAATACAAAAAGAAAACATATTTAGTTCGATTAAAGAAGGATTTTTATATTCAATAAAAAATTCTCCGATAATAACGGCACAAGTATACCTTTTTCTGTTTAGTTTTTTGGTTATGAGTTATCCTATGCTTTTACCTATATATACTGCGGATGTTCTTGTTTCAAAAGCGGATATTTTGGGATATTTGCTCGGTGCAACAGGTGTAGGTTCACTTACTGCTTCTTTACTTATTGCATCTAAAATGTCGGTTAAAGGGTTACGAAGAATGCTTTTTACAGGTTGTATATTTGTAAGTTCCGCTTTTATTTTTACCGGACTAAATTCCAACCACTATTTTGTTTTGATAGCAATGTTCTTTTTGGGGGTAGGTTCAACATTTTTTATAACACCGCAAAATGTGTTGGTACAAACTGCCGTTGCAGATGAAAAAAGGGGAAGAATAATAAGTTTAAATGCTTTATGCTTTTTAGGAACATTTTCGTTAAGCAGTTTTTTTACAGGTTCTGTTGCACAAAAAATAGGAATATCAAACACTTTTGTTTTTTTAGGTGTTACGGTTTTTATAATAAGTTGTTTGTTTAGTTACAAAATGTCTAAATACGATTACACGAAAAAGATTGGTTGAGTTTTATAAGGAGAAATTTATGAAAAAAGTTTTTTTAAGTATTTTATTTTTAACAATAATATTTGTAGGTTGCAAAAACAATCAACAAAACATTGAAGAACAAAAAGTTGATTCGGTTACCATAACCGAAACAGATTCATCGGAGCCTGAAACCATTCAAGAAGAAATAAATTATTTCCCTGCCATCGACCGCTATCTGACTAATTCTATTGGCAGTAAGTATGCCAAAGGTGAACATTGCGTACCCATCCACAGCATAGTGAGAGTTGACGAGCGTGATGCCGAGGACATCAAGGTATGGGGCGATTTCTGGGTCTTCAACTACAATCTAGTGGGCGACACGTTGGAATGTGTCTCTGGCGGCAGTCATCCCGGATTATTACACATCCGACAGACTGAAAAGGGCTTCGAAGTGACTGCCTTCGACCAGGTAGAGGATGGCTCCGGATACTTGCCGACAGCCAAGAAAATCTTCGGTGATAAGTTCAATGCCTTTAAAATCATCAATAGCGATGAGAAGAATCGCGAAAGATTGAGAGCAGAAGGGTTGGCGACTTATGTAAAAAATAACGGAATTGCAGCAACAAAATATAAAGATTACGGCTGGCCCGAAAAATCTTTACCATTTGATGAAACTAAATAATCAATTTATTTTTAGCATGTTTATATAAAATTTCTACTGATTTATTATTTAACAAAAATTTTTCTACTCTATTATCATTTGTTTTAATGTTAATAGTATATTAGAAGTTTCATATTATTCTTCTATTGTTGGATTGTCATCTTTTCACAAGCTCAATTATTATACATTTACAAATTGAGGGTTACTTCTTTGTCTTGCTTTCTTAACATATCTATCTAAAGATCTTAAAAACATTCTTAATTCCTCTGGGACATCACAGATTTGTTCATAAAAAGTTTCTACATGATTAATTTCATGACAAACCGAAACTGTATTTTCACGATATTTATAAACTATAGTATGATCTTCTGAATTAATTTTTGTTGCAATTTTCAATTTAAGCGGTTTTTTATCTTTGTCTTTGGTAATAACAAACGAATATTTCCAATCAAAATATCTAACTTGTCTTAGATTAGGAACAAGATAAAAAACATCTTTATCAAAATACTCTAACAATTGTTTTGAATAATAATCTTCTTGCTTTTCTTTTATTGAATTGATATCTGCTTGCTTTCTTTCTTCTTCAACATCAATTCTATCTAATTTAGCAACCAAGGTGTTATAATCAGTATTACTTAGTTCTTCATATTTAAAATTTATAAGATTAAAATTTTTTACAAGCTCTTCCCATTCAAAAATTGTAATATACTCTGATAACCATTTATCAAATAAAAAATTTAACAATTTTTTACTTCTTTCATATACTTGCTTTGATGTCCAATGTTTTGCTTCGGCAATTTCTCTAGCTGAGCGCGAACCATAACAATAAGCAAATTTCTTAGAATTAACATCCATCTCTCTTTTTACCGGATAACTATAATTCTTTAAACTGCTATTTTCGGCTCCACTTGAAAGTAACAACAAATTACCTAATGAGTTAATGATTTTTCTTTCATTATCTGTGCCTATATAATTTTTAAAAGAAACTTGCCAGTATTCCCTTTTTGGCGTTTGAGGAAGAACATGTTCTATTGAGGTAGAACTGAGTTTATACCATTCGATTTTTTCAGCATTAGGAATCGACAAAGAATCATTATACTCATATAAGAAATAACTAATTCCATTCCAATTGTAATAATAGTTTTCCTTATCATCTATATATCTTTTAAATTTTTCTATTGCCTTCTTTACCCTATTAGGATTAATAGACAATATGTGTGTTGTTAACGAATTAATCAATGCATCAATTTTATCTTTAAAATTGATTTTCTCATTCAACAAATCTTTTGCATATGTAACAAGAAAGCTTAAATCATTTTTATCTTGTGCTAATAATTTATTAATGAAAACAAATTTCTCTAATTTTGAATAAAATTCAATTTTATCTGTTTTATTAACCTTTTCAGAAGCTAGTACAACCATAATAGCAGCTTTCATATATAAATTGTTTGGTAAACGTGATAATCTTTTAATCCATTTTTTTTCTTCATCATCAATATCAAATTCTATGTTATCCGGGGAATTAACCGATGACCAAAACAAACTATATTTATCCAAACTTTGAACGTATTTGGATAATAAATCAAATGCCTTATCATATTCAAATTCTTGACAATAATTATAAAAAGGCCCATTATCAGTAGAAAATTCATTATTTAAGATATCTTCAATGAATGCGTTACCTTTCTTTTTATTTAATCTTTGGTATACAATCCAATGAGCTTTTAAATATTCATCATCAGATAGTCTGGAATCTTTATAATTTAAATGATCATATATATTCTTCCATGATGAATCTATTTGTTGTTGAAGTCTTCCAATATAATTCTCTCTCCCTTTACTAAAAAATGTAGATAGATACATTAATCTATTTTTTAATAATTCCAAACTTGTAAGTGATTTACCTCTATTGTTCATAGTCTCAAAAGTAACTCTCACATCAAAATCTTCTGTAATAAAATAAATATTAAACACCAATCTATTTAAAATAACATCGATAATATCTTTTATTTTTTCATAATCGTATCTAATTAATTCTTTTTCGATAATTTTTTGTGACTCATTTATATTTACAAAATACTGATTTGGCATCGGAAGATTTTTATTTGCTTCATAAATTCTTTTTCTAAAAAAATCATCGGCTCCATCTTGTCTTTTTATAGAATAACCAAATCTCCTAATACCAGAATCTCCGTTCAATAAAAACTTATAATCATAATTTGAAGTTATTGCATCAATTCCATTATCTTTAGAATAATCAAAAATTGTTTTTAAAATAATAATAATTGATGTAATTCTTTGTTGCCCATCGACTATATAAAAAGAATTTGTATCATATAAATTTTCAATATTAATATCGCTTTCATTTTTGATTTCATCCAATGTAATCATACCGGTATAATGTTTACGATTTGTATTATTAGAATGATATATTCTTAAAATATCTTTCCATAATTCTAAAAACTCTTTATCACTGCCCCATGAATATCCACGTTGATAATCTGGAATTCTATAATAATGATTATCACTAAATAATTCCTTAATAGTAATAAGGCCATTTGTTCTGTTTTCATTATCAAGTATGCCCATACAAATCTCCTATAAATCATTTAATTTTTATCTAATAATTATTTCAACTAATTTATTAAAGCTTTTTATGTTTTAAATTAGAACAAAGCATTTTGTGACAATTTTTTTGTTGTTGTTTGCTTTCAAAGGATTTAATATTTTAAATAAGAATGAAGCATTTACCGACTGCGGTGTACAAAAGCGAAACGGTACATAAAGAAGGTAAATGCAAAATTATTATTTAAAAGATAATTCCGTTTCGCCCATAAGTAATTGTATTACTTATCAATTTGCAGCACCGCAACAAACGCTTCCGGCGGTAGCTCCACCTTCCCGAACTGTCTCATCTTCTTCTTACCTTCTTTCTGCTTTTCAAGAAGTTTTCTCTTTCTGGTGATATCACCGCCATAACATTTTGCAAGAACATCTTTTCTCATAGCAGATATTGTTTCTCTGGCTATAATCTTATTGTTTATTCTTGCCTGAATAGGAATTTCGAACATGTGACGGGGAATAATTCCTCTTAATTTTTCCGTTAAAAAGTGTGCGGCAGTTTGAGCTTTGTCTTTGTGAACAATTACTGAAAAAGCATCCACAACTTCACCGTTAACAAGTATTTCAAGTTTTACCAAATCGCCGAGTTGCGGGGCTATATGTTCGTAATCGAACGATGCATATCCTTTAGATACGGATTTGAGTGCATCGTAAAAACCTACAATAATTTCCGCCAACGGAATTTCGTATTTTAAAATGGCAATTTTCATGTTAACATATTTCATGTCAACCTGTTTGCCTCTTTTCTTTTGACACAAATCCATTAGTCCGCCGAGATATTCGGTAGGAGAAACTATCGTTGCCATAACATACGGTTCCCAAATTTCCTGGATTTCCGCATTGTTGGGAAACTTTGCAGGATTATCTATAGTTACCATCTGATTTTTTGTTTTTACATTATATATAACGTTAGGTGCAGTAACCAAAAGGTTTAAACCGAACTCTCTTTCAAGTCTTTCTCTAACGATTTCCAAATGAAGATGTCCTAAAAATCCGCATCTGTAACCAAACCCCAACGCTACGGAAGTTTCCGGAACATAAGTTAAAGATGCATCCGAAAGTTGTAACTTTTCAAGAGCAACTTTTAAACTGTCGTAGTCGGATGTGCTGTATGGGTAAAGACCTGCAAACACGAACGGATTAACTTCTTTGTACCCTGCATGAGGGTGAGTTGTAGGTCTTGAACTTTCGGTTATTGTGTCACCGATTTTTACGTCTTGTATTGTTTTGATACCCGCAACAACAAAACCTACTTCACCGGCAGAAAGACTGTCCGATTCTACAGGTTTTATTTTCATATATCCGACTTCAAGAACTTCGTATTGAGCACCTGAAGCCATAAATGTTACTTTCATACCTTTTTTGATTGTACCGTCGAACACTCTTATAATGATAACAACACCTTTATAAGAATCGTAAAAAGAATCAAAAATCAAAGCGGATAACGGGTCTTCTTTTTTGCCTTGCGGTGCGGGGATATTTGCTATAACGGAATCTACAATTTCATTTATACCGATACCTTCTTTTGCACTTGCAAGTATAGGTTGATCGATAACTTCCAAAGCATCCGTCATTTGTTCGTAAGCGGAATCTATATCGGCGGTAGGCAAATCTATTTTGTTTATTACCGGAATAATTTTTAAGTTGGCATTTTTTGCAAGCATTGTGTTTGCAAGAGTTTGTGCTTCAACACCTTGCGATGCATCTATAACCAAAAGTGCACCTTCACATGCTTCCAATGCACGGGAAACTTCATAAGTAAAATCCACGTGACCGGGGGTATCTATAAGATTTAAAATATATTCCTGACCGTCTTTATCTTTGTACTGCATTTTAACGGCCTTAGCTTTTATTGTGATACCTCTTTCTCTTTCAAGTTCCATACCGTCGAGAATTTGGTCTTTCATTTCTCTTTTTGAAATGGTACCTGTATATTCAAGAAGTCTGTCGGCAAGTGTGCTTTTACCGTGATCTATATGTGCAATGATGCAAAAATTTCTAATGTTTTTCAAAGTATTTTTTTCCTTAATTGTTTTAAATATTCTCTTTCATTTGTTTAACATACTCATCTTCGGGATAAAGTTGTTTCAACAAATTGTAAACTTCTTTATAACTTTCTTTATCTTGTTTTTTATTATAAACAACTGATAAATTTTTTAGGCCATCACTATTGTTCGGTACATATTTCAAAGATTCAATATACGATTTTTCAGCATTATCCAAATTGTTCAAAGAAAGCTCTAAATTACCGAGATAAATACATGTTTGCATATATTCTTCTCTTCTTCTTTCTTTCCAATTTTCTTTATAAAAATTGTGCGGTTTTTCTTGCAATAAATTTGGGAAATTAAGATGATCCAAATATTCTTTTTCGGCTAACTCGGGGTGACCCGCTTGACCATATAAACTTGCCAATTGATAATATGTTTGCGGGAATATCGGATCTATTATTTTATATTGGTTATAATATTTTATTGCTTGATTCAAACAATAATCTCTTTTTGTTGCTGCATCTTGCTTTGCCTGTTCGTTATTTTCCTGTGTATATTTGTTTACAAGATTGTTGAAATAACTTACAAGTTTTGCATATACCAGCCCAACCAAAAACTTTGACTGAACATAGTTCGGTGCCAATTTCCATATTTCGTTATATTCCGCAAGTGCTTTTTCGGGATCATCGTTTTGCCATCTGTCGTTATAATTGTTTGCTTTAAAGTATCTCGGCATAATAAATGAAGGGTTTTTCTTTATTACTTCAGCATATAATTCTATCGCCTTTGTAAAATTACCGGCTTTTGAATATTGTATTGCCTGAGAATGTATTGCATCTGCCTGAAACTGTCCCCAAAAAATGCATATAAGATATATCGACATTGCCAAAACTAAAATTTGACATATTCTTCTTATTATAACAGGAACAACAATATTATTTTGGTCATCGGTTTCTTCTTTCTTCAAAGAAATTATTGCAATAGAAACGATTGCTCCTATTAACATCCACAACATTATACCCGAAGACACGAATCTTAACGACACACATACACAATCATGAGCAAGTTGCGCAACTATTGCCGAAACAAAACCTAACTGTAAATATGATAATGTGCTTATATTCTGATTGTTTTTTCTAAAATAAGATAAACTTCTGAAGCCGATAGTTAAAACCATAAGCAACAATAGTAAAAATATACCGAGGCCTATTATCCCTTCATCATAAAATACTTCAAGATATTCATTTTCCGGATGATCGCTTTCAGTATTATGCATACCTTCAATAAAAAATATTTGCGGCCTTCTGTATGAAGGATATGTTAAATAAAATGTTCCTATACCTGTACCTATAATCGGATGAGTATTTATCATTTCCCAACAAGAAAGCCATGTAAATACTCTGAAAGATGAACTGTCCGGTCTTTTTTTAAGTTGTAAGAATATACCGCCGCTTACTACGGATACCGTTATTAATGCCATTAATAAAATAAGTATTACTTTTTTTCTTCTTGATATGTTTAATATAAAACCTATAAACAAAAATGTAAAAGCTATAATACCTACACCAAAACCTATCCATGCTCCTTTTGAGTATGAAAAAATCGTTGAAAATGTTATGAGTGCCCACAAAAGTAAAAGATGAAAACTTTTCTTTTTAAAAAACAACGCTAAAACTATAGGACTCATTACAACAAGGAAATCACCGAAAAAGTTAGGATTACCGAAAGTAGAAAATATTCTGTTTCCAAATGCCCATCTCCAAATAAAAGGATCCAACCCCTTTGCCGGAGGTGCGGGGAAATATCTTGTATCTATGAATTGAATTACCGCATATATACAAACAATATACGTTGCAAATATTAAAAAATTTACAATTCTGTTTAGACTTTTTTTATCTTCAAAACAATCTATTATTATTATTGCTAAAAAACAATATATAAATCTTCTTATAAATTCATTTAATGATGCCAATTGAAACGGGGAATGTAAAAGAGATATCAAGCCTGACAACAAAAATAGTATTATGGGTAATAAAACGATTATATTTTTTCTGAAAGTATTAAAAAAATCACCTTCAAACTTATAAATAAGCCACGAACAGATTAATGCCATACCGCCGATTTGAACTATTGTTATTTTTATTTGTGCGGAATCGTAAGTGCCCAAATAAAAACTTACCGCCACTAAAAAATAAAACAGCGGTAATCCGTAAAGTACAAATTTTGAAGAAACTTTTTTTATAATATTTGAAAACATTTTTTACCTTAAAAAAGAAATAAGCCGACAATAGGATTTGAACCTACGACCCATCGCTTACGAAGCGATTGCTCTACCAACTGAGCTATGTCGGCAAATTTTTATAAATTATATCATATATTTATGTTAAATTAAAACTAATATTTTAACAATATTTTTTTCATATCAATTACAGCTTTTTCAAGACCGTCAAACACCGCCTGAGCTATAATCGAAAAACCGATATTCAATTCATTAATATTTTTTATTGCACATATATCGTAAACATTGTTATAGTCCAATCCGTGACCGGCATTAAATATTAAATTTTGCTGTTGAGCCAACATTGATGCTTGTTTTATTTTTTCAAGTTCCGATAATGCTTTTTCTTTTCCCAACTTAAACAAGTTTGCATATTTGCCGGTGTGAATTTCTATTGCATTTGCTCCGATATTCGCACAAGCTTCTATTTGTACAGGTTCGGGATCTATAAACATACTGACTATTATACCGTTATCTTTAAGTTTTTTTACAACTTCCGCTAAATAAGTTTTTTGACCGGCAACATCAAGACCGCCTTCGGTAGTAACTTCCTGTCTTTTTTCCGGCACAATACAAACCGAATAAGGTTGTAACCTAAGTGCAATATTTACAATTTCTTCACAAGCTGCCATTTCAAAATTAAGTTTTGTTCTCATGCACTGTTTTATTTCAAACACATCTTTATCTTGAATGTGTCTTCTGTCTTCTCTTAAATGCGTAGTTATGGAATCCGCACCTGCTTTTTCACAGATTGCAACCGCTTTCACAGGGCTTGGATAATTTTCCATTCTCGCTTGTCTGAGAGTTGCTATATGATCTATATTTACACCGAGTTTTATCATTTATTTTTCCTTTACTGTTTTTTCTATTTCTTTTTTAGCAACATTTATAACATCTTGTGCTATTTTTTTAATTTCTTTTTTATCTTGTCCTTCGAGCATCACTCTTAAAAGTTTTTCCGTTCCGGAATATCTTACTAAAATTCTTCCGTTATCTCCAAGTTTTTTTTCAATTTGTTTTATAAGTTTTGTGGTTTGCGGTAACTTTTCCAACGGAATTTTTTCTAAAACCTTTTCATTAATAAGAACTTGAGGATACTTTTTTATCCAACCACACATTCGAGAAAGAGGTTTATTTTCTTTTGTTAATATATTTAATAACTGTAATGCACTTATTAATCCGTCACCGGTATCGAGAAGTTGTTTAAAAATAATGTGTCCGGACTGTTCCCCGCCGATAATTGATTTATGTTTTATTAAATCTTCGTAAACATATCTGTCACCGACTTTACTTGTAACAACTTTTATTTTTTCCTGTTTTGCGGCTTTTATAAGACCAAGGTTTGCCATTACCGTTATAACAAGTGTATTGTTTTTTAGTTTATTGTTATCTTTTAAATATTTTGATACTACACCCAAAAAATAATCGCCGTCGCGAACTATACCTTTATCGTCGACTGAAATTACTCTGTCGGCATCGCCGTCAAAAGCAAATCCGCAAAAAGTTTTTTTTGCTTTTACGACTTTTGCAACCGTTTCGGGATGCAATGCACCGCAGTTTAAGTTTATATTTTTGCCTGTAGGTTTATTATTTATGACTACGACATTAGCTTTTAGTTTCTTTAATACTTCCGGAGCAATTTTATATGATGCACCGTTTGCGCAGTCTATTGCTATTGTTTTTCCTTTCAATGCATCTTTAGGCATTAATGATATTAAAAATTTTTCATATTGCTTTACTAAGTTTTTACCGGAAACATTTTTTATTTTTGAGTTTTTCGATAATACTCTTTTTTCTTCAATATATTTAACTAAATGTTTTTCTAATTTTGCTTCGACTTTATCGGGAAGTTTTTTTCCCTTAGACGAGAAAAACTTTATTCCGTTATCCAAATACGGATTATGTGAAGCGGATATTACTATCCCAGCCTGATAATTGTTATTCTTTAACAAATATGCTACCGCCGGAGTCGGTAATACTCCTAAATCGGTAACTTTTATTCCTGCAGCATTTATACCGTGTTGCAAAGCTTTTAATATTCTCTTACCGGACTCTCTTGTATCTCTGCCGATTAAAATTCCGTTACCTTTCTTATCGAGAGTTTCCGCAAGAACATAACCTATTAAAGAAACTGTATTGTTATCAAACGGAAATTCGTTTGATTTTCCTCTTATACCGTCTGTACCGAAAAATTTCATATTAATACCTTTATAAAATATATTTTGTAATATTATACACAATTATGTTTACTTTACAAATGAACTTTTATAATAAATTTTTCTTTTCTGTTAAATAATTAATTCTTTCTCTTTTTTTCAAAAGCTCGTCTATCTTTTCATCAATTATAACATCCGACTTCTTTATGGGTTTTGCTAAACTTATACCTTCCAAATCTTTACATCTGCTGAGAGCAACATACAACTGACCGGGAGCAAATGCACCATAACCTAAATCTATTAAAACATTATCGAAAGTTTTACCCTGACTTTTGTGTATTGTTACCGCCCAAGCAAGTTTCATCGGATACTGCGAAAAAGAACCGGCATGTTCCGTTTCTATAGCATTTAAATCTTTGTTCCACTTATACTTAAATAAATCCCATTTATATTGTTCTACTATTTCGGTTTTCCCGTTTTGCATTTTAACATATATTTTATATTTATCGTCGGATAAATCTTTTATAATATCTTCAATAACACCGATAGAACCGTTCACCCATCTGTTTTTACTGTCGTTATTTAACATCATTACCTGTGCACCGACTTTCAGTTTAAGTTCATAATTTACGGGAAATGCGGAAACATTGTCCACATCTTCGGTTTCGGCGGTAAAAGTGTACGGATCACAATGTATTTGTCCTAAAAATTTGTTATTATAAAATTCCGCTGATTTGTTTGTTGTCGTCAATAAAACCGATAATTTTCTGTTTTCCGTTTTTTTATTTACATTTCTGTTTAAAGAATCTATTATTTCGGAATTTACATGATTTGTTCTTATGGAGTTAAGTATATTTATAAATTTCTCGTCGGTTTGCCTGTAAACTTTTTGAAATTCTACTACATGACAAAAAACTTCGTTCATACATTTTGCACTGAAAAAGTACGGACTGTCATAATAATTGTGGAACAAAAATTCTTCTTCTTTTGTAACTACCGGCGGTAATTGCATTAAGTCGCCGATAAAAAGCATTTGTACACCGCCGAACGGTAATTTCGGAATAGGTCCGTTCAATCTTAAAAACTTATCCACGCAATCTAAAAGATCGGCTCTCAACATAGAAACTTCGTCGATAATAATAGTTTCCACATTTTTGTATATTGAATTTTTACCGTATCTTCTTTTTGTAACTTTGTCTAATGTTATATCTGTTTTAAATTTAAAAAAAGAATGTATTGTTTCACCGCCGGCATTCAAAGCCGCAACACCAGTAGGTGCCAATACTACAAACTTTTTCTTGAACTGCGAAACAAGATACTTTAAAAAAGTGGTTTTCCCGGTTCCTGCCTTTCCGGTAACAAAAACATTATCGTTTGTTTGCAACAATATTTTTAAAGCAGACTGAAACTCTTCATTTATTTCTATTGACATTTATATACCTAAATAAGACATACATATAGATTATATTTTTTATACTTATCCACAAGTTAATAACAATTATCTTTTTTTGTGGATTTTTTTGTTTAAAATTACTAAAATCAATTGATTTTTCAATTATTTTTACTAAAACGCAAAGTAAACTATATTATACAAATTATATAAAAACACACTACTTTATACACAATTGTTAATTACTATTTTTTTAAAACATTTGATATTCTTTCCAATTCTTCCAAACTGCTGTAATTGAATATAATTTTACCTTTTTTACCATTGCCTGTAATAGCAATTTTTGTTCCGTATACTCTTTGTAAATCATCAATTAAATTTGTAATTTCAACATCTTGTTTTTTTGTTACAACAAATCTTGTTACTTTTCCTTTTCCTTGAGCTACTTTCGTTTCGACATCTCTTACCGTTAAACCATCATTTAATATTTGGTTAACTAACTCTTGTACTTTATTTTCGTCGTTTATACTTGCCAACATTCTGCCGTGACCGGCCGATATTTTGCCTTCAATTATCATATTTTGAACATTTTCAGGCAAATTCAATAATCTCATTGTGTTTGCTATTACCGATCTGTTCTTTTTTACTATAGATGATATTTGTTCTTGTGTATATTTATATTCTTCGGAATACTTTTTATATGCTTTGGCTTCTTCTATTGGGTTTAAATCTTCTCTTTGTATATTTTCTATTAAAGCAAGATCCAATTTATCTTTATCCGAAGCGCCTTCTTGAATTATTGCTCTGATTTCAGTAAGACCGGCAAGTTTTGATGCCCTTAATCTTCTTTCACCGGCTATAAGTTCATATTCTCCCGGTGCAACCGAACGAACTACAACTATAGGTTCTATTAATCCGTTTTGTTTTATAGATTCCGCAAGCTCTTGTAACTTTTCTTCATTAAAAATTGTTCTTGGCTGATGTCTGTTAGGTTTTATTTTATCAATACTAATATTTTCTATTTTTTCCGCTGCATCATTATTTTGATTTGCTGTTAACGGTGACATTATTGCTTCTAGTCCTCTACCTAATTTCATTTTTGACATTTTATATCTCCTTTTTAATTAATTTTACAGTTTATTTATTGTGCTGCATTAGGAATAACGTTTTGTCTTTGCAAAAATTCCGTAGCAAAATCCAAATAAGATTCCGTTCCTTTACAACTTTTATCGTACAATATTACAGGTTTTCCGAAACTCGGAGCTTCCATTAATTTAACCGTTCTCGGGATTTTGGTATTATAAACTTTATCGCCGAAAAATTTTACAACTTCATCTACAACTTGTTGCGATAATTTTGTTCTGCTGTCAAACATTGTGAACAAAACCCCTTCCAAATCCAAATGGTATGTTTGCATTAATGTAAATATAGTTTTTGAAAGTTGACCTAATCCCTGCAATTCAAAAAATCCGCATTTCATAGGAATTATTACGGTATCTGCGGCAACCAAAGAGTTAATTGTTAGAAGTCCAAGAGTAGGAGGACAATCTATTATTATATATTTGTAAACTTTTTGGAACTTTTCCAAAGCCATTTTCAATCTTTTTTCTCTGTTTTCCATATTAACCAACTCTATTTCCGCACCGCTTAAATCAATACTTGCCGGTGCAATATCGAGCCAATCCATTTCCGTAGTTTTAAGAATATCTTCTAATGCAACCTCATCTATAAGCACATTATATATTGTTTTTGTAATACCGGTTTGATCTATCCCCAGACCGCTTGTAGTATTGCTTTGAGGATCCATATCTATTAACAAACATTCCTGCCCCAAATGAGCTAAACTTGCTGCAAGGTTTATTGCAGTTGTTGTTTTCCCTACCCCGCCTTTTTGATTTGCAATGGCAATTACTTTACTCATAATAATTCTCCTGACTTCTAATTGTTTCACATGAAACAATTGTATATTATTTTTTATTTTATTATAGAATCATACATTCTTTGAGCTTCAGAATTTATATCTCTATTTTGTTCTTTTACATCTTTTTCTATATTATTCTTTGCCGATAATACAACATTTGTTTGGTTCTTCGATTCTATTGAACGATTTACCATTGAACTTAATATTATAGATATAGCAATTATAGCTATTGTTGACAAATATACATATATAAAGTATTGAAATACTATATCTCGTGAATAATTAAAATCTTTAGCACATGTATGGGGTATCATCATAAATATGGGGATTATTACCATTATAATAATTATAAATGTTCGCCAGTTTCCTCTACATATATCGAACGAATACTCCGCGAAAGAGCTAATGGATTGATTAATTTTTTCACAATGCTCCTCTAATTTTTTATATTCTCTTTTTCCTTTTACAATGATTAATGGCCGTTTTGAAGACTCTAACATAAGATCATAAACAAAATATTTAGAGTATTTACTTCGTTCTACTCTTTTTCTGACATATGCTTTTTTTATATTTTTATATTTTTTTATTTTTGTTGTGAACGGTAAGAAAAAGTATGTTGAATATAATAATGCTATGAGTTCGTTGTTGATAATTTTCAATTCGAATTTTTTGGGGGATACTGAATATATTGTAAGAAACCCAAGAAAACCTACAAGTATAATTAATATCAATAAATTCGTAAAAACCATACCATCTCCGTTTTAAAATGTTTCACATGAAATATTTGCGTTTTGTTTTTATTTTATTAAAGAGTCATATATTTTTTGTGCATCAGCAGCCAGTCTGTTCCATTCTTTAATGCTTTCTTCATTTATATCATATTCTTTATTAGTTTTCTTATTTTTATGTCTATCTAAAGAATTTAATATTACGCTTGACAATACAAGTACAAAAAATATAAGTGCCGATATCATATATGACATAAAAAGCTCCATCATATGTCCATCTGTCATAATATTAATTTCAGGCTTACCATTAAGACATATTAAGAATAAAATAAAAACAAAAAAGCAAACAACTATACTCATTTGAAACGAAGAATTATTCAATAATACGTATTCTCCGGAAGAATTAATACTTTGAATAATAACTTCACATTCTTTCGACAATTCTTTCTTATTTCCTTTCTTCAATGATATATTCTTCCCGGGAATATGTAAAATAAGTTCGTATATATTATGTTTCTTGGCACTCGACATATCTCTATTTACAGATAATTCTATATTCTTTAAAGTATAGTATTCCGTTACTTTTGTTCTAAACGGTAAGAAAAAATAATTTGTATATATTTTTAGTGGCGCAGTACTATTGACACCATTAATTTCAATCTTTTTTGGAGGAGAAAAATATATTAAAAACAATTCCAAGGCCACAAAGAAACCGGTAAATAATAATATAGTTCCGAAAAATGATATAATTTCGAAATCCAATTTTACTCTCCTGTAATTGTTTCACATGAAACAATTATATATTATTTAACAATTTTTTACAATATACTTTTGTTTTAAATTTTTGTTAATTATACACTATACATTGTAAATTATAAATTGTCGTTTTGTTTCACATGAAACATTCAATGCTTATCAAAATAACTCTAATTGTTGTTTTTCCGGAATTTCTTTGCTTTCAAAAGTATTTAAATATTGAAAAATATCATTATTATTATAAATCATATTATGTTTTTGGCATGTTTTATAGAATACGGTCATTAGGTGTTTATTATTCGGACTATTCAATATATAATTAGTTCCATAGGTTTTTATATACTTTTCTTTTAATCGGGGGAAATATTTATCTAATTTTTTATAAAAGTATTCTCTGTTTCCATCCCTTAAAGTTACCCCCATACCGAAACATATTATTCCGTAAACATTTACTTTTATACAATAATCTAAAATACCGGTCAAATTTTCTTCGGTATCATTTATAAACGGCAATATCGGTGTAAGCCAAACAATTGTCGGAATATCATTCTGATTAAGTATTTTTAATGTTTCAAATCTTTCTTTGGTACTGCTTACATTAGGCTCTATTATTTTACAGAGTTTTTCATCGAAAGTAGTTAATGTCATTTGAATGACACATTTTGTTTTATTGTTTATTGCCTTTAAAATATCTAGATCTCTTATTATCGATGATGATTTTGTTATAAGTGTGGCCCCGAAACCATATTTATATATTAATTCTAACGATTTTCTTGTATTTTTTATTTTTTTTTCCAAGGGAATATACGGATCTGTCATGGAGCCCATACCTATCATACATTTCTTTCTTTTACTTTTGAGAGATTTCTCTAACAGTTCTATAGCATTTGATTTTATTTCTATATCTTCGAACGGATGTTGCATATTATAAACTTTGCTTCTTGAATCGCAATATATACAACCATGGGAACAACCTCTATATAGGTTCATCCCGTTTTTAGCAGATAATATAGTTTTTACCTTTGTATAATGCATAATTTACCCAAATTATAAATGTTTCACATGAAACACAAACAAAATGCTATGCATTTTGTACCGCCTTCTCCATACCTCTATACTTCTATTCCTCTATACCTCAAAAATTACCTTATAATTTTTTATTAAGTTCTTTAGCATACTCTTTAAGTTTAATAAGTTTATTATAATCTTTATTTAATGTCATAAAATAAGTATTATTTTGAGTGAGGGGATCTTGTTTTAGTTCTTGAGGCAACGTTTGCCAGTCTTTGGTATATGGTATCGGACTATATTCCGATAAGGATATTCTTGAACCTAAACCATGGACATATTCTATAGATTCTTTAATATTTTCTATGTTTTGTCCCGGCATACCTATTAAAAGATATGTTATATATTCCCCGCTTTTATATCCTGCATTATTCAAATATTTTATTGTTCTTTCATACTCACTGTTACTAACTTTATTATTGCTGTTTTTCTGTTCCAGGCTGTTAGATGTTTCCAGGCTAAATCTCGGTTGAATAAATTTAGCATTGAACATTAGTTCTGCAAGCTCTTCATCCAAAAATCGAGCATGTAGGCCGTTGGGGGTATGGAAATAAAAAGATTTATTATCTTTTAATATACTTTTCAACATAACTTTTATTAGTTTATCCGAATTGAATATCAATGCATCATCATAAAAGGCTATGTTCTGTATATTGTTTTCTGTTAACTTATATATTTCATCTTTTATTGTTAACGGATTTTTTATTGTATATGTATTATTATTTAATATGTATTGCGCACAATAATTGCACTTAAACGGGCATCCGATACTTGTTTTTAGTACAATATATTCTTTATTTTTATAAAAAGAATAGTCCGGACATGGGAAACCTGTAAAATTTGAAGTCAGTTCAACTGCTACATTATATTTTTTTAATATCGGGTTAAAATTATCAAAAGATCCTATTACTACATCATCTATAGTTTTTATTTTTTTCGCATGTTCATTACATAACGTGGCATATATACCGCTGAGAATAACTGGAACATCAGGAAAGATTTTTTTCAATAATTTTGATACCTCTATTATACCTAAATACCAATAGGTCATAATAGAACCCATTATTATAATGTCCGGCTTTTCTATGTTTCGGAAAAAGTTTTCTGCTATATCGGAAGGAATACCATATCTGTGATACCTTCTTTTAATATTGCTTATTACTTTAGGTTTTTCTATTTCTTGTTGTATATAATGACCGCATCCGTATTTGTTTGACGGCTGTTTTTGTACACCGGGATAATTTCTGTCCATATAATCAAACAACTGAACATCTATATTTTGTTGTTTCAATATTGAAGATAAATATAGAAGCCCGAGAGGTTTTGCCCACAAATCATATGCGGCAAAATCATATATCGGGGGATTAACTAATAATATTTTAACCATTTTTGTTTTTCAATTAAGAAATTCTTGTTTGCTGTTGTAGTTAATTGTTTCACATGAAACATTTAATTATTGTTTTTTAATACCTAATATAACAAGTATACTATATAATCTGAAACTAATTAAATCTTTTATAGAGTACATTATATTTCGCATTCTTCCAAAATGTTTTCTGCTGAGTTTTCTTCTGTTATATTTTGTTTCTATAGTTTTAACATCCGCATTTAAATATTTTGCTCTTAATATTATTTCCGTTTCAATAAAGTTGGAACTTATTGCATTTGGAAATGCCTTTTGCAACAAATCTTTCTTTATTATAAAAGTATAATTACAATCTGCTATATCTATCAATGCCAAGGGGAAAAATATGTGTAAAACAACTCTGTTGAAAACAGAAACAAATATTCTCCAATTTGATAAATCTGAATATCCTTTTCTTTCCAACACCAATAAATCGAAAGGATACCTTTGTTCAATTATGTTACAAATATCTTTCGGATCTAACGGCAAATCTGCCGAATTGAACAAAACATAATCGTTTAATACTTTTAAAAAGCCATATCTTAATGACTTTGCTATACCTATATTTCTATGATTTTTTAAAACTATTAAATTGGGGTATTTTATTGATAAATCAATGAGTTTTTTGTTGGTATCATCATTGCTGCCATCGTTAATAACTATTAGTTCGGCCTTTTTAAAATTTTTACATTCCGACATTGTTTGCTCTATGGCAAACATTATGTTTTCCTGTTCATTATAAACAGGCATTATTATGGATAATGATATTTCCGAACACTTCATTATAATATACCCTATAAAACATCACTAACTTTTTTACAAACAACATCCGATTGTTTTAAGTATTGTTCGGGAAGACTTGTGGTAACCGTTACACAAAACATTTTTGCCGATTTTGCAGCTTTTATGCCATAGGGGGCATTTTCTATAACTATACATTCACCGGGTTTAACTTTTAATTGTTTTGCCGCAGTCAAATATGAATCCGGATAAGGTTTCCCTCTTTTTATCATATCCGCCGCTATTATTACATCGAATTTGGATACTATCTTTTTAGGTAACATGGATTTTACTTTATCTCTGTTGGAACCTGTAACTATTGCAAGCAAAAATCCTTGTTTTTTCAATCTGTTTAGCACTTGTTCAATATCCGGAAACAAATGAACTTTGAAATACTTTTTGTATAATTTATCTCTTAATTTTAAAACTTGTTCTATAATTTTATCATCACATTTAATGTTATCTCTTTTAAAAAATCTCTTAACACAAATTTCACATTTTTCACCTTCGTTTTCATAAATATCAAAAGGGGAAACGGTAACTTTATACTTTTTTAATGTTTCAAACCAAGAAATAAAATGATATGGCATGGAGTCAACAATAACTCCATCCATATCAAATAAAACCGCTTTATATTTTTTTAAATTCTTAATCTTTTTCATTAATTATAAATTGTAAATTCAAAATTGTCTTTACAGTCCCAAGGCCACTTTGTCATCTACAATAGAAACATTATTTTTTTGCAGTATCTCTATTGCCTTTTCAACATTATCGAATTTTAATACCATTAATGCTTTTTCACTGGCTTTTTCAACAAAGCCGTACATATATTCAAGATTTATATCGTTATCAGCTAAAACTTTTAATGCTTTTGCAAGTCCGCCCGGTGTATCGGAAACTTCAACAGCAACTACAGGAGCTATTTTTGCAATAAAACCGTTTTCTTTTAAAACTTTTTTTGCTTTTTCGGTATCATTTAAAACTACTCTTAGTATTCCAAATTCAGGAGTTTCAGCAATCGTAAGAGCTTTTATATTTATGTTATTATCACCCAACAATCCACAAACGTTTGCAAGTCTTCCTTTTGTATTTTCAATAAAAATTGATACTTGGCTAATTGTTTTCATTTTTATCTCCTTTACAACAAACTTTTCAACTCTTCAACCATTCAACTTTTAAACTAATTTTTGCCATGCAAAAATTTAATGTAAGTTTCTCTTATCAATAACTCTTTTAGATTTTCCTTCGGTTCTTGCCAATGTTTTCGGTTCCACTAACCTAACATTAACACCTAAACCTATGGTGGAATCTATTGCTCTTTTAATTGTGGCTTTTATATTTTCCAAAGCTTGCAATTCATCGGTAAAGAATTTTTCGTCAACTTCAACCAACACTTCCAATTTATCCAATGAACCATTTTCTCTGTCAACTATCAACTGATAATTAGGTAAAGCACCGTCAACCTGCAACAAAGCATGTTCTATTTGCGTCGGGAACACATTTATTCCCCTGACAACTATCATATCGTCCGTTCTGCCTTTTATTTTGCTGAGTCTCGGTGCAGTTCTTCCACATTTACAAGTTTCATAAGTTATTGCAACTATATCTCTTGTTCTGTATCTTATTAACGGAATTGCTTGTTTTGTTAATGTAGTAATTACAAGTTCTCCGGGCTGTCCTTCGGGAACAGGTTGATTTGTTGCAGGATCAATTATTTCAGGATAAAACAAATCAGACCAAATATGAAGACCTTCTCTTGCCGTACATTCCTGTGCAACTCCCGGACCGCAAATTTCGGAAAGTCCGTAAATATCTGTTGCTTTCATATTCAAGGTTTTATCTATCGTATCTCTCATGGCAATACTCCATGGTTCGGAACCGAATATTCCCACTTCCCAACTTGATGTTCTCGGATCAACTCCCAATGCTTTCATTTCTTCTGCCAAATATAAAATATAGCTCGGAGTACAAGCTATAATTCTCGGTTTAAAATCCTGCATTAACTTTATTTGTCTTTTTGTTTGCCCTGTTGCTGCAGGAATAATTGTTGCACCGAGTCTTAATGCTCCGTAATGAAGCCCTAAACCGCCGGTAAACAGTCCGTATCCGTAAGATATTTGAATAATATCTCCCTTTTTACCGCCTGCACAAGCAATGGAACGAGCTGCAACATTTGCCCAAAGATTAAGATCTCTTTTTGTATAACCTACAACCGTAGGATTACCTGTTGTTCCGCTCGATACATGAATTTCCGCAACATTTTTAATGTCCGTTGAAAAAAGCCCGAACGGGTAAGAATCTCTTAAATCTTCTTTCGGTGTAAAAGGTAATTTTGTAATATCGTCGATAGATTTAATGTCTGTCGGTGTTATTCCCAACTTCTTAAACTTCTGTTTGTACACAGGTGAATTATCATAGATGTATTTTACAACTTTTACTAATCTTTCCGATTGTAAATTTTTTAAGTTCTCTCTGGATGCACATTCAATTGCTTCATTGTAAATCATACAACTCTCCTCTTTAACGACTTCTAACAACTATTTATACTATTGCAGATTTAAAAATTTCCAAGTTTTTTTCTACAAACTGTGGTTTTATAACCTGCTTTAATGCTTTTTCCCAACTTTCTTGTGAAATCTTTAAATGTTTTGATAATACTCCCAACATATACGTATTTAAAAATTTAGGATTTGTTATTTTTTCCTGCCCTTTAACAAAATCTTCAAATAAATCTATGCCGTCTTTTTTTAACATAAATTTCATTCTTTCGTGTTCGCCTTTTTCAAAAGAAAGCAAGAAATCTGCCTTGCCGCACTCTATTATCGGCGAAAAAACTTCTTTTCCGAACCTTAAATGAGATTCTACCGAACCGCCTCTTTGTGCCATACCGTGCACTTCGGACTTTTTTACATGGTGCCCGTCGTACATTGCAGCAAGACCAACAATTTCGGCTGCGGTTAAAATTCCTTGCCCGCCTGTACCACAAAACAAAATATTTACTGTATCCATTATTTTCTCCTAAAAAATACTTCGTATTTTTGAAGATTGGAAGATTTGAGGATTGGATGATTGGAAGTTAAGTTGTAAAATTTGCTTTGCAAATTTTGTTATCATTTAATTTCCGCTTTACTTCTAATCTTCTATTCTTCCATTCTTCTAATCTTCTACTTTGCAGCTTCTAAAGCAGCAAAGTGGCATTGTTGCACACAAACGTTACAGCCTGCACATAAGTTTTCGTTCAATTTTATATTTCCGTTTTCGTCTTTAAATATTGCAGGGCAATCCACGCTTACACACATATAACATTTTTTGCATTTGTCAGCATAAAATTTCGGTGCAGGTTTTTTACTTCTGTCTATCATTTTGCAAAGACCTATTCTAACTATCAAAACAGAAAGTTCGTCTTTTGCGGTATATTCTTTTATTTTTGATTCTATTACGGCTGAACTGTCGCCGATAACTTCAACATTGTCAGCACCGCAAGCTTTACATAATGTAACCAAATCAAGTCTCTTTGTTTGTTCACCTTTAGCGGTAACTCCAGTTGCAGGGTTAGGTTGTGCACCTGTCATTGCAGTCGTTCCGTTATCGAGTATAATTATTACACCTTTAGTTTTATTGTATGCACAATTAACAAGTCCCTCTATACCTGAATGACAGAATGTTGAATCGCCGATAACCGCAACTGCTTTATCTTTACCTAAAATTTTGGTTAAACTGCTCATTATCGTCACACTTGAACCCATACAAACTGTGGTATGAAGTGCGGATAACGGCGGTGTTGCACCTAATGTATAACAACCGATATCACCGGCAACAACAACTTTGGTTTTTCTTAAAGCAACAAATGTTGCTCTGTGAGGACATCCCGGACACAAAACAGGTTTTCTTCCCGCCTGCGGATATGTGGTTTTAGGTTTACCTTCAACTATATCTCTAACAGATTCCGGATTAAGTTCCCCTACTCTGTATGTATAATGTTTTCCCTGACATTTTATTCCCATCTGTAAAAGATGTTCTTCTATAAAAGGTTCACTCTCTTCAACAACAACAACTTTTTCCACTTGAGAACAAAACTCTTTTATTTTTTTGTCCGGAAAAGGAAACGGCATAGAAAGTTTTAATACGGAAGCATTCGGATACACTTCTTTAACATACATGTATGAAACACTGTCGGTAACTATGCCTAACTTTTTATCTTTGATCTCAATGAAATTTTCCTCTAAATTTTCGGAAAATTCCTGCATTTTTAAAAGTTTTTCTTCTAAGTCTATATGTTTCTTATAAGCATTTGCCGGAACCATAACATATTTTCTCGGATTTTTTTCGAAAGGTTTATCGGCAACTTCTACTCTTTGTCCTATTTCTACCGTTTCTTTAGTATGAGCAACTCTTGTCGTCATTCTAAATAAAACAGGTGTATCAAACTTTTCACTTATTTCATAAGCAAGTTTTATTAATTTTTTTGCTTCCTGTGGAGAAGAAGGTTCAAGTAACGGAATTTTTGCAAATTTTGCAACAAGTCTGTTATCCTGCTCGTTTTGAGACGAGTGCATTCCGGGATCATCGCCGGTAACAATAACAAAACCAGCATTAATTCCCGAATATGTTGCCGTCATTAGAGGGTCCATCGCAACATTTACTCCCACATGTTTCGACGAATAAATTGACCTTACTCCGGCAAAAGCAGCTCCTAGTGATACTTCAAAAGCCACTTTTTCGTTTATTGACCACTGTGCGTCCACTTCTTTAAACTGTGCTAAATACTCTAAAATGTCTGTTGCAGGTGTTCCAGGATAGGAAGCTGCAAATTTTAGTCCTGCCTCGTAAGCTCCCTGTGCAAGAGCTTCGTTTCCTGATAAAAGTTTATAGTTTTTCATAATGACATATTTTATATAATTTGACGGCTGTTGTGCAAGGAAATTTAAAAAATTTATTCAGGGAAAAGTTTATTATTTTGTTCGTAGTATTGATATATGTCTATTAGTTTCAAATATGAATCTATTTCATCAAAATATTCTTTCGGACTATCTGTAAGAAAATATCTATTTCCTTTTATCTGTACAAGTATACCGGACGAAAGAGCATTAAATGTCCCTATACTAATATTATATGGATACAAATCAAATAAAGAGTACCCCAAAAATGAGTTTTGTAAGTCCTTTATATTTAACAAGTTTAAAAGTGTCGGAGCAAAATCTAATGAAGTTCTAAAATTCGTATCTATGTTCTTTGGGAGATTTTTAAACGGACTATAAATTAATAATGGTATTTTATCCGTAAAACAATATATTTTTTCATTACTGAAAAGAGCTTTATATGCCGGTTCATAATAAGTACAATGGTCAGTAGTTATAATTAAGTATGTATTTTTCGTATATGGAGATGTATAAAAATAATCTAAAAATTGACCTAATTCATAATCCAAATTATGAATTCTGTTTAATATTTGATTCTTTCCGTCACCATACATCTTACTTGTTTTACCAACATCGCTAAGAGCATGAGAACCTCTGTTATATAAACAGATGAATTTCGGAGTTTCTTCATTCTCATGCTTTTTTAAATATTGTTTTAATGATAAAAATATTCCTTTATCTGATAATAGTTGCCCCTCTGTATACTCATCACTGCCTAAAAGTTCTTTGCAACTTTTTTGAGCGAAAAATAATTCATCAAAACCTAACATTTTTACCATGTTACTAAAAGCCGATTTTTCAACATGCGGAGAAAACATGATAGACGTGTATCCAATCTTATTTACTAATTTTGGTAAGCTTGAATAATTTATTTGTTTATATGTTTCGGAATTATCACTATCTTCCCAACCGACTCCACCTTCAAATCCACCATGATAAGGATATCCGGAACTTAATGTACCTATTATTCCTCTAAATGTTGCCGCTGTATGATTATAATAATTATCAAACTTACATACATTGTCATTATTTGCAAATTTGTCAATATTAGGAGTTATATTATCAAAGTTATCTTCATAACAACCTACAAATTTTGCAGATATTCCTTCCATAAAAATTATAATTACATTGGGGTTTTTTATATCTTGTTTAAAATATTTGTTATTGTTATAAACAGTGTCTTTTAAAAACGGATACTCTTTATTTTTTTTGTCATAAAGAAAATTTTCAAGCGGCAAATTTTTATTTTGCAAAATTATTTTTGAACAAAAAACTTCTAATCCATTAGTTATGAGGGAAATTGCCGGAGAATGTTGCTTTATTGTCGGTATACATAAAAAACAAAAACTTAGCAAAATAATTATAAAAGTTTTAATGCTTGTTTTTTCTTGTGTTTCTATATTTCTTACAAAAGACAGTAAATATATGTTTACAACTGACAATATGAGAAATAATACTATGATAAAGTAAGTCCAGTTATTAAAATGATATTTATATTCATGCATATTTTCTATAGCTAAAGTAGGCAACAAATCCCCGGAAATATAAAAAGTTATTCCTTGAATAAAATAAGAAAAAAATAAAACAAGCACCGATAAACAATACAAATACTTTAATAATTTAACTTTTTTCGTTAATTGAAATAAAATATAAAAAAGACTAAAGATAAAAGATAATTCCATAAGAGAAGAAAAAAAGTATAAAAACAGTTCAGAAGGGTTAAAAAAATACTTAAATTGATATATTAGAATCGGTATTAAAATAAAACTATATAGAAATATACCATATAAAACAAAATAATTTTTCTGTTTAACATTTTTATTCATTATTTTAACTCCTTATATGATTATAGATTATACCAAATTTCATGTAACAATCTATATTTTGAATACTTTTTATTTTTAAACAAAAATTTAGAAAATTGTGAATTTTATAATCATAACTAAATTATGTCTATTATCGGTAAAACAATTGAAAAATATTGCATTTTATATTATTATATGTTTTAATTGCTATGAAAAAATGTATTTTATTTGTATTATTCATACTCAATATAATGTTTGTCAGTTGTACCAGCGATAATATGGAAATTGATATAACAAAACTTCCCGAGGTTGAAACAATTGTTATTCAACCCGGAGATGTCTTCGGTAAAACTTTCGAGCAAACAAAATTATCAAAACAAGAAAGTTTGAGAATTTTAGCGGAATTGAAAAAATATATTAACATAAATAAATGTAAACCGAATGAGTTTTACGAAATAACATATTCAACCGATACGGCTATTGAAGAAACTTGGACTAATTTTAAGTTTTTCCCGGAAGGACAATATTTTTATTCCATAGACAAGTCTACCGATAATGTTATAACTTCCGAAAAACTTGAATTGCAAACAACTTCACAAACTTTTGAAGTTTCCGGAACAATAGAAAGTTCGTTATGGGAATCAATGTCAAATTCCGAAATAAAACCGGCAATTATTCTTAACTATGCCGACATGTTTGCATGGCATATAGATTTTCTTACCGATTGCAGACCCGGTGATACTTATAAACTTATATATGAAGTAAAAACATTGGAAAAGAAAGATACTGTTCTTTCTTCGGAAATTATTGCAGGACAATATATTACGGCAACTTCAACAAATACCGCAATACGATTCACAAATTCTAAAGGTGATGAAGGATATTTTGACGAAAACGGTAAATCTGTAAAAAGCGCATTTTTGAAAGCCCCTTTACAATTTAAAAGAATTTCTTCTTATTTTACAAAGAAAAGATTTCATCCTATATTAAAATACTACAGGGCCCATGAAGGTATAGATTATGCCGCACCTATAGGAACGCCTGTATCAGCTGTAGGTGACGGAACAGTAACGAAATCTCAATACAGCGGCGGATACGGAAATCTTGTAATAATAAAACATCCTAACGGATATGAAACGTATTACGGACATTTATCTAAATATGGTAAAGGTATAAAAAAAGGTGTTAGAGTTAAACAAGGACAGGTTATAGGTTATGTAGGTTCTACCGGCCTTTCAACAGGTCCCCATTTAGATTTCAGAATTAAAAAGAACGGATCATTTTTCAATTATCTTACCATGAAAATGCCGCCAACTTATACATTAACCGGTAAAGATAAAGAAGATTTTGATTTATATAAACAAGAACTTATTAACAAGCTTAATTTATTGTAAACTTTTTAGTGTTTTTTACATAAATAATTGTTAAAAAATTTTGTTAATTTTTTACTTGACTATTGAATATCAATTTTATATACTTTTTTGACGACAAAAATATACAAATCATTTGTTTTATTTTTACATTAATTTATAGTATTGTTAATAAGTTATCCACAATGTGGATAACTGTGGGGATAAGATGGAAGTTTCTATTATAGATGCATGGAAAAAAGTTGTGGATAACTTAACATTATCCATAGGTCAAGATTTGGTAAGTTTATGGTTTAAAGGTGTAAAAACCGTTTCTTTAAATGAAAATATTTTTACAATTTCCGTACCAAATAAGTTTTTTTCGGATTGGATAGAAAAAAATCAACAATTCAATATTGAACAGAATTTAAAAGAAATTTATTCTAAAGATATAAAATTGGAATATAAAATCGAAAAAGATATTTCCGATGAAATGTCAAAAGTTCCTATTATACCTATACATAATGAAACACCGGTTCCGTCGGCAATAACATCCCAACTTAATCCTAAATTAACATTTGAAAGATTTATCGTCGGCAACTCTAACAGATTTGCTTCCGGTTGTGCCGAAGCTGTTACAAAAAATCCTGGAAAACAGTTTAATCCTTTATTTATATACGGCGGTGTAGGTCTCGGTAAAACACATTTAATGCATGCCATAGGTAATGAATTAAAAAAGAATTTTCCTAATTTTAGAATATTATATGTAACATGCGAAAAATTTGTATCGGACTTTATTGAAGCTATAAGATTTCAAGAAAAAATGTCGGCATTTAAGAATAAGTATAGAAATCTTGATTGTCTTTTAATAGACGATATTCAATTCCTTACAAAAAATGCAGGAAGATCTCAGGAAGAGTTTTTTAACATATTTAATACATTAAAAGACGGCGGTAAACAAATAGTTATTGCTTCCGATAGACCTCAAGATAAATTGGAAGTTGAAGAAAGACTAATTTCAAGATTTAAATGGGGTAATACCGTAGATATTCAAAAACCTGACTTGGAAACAAGAATTGCAATATTGAAGAAAAAAGCGGAAGAAGAAGGATTTTCAGTTCCTGAAGATATTGTAGTATTTATAGCTTCTCAAATAAAATCCAACATCAGAGAATTGGAAGGAGCTTTATTAAGAGTTACTTCTTTTATTAAATTTACCAACACACCTTTTACATTGGATGCTGTAAAAACAATATTAAAAGAAATTGTAGTTCCTGAAGAAAATGTTCAAATAACTGTTGATAAAATTCAAAAGATTGTTGCGGAAGAATATCATTTAACTGTGAAAGATTTAAAAGTCAAAAAAAGAACAAATCAACTTGCAATACCAAGACAAATTGCAATGTATTTAGCAAGATCTTTAACGGATATGTCTACGACTGAAATAGGTGATACTTTCGGCGGAAGAGATCATACTACAGTTATGCATGCTTATAATAAAATGGCAAAAAAAATTAACGACGATGCATGGTTTGCTGCAGAAATAAATAAAATTATTAAGTTGATAAAAGAAGATAATTAGTTGTTAATATTTTTGTTAATTATTTAGTTTTTTGATAAAAAGTGATGTTTAGTTCTAATATGTTGATAAAAACAAAAAGTTATTAACATAGTTATTAACTTTAAATTTATAAAAAAAATGCTTGATAATTATAATTTTTTTAAAATTAAATTTAATTATTAAGTTATCAACAACAATTATTATTATTATTAATTTTTTTTAAATAAAAAGGAGGAAAGAGTAATGAAGGTAATTTGTGCAAAAGATGAATTAATAAAGGGGATGCAGATAGTTCAACCTGTAATAGCTTCTAAAATAACTTTACCTGTTTTATCCAACTTTTTATTTGAAACGGAAAAAGATAAAATAAAATTATCTGCTACAGATTTAGAAATAGGTGTAACTTGTTATATAAAAGCAGAAGTTGTAAGTGAAGGTGCAATAACAATACCCGCAAAAAGATTTTCAGATATTATAAAAGAAGTTTCAGAAGGAAATATAGAAATAAAATCCGATGAAACAAATCAAATAAATATAAAAGCAAATAAATCTAAATTTGTTTTAATGGGTATAGATAAAAAAGATTATCCCACACTTCCGGATTTTCAAAAAGAAAATATATTTTCTTTAAAGTCACAAGTTTTAAATTCTATGCTTAAAAAAACAATATTTGCAGTATCTAAAGATTCTCAAAGATATGTTTTAAACGGAGTATGTTTTATAGTTGAAGACGGAACAATAAAAGCGGTTTCTACAGATGGAAGAAGATTATCATATATAAGTAGTGAAGGTATAGATAAAAAAATTAAAGGTAAAGTAATTATTCCTACAAAAGCGGTTTCAGATATTTTGAGATTAATTTCTTCCAACGATAAAGTTGAAGAAGTTCAAATAAGTTTAAGTGATAATTTAATGACGGTTATGATAGGAGATATAACTTTCCAAACAAAATTAATAGAAGGTGTATTTCCTAACTATGAACAAGTAATACCTAAAAAAACAATGTCTAAAATAAAATTAAATGTTGCAAATACAATATCGGCAGTAAAACAAATGGCATTGCTTACGGGAGATAAACTTGTTGCAGACAGAGCATCATCAATTAAATTAAGTTTTGAAAAAAATAAAATGATAGTTTCGGCAAATACAGTAGGTTTAGGTTCCGGAGAAGCAGAAGTTGAAACGGAATATTCAGGTGAAGTATTTGATATAAATTTTAATCCTAACTATATTAAAGATATTTTACAAAATGTAGAAGATGAAAATATTTATTTTTCATATACAACTTCTCAGAATCCTGTTGTTATAACACCGGAAAAAAATAAAAATTATCTCTGTGTAGTTATGCCAATGAGATCATAATAAAATGGAATTTACGGAAGTTTCTTCAATAATAAAAAAACTTTCTGATAAATTAGGTTTAAATGATGACTATTTTATTGTTATGTCTAAATGGCAACAAGAAGTGGGTAATAATAAAGTAGAGTTAAATGGTTTTAAAGACGGAGTACTTTTTGCATCTGCAAAATCGGCAGTTTATGTAAATGATTTGAATTTAAGAAAAAGACAAATTATAAATAAACTTAATCAGTATTTAGGAAAAAAACTGATAAAAAATATAAAGTGTGAAATTAAGTAGTAAAAGATATGGAGGAAGTTAATGACTAACGAAGAACAAAATAAAGCGGCATCGAATTATGATGCTTCGAAAATTCAAGTATTGGAAGGTCTTGAAGCTGTTAGAAAAAGACCTGCCATGTATATCGGTTCAACATCCGAACAAGGTCTTCATCATTTGGTTTATGAAACCGTAGATAACTCTATTGATGAAGTTTTGGCGGGTTTTTGTAAAAATATCGATGTTACAATTCATCCGGATAATTCAATAACGGTATTGGATGACGGTAGAGGTATTCCTGTAGATCCTCATCCGAAATATAAAGATAAATCCGCTCTTGAAGTTGTTATGACGGTTTTGCATGCCGGTGGAAAATTCGATAAAAATTCTTATAAAGTTTCCGGAGGTTTGCACGGTGTCGGAGTATCGTGTGTAAATGCTCTTTCTACAAAATTGGTAGTTGAAGTTTACAGAAACGGAAATATTTACAGACAAGAATATGCTAAAGGAAAACCTACAACAAAACTCGAAGTAATAGGTAAAACCGACGACAGAGGAACAAAAGTTACATTTTTACCGGATCCGGAAATATTTTCGGTTACAACATATTCATTTGATACATTAGCCAACAGATTAAGAGAATTAGCATTTTTAAATGCAGGTGCAAATATTACAATTATCGACGAAAGACAAGATAAAGAATACACTTTCCATTATGAAGGCGGTATAAAAAGTTTCGTTTCTTATTTGAACACAAATAAACAAGTTATAAACAAAGAACCTATATATTTCACAAAGAATAAAGATAATGTCGACGTTGAAGTTGCAATGCAATATAACGATTCTTACAATGAACAAATTCACACATTTGTTAACAACATTAACACCGTTGAAGGCGGAACACATTTGTCGGGTTTCCGTTCGGCATTAACAAGAGTTGTTAACGATTATATTAAGAAAAACGAATTATCAAAAAATAAAAATTTAACTCTTTCCGGAGAAGATGTCAGAGAAGGTTTAACGGCAGTTATTTCCGTTAAAGTTCCAAATCCGCAATTCGAAGGACAGACAAAAACAAAGTTAGGAAACTCCGAAGTTGAAGGTATAGTAAAATCTCTCGTCGGTGATGCACTTGCAACATTCTTGGAAGAAAATCCGGGAATTGCAGGACAAATATTGGAAAAATCCATTAATGCCGCAGAAGCCAGAGAAGCCGCAAGAAAAGCAAGAGAACTTACAAGAAGAAAAGGTGCTCTTGACTCGGCAGCGTTACCGGGAAAACTTGCGGATTGTTCCGAAAAAGATCCTCAGAAAACAGAACTTTTCATCGTGGAAGGAAACTCTGCAGGAGGTTCTGCAAAGCAAGGCAGAAACAGAGCATTCCAAGCAATACTTCCTTTAAGAGGTAAAATCTTGAATGTTGAAAAATCAAGATTGACAAAAATGTTAACCAACGAAGAAATTAAGACGATGATAACCGCAATTGGTGCAGGTATCGGCAAAGGTGAAGGTGAATTCAACATAGATAAAGTAAGATATCATAAAGTTGTTATCATGACCGATGCCGATGTCGATGGTGCACATATCAGAACACTTCTTTTAACATTCTTCTACAGACAAATGCCTCAACTTATAGATAACGGCTATGTTTATATTGCACAACCGCCTCTTTATAAAGTTAAAAAAGGCAAAAAAGAAATGTATTTACAGACCGAAGCCGAACTTGATAAATTCTTGTTCAAACAAGGTTTGGACGGACAGTCGATGATATTGTTGAAAGACGGACAACAAATCGGTGATGTTATAGATCAAAAACAATTAACACAAATTGTAGATTCCATCGCGGAACTCGATAACCTTATAATTAAAATTACAAAGAAAGGTTTGAAATGGAGTGAATATCTTAAATTCAGAGAAGAAGGCAAAATGCCGCTTTTCAGAGTAGTAGATCAAAATCAGGTAAGATATATTTATTCCGATAAGGAATGGAAAGAATTTAAGGCAGAACTTGCAGAAAGAAAAAAACAAATGCAACAGGAAAACGGTGAACTTCCCGTTGACGGTTTAACCGAAGATGTATTGCCGGAATATAAAGAATTGTGGGAACTTCCGAGAATAAATATTTTGGCAAACAAACTTGAAAGTAAAGGTTTGCATTTACATCATTACGGAACAACCCATGTAAGACCTGTATACAGATTAAAAGGTGCAAACAACGATGTTCACGATTTATCATCGACAAATCAGTTGATAGAACAAATCAGAGAGTTGGGAAGAAAAGGTGCAACAATTCAAAGATATAAAGGTTTGGGTGAAATGAACCCGGAACAACTTTGGGAAACAACAATGGATCCCGCAAGAAGAAAAATGTTGCAGGTTAAACTTGAAGATGCAATTGAAACAGACAGAATATTTACAACACTTATGGGCGATAAAGTTGAAGCAAGAAGAGCATTTATTCAGGCACATTCGTTAGATGTAACCAATTTGGATATTTAATTTAGGAATTTATAAGAAGGGGTTAATATAATGGCAGAAGATAAAGACTTAAACAAACCAACGGAAGAAAAAGAGGTAGTTATAAATCCGGGAATTCTTCCCACCAATCTTCAAGATGAAATGAAATCATCTTACATAGATTATGCAATGAGTGTTATTGTAGGTAGAGCTTTGCCGGATGTAAGAGACGGTTTAAAACCGGTTCACAGAAGAATTTTGTATGCAATGAAAGAAATGGGTGTAAGAAGAAATACACCTTACAAAAAATCCGCCAGAATCGTGGGTGATGTGCTCGGTAAATATCATCCGCACGGAGATTCTTCGGTATATGATGCACTCGTAAGAATGGTTCAAGACTTTTCTATGAGATATCCTCTTGTAGACGGTCAGGGAAACTTCGGTAGTGTTGACGGTGATGATCCGGCAGCTATGAGGTACACCGAAGTAAGAATGGACTATATCGCAGATGAAATGCTTGCCGATATAGATAAAGACACAATAGATTATATTCCGAACTATGACGGTTCGTTACAGGAACCTTTAATACTTCCTACAAAGTTACCTGAACTTTTAATAAACGGTTCATCAGGTATCGCAGTAGGTATGGCAACAAATATTCCTACACACAATTTGTCTGAAGTTATAGACGGAACAATCGCTTTTATAGATGATCCTGAAATTTCAATATCCGAAATAATGAAATATATCAAAGGTCCTGATTTTCCTACAGCAGCTTTAATTTTAGGTAAAGCCGGAATTAAAGATTATATGGAAACAGGTCGCGGTTCCGTAAAAATGAGAGCCAAAACCGAAATCGAAGAAATGAAAGGCGGAAGAGAAGCTATCATTATTACCGAACTTCCTTATCAAGTAAACAAAGCTATGCTTATCACATCGATAGCAAACCTTGTAAAAGATAAAAAGATAGACGGTATTTCCGATTTAAGAGATGAAACCGACAGACACGGTATGAGAGTTGTTATCGAACTTAAAAGAGATGCAAATGCTCAGGTTGTATTAAACCAATTGTTTAAACATACACAAATGCAAACAAGTTTCGGTGTTATAATGCTTGCACTTGTTAACAACAAACCGAAAGTTTTAAATATTAAAGAAATGCTTTACCATTTCGTAGAGCACAGAAAAGTTATCGTTGTAAGAAGAACAAAATTCGAACTTAAAAAAGCGGAAGCAAGAGCTCACATTTTGGAAGGTTTGAAAATTGCAATCGATAATTTGGATGCCGTAGTAAAAACAATAAGACAATCCCCCGATACCGACACTGCAAGAATTAACTTGATGGAAAGATTCAGATTATCAAAACTTCAGGCACAAGCAATTCTCGATATGAAATTGCAACAGTTGACAGGTCTTGAAAGAAAGAAAATAGATGAAGAATATATAGAAGTTATAAAAAATATCGAAAGATTAAAATCTATTTTGGAAGATCCCAAAAAAGTTTTGGCAATAATTAAAGACGAATTGTTACAGTTAAAAGAGAAATACGGTGACAAGAGAAGAACTCATTTAACTGCAGATGCGGAAGACTTCAACATTGAAGATTTAATTCAAGAAGAAGAAGTTGTAGTTACCGTATCAAATGCAGGATACATTAAGAGAATACCTGTAAATACATACAGAGTTCAAGCAAGAGGCGGCAGAGGTGTTGTAGGTATGACAACAAAAGAAGATGATTTTGTTGCAAAAATGTTTGTAACATCTACACATGCTTACTTGTTGTCGTTTACCACAAGAGGAAGATTGTATTGGTCTAGAGTATACGAAATTCCTGAAGGAACAAGAACATCCAAGGGTAAAGCTATAGTTAACATAATCCAGTTATCAAGTCCGGATGAAAAGATTACGGCTTCAATTCCTATAAGATCGTTTAATCCGAAAGACATTAAAGACGAATATTTGTTAATGTGCACAAGAAAAGGAACAATAAAGAAAATAGCATTATCGGAATTTGCCAACCCGAGAAGAGGCGGAATTATAGCAATAAAATTGGAAGACGGCGATATATTGATGGATGTTAAGAAGATAGAGAAAAATCCTGAAGTAGTTATAGCTACAAAGAAAGGTATTGCTATAAGATTCAAAGAACAGGATGTTAGAGCTATCGGAAGAGCAGGCCAGGGTGTAAGAGGTATATCACTTGAAAAAGATGATGAAGTTATAGGTATGGAAGTATTTTCACCTGAAGATGTGTTTGTATCTGTAGCCGAAAACGGATATGGTAAGAGAACCGAAGTAGGTAAATACAGATTACAAAAGAGAGGCGGAAAAGGTGTTATAAATATGCAAACTTCCGAAAGAAACGGAAATGTTATATATATCGGAAAAGCAAACGAAGGTCAAATAATGCTTATAACCGAACACGGTATAACAATAAGAAGTAAGGTGGACAAAATTTCCGTTATCGGAAGAAACACACAAGGTGTAAGACTTGTAAGACTTGAAGAAGGCGATAAAGTTGCATCAGTAGCAACGGTGGTAGGTGAAGAAGCCGAAGAAGAGGAAACAAAACCTACAGAGTTGGAACAAGCCGCACAAGAAACAAAACCTGAAAAATAATAGATATTTCTATTATTTTTAAAATAAAACTAAAGAGAGATGAGAGATAAAAATATCATCTCTCTTTTTATTTTAAAAGATTGTTATCAATAAGAAAATGTATTATACTTTAATAGTATATTATGATTAGAGTTTTATCTGTTTTTACACTAGTTTGTTTTCTTTTAACTAATGTATTAGGCGGTGCCTTTGCCAATACAGGGGTATTTCCGTTGCCGTATAAATATAACAATAATGAAATTGTTACAAAATACGACACATTATCGGAATATGCACAAATAACAGAAAATATTTATAAAAAAGATACTCCGTTAGTTGTGGTAATACACGATTTACATAACAATTCGAAAGTTCAACAAAATATAGAAAAAATTATAAAGTTTATTTCCAATAATTCAAAAATAAATAAAATAATAATAGAAGGTGCTCCCAATAAACAAATATCCACGAAATTATTTTCTTCAATAGAAAACAAACAATTTATTGATAATATAACAAATGATTTATTGTATGACGGAAAAATTTCAGGTGCGGAATCTTTTATAATAAAAAACGATTTACACAACTTGTACGGACTTGAAAATTGGGATGTATATAACAAAAATATTGAACAGAACTTATTGTTGAAAAATAAATATTTACAGGAAACAGACAAAGTTTATAATTCTTTTGTAAAAAGCAGAATATATTTTTCAAAACCTCAATTATTTTCTTTGTTTTCACAAGATATTAATTTTGAACAGAGAATTACAAATTTGTATGAATTTTGTAAGAAGAATAATATCGATTTAAGTCTTTATTCGGAAATTAACAAATTTATTTCAGTAACAAAATATAAAAATAAAAAAAATATATCGAAAGATTTATCTCGTTTATTTAATGATATAAAAAATCAAATGCCTTACCAAAATTATATGCAAATTACCACTCTTTTAAAAAATATAGATGTAAACACTGAAGAAAAATTGAATTTAATGTTCAATATTATAAAAAACAGTTCACCGGAAACATTGTTAAAATATGAACCTCTCGTCTTATACTTTAATAACATTGAAACAATAACCGCTGTTAACTTTTATGCACTCATACAACAAACTGAAACCCTTGAAAATTTTATCTTGGACAAATTTGTTGATTATAATGAAAAAGAATTAATATTAGTGGATAAATTTATATATATTTTGTCGGAATATGCAAGGTTATCCATATCGTACAATCAATACAAATATTTTGAACAGAATAAAGACTACTTATATAACATATCAATAAAATATTTGGATAATCAATCACTAAAGATAATAAACGATATTTTAAAAGATGAAGATTTGAAAAATTATCATTTAACAAACGAACAAAGAAACAAGATTTTTTACAGCAATATAAAATCGTTAATTAGTATTTCCGACAATGATAATATAGAAGTAACGGAAACAAATATAATAGAAAATTTAAGAAACATTGATTCTGTAAACATTGTTGTTGTAGGCGGCTTTCATAATGAACTTACAGACATATTGAAACATCAAAATGTTTCCGTGTTGTCTGTTATACCGAGAGTTGAACAATTAACCGATTTTGATAACGAACTTGTAAGAACAGAAAATGTTGTTTACAAAAATGCTTTGGCACCGCCTACTGTTCTGGTACAGGCTGATGTTTCTACAATTGCTTCCATAATAAAAAAATGGTCCGGTTCCATGACAACTTCCGGTATAGATTTTTTCCGACAAAAGCAGGCAATCAGAAAATGGTTATCGGATAACAAAATAGATTTGGAATTTGAAATTGTAAACGAAACAATGTATTTAGGTTCCGTTCCGATAGATGATATATTAAATCCAAAAACGAGATATAAAAAAGAAGATAACAGCCGTAAAAAAAGTACTGTTTCCAATATTGTGTGGAAGTTGCACGACATATATTCAAATATAAAAGTTTTTATATCACAAAAAACAAAAAGTATAAGGCAACTGTTTAGCGGAATAAACACATTTACAGACATTTCTTCTTTATCTTCACAATATATATCAAGAAGATTATTGAACGAAAGAATAATAAAAAATGAGTATCAAAGAACACTTAACAGTTTAAACCAAAAAATGCCGGACGTTATAGTAATTTCCGTAAGCAGTGAACAAGATAAAGCTTTTTGTGAACAAGTATTGGCAGATATCAAAACTCATCCGAGTTTTCAAAACACACAAATACAATACATAATGAAAAAACAAGCCGGAACCGCCGACGGTTTTATAAAATCAATGGAATATTTAAAATCTTCTAATTTCGGTAAAAGTTTTAAAGATTTAACTTCGGTAGTAATAGATATAGATACAAACGAAAAAGAAAACATAGCAAGAAAAGACCTTCCTATCAAATTTAACGGAAGAAATATAACTCCTTTGGAATTGGCGGTACTCAACGGTATAAGAGCATGTCATAAATTTAAAACAGACGGCGGTATTGCGGTTATAGATCCGCAAAGTATATATATAGGAAACATGCTTCCGACGGAAGATATTACTTTTATATCATCGGCAGTTAATATGGAAGAAATTCAACATCACAGACATTCGTTGATAATTAAAGATTATCCCAGCACTTTGGAAGAAATTTATTACGGTTTTACACCTGAAAATATTTCGGATGTTGTTGAAAGAAAAGGTATAGAACACAGAAACTTTTATAATTTCGATAATAACAGAATGAGACAGTTCGAAATCGCTACCGGTAATGTTCTTATAAGTTTTGACGATGAAACAAAATATAAAGAATTTTTTAATTTTATATCGGAATACGGAAACAGCCTTAACAATTTGTCGGAAAAAACACATTTGTTTCAACATATATTTGTTCCGTTTATAAGACTTAAAAACAAACAAAATGTAAGTTCATATTTTGCAAAGACGGCATCCGCAAAAGACAGAGATTTGTTTATTGATTTTGCCGATAGAATAGGTAACTATTACCAAAACAGCAGTTTAATCCAGGAAATGAAGTTCGGAGTATACCATCAATCGAAATCTTTATACAGCAGAAATTTTACAAGGCAACTCATTAATAAATTGTCCGACATTTTTAAATCAAAACAATATCAACATATAAAACAAGATACAAAATCCGCAATAAAGCAAAAACAAGTTGTGATAACCGAAACTTTTGATGAAGATAATGCATTATCGAGAGCATATAAAATGTTATCGCAAATTCAAGATAAACGCTTGGATTCATCTGCGGATTACGAGCAGGTATACGATACTTTAATAGAAATTTTCAGAACTACTCCCGCTCAAAACGAATTATATAATTTAGAAAATAAAAATACGGCAAAACTTTACAGGTATATATCCGATATCATAAGTAACACTATTGCCCAAATTAACGACGAAAAAGTTTTAAATAAAAACAGAATAGAACAAACGTATTTAGAGAATTTAAAAATAAGTTTTTTGTCTATGCAGCATTACACCATAGAATATTTGAGATTGTTGGATTATACTACGAATTTGGCCACTTTGGGAAGTTATATATTCCCCAAAAGTTCTTTTTTTGAAAAATCCAAACTAATGCCGTTAAACAGACTTATTTTCGGGTTCACAAGAGGTATAAAAAAATCCAAACAAAATGTAAGAGAACAACTTGCAACGGTATATTCTTCGGGAAACTTTTTAATAGATTCGTTATATTCGTTTCCGGTACTTAAAAACGATATAGAATCGTTTATAACAAATGTTGAAAACCCTAAAGAAAAAACATCCGTAGGTATACAAAAAGAGTGGGGAAGCAGAAGAGCCGTTCAAAGATTTTTGTCGTTATCTATCGGGTTACAGTCTTTCGCAACTTCAATAATAGCGGCATTAAGTACATCATCGTTTACTGTTGCAACGATTTCGGCAGCGGTAATTTCATTAATGAGCGGATTAGGCCTTTCAATTTTCTTACACAGGGCAGGAATCGGTATAGGGCAAAATGATAAGTTTTATAACGAAAAGAAAAAAGAAATAGAAAATGAGTTGGACGGGCAAAATTCCATAAAAGAGTCTATGGACTTTTTTGCTTACGATATAAATAAAATTTCACAGTTGGAAAAATTTTATGCTAAGTTGGCAAAGAATGCATCAAAAGAGAATAAAGAATTGTTGGATTCAACATTAACATTGTTACATCAATATAAAGATAACTGTGATTTGAGATTAATAAGTCCTATTTTAAATAACAGCAGACAACTTTATATATTACTTGCCGGAAGATCCGATTTGCAGTTGCAATTATTACAGTTTATAGATTATTTAGAGAAATTCAACGTTGAAGATGAACCGAAAGAATATAAAGGTATAAGATACGGATTTGTTTCCGATATGGAAATTACGGAACAAGAAACTAACGGACATTTAAAAAATTGGTTTGAAATTTTAAAAACAAATTCCATTACAAAAGAGTCTATAGACAACATAATAACCAATGCTACCGAAATAATAGAAAAAACAAATTTTAATCCTACCGTATTAAAAGGAACAAATAAAGATGTTATTATATCTCAATTACAAGATTTCATTTCTTTTTATAACGATACGATAAAATTGTATTCGGCACTGACAAAACAGGAGCAGGATAAGTTAAGACCGGAAATAGAAATATTGGAAAAGATGGGAGAATATGCCATTCAATATTATAAAGCATTAAATTATTTGGTAAGTTTGGAAATATTGTACGGATACAGAATTTCCAAAGGAAACAGACTGTACTTTTTGGAACAAATAGGGTTAATGTCTGTTGTAAGAAATATATACGGTATACAAACCGGAATATTTTTGTCAAAGAGAAGATTTTTAAAATCTATTGCAGCGGTAAAAAATATAGGTAACGAAATAATAAACGGTTTCTACGACGATAAAATCGAAGAAACAGTGGATTCGTTTTTTAAAGAAAAAGAAAGTCCTAATTATTTTTATTTAGGTATTACAGAAAGTTGGAAAGACAGAAAAATGTTGGCAAGGTTTTTACCGTTGGTTATATTTATACAAAAAGTTGCAACATCCGTAATTTCAGGCTCGTTTTATTTACACAATTTTGTTATATCGTTTTTTACCGGTGTAGGTTTAACGGTAAGTTTGCATTGGCTTTCCATCATGATAGGATTTTTAAAAACTTTAATTATAAGTAAAAAAAATATATCCGGGAAAGAAGAAAGAAATACAATAGAAACCAACAGACAATTGCTGTTACAAAAACATATAGACGAATTAGCAAAAGTTCCGTACGGACAAATGCCCGATTTAATAATTATGGTCGGTTCTAAAAACAGGCACACGGCAACATCGTTAAATGAAGGTATAAGAAATATAAGAAGATTCGGTAATTTACAATCTGTTCCGATAGAATCACTTGTTACGGAAAATGACGGTAACGGTAACAGTTTGTTGGATGTATTTAATTTTATTCAATCAAAACAATTCGAAAAAGATTATCCGTCACTAACACAAAAAGATTTAAGAGATTTAAAAATAGTTGTAATTAATATCAACGAAACATCTTCACAAATAATAAACAGACAACTTGATATGGAAATACTCGATAAGCAAACAACACCGTTAGAATTATCCGTATTAAATGCCGTTTGTATGGTACAAAAAAATAAAGGACAAAAAGGAAATATAGTTATTGCCGATCCGGGATATATGTATTTAGGTAACTTATCACAAACGGATAATATAACAATGGTTGCATCAAATGTTACTTACGAACAAATGAAAAATCAAAGTTTGCCGTTACTGATTACCGATCAAACAGACTTTTCTCAAGACGGCAGCAGCCGTTTAAAGAAACTTTACAGAAATTTCGATTATAAAAAGATATCTAATATTGCCGTAGCATATATGTTTAGTCGTATGTATGATACGGACAATATTTCGCTTGTTCAAATGCCGGCATATGCCGGACTTATAGGTATGAATTTCAGCGACGATAAAAATTTTGATTTATTGTTGAAGTTTATGAATATAGCAAGACAATACGAACAATCTTATAAAGGCAGAAAATTCAAAATCGATTTAATTCAACATTTGCTTACTCCGTTAACAATGTTAATGAATAAAGAAAATATATTTGTTTATTTGGAAGTTTTAAAAGTTCCGATATCGAATTTAAATCCTCAAATAAAAAAAGAATACGATGACTTCTTTTACGGGTTATTTGAACAACTTAACAATGAATTTCAAAATGAAATTTCCGACACGTTTATTAATGTTGTATCGTCGCAGGATTCCACTTTAACAAGAAACGGTATTTTGGGAAGTGTTTTCTATAAAAATTTTATTTCGTTGTTGAGTACTTTAAAAAATTTCAATGCAGGTAAAGCGGTAGACAAAATTGCAGATACAATAAAAAATATGGTTATATCTCAAAAACAGTCGGGTATTTTAATAGTTCCGCAATTGACACCGTTTTCAAAACATCAACTTTTTGCATTCGACAACGAACTCAGCGGAAACATAGCAATAACGTCGTTTGATCAGTTATCCGAAGACAAAAAAGATTTAGGTGTAATTATCAATGTTCCTGTTGAAAATACCGTGATTCCGGCAAAAGTATATTCCGATGTTATTGTCGATAACAAAGGAAACAATCATGTTGTTGTTGCTTTTGTACCGGTATTACTTGATGATATTGATATGTATTCTTCTGTAACGGAAACCGATTTTATAAAATCAATTTTGTCCGAAGAGAAAACGAAACAAAACGAACTCAGAAAACAATTGTTTATAGGCAGAGCAACATTATCTTTTATTAAAGAATTAAAAACAAATTCCAAATTAAGTTCTATATACGATAATTCCGATTTTATGGTAGATAATGTAGATACTTCTTACATTGTGTCTTTTGATGATTCCGGATTGTTCAGTGTTCCGGAACTTATAAAAGACGATTTCTTTACCGATACGGATTTGCAAAACATCAGGCATATAAACATTGTTACAAATACAAATTCAACAAGTGTTCCGTTAACCGATATAAGAAATTTAAACTTATCACCATTGATTGATGAGTATAATGTATCCGATAATGGTAAAGTAAATTTATCATTACTGTTTAAATTGGTATCAAATTACAATTACTCTTTTGAAGATTCCGATTTTTCGTTATTTTTAAAAAATCCGAAACAATATGCACAAGATATGTTAAAGAGCATATTTGATACAAAAACGACGATAAAAGATTTTTCCAATATAAACACTGTTACAGAAATAGATATAAACAAATTTTCTTTGGAACAGTTGGAATATTTGTTAAACAGTGTTAAACCGGAAAGTGTTATAATAAAAAACATTTTCCATCAGGGAACGGAATTGTTCAATATTTATTCGTTAGACATTTCTTCCGAAATAGACAGGCTTAATAATTCGGAATTAGATAAATTCAGAACATTATTGGACGATAAGAATGCTTTAAATAACAGTAAAATTTTTGTCTTGAATAATTTGTTACAGTATATAAAATCGAATAAACAAGAATATGAACTGCTCAAACAATTTTGTACCGATATGACACCTGAATTACAAAAAGAGTTGGAATTTTTAACAGCAGAATTAATTACAAACAATCAAGCAGTTACCGAAGAAACCGTTGAAAAATTAAAAGCGGAAAATTTGGATAAATGGAATTATTATTATGAACTAAACCAATACATGCAATATATAGCATATATTCGTTATCAAAAAATTATGAGCATGTCTCAACAATCAAACACTAAAATGGTGTTCGGTATCGATATGTCGCAAACATCGCTGATACAAACTGTTTCCCAAATAAACAATCTTCACAAGATGTTTGGCATTAACGGATTTAAATTGAACGGGTTATCCGATGATTTATATCAACAACAAACAATTACATATATGCACAGAAATATAACAAATGATATTACTTTAATTTTTGACGATATAACTCAAGCGGTGGACACAAGCAAATACAACAATATTATTTGTTTATCAAAGACAACTTCACAGGAAACAACAGACCACTTAAAAGTTGATTTATCTTCGATGGAAGACATAAACGACTTTTTAACAAACTTATCACAAAACAAAAAATTAACAACATTGTATATTGATATGAACAATATCGTAAACGATTCCGAGAATTTAACAAAATTTTTCAGTTTGGTAGATCTGTTAAAAAGTGCCAACTCTTTTGATTATTTGGAATACGGCAAACATTTTGTAAGTAAATATGAAGACAGCATTGTTGCCGATACATCAAAAGGAAATATTAAAAGAATCAATATTTCCGAAATAGATGAAATAACCGGTCAAAACTGGTTCCCTTACATATACAGAGTTTTATATGAAGCAGGTATCGATAACACAAACTACGATAATTTGATTGACTTGATATCTCATTTATATATGCAGTATGAATATTCGAACAATTCTAATAAAGAAAACATAGTGTTGGAGCTTAAAGGAATACTTTTGGCTATAGCACAACTTCAACAAATTACGGATATTTCGTTGGAAGAAAACAGTATTAAGTTCGAAAACATCAATTCACTGCTTGCATGTGCTTAATGTTAACTTAATACCTTCATTACGTTCATTGTTATTTTGTTAAATCCGCCTGAAATTATCAGTATACCCATAAGTATTAAAAGTGTTCCGGAAATGATTTCAATTACTTTGTAATACTTTTTTAACGAATTAAACAATGTTAAAAATTTGCTGACAAATAATGCGGTCAGTATAAACGGTATTGCAAGCCCTAAGGAATAAATTAAAAGCAAAAATGTTCCTTTTGCAATTGTTCCCTGAGTTGCTGCCATTATAAGAATAGACGCAAGTATCGGGTCAACACAAGGAGTCCAACTGAATGCAAAAGCACAACCTATAAGATATATAGTGAAATAGTTTGAAGTTCTTTTTATTTTGTCCATCCATCCGAACTGCTTATACAAAAGTTTTATTTTGAATATTCCCAACAAATGTAACCCGAAAATAATAATAATTATTCCGCCGACTGTTCTTAAAATATCTATATTATTTAAAAAGAATTGTCCTATAATTGTTACCGATAAACCCAGAAAAACAAATACTGTAGTAAAACCTAAAACAAAACAAATCGATGATAAAAAAACGGATAACAAATTTTTTCTGTTATCCAATTCTTCTATAGACAGACCTGTAACTAATGTTATATATACGGGGATAAGAGGTAAAATGCAGGGACTTATAAATGTTAATATTCCTGCCAAAAGACTTGCAAATATGGGAAAACTGCCTAAATCTTGCATTATGAAGGTTTTACCTCAAGCATTCTTTGAATCGGAACAATTGCTTTATCTGCAATTTCTTTAGGAACTTTTATCTCGTTATTCATTTCTTTTAGAACATTTAACACTTTATCCAACGAATTCTTTTTCATATTTGGGCACACCGCTAAATCCGTAACGGGATAAAACTTTTTGTTGGGATATTCTCTTTGTAACTTAAATGTTATCTCGTTTTCCGTTCCTATAATAAATTCTTGTTTATCGCTTTTTGCAACATAATTTAATATACCTGTTGTGGATAACACTTCATCCGCAAGTGCAACCGTTTCAGGGCAACATTCCGGATGAACCAAAAAAACCGCGTTAGGATGCACTTCTTTTTGTAATGCAACATATTCCGGTAACATTTTCATGTGTGTAGGGCAAAATCCGTTCCACAAAATAAGTTTTTTGTTTAACACTTTTTGTGCATAAGAACCTAAATTTCTGTCCGGACAAAATATTATTTTATCGTTTTGAACGGACTTAACCACATTTATGGCATTAGAAGATGTACAACAAATATCGGTTTCCGCTTTAACTGCCGCAGATGAGTTTATATATGTAACAACAGTTGCACCGGGATTATCTTTTTTAAATTGTATCAACTGTTCTGCTGTTATCATGTCTGCCATAGGGCAACCGGACTGTAAATCGGGCAACAAAACCTTTTTATTGGGACTTAATATGGAAGCGGTCTCCGCCATAAAATGCACACCGCAAAAAACAATAACATCGGCATTTGTTTGTGCGGCTTTTCTGCTGAGCTCCAAAGAATCGCCTGTAAAATCCGCAATAGATTGTACTTCTTGCCTTTGATAATTATGAACAAGAATTACGGCATTTCTTTGTTTTTTTAAATCTTGAATTTGTTGTATTATTTCTTCTTGCATAACATTTTACCTTTAAATTACAGTTATTATATTACTTTTTTCTAATAAGATTTTCTACAAATTTACTGATTCCTATAACAGCATAAATTATAAAGCCCAATATGAAAAGTCTGCCCCAAGAAGCAAGTGATATTCCTTCCGTTGAAAAGAATGTGTTTACCGGAGAAACATACAAGAATATAAACTGTGTTGCAAACATTATAAATATACCGAGCCAAATGTACGGATTTGAAAATAAACCGAGAGAAAACATGGATTTTGTCATTGAACGGCAATTTAATAAATACATACTTTGACATACTATAAATACGGAAACTGCAACACCTCTTGCCTGTGCAAGTGTTGCACCATGAGCAAGTTCATAATTAAACAATATTACTACACCGGTAACTATTATGGCACTTATCATTGCAAGTCTGTACCAGAAAATTCCGTCCATAATCTTCATATCGGGGCTTACAGGTTTTCTATCCATTATACCGTCTTCTTTAGGTTCAAAAGATAACATCATGCCCAAAAATAATGCGGTAGACATGTTTATCCACAGAATTTGTTTCGGTAAAATAGGAAGTTCCGGCATATTAAGAAATATTGCGGTCATCATGGCAATACCTTGAGCCATGTTTGTGGGAAGTGTCCAAATAATAAATTTTCTTATATTATCAAATACACATCTTCCTTCTTCAACGGCAGCAACAATAGAAGCAAAATTATCGTCGGTTAAAACCATATCCGCAGACTCTTTTGCAACTTCCGTTCCCGTTATACCCATAGCAACACCGATATTTGCCTGTTTTAAAGCAGGTGCGTCATTTACACCGTCACCGGTCATAGCGGCAATGTTTTTTTGTACCTGTAATGCTCTTACAAGTCTTAATTTTTGTTCGGGTGTTACTCTTGCAAATACGGAATATTTTATTGCTATTTCTTTTAGTTGTTCATCATCATATTGTTCAAGTTGGCTGCCTGTTATGGCGGTATAGTCGGGATTTTCTCCTTTAATTATTCCTATGGCTTTTGCTATTGCCGAAGCTGTTAATGCATGGTCACCGGTAATCATTTTAATTTTTATTCCCGCACTGTGACATTTTTTTACGGCCTCTATAACTTCCGGTCTTGCGGGATCTATCATAGCTTGAAGACCTACGAAAGTTAAACCTGTCGCAATATCTTCATGTCTTAACTGTTTATGATTTTCGTCCATATCTGTATAAGCAAAACACAAAACTCTTAATCCTCTTGTTGCCATTTCGTTGGCAACTTTTACTACTTCTTCTTTGTTGAAAGGTATTTTGTTGCCTTGTTTATCAAGCATGTAAGAACACATGTTCGTAATTTTTTCTACGGCACCCTTTACGAAAGCAATGTTTGTTCCGCCGTTTTCATGCAATGTTGCCATATACTGATATTGAGATTCAAACGGTATAGTATCAAGTTTAGGATATTGTTCCACAAGTTCATCGTTAAGTTTTGCTTTTGCTCCGGAAACTATCAAAGCACCCTCTGTCGGATCGCCTTGCACGTCATTTTTTCCGTCTATATTTATTATTTTTGCATCGTTACACAAATAACCTGCGGTTAAACAAAGTTTTAACGATTTTGAATATTCTATACCTATAATTGTATTTGTTTCTTTAAGTTTTAATTGTCCGTCAAAACTGTAACCTGTTCCGGACACTTCTATGGTTTTACCGTCTGTAAACATTTCAACAACGGTCATTTGGTTTTCGGTTAAAGTTCCTGTTTTATCCGAACAAATTACTGTTGTACTTCCCAAAGTTTCCACTGCAGGAAGTTTTCTTATAATGGCTTTTCTTTTAGCCATTCTTGAAACACCTATAGCAAGAGTTATAGTCATTGCCGCGGGAAGTCCTTCAGGTATTGCTGCAACGGAAAGACCGATAGCAGCCAAAAACATTAATACCCAACCTTGATGGTGATATATACCTACGCCAAATGTAATTGCTGCCATGGACATAATTAAGTATATAAGAAACACACTGAATTTTGCCATTCTTTGTGTTAGAGGAGTTTCTAATGAATCGGCAGATGATATAAGTTGAGAAATTTTACCTACTTCCGTATTATCACCTGTGGCAACAACAACACCTTTGCCGCTGCCGTAAGTTACAAGTGTTGATGCATACAACATATTTTTTCTGTCCGCCAAAACGGTTGAAGACGGTAAAGTGTTAATATTCTTTTCTACAGGTAACGATTCACCGGTGAGAGCCGATTCGTTTATTTGTAGTTCTCTCGAAGAAATAAGTTTTATATCTGCTGCAACTTTATCTCCTGAAACAAAGAACAAAATATCACCGGGAACAACTTCGGAAGAATCAATATGCATTCTTTTGCCGTCTCTCATAACCACCGCTTGAGTAGTCATTGATTTTGCGAGAGCTTCCAACGATTTTAATGCTTTCGATTCTTGAATAAATCCCACTATTGCATTAACCAACACTACACCGAATATTACACTGCAATCCGCCCACTGTTTTAAAAACAATGTTATAAAACCCGAAATGATTAACACATATAAAAGACTGTTATGGAACTGTAAAAAGAATCTTTTTATAGGACCGTCACCTTTTTTCTGAGTTAAAACATTTTTACCGTATTTTTGTTGTCTTTCTGAAATTTCACTTTCTTTAAGTCCGGTATGGCTGTTGCTGTTGAACTCTTGTAAAACATCATTAATTTCAATACTATGCCAAAACTTTTGTTTTTGGTTTGTTCCTTGTTTTTCCATCGTTTTTCCTCTGTTTTTGCGAGATTATTTAGTGATTACGAAAATTGCCTGTTGTGCAAATAAGTTCGGTAATATATGACAATATTTGTTATTAGCTATAAAATATTTTTCCATTATTTTATACTTTCTTTCTTTACAGAAAACTTCAAAATCTTTTATGCTTAAACATCTGATATTCGGAGTATCGTTCCATCCGTACGGGAGAGATTCAGTAACAGGTGCTCTTCCGCCGAAAAAGAGTTTACTTCTTACCGTTATATGAGCAAAGTTGGGAAATGCCACAATAACTTTTTTACCGATTCTTAAACATTGTTTTAATACTTCATCGGTTCTTGTAACCTGTTGTAAACTTTGGCTTAATATAACAAAATCAAAAGTATCGTTTTTATAAAAATCCAATGCACCGTCAATATCCGAATGCATAACACATAACCCTTTTTCCACACATTTGTATATCGCATCTTCGGATATTTCCACACCTTGAGCATTTACTTGTTTATTTTGTACGAGCAAATACATTAAATCACCGTCACCGCACCCCAAATCCAAAACTTTTGATTTCTGTGTCACGATTCCGGCTATTTTTAAATGTGATAATAAAGTATTTTTATCTTTCACTACCAAAAACCTCATCATATAATCTGTTTAAAAAGTTTTTTACAAGTCTGGTTTCATCTTTTACTTCCAAAAGAAAAGCATCGTGTCCGTAAGTGGAAAATATGTTACAGTAAGTTACTTCCTGATTTTTCATTTTTAAAAATTTCACTATATTTTCCGATTGATAAGGAGGATACAACCAGTCGGACTTAAAAGATATAACCAAAAATTTTATATCCAAATTTTTTTCTTCCGGTAAAAAATTATCTTTTTGAACATCAAAATAGTCTATTGCTTTAGATAAATATAAGTAACTGTTGGCATCAAATCTTTTTACGAAAGAACTTCCTCTGTATCTTAAATATTCTTCCACTTCAAAATCGGCATTAAAATCGAAATTTTCATTCGGTTCCGGATTTTTAACAGGAAACTTTTTCTGCATGGAATAATCACTCATATATGTAATATGTCCCAACATTCTTGCAACGGCCAACCCTTTGTCGGGTTCAGGTCCGCCGTAATAATGTCCCTTTTTCCAAGCAATATCACCCATTATAGATTGTCTGCCAACTTCGTTAAAAGCAATTTGTTGAGGTGTGGATCTTAAAGTAATTGCTATAGGAATTGCGGAATATATAAATTCCGGATAATCCATTGCCCACTGTAATACCTGCATTCCGCCCATGGAACCGCCGGCAACGGAAAAGAGTTTTTCTATACCGAAATATTCCACCAACTTTTTCTGAGCTTTTACCATATCCGATATCGTTATTGCAGGAAAATCCGTTCCGTATGGAACACCTGTTGCCGGATTTATTGATTCCGGTCCGGTTGTTCCCGCACATCCGCCCAAAACATTTGAGGCAATAATAAAATATTTGTTGGTATCAAAAGCTTTTCCGGGACCAACCATCGAATCCCACCAACCGGGTTTTTTGTCCCCTTCATGGAATCCCGCGCAATGAGCATCACCCGTAAAGGCGTGAGTTATCAATATAGCATTGTTCTTTTGTTCGTTTAAAGTTCCGTAAGTTTCGTAAGCTATTGTAACTTGCGGCAAACTTTGCCCGTTTGCAAGAACAAGGTTTTCAAAAGTGAAATATTTAGTTTGAACAATTCCTACACTATCTCTGGCCAAAATAAAACCTCATTTAAAATTAAAATAATAATGAATTTCTTATTATAGTATTTTTTGCATCAAAAATATAGTGTTTGTATGTTTTTTGGATTAATAAAAATTGCATAAAATTTATATTTTTGTTATCATCTAAAGGATATAAACAAGAATAAATTATCTTGTTTTTTTGTTTTTCAAATTAAATTCGGAGGATATGAAATGCATATACTTGTTTGCATTAAACAGGTACCGGGAACGACCAATGTTCAAATTGATCCTGAAAGAGGTACTTTGAAGAGAGAAGGCGTTGAAGCTATAATAAACCCTTTTGATGAATATGCTATAGAGGAAGCAGTCAGACTTAAAGAAAAAGTCGGCGGAAAAGTTACCGTTATTACAATGGGACCTCCTCAAGCGGAATCCGCCTTAAGAGAAGCTATTTCAAGAGGTTGTGATGATGCAATTCTTATAGGTGACAGAGCATTTGCAGGTGCAGATACTTGGGCAACTTCCTATGCTATATCAACCGCAATTAAAACCATACCGGATTTCGGTGTAATATTTTGCGGAAAACAGGCAACAGATGGTGATACCGCACAAGTTGGTCCTTCGGTAGCGGAAATGTTAAATGTTCCTCATGTTGCATATGTAAGAAAAATTGAAGAAGTTACTGAAAATTCAATAAAAGTTCAAAGAATGATGGAAGACGGATACGATTTAATAGAGGCTCCGGTTCCTTGCTTACTTACAGTAGTTAAAGAAATAAATACACCGAGAATTCCTTCGCTTAAAGGTAAAATGGCAGCAAAAAAAGCGGTTATAAAACAATTAAATGCGGCAGCCATAAACGCAGATACTAAAAAAACAGGTTTGGCGGGTTCTCCTACACAAGTTAAAAAGATATTTACTCCACCTCAGAGAACGGGCGGAGAAAAATTTGAGGGCGAACCACAAGATATTGCAGCAAAGTTGGTAAAGAAGTTGGCAGAGAACAGCTTAATATAGGAGAATGAAAATGGCTAATAAAATAAATATAGATTTAGATAAATGTGTCGGTTGCGGAGCCTGTGAATCTGCTTGTCCGTTCGGTGCAATATCCGTAAAAGACGGTAAAGCCGTTGTTGACGGTGAAAAGTGCAGATTTTGCGGTTCATGTGTAGAAGCATGTCCTGTAAAAGCAATTACAATGCAAAAAGATGAAGTTAAAGATGCCGTAGATAAATCTTTATATAAAGGTGTATGGGTTTATGCCGAACAAAGACACGGCGAAATTTCATCTGTAGTATATGAACTTTTAAATAAAGGCAGCGAACTTGCAAAAACATTAAATGTTCCTTTAAGTGCTATACTTATCGGCTCGAATATATCTGCAAAAGCTCAGGATTTAATAAACAGAGGAGCAGACAAAGTTTATGTTTATGATGATCCTATCTTGGCGGAATTCCAGGACGATCCGTATAGTTGCATATTGGCAGACTTAATAAAAGAAGAAAAACCAGAAATCGTATTGATGGGTGCAACAAATATAGGAAGATCTTTTGCTTCAAGAGTTGCAGCAAAGATTTATACCGGTCTTACTGCTGATTGTACGGCATTGGAAATAGATCCCGAAACAAGAAATTTAATGCAGACAAGACCTGCTTTCGGCGGAAACATCATGGCAACAATTTTAACACCGAGACACAGACCGCAGATGGCAACCGTTAGACATAAAGTATTTAAAGAAGCTAAAGTTCAAGAAGTAAGAACAGGTGAAGTTATAAACAAAACAGTAGATGCACAAAAAGTTATTAACAGAACAAAATTCATCGGTTTCTTTAAAGATCAAAGTGCAGATGTAAATATTTCGGATGCAGATATTATAGTTTCCGGCGGTAGAGGTTTAGGTAATCCTGAAGGATTTAAACTTATAAAGGAATTGGCAGACTTGTTGGGTGGAGCAGTAGGAGCATCAAGAGCAGCTGTAGATGCAGATTGGATACCTTATTCTCATCAGGTTGGTCAAACCGGCAGAACGGTAGCACCTAAAATTTATATTGCATGCGGTATTTCAGGCCAAATTCAACATATGGTTGGTATGAGTTCATCGGATACAATCATAGCAATAAACAAAGATAAAGATTGTCCTATGATGCAAACAGCAACATATTCGTTGGTTGGTGATTTGTATGAAATTATTCCGGCAATAATAAAAGAAATTAAAAATATTAAAGGATAAGGAGAGGTAAAAGTAAAATGAAAAAGTTAGTAATGTTGGTAGCAGTATTTGTAAGTTTGGCAGCAGTTTCGGTTTATGCAGCAGATTCATCACAGTTTATTGACATTTGTAAAGAAGGCGGAATAGCAGCAATACAAAGTATGTTAACAACAGGTACGGTTGATGTAAATGCTGTTGCAAAAGAAACAGGAAAAACAGCTTTGATGTCAGCTTGCGAAAACACATCATCTTCAGCAGTTGCTATAGTTGGTTTGTTGTTGAACAAAGGTGCAGATGTTAATGCAGCAGATGTTCTCGGAAAAACAGCTTTGGATTATGCAAAAAACAATGTAAAATACGGTGATAAAATTGTTCCTCTTTTGGAAAAAGCAGGTGCGGTTAAATCAGCAGTTAACACAATAAAGAATTCTTCCGCAACCGTTTCTGAAATGGCAACAGCAGCAGCAACGGCAGCAGCAATACAATATGCAACATCTGAAGAAGTTTCAACAAAAGATCTTGCAACAACAGCAGCAAATGCAGCACAACAAACAGCAGCAGCAAAATCAACAGAACCTAAACAAGAAGAAGCAAAAGAAGAAGGCGGTTTCTTCAGTAAATTGTTTAGTTTCTTTAAGAAATAAGTTTTTTGACAAGTTTTTCTACGACGATAAATTGTAGAAAAAAACAAATTATGATATAATTTGAGAATAATCTGGAAAGGTCGCATAGTTGGTCTAGTGCGCCGGTTTGCTAAACCGGTGTACAGGTGAAAGCCTGTACCGAGGGTTCGAATCCCTCCCTTTCCGGATTTTTTTATTTTTAATAATACATTTTTGTATAATATTGATTGTAACAATAAGCTGGAACGGAAGTCTAAAATAATAACGATATTTTGTAAAAAGGAGTGTTGTTATGAAAAAATTTTTTTCAATAATGGCGATGTTATTTTTAACTACTTGTTTATTTGCTGCAAATACCGTAAATATGAAGCTCGGTAAATTTGATGTAACCGCAATAAAAATACAATCAATGAACCACAAAAAAGAATTGTTCCGTTATAAAGATACTAAAAAGTTGGAAGAGTTTTTAAATCAAACAGACTCAAATGCATCTGCAATAAATGTTTTTTATGTTGATACCGGTGACCACAAAATATTGTTTGATACAGGCATAAATGCGCCTGCATTGTTGGAAGCATTAAAAAGTATTAATGTCGAACCAAAGAGTATAGATACTATATGCATTACACACATGCACTATGACCACATAGCAGGTCTTATAAACGACTATAACAAAACATTCCCCAAAGCAAATGTTTATATTGCTCAAGAAGAAATCGATGCAAACAAAACTTCCGAAGTCTTGTTGGCATATCCGAACAGAATAAAATCATTTAAACAAAACGAACAAATATTGCCCTTTATAAAATCTGTTCCGGCATTCGGCCATACTTTAGGACACACAATGTTTGAAGTTACAAGCGAAGGACAAACAATGTTGGTATGGGGCGATATTTTACATGCACCTATACAATTTCAAGATCCCGAAATTTTTTTGGTATATGATACAGATCCTATACAGGCATTATCTGTAAGGAAAAAAGTTTTGAAAGACTATGCAGACAGCGACAAATATATCGCAGGTGCACACCTTTTGAATTGCGGTATAGGTAAATTGCAAAAAGATGAAACCGGCAAATATCAGTTTGCTTTTGTTCAACAATAAATAATATTTTCTTGACATTAGAGTTACTCTAACTTATAAAATAATAAGATAGAAGAATGGAAAAGGAAATTAAAAGATAACAAAATTTGTTTTTAACAAATTTTACAAGTTAGCTTCCAATCCTCCAATCTTCTAATCATCTAATCTTCTAACAAATCCGGAGGGTTTTTATGAAAAAAATAATGGTTTGTGCAGTAGTGGTAACAATTTTAACTTGTGGATTTATGTTGTTCAAAAATAATAATGGAGGCGAGGTTATGGCAGAATCAAAAAGCAACAAGAAAGTTTTGGTAGCATATTTCAGTGCAAGCGGAGTAACGGCAAAGGTTGCAGAAAGACTTTCTAAAGCAACCGGAGCAGATTTATTCGAAATTAAGCCTGCACAACCATACACAAGTGCAGATTTGGATTGGACAAACAAAAAAAGCAGAAGCTCGGTAGAAATGGATGATAGAAATTCCAGACCTGCTATTGCAAATAAAGTTGCAGATATGAGTCAATATGATGTTATTTTTGTAGGGTTCCCTATTTGGTGGTACAGAGAACCTTCGATTATAGATACATTTATGGAAAGTTATGACTTTTCAGGTAAACAAGTTATCCCTTTTGCAACTTCCGGCGGTTCGGGAATGGGTGATTCCGGCAGCATTATGCGAAAGTTAGCACCGAAAGCTAAAGTTGACAGCGGAAAAAGATTTAGTTCCGGAGTTTCCGAAAAAGATCTTAAAGATTGGGCTGTTAAGTTTTTTTAAAGTTGTTTCTTTATATAGCCTAAAATCTTATTTTCGGAGGGAATTTATGAATAGAAGACAATTTTTGAAGTTTGGTCTGTTTGCCGCAATAGGTACATTTACTTTGGGTATATACAAAAAAGTTTCTGCAGAAACAAAAAATTCAACAGAAAAAGAACTTTCAAACACCACGGCAGACACAATTGCATGTACATATTGTCAGCAATGTGAAGGGTGTCCCTTAGGAATAGATATTCCGAAAAATTTCAATATATATAACCAATATAAAGCAGACAACAAAAAAGAAAATTTTATTGCCGCTTATGAAAGTATTAAAGCGGAAAACAGAGCCGATAAATGTATAAACTGCGGAGTATGTAAACCGAAATGTCCTCAGAAATTGGATATTCCGACATTGTTGAAAGATGTTGCAGCTTTATATAAAAAATTGAGTTAACAATGTTCAGACCGATGAGACGATTTAAACAACAATTAACACAAGAAGAATGTGTTGAAATATTAAATACCGAAGTCAGGGGTGTATTATCCGTATTGGGCGATGATGATTATCCTTACGGTATTCCGATAGACTTTTATTATAACCAACAGGAAAACAAAATATATTTTCATGGTGCCAAAGAAGGTCATTGGGCTCTGTATTTTAAAAGTGTTATAGTGTTCGGTAAAATAAAAATCGTTGAAGATTTTAATAAAGCGATAGAAATTTGTCGTAACTTATCTTTAAAATTTACAAAAGATGTTTCCGAAATTGATATAATGATAGAAAAGTATGCAAAGAATGTAATGTGTTTGGAAATGGACTGTGAACATATTACAGGTAAATCCGTAGCGGAAAAATAATATGGAAGAAGAAACTTTATTTGAAGATAACACCAACCAACCATTGGCCTGGCGATTAAGACCGAGAAATTTGGAAGAGTTTGTCGGACAACAACATTTGGTCGGCGAAGGAAAAATATTAAGAAAACTTATAGAAAACGATAAGATTTCTTCCATTATATTTTGGGGTAATCCCGGAATAGGCAAAACTACTTTAGCAAGAATTATTGCAAATAAAACCAACTCAAAATTTATAGATTTTTCTGCCGTTACAAGCGGAATAAAAGATATTAAAGAAGTTATGGCTCAAGCCGAAAACAACAGAAAGTTCGGTCAAAAAACTATAGTGTTTGTAGATGAAATTCATCGTTTTAACAAGGCACAACAAGATGCCTTTTTACCGTTTGTAGAAAAAGGCAGCATCATTTTAATAGGAGCCACAACCGAAAATCCTTCATTTGAAATAAATTCCGCTCTTTTATCACGTTGCAAAGTTTTTGTTTTTAAACCGATAGAAACCAAAGATTTGGTAAAACTTTTGCAAAGAGCTGTTACCGATGAAAGAGGGTTCGGTAAAGAAAAAGTTGTAATATCAGATGATATGCTTAACATTATTGCCGAATTTGCCAACGGTGATGCAAGAACCGCACTTTCAACTTTGGAAATGGTGGTTCTAAACGGTGACATGGATAAAGCCGGTAAAATTACCGTTACAAAAGAAACTTTGGAACAATGCATTTCCAAAAAGAATTTGTTATACGATAAAAACGGTGAAGAACATTACAATATAATTTCGGCATTACACAAATCCATGCGAAATTCAGATCCTGATGCAGCGGTTTATTGGCTTGCAAGAATGTTGGAAGCGGGAGAAGATCCGTTATATATTGCCCGCAGAGTTACAAGGTTTGCAAGTGAAGATGTAGGTCTTGCAGATCCCAGAGCACTTGAAATTGCAGTAGCAGCATATCATGCCTGCCACTTTATAGGTATGCCGGAATGCAGTGTACATTTAACAGAAGCCGTTGTTTATATGTCTTTGGCACCGAAATCCAACGCTATGGATACGGCATATCATCTTGCTGCCGAAGATGCAAGAAATCACCTTGCAGAACCTGTACCGTTAGTAATAAGAAATGCCCCGACAAAACTTATGAGAGAGTTAAATTACGGTAAAGGTTATCAGTATGCTCACGATACAAAAGATAAACTTACAAATATGCAATGTTTACCTGATTCTTTAAAAGATAAAACTTATTATTATCCTACGGAACAAGGTTTGGAGAGTAAATATAAAGAGCGTTTGAAACAAATAAAAGAGTGGAAAAAATCACACAAATAGTTTTTTAGCTTATAGATTACAGCTTATAGTTTAACTGCAAGAATATTTTGTCGTTGCCAATCTTCAAATCTTCCAATCATCTAATCTTCTAACAACGCTTTCTCTACACCACGAGCTAACTGATCGGCACAAGAGGTTCCTTTTCCGTCACAATCATTACCTTTTAACAAATCTACAACTCTTTGAGCATTGGTACCTTCAACTAATTTGCTTATTGCTGCGGTATTTCCGGGACATCCGCCTATAAACTCTACATTATAAATGTTTCCTTTATCCAAAGAAAAAGAAATCTGTGCTGCACAGACTCCGTTAGTGTTTACTTTATATGTTTTCATATTTTTCCCTCAATAAAAATCTTATACATTTATTTTATCAAATTAAATTTTTATAAAGCAAAAATTTGACTACATTAACTCTAATTTTTATAATATAAATTATATTTATACCAAGGAGCATAAATCTATGATAAAGAAAATATTCATAAGTTTGTTAGCAGTATTATTTTTTTCGGGAGGAACTCTTATGGCAGCAGATGATTTATTAACAACAAAAGAAAAAAATATAGTTTCGATTTCTCAGTATACTGCTACGGGTGATATACAAAATTTAAAAAAATCTGTAGACAAAAGTTTAGGTGACGGGTTAACCGTAAACGAAATAAAAGAAATTATGGTTCAACTTTATGCATATTGCGGTTTTCCGAGAAGTTTAAATGCTTTAGGTGTTTTACTTCAATCAACGAAAGACGGTTCTTTTATTGAGGGTAAAGCAGGAAAACCTTTATCTAAAAAAGAAGATAAAAATAAAATAGGAACAAAAATTCAAACAGAACTTGTAGGACAAAAAGTTGAAGGAGAACTTTTTGAATTTGCTCCTGCAATAGACGATTATTTAAAAGAACATTTGTTCGGAGATATTTTTTCAAGAGGAATCTTATCTTATAAAGAAAGAGAAATTGCAACAATCGCGGCATTATCTTCCATTGAAGGTGTAGATTCTCAACTTAAAGCACATATTCAAATAGGTAAAAATAACGGTTTAACCGACGGACAAGTAACACAAATTCTTGTAATGACATCAAAACCGCAAACAGAAGTATTTGCTATCGGTGAACCTAACCCATACTCAAAATATTTTATAGGTCAAAGTTATTTGAATATGTTAACTACCGAACAAGTTGTAACGGCAAATGTAACATTTGAACCTAAATGCAGAAATAATTGGCACATACATCACAAAGGCGGACAAATTCTTTTGGTTACCGGCGGCAGAGGATACTATCAAGAAGCCGGTAAACCCGCACAAGAACTTAAAAAAGGTGATGTTGTAAATATTCCCGCAGAAACAAAACATTGGCATGGTGCGGCAAAAGACAGTTGGTTTAGCCATATAGCAATAGAAGTTCCGTCCGAAGGCGGTTCAACCGAATGGTGCGAAGAAATTTCAGACGAAGAATACGACAAATTACCGTAATAACAGAAGTAAAAATATTTAAGCAGGGGAAAACTTTCCCCTGCTTTTTTTATTTTCGAAACTTTTCTTTCAGCTTTTCAAAAAACACTTTGGCGGCGGGGGAAAACAGTTGGGATTTTTTCCAAACGATATTTAAATTGGATTCAAGTTTCGGGCTTAACGGTTTAAAAGTTAAGTTCGAACTTGATGCCGTGTTTGCAAGTTTATCTAAAATTAAAGCATATCCTATACCGGAATTTACCATTAATCCCGCATTATAAAAAAGGTTATAAGTTGCAACAATATTTAAATTTTTTAAATTGCCTTTAAACCATTTAAAAAATATGTCGTTAACGGAAGTTTTTTTCAGTAATTGGCTTGAAACTATAAGCGGTAAACTTTTTAAATCTTCAAATTTAATATTTTCTTTCTTTGCTAAAGAACAATTCTTTTTCATAATTATGCCCCACCTGTCTTTCTTGGGTAAGGTTATATAATCGTATTTTGATATGTTTACCGGTTCTATTAAAATGGCAAAATCAAGTAACCCTTTATCTAACTTTTCGCATAAATCGTCCGCATTTCCGCTTAAAAAATCAAACTTTATTTCTTTATATTCCGTTTGAACAGTTTTTACAATATTGGTTATTAAACTTATGGCATCACTTTCACCGCTGCCGATATAAACAGTTCCCTTTATAATATCTTTCGTTGAAAGAAACTCGTTTTTTGTTTTTTCTACCATATCAACAATTTCTTCAGCTCTTTGCCTTAAAATGTGCCCTTCTTCTGTAAGCGAAACGGAATGTTGCCCTCTGACAAAAAGTTTATGCTTTAACTCTTTTTCCAAATCCTGCAGTTGTCTGGAAAGGGTAGGTTGGGTAACATGCAAAACGTTAGCGGCTTTTGTTATGGAGCCTTCTCGTGCCACGGCTAAAAAATATTTTAAAACTCTTATATCCATATATAAATAATATAATTTTCTATTATGCTTTTCAAGCATATCTAAATATAAAATATAAGTATTTGCTATTTTTAAAGAAATAACGGATAATAATAAACAAGGAAAATACTATGAATGAAAAAACAATAAACATAGAACAATTTAGAAAAACAATGGCAACAAGAGAAGAAATTTGTGACGGATCCGAAATGTTTATAATATTTCATAAGTTGGCTCAAGAAGCATTACAAATAACAAGTGAAATAAATAATAAATATAATACTCCGGAACAAATAGTAGAATTGTTTTCAAAACTTACCGGAACACAAGTAGATAAATCGTTCAGATGTTTTCCGCCTTTTTATACGGATTGCGGTAAGAATATTAAGATAGGCAAAAATGTTTTCATAAATGCATGTTGTCGTTTTCAGGATCAGGGCGGCATAGAAATAGGTGACGGTTCTTTAATAGGGCATAATACAACAATTGCAACATTGAACCACGATTTCAATCCTGACAAGAGAACAAATTTGCATCCGAGTCCCGTAAAGATAGGTAAAAATGTTTGGATAGGTTCCGATTGTACAATTTTGCCCGGAGTTGAAATTGGCAACGGTGCGGTTATCGGTGCGGGAAGTGTTGTGACAAAAAATGTTCCCGCGAATTCAATAGCGGTTGGAAGTCCCGCAAGAGTTATAAAACAAATAGAAATAAAATAGGAGGATAGCATGTTTAAAAAATTAGTAACAAGTTTGTTGGCGGTATTGTTAATTTCGGGAGGAAGCGTTATGGCAGCATCAAAAAAAGATTCAAAAGGTTGGGACAAAGTTTTTCCTAAAAGTGAAAAAGTAGACGTAAAAAAAGTAAGTTTTAAAAACAGATTCGGTATAGAACTTGTAGGCGATTTGTATACTCCTAAAACATATAAGAAAGGCGATAAGTTGGCAGCAATTGCCGTTTCCGGTCCGTTCGGTGCGGTAAAAGAACAAAGTTCCGGTTTATATGCACAAATTATGGCTGAAAGAGGTTTTATTACATTAGCATTTGATCCTTCATATACGGGTGAAAGTAAAGGTGAACCGAGATATGTGGCATCACCTGATATCAATACAGAAGATTTTCAGGCAGCAGTAGACTTTTTATCCGTTCAAGATAATATTGATCCTGACAAAATAGGTATTATCGGTATTTGCGGTTGGGGCGGACATGCTTTAAATACTGCAAGTATAGATACAAGAATAAAAGCAACGGTTACATCCACAATGTATAACATGAGCAGAGTAAACCATAAAGGTTATTTCGATCAAATGACAGAAGATGAACTTTATGCTTTAAAACAAGAATTGAATGCACAAAGAATAAAAGATTTTAAAAGCGGAAAATATGAACTTGCCGGCGGAGTTGTTGATCCGTTACCTGCAGATGCACCGCAATTTGTAAAAGATTACTATGCATATTACAAAACACCGAGAGGATATCACAAAAGAAGTTTGAACTCTAATACAGGTTGGAATAAAACATCCGCACTTTCATTTATTAATACTCCGGAACTTACTTTCACTAAAGAAATAAGAAGCGCGGTTTTGATGATACACGGTGAAAAAGCACATTCCTGCTATTTCAGTAAAGATGCTTATATAGATATGGTTCAAGGGGAAGGCAGCAAATATAAAGATAACAAAGAAATTATGATTATTCCGGGCGCAAGTCACGTGGATTTATACGATAACGTTGATGTAATCCCTTTTGATAAAATAGAACAGTTTTTTAAGACATATTTAAAATAATGAAGATAAAAGTTATTTTATTTTCATTATTGTTATCGGGAGCATTGATTGTTTATGTTTTTGCGGTATATGCTCAACAAACGGGGAACAGTCAAAAAATGAATATTCAAATTGATAATAAAACATTTACGGTTATTGTTGAAAACAACAAAACAGTAAAAGAGTTATATCAAAAGCTCCCGATAACGTTAGAAATGTCGGACTTAAACAATAACGAAAAATATTGTTATTTGGATTTTACACTTCCTACTGATTCAAAATCGGTAAAAAACATTAAAAAAGGTGACGTTATGCTTTTCGGTAACAGTTGTCTTGTAATATTCTATAAAAGTTTCACTACATCCTACAGTTACACAAAAATAGGTCATATAGAAAACCCTGCAGACATTGAAACCGCATTAGGCAGAAAAGATATTAAAGTTATTTTAACGGAAAATAATTAATTTAAAAATCTTACACGGTATAAAAAAGCAAGTTCTAAAAGCTTGCTTTTTTTATTAAAAAACATTTATATTTCCAATCCTCAAATCTTCTAATCTTCCAATCTTCAAAATTTGCTTTGCAAATTTTATATCTTTTTTCCTAACTCGTAAGCTTGTTTTAAAAGTTTTGGCATGTTTTTTGCATCATTAGGACCTTCCGCACCGCCGCCGGAAAGTGTTTTCTTCAATTTTACATTATCAAAACAATCTATCCATCCTTGAACACCGCTGATAACTCTGTCTGCTACATCTTTGCTGTCTTCGGTGGAAGTTGTAACCAAATAAACTTCCCTGAATTTATAGTTTGAAGAATATAATGAGTTTGCTCTGTCTATAACCGTTTTCATTTGTCCCGACATTTCATAATAATAAACAGGAGTTGCCCAAACTATAACATCCGACTTTTTTATTTTTTCGGTAATTTTGTTGGCATCATCTTTTATTGCACATTTACCTAATTTCTGACAAGCTAAACAACCTTTACAGAATGCTATTTTTTTATTCTTTAATGAAACAAATTCAACTTTGTGACCTTTTTCTTTTGCACCTTTTGCTACTTCTTTTGCGAGAATTTCGGAATTTGAACCTGCCCTTAAACTTGTTGAAATTATCAAAACTTTTTTCATAAACTCTCCTTGTTATTAAAAATAATCGTAGTGGATTTTGTTTGTATCAAAAGCCGTTTTCACAAAATTTTACCGCTTTTATAATCATAATTATGTTTCCTAATATTTTTATATCTTTGATACTTTATGTTTTAACTTGTTTAGCATTATATTTTATCAAATTGAATTTTTATAAAGCAAAAATTGTTCTGGTTTTATATAATAAATATATTCATAGCGGGAAGGGAATTAATATGAATTATTTAGTATTAAGCATTATATGCAGTGTAGCTGTATCTATATTGTTAAAAATATCTAAAAACAGTGGAATTTCAATTAATCAAGCGGTAGCGGTTAACTATCTCGTAGCGGCAATTAGTGCATTTGTTTTATTTAGACCGAATCTCGGCAATAATTTCAGTTCTTTATTGTCCGAATGGCAGATTTTATTACCGTTAGGTATTTTATTGCCGAGTGTTTTTATAATTATGGGCGAATGTGTTAATCGTGCCGGAATAGCAAAATCGGATGCTGCACAGAGATTATCATTGTTTTTGCCGATAATAGCAGCATTTTTAATTTTCGGTGAGATTTTGTCTGCAGGTAAGATTTTAGCTGTTATTTTGGCAATTATTTCGTTATCGGCATTGGTTTATAAACCTAAAAGTAAAATATCGGGTACAGGTGCCGTGTGGACATTGCTTGGAGTATGGTTAGGATACGGAATAATTGATATCTTGTTTAAACAGTTATCAAAAAATGTAGCAATGACAGCAACCAATTTATGTGCTGTTTTTATTCTCGCGGCAATATTATTATTTACATATTTAATAATCCGCGGAACACAATGGACGGCAAGAAGTATATTGGGCGGAATAATTTTAGGTTGTTTGAATTTCGGGAATATTTATTTCTATTTTCGTGCTCATCAAGCATACAACAATAATCCCACGCTGATTTTTGCGGCAATGAATTTGGGAGTAATATCTCTCGGTACAATTACAGGAACGGTATTTTTTAAAGAAAAAATAAATATTATCAATATAATGGGAATAATTTTGGCAATCACAGCTATTGTATGTTTGTTTCATACAATGTAAATAGTTTTAATTTTTTTTGTTGACATTGGAGTTGCTCTAAGTTATATAATTTAAAGAAGTAAATGACCGGATAACATCAGATCGGAGGCCTTTATGAACAGAAGACAATTCTTAAAATCTACACTATTTACGACAATCGGAGCAGTTGTATTATCCGCATGTAAAAAAGTTACCGCGGAAACAAAAAAAATCATAGGAAAAGTTTACACGAAAAAATTTAAAAATCTTGATATTTCCGCTATCGGTTTTGGTCTTATGAGACTTCCGCAAACATTTGGTAGCCCTGATGTTGCAGAAACTCAAAAGATGGTAGATTATGCAATGGAACATGGTATAAATTATTTTGATACGGCGTGGTTTTACCATGGCGGAAAATCCGAAGTTACGGCAGGTAAAGTATTAAAAAAATATCCCAGAAACAGTTTTTATTTGGCCGATAAGCTTCCGTTAAGTCGCCTCGGAGGGAAAGATACAGTTATACCGACTTTTAATGAACAATTAAAAAGATGTCAGGTAGATTATTTCGATTTTTATCTTGCACACAATATAAATAAAAGTGAGTGGCAAACATTAAAAGAATGTAATGTTTACGAACAACTGTTGCAAAAGAAAAAAGAAGGTAAAATTAAATATTTAGGATTTTCTATTCACGATACACCTGAACTTTTGGAAGAAGTTATTAATACTTATAAATGGGACTTTGTTCAGTTACCCATAAATCTTATAGATTGGGAAAAAACGGATAGCAGCGGTTGGTATGGAGTTAATGCAAAAAAACAATATGAAATAGCAACAAAAGCAGGTATCCCGGTAGTTGTGATGAACCCGTTAAAAGGCGGACAATTATCTACACTTAACAATGCAGCCGTTGAATTGTTAAAAAAAGAAAATCCCGATGCTTCTCCGTCTTCGTGGTCATTAAGATATGTTGCGTCTTTAGAAAATGTTTTTTGCGTTTTGAGCGGTATGACGGAAATGGAACATATGGTAGACAATGTTAACACATTTATAAATTTTAAACCGTTAACCGAAAAAGAACAAAAAGTTCTTGCCAATGCAATTGCTGTTTATAAAACCTCGGGAGCAATTACATGTACATATTGCCAATATTGTACGGGATGTCCCGTTGGAATAGATATTCCGAAAAATTTCAATATATACAATCAATATAAAGCTGACAACAAAAAAGATAAGTTCATAGTTGCTTATGAAAGTATTAAAGAAGAAAACAGAGCCGATAAATGTATAAGTTGCGGGATATGTAAACCGAAATGTCCTCAGAAATTGGATATTCCCGCCCTTTTAAAAGAAGTTAGTAATCAGTATAAGAAATTAAAAGGATAATATTTTTTCCATTATAGACAAAAATTTTTTATTTAAGTAGAATATATTTCGTTGTTGAAATCGGGGCGTGGCGCAGGTGGCTAGCGCACTCCCTTGGGGTGGGAGAGGTCGCTGGTTCAAATCCAGTCGCCCCGATTTGTTAGATAATAAATAAAGAGTTTCGTAAGTACTTTCTTAAACGAAAGATTTTTCGAAACTCTTATTTTTTTGTAACTAAAATGAATAATAAAATATATTATAAAACCGAATATAAATCTCCTTTAGGAATTATCACGATTTGTTGTGATGAACAAGAAAATATTGTCGGCTTATGGTTTAACGGACAAAAATATTTCGGCGATACCGGTAACGGAAAAGCAATAAGAAAAGATAATCTTAAAATTTTTTATATCACAAAAAAATGGCTTGATAAATATTTTAAAGGTGAAAAAACTAATATAAAAGAAATTCCTGTTAAGTTTATCGGAAACGAATTTAGAAAATCCGTTTGGAAAATACTGTATGAAATACCTTACGGTAAAGTTGTAACATACGGTGATATAGCAAAACAAATTGCCAAACGACAAGGCATAACAAAAATGTCCGCACAAGCAATAGGCGGTGCTGTAGGGCACAACCCTATATCGATAATTGTTCCGTGTCACAGAGTAGTCGGAAAAAACGGGAAATTAACGGGTTATGCTGCAGGTCTTGATAAGAAGAAAAAACTTTTAGAACTTGAACAAGTAAATATGGTAAAATAGTTCTGTATATAAAATTAAAACAAAGGGAGAAAAAAATGAAAAAACTTTTTGCGACATTGTTTTTGATAGTAACATTAATAACTCCTGTTTTGGCAGAAAATGATAAAATTCTTGAAGTAATACCGAAAGTCGGTTATGTGTTTTCACCGGAAATAACACCTAAAGAAGGTTCATCTGTTTCAGCCGGTTCTTTATTATCTATCGGTGCAGAAATATTTTTCGATACAAAAATTAATTTGTTTTTAGGTGTAGGCGGTATGTGGGGACAAGACACCTCTGTTAGACATTCAAATTTAGATATGGGTTTTACAAACCTCTATTCGGAAGCAAAATATAAATTTTTAATAAATATTTCTAAAAAAGAATCTTTATTTGTATACCCGTTATTACAATTGGGTGTCGGGTTCCCGTCTTGGCATGCGCCAAATACTGATGATATTAAAGAAGTTACGATAGTTCCCGGATTTTATTGGGGTACAGGTATAGGGATAGAATATAGAAATGTAGTGATTGAATCTATATATGGTTGCAATTATTCGAAAAATCGATATAAAGAACGCAATTTCGGAGATGATGAAACTTTTTATACTGAAGACGATTATTTTACTAGTGAAGAAAATCCTTTCTCTTATACAGCATTTAGAATTAATATAGGATACAAGTTTGATTTTTAATTTATAAATAGTATCGGATAATATTTATGGCTTCATTAAAACATAAAATAATTAAAGTTAAAGCAGAAAAAATAGTTTTTCCGGGTAATGTATTGTGCAGATGTGAAGACGGTATAGCCCTTTTTACCGAAGGACTGTTACCCGGTGAAGAAGCGGAAGTTTTTGTTACAAGAGATAAAAAATCTTACAGAGAAGCCAAACTTGAAAAAATATTAAATCCATCGCCTTTAAGAATTGAACCGAAATGTCCTGCGTTCGGTAAATGCGGCGGATGCTCGTTTGAGCATACGGAATACAAAAATCAAATACAATTTAAAACAGATTGTGTTAAAGAACTTTTAAACTTTTTAGATGTAGAAATACCGCAAGCGAAACAAAGTCCGGTGCAATGGAACTACAGAAACAAAATGGAGTTTAGCTTTTACAATGAACTTTTAAACTCTTCAACCGATCAACCCTTCAATCGTCTTTCATTAGGGTTGCATTGTAAGGGAAGTTTTTATAAATATTCCGAGGTTCCGCCATGCTATATTGCTCATGAAGATATTATAAAAGCATGCGAAACAGTAAAAGAGTTTGCAATAAATACAGGTTTAAAAGCATATAATAACAAAAGTCATGAAGGTTTTTTCAGACATCTTGTTTTAAGGAAAGGTGTTAATACCGGCAATTTGCTTGTAAATATCGTTACCAACAAACAAGAAGATATAAACAAAAACTTTTTTGATAGTGTAGTAAAACAGTTATCATCTTTTTGTTCAAGTATATATTGGACACAAAACTCAAAATTTTCCGATGCGGTTAATGCCGAAAGTATAACATTGTTGTATGGTAACGAAAACATTACCGAAACATTAACCGTTGCCGAACAAAAATTTAATTTTTCAGTTGCACCGTTTTCGTTTTTTCAAACTAACACAAAAGCAACGGAAGTTTTGTATAACACTGTAATAGAACTTTTACAGCCCGACAAGCAAGATACATTGCTTGATATGTATTGCGGTACGGGAGCAATAGGAATATGTTTATCCCCGCATGTAAAATCCGTTGTCGGTGTGGAACAAGTGGAAGCCTCCATTGAAAGTGCTAAACATAATGCTCAAATAAATAATATAAATAACATGGAATTTTTTGCGCAACCCGCACAGGATTGGGTAAAACAAAACGATAAAAAGTTTGATTGTGTTATCATAGATCCTCCGAGAGCAGGCCTTTTTGAAAATGTTATAGAACATCTCTTGTTCTTAAATCCAAAAAAAATAGTTTATGTTTCATGTAATCCGTCAACTCTTGCACGAGATTTAAAGCTTATTACAAAAGACGAAAAATATAAAGTTATAAAAGTTTGTCCGGTGGACATGTTCCCGCAAACTTACCATATTGAGACGGTTGTCTTGCTTTCCAAGGGCGAGGTCGACTCGAAAAAGATTCGGGTTGAGTTCTCTTTGGAAGATATGGATATGTCCG
>JBGUZU010000032.1:0-44336 GCA_045223915.1 Endomicrobiaceae bacterium | reverse complement strand
TTTAGGTTAGAATGAAGCAACTAACGAATGAAGTGTATATGGATCCCGCAAGGGCATACTCGATTGAGTTAGTTGCAAAATTATAACCAAAATATTAAGGTCGCTATAATTGTTGTAAGGAATTACTTCCTTACAACAAGAAAAATTCCCGTAATAACAAGTAAGAATCCAACCGCATTAAACAACGACACCTGTTCCCCGAACACCAACACCCCCACAATTATCGCAGTAAGCGGTTCAAGTGCACCGATTATTGATGTCTTTGTTGCACCGATAAGTTTTATTGCAACATTAACCGTTTCTATGGCAACTATCGTAGGTATTACCGCCAAACAAAGCACATATATCCATTGATTCGGCCTTGTAAGCAACTGAAAATCCAGTCCGAACCTTAAACATATAAAATAAAAAACCGTTCCGGAAAGCATAACATAAAAAGTCACTTTTTCCGGCTGCATATGTTTTATGGTTTTTACGGTTTTTACAAATATCATATACATTGCATACATTATCGCACCGCACACAGAAAACAAAAATCCCAAGAATTTTCCGCCGGTACTCATACCGCCGGCATAGTTTAAAAGTGCAACTCCCAAAAAGGCGCAGGCAATGGAAACAACAGTTGTTTTTGTAAGCTTTTCATGGAAAAATAATGTCATAATTAAAGCAACTATTACAGGATAAACAAACACTATTGTACAAGCAATTCCGGAATCTATATATTTTAAAGCGGCAAACAATGCAATGGAAGATACGGCAAAAGTGATACCCACAAAAAACAATATTATAAACTCTTTAACCGTAACGGACAGATTAATTTTTTTATGAACTTTTAATATATACAAATAAATCAGAAACGCGAACAGATATCTGTAAAACAGTGAATTGGATACGGATGATCCCGTGTTATATAACAGTATTGCAAACAAAGGATACAAACCGTAACTTACAGAAGATATTATTGCATCAATAAAACCTATTCTTACCGCTCTTTTCATAATCGTTCTCTAAAAAATAATGTAAGATTATACCAAAAAAAGTGAAAATTGTCGTTGCCGTTTAAGACTTTAAGATTTTAGATTATGATGAACGACAGATGTATAGAGGTATGGATGTATGGAGGCATGGAAACGGCAGAAAGACGGAAGATTGGAAGTAAATAGGATTTTTTATTTAAACAAATCTAAATATCCGTTGAGTTCAAAATATCTGTTTCTTGCACCATTTGTTCTTTCTTTTATTATATTTAAATTAATTAAATTTTGAATTAAAGCACTTGCCTTACCGAAAGAACAATTCAAGTTTTCTGCAGCCATACCTATGTTTAATATTGGTTTTGCAAACATGTATCTTATCAACTCTTTTGCAGATGTTGCCTTGGAACCCAATTGTAGAATAGAAGTATCTATTTTTTCTTTATAAGTAATAATATTTTTTAATGTATTTTGTCCGTTTTCTGAAGTTTCTATTATTCCCGTTAAGAAGAATTTTATCCATTGTTTAATATTGTTGCTGTTTCTTACAACCGTCAAACTATCATAATAACTTCCTTTGTTTTTTTCAAAAAAGCTTGAAATATATAATGAAGGTTTTGAAATAATATTTTTTGATATTAACATTAATGGTATTAATAATCTCCCCATTCTTCCGTTACCGTCACAAAACGGATGTAAGGTTTCAAATTGATAATGAAAAATTGCTACCTTTATTAAAATAGGAATCTGCAATTCTTCATTATGCCAGAACTTTTCTAAATCAGACAACAAATCCGGCAAATCTTGAAAATGAGGAGGAATAAAAAATGCATCCTTCAAACTTGAACCGCCAATCCAATTTTGACTTTTTCTGATTTCGCCTGGATTTTTATGCTCTCCGCGAACACCTGATAAAAGTATTTCATGAATTTTACATATTAATCTTAATGATATAGGTAATGTTTTAAGTTCTTCTTGTGCAAAATTTATAGCTTTTATATAATTCTGAACTTCTTGCCAATCATCTCTTTTTTCCGGTAACACTGCCTCTTTTGGAGAAACAGCTTCATCCATAGTAGTTTGTGTCCCTTCTATTTTTCCGGACAAAGTAGCTTCTTTATAAATATGCATTTTTATAAACAAATCTATATCCGGAGTAAATTGAGAAAAAGCTTCTAACTGTCCTAAATAAAAGACAGCTTTTTCTAAAAGTAATAAAATATCTTTATCATCAAGTTTGAATTCATGATTTATTTTATTTGGTAAAAAACTCTTATATTCAAGTTGTTGTTTATAAATTCCTGCTTTAAAGCTATTCATTTTTTATAACCTCTTCTTTTAAATCATTATTTCAACTTTTGCCTGTTTTTTGAAATAAAAAATTTTCTTATTTCAATTTTATACTATTTTTTGAAACAAAGCAAGTTCTTATTTCAATTTTCACTCGTTTTTTGAAATAAGATTTTTCTTTATTTAAATTTTTAGCCATTTTTTGAATAGATTCCGGATCAAGTCCGGAATGACAAATGAGTTGTTTACTGTTGGTCGTTTAAGGCCTTAAGATTTTGTTACTTTATTCTTGGCATTCAAAGGATTTACAGATTTTAAGCTATAACGAAGTATTTTCCGCCTGAAGTGTACTAAAGGAAAAACGAAGTGGCTGGTACTCGAAGAAGGAAAATACAAAGTTATAGCTTAAAAGATAAATCCGTTTCGCCAGTTTTGATTTTGATTTATCAAAATAAACCAAATACCAAATTTAAAATCAAAATAATAAGGAAGATTACAGACAAAAAGATATTTGCACCTTTACCAACCAACATAAACTCAAATACGCAATCAAGTTCAGCTCTAAAATCTATAGACTTATTTATGAAATTTAAGATAGTAACGAATATGAAGGAAACAAAATATATCACTATAATTCCTTCCAGTACTCTAAATCTAAAAGTCACAGGCATTGAAAAACTCTCAAAAACTTTATCGCAAAATGTTCCTTTTTTATCGCTGTCCAAATCTACCGCTATCATATCTATATTTGACTTAACTATATAATCTATTAACCATAAATATACCATCATTACAAATGTTACAATAAAAGTGGCTATATTTATTGTGCATACCGGATGATACCCTGCAAACACCATACCTACCCAACTGAAAGGTGCTTTTCCGGTATATATACCCAAAGCGATTAAAAAGAATCCTAAAATTATTACAGATATAGACATTTTCTTTTTTTAAAACATCCCAAATACAAGATTTAATATCAAAATCAACAAAAATGAAAGAGTAAGAAATGCTTTGATACCGGTTCCCAAAAGAAACCCGATAAACGAACTGAATGCCGATTTCAACGCTTTTTTTATATCTTTGGAATCGTTTATAATTTCACCGATTAATGCACCGATAAACGAGCCGAAAATTAAAATTATCGGATTAACCAAAACTATTCCGGACATACTGCCGATCAGTGCACCGCGTTCCCCGCTTTTTGTTCCCCCGCTTTTTTTAACCATTTTTGCGGGAATAACATAATCCAAAACGGTAACAATTACCATAAGTAAAAGAGTTATAACTATTGTCCATATACTTAAAGTACAATTCGGAGACAAGAATGCAATAAACAAACCGAGCCACCCTACGGGCAGTCCCGGGAACATAGGAATAAATGTTCCGACCAACCCGACTATAATAAGAATAAATGCTACAACCGTTAATGTAATTGCCATACTATTTTGAACACTCTAACAAAGTATATTCGAAAGGTCCGATATTTTCGTGTATTTTCGATAACCTTAACCCCGACTTATTTATGCAGTCCAACATTTCGTTACAGGAATACATTTTGCTGTTACCGTTTGCCAATGCCGTAAAATATAAAGATATATGTGTTAACGATAACTTTGCCGCTTCAAATTTTTGTTTATCCCAGAACGGTTCCAATATAAAAACTTTTGTTCCGCCAAGCATAACATTTTTTACTTTTTTCAGTATGGACACAATTTCTTCCAAAGAGAAACAATCCAAAAATTGGCTCATAAGTACAACATCGGGATTGTTCGGTAACCCTAAAGAAGCATCCAGAATATTTGTAGGGAAAAATTCGCAATTTTCCACTTTGTTAAGTTTTTCCATGTTCTGCTTGGCCATGTTCAACTGTTTTTGTAAATCTATCATTACCATTGTGCCCGTATATCCGTTTTTAAACATTGCCGTTTCGAATTTTCCTGTATTGCAACCTATATCAAAAACTCTTTTCGGGTTTGATTCCAAAATTATTTTTATAACCTGTTCAAAAGAGTTGTCCGAATAAAAGTGATCGAAATCGAACCAACTTTTTTTAACATCTTCCGGTAAAGAAGAAAGACCTTCATATATTGTTTTCCAATTGCCGAAACATTTTAATCCTTCCGGTTTTGAATTTACAAACGAATCTTTCAAATAAAACATACCCTGATAACATACATCGTTAACAAAATTAAAGTTAACTTTTGTCATGGTATCATACAAAAAACATTGACCGATTTTTGTTATGTTATACTTGTTATCTTTAAGTTCAACAACATCCGAAAATGTGCCCACTTCAAGTAATGTGGAAACGGTATAATGGTTCAATTTCAACTTTTTTTCTATATCTTCAACGGATATTCCGTCAGGCAAACTTTCATCTATCAATTTCAGTATACCTAAATCAACCATAGATTTTATTGCCTGAAAACTGAACGGAGCAAACGCTATTTTTTGTGCCAACGATTTTGCTTCAACCATTTTCATTTTTTTATCCATATATCACTCCTGCCAATCTTTCATTTTTCCGAACTGTGTTTTCGGAAGTTCTGTTCCCAACGTTATTTTTTTCGGTGTTTCGTGTGCCGTTAAATTTTGTTTCATGTACACTTTCAAATTTTTCATAAACTGTTCTTTATCTATATTATTGTCTTTCAAAACTATAAACGCTTTTAAGAAGTTTCCTTCTTCCGGTTTGGATAACCTTACTGCCGCTTCTTTAACATTTTCAAATTTGCACAATATATCTTTAACTTTGTTGGGATACACATTTATTCCGGCAACCTGAACGGCATTATCTTTTCTGCTTACCGGTTTGAACCTGTTATCTTCGAACAGTTCAACATTGTCCGGCAACTCTATTTCCATATCACTGTTTTTTCTTTTAATGGAAACCATTGTATTGTTATTAAGTTTCGGTTCCCAACACGGTAACAGTTTAAAACCTTCGGTTGACTTGTTTCTGTACCCGATGGCACCGGCTTCGGATGCTCCGTAAATTTCTATTAATGTGTTAACCCCGTTATCGTAAAGGCCGTCCATAGTTTCTTTCGGACATGGTGCCGTAGATGTAAGTACAGTTACCTTTTTAGTGAACTTATATTCCAACTTTACCAACTGATTTAAGAACATAGGGAACGTTACAAACAAATCGTTATCCTGCAAAACATTGTTCCAGTCCGTTGTAGGTATAGGCGGCATTTTTATAAGTTCAACATTCAACCTTTTTGAAAGTTGTAACCCGAAAATAAACCCGTAAGAATGGAACGACGGAACCAAACAAACTATTCTTTTAATATCTTTAAATAACGGTAACACAGCACTTACTTCTTCTTTTATGTTATCCTGCGAATGTTTACATTGTTTGGATATTCCCGTAGAACCGGAAGTTAAAAAGTTTATAAATTTGTTCTTCTTGAACAAGTTAAATATTTCGTCCACAATAAAATTTTTGTTTACGGTTACCGTTTCTTTGGAAAATATCGATGATAAAGTTTTTAATATCTCTTGTTGCGTGGTATCATCAACATCGGTAAATATGTTTGAAACACCGTCATTTTCAAAAACATTTAAAACATTTTTATATTTTTTGGAAAGTTCCGTTTTAATAAAATCGCAACAGATGGTTTCTATATCCTGTTTATCCAAAATAAGTGAATACTTTTTGGACAGTTCCATTGCCAAGCAAGACGGATAAAATTTATTATCTGCTTTATTTTCCAAATTAACATCTATATTGTTATCGGATTTTTCCAGCAGAAAAAATGCACTGCCGAACCCAACATTTTTGTTGCTAAAATCTTTAAATACATCAACATTATTTTCAATTATATTTTGTGCAACGGTATGGATTTCGTCTACCGCACCTACCAAAACTTTTTCTGCCGTACCGCACGACAACCAAGTTTGTGCTATTGCCAACGCACTTTGAAAAGATGAATCCAAGTTGCTGACCGTAAGTGACGGACCTTTTATATTTAACAAAATGGATATTGTTGTTAATGCACTGTTATGAACGGAAGATGAAAAAGCGTTCGGGCTTGCACATTCGTCACCGAAATCTATAATAGAGTCCATAAAGTCGCAGGTCTTTTTTACGGGCCCGTACCCCGTGGCAATAATTAATCCTATATTTTTATTTTCTTCCAACCTTATATCCGCAATTTTTAAACAGTTAACGGCGGATTTGAGTGCAAGTTTGGAAAAAAAGTCCATTCTTCTGATTTTTTTCAGTTCGAAATCTTTTTCCAAACCTGCAATGTTGTCCGTATTATATGTTGAAATTACAGATACATTTTTAAGCATTTTTGTCACCTAAAATAATAACACTGTTAACACCGCCGAAAGCAAGTGAGTCGGATAATGCAACATGTTTTTCCGTTTTCGTGTTTTCAAGTACCGGCACAAAATTTATTTCTTCATCAAACTCTTTAAAGTTTGATGCTTTAGGAATTTCTTTTTTGTTTAATGCAATTAAACTCAGTACCGCTTCTATTGCACCTGCAGCACCCAACGTGTGCCCCGTATGACTTTTAGATGCCATTACCGGAACATCTTTTAATAATTCGTTAAACACTTTCGATTCGGTTAAATCGTTATCGTGTGTTCCCGTACCGTGCGCATTTATAAATGCTATATTTTCTTTTTTTATACCGGCATCTTTCATTGCCTGCATTACGGCATTTTTTAAACCGATACCGTCCGGTGCGGGTGTTGTGGGATGGTACCCGTCGCAACAGTTACCGTACCCCAAAACATAACCTGCAGGTTCCATATTTCTTTGTTTAAAAATTTCTTCTTTTTCCAAAATAAGTATTCCGCAACCTTCACCGATATTTATTCCGCCCCTGTTTTTGGAAAACGGACTGCACGGATTTTTACCCGCTATTAACAACTTTATAAAACCGGTATACGGAATAATGTTAAGTTCGTCCGTACCGCCGCAAATTACAATATCGCACAAGTCTTGTTGTATCCACTGGCCTGCGATACCTATTGCATCGGTGGAAGATGCACATGCCGTTGTTATTGTGGCATGAAGACCTGAAATTGATAAATATTTTTGTAATCTTTCACTGAGTGAATAGCTGAAATAATCAACTAAATCCCAATATGATGATACTTCGTTTTTTTTGTATTGTTTATAAAAGTCAAAACAGTTGAAAGAGGCATTTACGGATGTTCCTAATATGATACCTACTCTGTACTTTTGTAAATCCTGTTTTGACAGTTTGGCTTGTTGTAATGCTTGTTCCACACAAGTTCTTACAAACAAAAAGCCGTAAGATTCGTCTTCCTTTTTTTGAGATAAAAGTTTTTCCGGTACAAGATAAACGGGATAATCGTTTTTATATGAACTTTCGAATCTGGTTGTAATATGTGTCGGTACGCTTACTTTATTATAAATATTGTCGGATATTTCTTCCAATGTTGTGCCTAAACTGCACACACAAGACATTGAACTTATTATCGTTTTCATTATTTTTTTCTGTTTTCTTCAATATGTTTTCTTAAAGTTTCAAATGTTTGAAAAACTTCTTTACCTTGTTTCATATCTTCAATGGAAATATCGTAATTCTTTTTTAAAACCACAATAAGTTCTATGGCATCCAAACTGTCTAATCCTAACCCTTCAAAAAGAGGAGTGTCACCTGTAGTGCTGTCGATATCTATTCCTTCCAATTCTAAGTTTTGCTTCAATACTTTTTTTACATCTTCAAGTGAAGTTGGAATCATTGATATTATTCTCCTGTTTATTGTATGTATTTTATTAACTTAAATTATACAAAATTATAATTTGTTTTTTGTTGTCATTGTGAACTTGATTCAGAATCTATAAAAAAATAAAAATTCATGTTTGCTTCCAATCTTCTAATCTTCCAATCTTCTAATCTTCTGTCTTTTTGTCGTTCCCTTCCCACATATCATACATATTAAAAAATTGGTACGGATACTGTTTAGTAAACTGTTCCAATGCATTAACAAACTTTTCGGCATACTCTTTATAATTTGTTATTTTTGCACCGTTATCTTCAACAACAAAATTATCTAAAATCATTGAATCGAATTTTCCGTCACTTTTTGTAGGAAAAAACACTATAACTATCGGTGTTTGTGTAATTGAAGCGATTCTGTATATCGTTCCGGGAACATTTATACTGTGTCCCAAAAAGTTTACCGATATTTCGTTCTTTTGTGAACCGAATGTTCTGTCACCCATAACACAAACTATGGATTTTTTTTGCAATACGGACAACATTTCCACAGTTCCTCCGTAAGGACCTGTAGGATCTATAAACTTTATGTTTTGTTTTCTGTTTCCGTGTTCGTAAACTTGTTTATCCACATCTTCTTTAACTCTTTTATATAAAACATATTTGTCTGCTTTTATAAAATCAAATGCCGCCATTGCACTTTGCCAGGCACCGCAATGCGCCGTTATAAATATAAGGCCTTTTCCTTGGTTGTATAAGTCGGTACACAAATCTCTGTCTTGTTGTGATGACAAAATTTCTATTTTGCCTAAAATGCCGAACACCGCTTTATCCACCAACGTTTTACCGAACGATAAAAACAGTTTATAACAGTGCCAGAATTTAGAAAAAAAGTTTAGTTTTCCGAACCGTTTTTCTATGTAGGGATATGCTTTTCTTCTGAATTTCGGAACTATCGCATAAGAAGCAACAACAAAATACAGTAACAAGTAAGCACAGTACCTGCCGCCTGTTTTTATTAAGAAATAAAATATTTTATGTTTGAAAGAAGAAGCAACACTTGCTCCCGTCCAATTATCTGCCACTTAAAATTAAACCTCTCCTGACAATTTTACCTATAAAAAAAACTATTATTCCCACCAACACCGCAAATACAGGTGCCACCACAAGCGACCCCAATATCCATTCCCAAATTCGTTGCGGTGCCTGATATCCCAAAGTAGTTAAATTAAATTCAGTTAACCATTTCCCGTGCCTGATAAAAAACCCGACTTCTATTGCTATTGCAGGAATAAACGGCGGCATAGCAAGTTTATCCAAACTTAAACATATCGCTCTGTTCAAATTGAAGTATCCCATACCGAATAACAATATCATTGTTCTTATTCCCGGTAAAGCGATACTTCCCCAAAACACCGCCCACACCGTACTTACGGCAAGATTGTACGGACTTTTATTTTTTTTTAGTTCCGCTTTTACAACTTTAAACGGATTCAACGATACAACCTGATTATCTTTGTTAACTATATACTTTTTGTGCGGGTACGGTATCATTGCTCTTACGGTTAACTTGGTATTTAAAATCGATAACCTTAAATTATCCTGGAACTTTTTAAAATGACTGACTCTTTCCCTGCCTTTATGGTACTTTACTTTTACATCGGCTTCTTTTACATCAAAACCCGCCCATATTGACTTTATAATAACTTCCACTTCGAAAGAGTATCTTTTATCGTGAAACTTTAAATAATCGAATATTATTAACGGATAAACCCTTAACCCGCTTTGAATATCACCGACTTTTTTACCTGTTTGAACTCTTGCCCAAAAACCGGAAAATTCTCTGCCGAACTTTGATGAACCCGGCACATTTTCCGTATTAAAATTTCTGTAACCTATAACTATCGACTTATCGTTTTGTTCGGCAATTTCGCTTAACTTAAAAAGGTCTTCGGCATAATGTTGGTTGTCGGCGTCTATAGTTAAAAGGTGTGTAAAACCGTTTTCTTTAGCATATTTCGCTGCTGTTAAAATGGCTTGTCCTTTACCCTGATTTTTTTCGTGAGTGATACAGTTTACATTAAGGGCAGCCAAAACTTCTTTTGAATTATCTGTACTGCCGTCATCAACAACCAAAATATCAACAAAATATTTTTTTACATCGTCTATTACCGTCGGTAAAGTTTTTGAATGGTTATATAAGGGAACTGCTACCAAGGGTTTATACATATTTATTTTATTAATCCTTGTTGCCATTTCTTACAAAATTCTTCGTAGAATTTCGGTTTTACCAAAACAAGATTTTTGTCCTTATCTGTCATCATTTGAATTGTGTATGCTCTTGTAACCAACTTGTTATCGCTTGAATATATTTCGTACTCAAAATCGAGTCTGGGGGCTTCGTTCCAATGAAGTATGGCTTTTACGGTGTACTCTTTATTGAATTCCATCGGTGCGATGTAATCGATAAAAAATCTTTTTATCGGTATAATAACACCGCTGTCGGCAAACTCCGAATAACCGATACCGTACTTAATACCCATTTCAACTCTTGCATCTTCAAAAAAGCTTGCATAGTTTCCGTGCCACATAACGTTTAAAGGGTCAAGTTCGTCAAAACGAACTTTTCTTTTAATTTCGCAGGTTAACGGTTTGGGATCACCCGGTTTAGTTTTAAAAAATTCTTTAGTTAACATAATTTATTCCACACTTATTTGAAAAGAAGAAATTACTTTTTCATCTTTTTTTATAGATATATCGTAAAAAGTATCTTTCTTATCGTAAGTTAAGTTCACTGTATCTTTCGGGAAAATAGGAGACACGAACTTTGCTTTCTTTACGGTTTTAAGTTTAACATCTTTTTTCAGTTCTTTGGATAAAACAAATATAGCAAGTTCCACCTGTATAACGGCAGGCAACAACTGTTGTTGCGGGAAATGTCCGTTAAAAGCAACGAAATCTTCCGGAAAAGTAAACGTTGCACCGTTAGGTATAGGTTTATAAATTCTTTCTATATCTTCAATTACCGAGTTCATTTTGGCTCCAAAAAGTTATTGTTTTATCATCATTATTATATAAAATTTTGTTGTCTTGCGTAGTAGCTGAAGAACAACCTATAAGAAACATAATTAAAAACATCGGTAAAACTTTTAATACTTTTTTTATGATGTTGGGCATAACATAAACACTTACAAAACCGGAAACTATTATTCCGACACTTAACGCAAACCCCATAGAAAACAGTACCGTATGGTTTGCAAATACCAATGAACCGAACCCTGCCAAACTCGATAACGCAGCAACTACTACCGCCATAGACGGGTACAATGTTTTGGATTTTGTGTGTTGATGAACTATGAAAATAACATAATCTACAGATAACCCTATAATCAACGGTAAACAGAACAACGAAAACAAGTTTAGTTTTATTGAAAATACGGAACTTAAAATTATAAATGTGCTTATTGATACAAGTATCGGAATAAACGAAGCCAAAGCTAATTTAATATTTTTGAAACTGAACGTTAACAAAATAAAGTCTAACAACATAATAAACAACGTAACTACGGATATCGTTTTAACTGTTTTATCGGATAATGCATTTTGCAAATCTTTTTGTGAAAGTAAAACAATGTTTTTGTTGTCTTTAAATTCTTGCGGTATGGTAAAACCATCATCAACAAAATGTATCATATACTCTTTATTTTTAAATTTTATGAACGGATTATATATTTTTGTAACATCGAACTCTTCAACATTTTTCGGGCTCTGTGCCGTTTTCAAAAAGTTATAAAATTTGTTAAAGATTTTTGCATTTATACCGTAATGTTCATAATAAGAATTTATATTTTTTTTAAGTTCCGAAATTCTTTTCCCGTTCCAAAAGTTTTTCCATCTTTTCAAATTTTCTTCCTGCTGTTCCTTTGTCGGCATAAAATTAAGAACATCGAAATTTGATATTTTGTTGCTTAAAGACAATATTTCTTCTTTAGTTTCCCCGCCTACAAACAACATAGATTTTGTGTTTGTATCGTAGCCTACGAAATCGTCAAACACTTTTCTGTCCTGCAAACATTGTTTCGATACACTGTTTAACGATTCCAAAGAAAAGTCCGTTTTTATAAACTTTAAACTTATTAATCCTAAACAAACAATTAAGATAATAAGTATTATTGAAATTTTACAGTTTATACTTTCAGGCAACTTTATGGTACCCGTTTGTTTGTTCTGAACTTTATAAAATATCGGTGCCAAAAATATTGCAACAAGAACTGCATATATTAACCCGAACACAGCAAAGTACGCCAACTGTTTAAACAAGATAATGTCACAAAAGTACAGAACAAGAAACGACATTATCGAAGTGAGTCCGCTCAATATTATAGGTTTTGAAACTTTTTTTAATATTTCCGATTTCTTTATATCTTCGTTTGACGATTTGAAAGAATAGTAAACATATACACTGTAATCTACGGCAAGTCCCATAAGTATTGAACCGAACCCTAACGTTATACCGGACAAAAACCCGAACTTTAAAAATGTGAACGCTGCAGACGGTATCAACACAAGCAGCGGAACGATATAAACAAATATTGCATGTTTATCTTTAACCAACACAAGAAAAACTAAAAAGATTAACAGTATTGAAATGATTAAAATCTTTTTAACATCGTTAACTATAATACTGTTATTTTCCTGAGTGTATCTTGCAGCACCTAACGAAAAAACGTTGCAACCTTCCGGCAGTGAATCGTTTATATCTTTTATGTAATTTATTATTTTATCGGCTTGGGCTCTGTCAAATTCGGTTTTGTTTGTGTTGTATAACAGTAAAGCCGTCTTATTTTTATCGTTGGTAAAATAACCGTTTGTAAAATCAAGGTTTTGTCCCGCAAAATTCAGTTTCTTAAAATTTTCAAGTATAACAGGCACCATTCCTACAGGATCTATCGGTATAATATCTTTATAAAAGTTACCTTGCGACGAAAACAAAATCATAACATTGTTTTCGTTTGTTTCCTGCAAATTTTCTTTTGTTATTAAACCTGAAACTTGTTGTTCCAGTTGTTCTGTCCACAAGTAAGGAAGATTATAGTAATACGATAAGATAAAATCTTTATCTATATTTTGGTTTTCCGAAATTTGCGGACAATCTTTCAGTTTATCTTTTACCGTATCTACCGCCGAATTTAAATCATCCGTATCTTTCGCACTTACAACAACGAAAAGTTTGTTTGAAAAAGGTGTTTGTTGTAACAGTTCTATTTGGTCAGTCAAAGATGACGGTACCATTACCAAAATGTTTTCCTGATACTTTATTTTGGTAAACAGAAATACCGACACACAAAAAAACAAAATAAATAAAGTTAATATAATTTTATTTTTCACTGAGTATATCTCTAAGGTTTAACGGAATATCCGTATTTGTTAACGAATTACTGAATTTTATTACAGTGTTATCACCGGACTTGTCTATTATATCCACTTCGGTAACAACTGATTTTTCCAAATCCAAATACAGCTTTATTTTTTCCAATGTGTTACCTTTAACATTTTTTTTAGGGTAAAGTTCCAAACCGGTTTCTTCTTCTTTTACATCGTACGCCTGCGAAATTTTTTTCATATCCATAGATAAAAACATATAGATAAACTCTATCATTCTTTTGGCATACTTTTGTTTTGTTATATCTTCAACTTTTTTCTTTGAACCGATATATTTCCAAGAGTACACTTTGGAATCTTCCAACAAGTATCCGGAAACAAACGGACTTTCGTAAGACCAATACAAAAATCCCGATTTTTTAAAATAGAAGTGACCTTTACTTATTAAAGGTTTTTGTGCTATGGACAACTGTTTTTCCATAACGAAATCACTGCTGATATTTTCTACTTTTGAAAAGTTGTCCGTTTGGAAAGCATAAGAAGATACTGCCAACAAAAAAATGGTTAAACAAATTAAAATGTATTTCATTTTTATTCAAAACAATATATTCTGATTTCACCTTCACACAACAATGTACCGTTTTGGTTAAACAGTTTACCTTGCGCTATATGTGTTTGTGCTACAAAATCTACTACGTTTATATGACATTCCAATATGTCACCGCATTTTGCGTCCGCATAAAAGTTAATGTTTTTTAACATAACCAAAAAACCTTTTTCCGTAGGTTTGTTTTTCAGTTTACTGTTAAAAGCGTTTGATGCCGCAAGTGCCTGTGCCATTATTTCTATTTGTGCGGATCTTTTCAACACATTATTTTTATCCAAGAATATGTTGTCGGGCTTTATTTCAAAAGATGTTCTTGCAAAATCGCCGTCTATTTCCAACACTTTATCTACAAGCAACATAGGCGGTCTGTGCAACATTAATTTTGTTATATCTACCGCTTCTCCGCTTTGTTTTTCAAGCTCTTCGGCAATAAGTTGTCTTGTTTTTCTGGTAATATCCAACACCTGATCTTCATTAGGAACAAAAATTTTGTTCAAAACCGTTATTTTCACATCACAAGATTTTACTATTACGGAATTTTTCTTTATAGTGTTATTTAACCCTTTAACACAAACAGGTAATACCGGAACACCAAGCTTTTGTGCCAACAAAAAAGCGCCTTTATGAAACCTTTTAACCGTTCCGTCTTGGCTTCTTGTTCCTTCGGGAAAAACTATAACTTTCAAATTTTTATCAAATGATTTTTGAACTAACGAACATAATTCTTCAAAGCTTGTATTTTCATCGAAAATAACATTTCCCGCGGCTTTGAGATATTTGTTCATTAAGGGAATTCTTGTAGGCCAACCTTTACTTAAGAAAACTGCATCTTTGAAATTTAAGCAACTGAATACGACTATATCCAATATAGAACTGTGGTTTGCTGCTATTATGCACGGACCTTCCAAATCTTTTTCTTTAAATTCAATAACAAAACTTTTACTTACAAACTTTACAACGTTCATTACAAACTTTGAAAGTCTGTAAAATTCGTGTCTGATAAATTTTTCTTCGAATTTTTTTAATACTGCAACAGGATAGTAGCATATTAAAGAAAGTCCGAATATGCCGAAAGCGATAAAACCGATAATCGCTACAAAGATATCTTTTACGAAACTCATTTATTTTTTTTCTTTTATAAGTTTTTCTATAAAATCGTAAAGTCCGCCCAAATTTGTAAATGAGCCGGGTTTATAATTGTTTCTTATATCTATTTTAAACGTTTGTTCAAAAGTTATTACCATATCAACAACATCAAGACTATCTACCTGAAGATCCATAAATGTTGCTGTAGGAACCAACTTTTCTTCGGGAATTTCAAATTCTTTCATTAACGCTGCATTTACTTTTTGAATTATTTCTTCTTTATTCATTTAATTGTATCTCCCTATAACCATGCTTGCATTTGTTCCGCCCAACGCGAAACTGTTTTTTACAAAATTGTTAATCTTTATATCTTGCGTGTTTCTTATATGATTAACAACATTGCATTGTTCATCGATGTTATCCAAGTTTAGAGTTCCTGCAACTTTACCGGCTAACATCATTTTCATTATACTAATTAATTCTATACTTCCACAAGCAGCCATCGAGTGACCGATATGACCTTTTAAGCTGTTAACTTTTATATCTTTTCCGAACACATTACTTATTGCACTTACTTCTTCTATATCGCCTGCAATAGTGCTTGTTGCGTGAGCATTAACCAAATCGATATCCGTTGTGTTTAGTTTTGCATCGTTTAGTGCCATTTGTATACATTTTTGCATACTGTCTCTTGAAGGGTGAGCAATATTTTTGGTTTCCGTGTTTGTGGCAAAGCCTTTAATTTCGGCAATTATGTTTGCTTTTCTTTCCAATGCCGATTCCAAACTTTCTATATATAACATCGCACAACCTTCCGAACATACAATACCGCACCTGTCTTTATCGAAAGGTCTTGATGCTTTTTGAGGATTATCATTAAAGTTTGTACTTGCGGCATTCAGTATGGAAAAACAGCCCGTGAAAATAGGATGATATTCTTCCGTTCCGCCGCACAAAGCACGTTTAACAAAACCCGCTTTTATCATTTGGTAAGCAAGACCGATATTTGTAAGACTTGAAGCACAAGCATTACTTACAAAATATCCGGGACCTTTCATATCCAACGCCTGTGCAACATTTGCAAGCGGAGAATGGTTTAAAACCTGAAACACTGCCATAGTTTTAACCATATTTAATTCTTTATCAAAATATTTTTTTGTAAATTCCAACCATGAACTTATACTGCTCATTGTAGAACCGATATATAATGCGGTATCGTCCGAAGGTTTTTCGATATTGGCGGTCTTTAACGCTTCCTGGCATGCCATAACGGCATACAAAGACATTTTTGTCATATATCTTCTGTATTGTCTTGGTATAAAAGTAAAATCTATTTCCGGAACTTTGCATGCAACATGACTGTTAATAAAAGGAGTTTCTTTCAGTTCCGGAACAAACTGAATTGCACTTACGTTATTAAGAAGGTTTTCAACAAGTGTATCCACACCCGCACCATAAGGTGAAACTGCTCCGGCACCCGTTATAACTACTCTGTGATAATCAACCATTTTGTTTCTCCATTATTTTATCTATTAGATAAGCCGTAATAATTGCTCCCAAAAAACCGGTTGTAACGACCGATTGTCCCGAAAGATATAACCCTTTAATTTTTGTCATGGGAAACAACGTTATTTTGTGCATATCGTGTTCCAATGCATACGAGCCCGTATACCCGACATACCTTTTTGTTGTTAACGGACTTGATGCATCCAAAAATTCTAAATTTCCCGCTATATCTTTCAATTTTTCGTTAAGGTTCTTTTTTATTAGATTAACGAAATATTCTTTTTGTTTCAAATATTCTTGTCTGTCTTGTTTCCAAAAGTTTATGTCCGAAGGAACAAGGCAGGTTATGTTTACCGCTTGCGGGTCCGTATCGGAAAAGTTCAAATGTAAACTTTTGTTCTCGTTATTAAAATCAAAGAAAGAATCCAAGTTACAACTTGAAAGAGCAAATATGTTTGCGTTTTCCACTTTCTTACCGTTATTTCTTGCATAAACCGTAAAAAAGCCGGGCGTTTCTTCTTTTTCCTGTATGTGAGATTTATAACTTTCTCTGTAAACTTTTTCCGGTGCAATACTTAAAAATTGTTTCGGATGTATTGTTGATATACAAACATCACACTCAAAATCGTCGTCTTTTGTTCTGACTGTTTTTTTTGTGTCGTTTAAATCTATTTTTAATGCTTTTGTATTTAAGAAAACATCTACTTTTAAATTTTGTAAAACTTTTTTGTATGCTTCAACTACCGCTCTTCCCCCGCCAACAATACCGTATGCGCTGTCGTATAAACCGCCGGAAACACAAACCTGTTCTCCGAACGATATTTTGTCTAAAGATGTTCCGTGCAGGAAAAATCCTGCCGCAAGTATTGTTTTAAGTTCGTCCGATTTAAAGTAGTAATCTAAAATATCTTTAACACTTTCCGGTGTTAAAACAGAAACATTAATATCAAAAGAACTGTTTTTGTGAACATTCAAAAAAGGTAAATTGTTGAAATATTCGTAAACTTTATCGAAATATTGTTTTATTGCTTTTTCTTCCTGCGGGAAACAAGAAACCAGTTTCTTTTCCAAATCGGCTCTTCCGTAAACCATTTCAAAACTTTTACCGGAAGGAAAAATTATTTTATCGTAACCGTTTTTGTTTAACAATTTCGATTTTATGTCTAACCCTAAATCTTTGAAGTAATAGTCACCGATTTCGCCTTCGCCTAACCCGTAAGTGTAATGAAATCCCGTTTCGAAATGAACATCTTTTCTTGTAAATCCGGAAAAAAGCGGTGCTATGTTTGGTGCTTGTTCTATTACGGCGGTTTTAAGTCCTTTCTTTGCACAAAGTATCGCTGATGTCAGTCCGCTGATTCCCGAGCCGATTATTACTGTATCGTACTTTTTTAACATATACCACCATTAACTTGTATTGCCTGACCTGTAATATAGTTGGCTTTTTCGGAACATAAGAAAGATACAAGTTCTGCAATATCCTGCGGTTTTCCCAACCTTCTTAACGGAATAGTTTTAACTATTTCCTGTATCGGTAAACCTTCAAGCATATCCGTTTCCACAAAGCCGGGAGATACAACGTTAACCAAAACATTTTTCTTTGCAACTTCGGCTGCAAGTGATCTGCTGGCACCTATTATACCCGCTTTTGCCGCACTGTATCCTGTTTGGCCTGCAACACCGATATGTCCTGAAACGGAAGCTATGCTTACAATTCTTCCTCTTTTTTTGTTTAACATGTAAGGTAAAATTTGTTTTACTACATTGAAAAATCCGTCGAGATTTACATTGATTACGGATTTCCATTCTTCCTGTGTGAGCCATGCAAGAAGGTTATCTCTTCTGAAACCCGCATTGTTTATTACGGCAAAAGGTATTTCGTTGTTTAACAGTAACGGTTCCAAAGCTTGTTTTGCTTGTTCAAAGTTTGTAACGTCGAACTTTAACAATTTGCAGTTTCTTCCCAAACTTTCAATTTCTTGTTTTACTTCGTTTGCTTTTTGTTCGTTTGAAGCAAAATTTAACCAAATGTCAAAACCGTCACGTGCAAGAGTTTTTGCGATGCATGCTCCGATACCTCTGCTTGCTCCGGTTACGAGTGCTATTTCTGACATGTTCTTTTCCTTTAATAATTTTATAATTTTATATTATATAAAATTATATAATTATAATATAGCGAAACGGATTTATCTTTTAAGCTATAACTTCATATTTGCCTTCTTCGAGTACCAGCCACTTCGTTTTTCCTTCAGTACACTTCAGTCGGCAAATATTTTGTTATAACTTAAAATTTTGAAATCCTTTGAATGCTAAGAACAAGGTATTTTATTTTCGATAGATTGCGGATCAAGTCCGCAATGACACAACTTTTGTTGTTTGCCGTTTGCCATTGCCGTTAAAAGCCTTAAGATTTTCGGTTAGAATGAAGCTAAAATTAAAGTTCCTTGTTTGTTGCTCTCAAAGGATTTCAAGATTTTTGTCGTTTGTCGTTGTTGGCTCCCGAAGACTTCCAAGCTTTTAAATAATAATGAAGCATTTGCCGACAGCGGTGTACAAAAGTGAAACGGTACATAAAGAAGGCAAATGCGATATTATTATTTATAAAGATGAAGTCGCTTCGCCAATATGATAATATAAAATTTGCTATAATTTATCTATGTCAATGATAAAAGTATCTAACCTAACCTTCAATTACGACGCACATCCGGACTACATTTTTAAAGATGTTTCATTTACCATTGATACCAATTGGAAATTAGGATTTATCGGCAGGAACGGAAAAGGTAAAACAACATTTTTAAACTTATTGTTGGGTAAATATGAATATACCGGTTCTATAAAAGCGGATGTTAATTTCGATTATTTTCCTTTCGAAGTTACCGACAAAAGTTTAACTTCTTACGAAATAGCACAAAATCATGATACTTTGTACGAACAATGGAAATTTGAAAGAGAAATATCTTTGTTGAACATCGATACCGACGTATTAAACAGACCGTTTGACACGTTAAGCAGAGGCGAACAAACAAAGATACTACTGGCAATATTATTTTCAAAAGATAACAATTTCCTTCTAATAGATGAACCGACAAACCATTTAGATGCAAACGCAAGAGTTTCGGTAACAAAATATCTGAACAAGAAAAAAGGATTTATATTGGTTTCTCATGACCGAACATTTTTAGATAATTGTATCGACCACGTTTTATCTATCAACAGAGCCAATATTGATGTGGTAAAAGGTAATTTTTCATCTTGGTATGAAAATAAAACCAGACAAGATAACTTTGAATTAAATGAAAATGAGAAATTGAAAAAAGATATTTCCAGATTACAAGAGTCTGCCAGAAAAACTGCAGAATGGTCTAATAAAGTAGAAAAATCAAAATATACTATGGCTTGGGACGGAGCAATAGATAAAGGGTTTATAGGTACCAAGGCTGCCAAAATGATGAAAAGGTCAAAATCCACGCAAAAAAGGATGGAAAAAGAGTCGGAAGAAAAGTCAAAATTATTAAAGAATATTGAAGTGACGGAAGATTTAAAATTGCATCCTTTACCGAACAGAAAAGGACATTTAATCGAAGTAAGCAACTTAAGTATTTCGTACGGTGACAGAAAAATATTTTCCGATATAAGTTTTTGTTTGGATGACGGTGACAGGTTACAGTTAAAAGGTAAAAACGGCAGCGGTAAATCCAGTATCATAAAATTAATATTGGGTGAAAACATACCATACGAAGGAGAAATACATCTTCAAAGTAATTTGAAAATATCCTACGTATCGCAAGAAACTTCGAATTTGTCGGGAAAGTTGAACGAATACATTGATACAAACAGAATTGATGAAACTTTATTTAAAGCTATATTAAGGAAAATGGATTTTGAACGTGAACAATTCAATAAACCGATTGAAAGTTTCAGCGAAGGTCAAAAAAAGAAAGTGTTGTTAGCTAAAAGTATATGTGAACAAGCTAACATATATATTTGGGACGAACCGTTAAATTATATTGATATATTCAGCAGAATGCAGATAGAAAAGCTGATAGACAAGTATCATCTTACAATGATTTTTGTGGAACATGATGAAACATTCGGAACCAAAATCGCTAATAATGTGTTGGATTTAGACAGAACGTGATTTATGTTTTAATATTCTACGGTAAATGAAGAAGTGGAATATCTGTTCAAATCGTCCGTTGCAACAATATTGTGTGTGCCGCTTAAAGCAGTTATGAAAAGTGTTTCATTTTTTTTGCTGTTACCTACAAAATTGCCGTCAACAAACCAATAAATAATATTAGCATCGGCATCAATATCGGCTTTTAAAGGAATAACTTTTTTGCCGGGTTCTATTTTATAAACAACATCTTCCACAGGCAAAAATATTTTTGGCGGATTTCCGGACAACGATATATCTTCCAATTGTATATTCGACATATATTTCGGCGGAAGTTTTTTCTTTATACCGGCTTTTTCAAACAAGCTTAAAATATCCGACGGCCAAAACTCGTACACTTCATAATGAGTTTTCCCTTTAACTTCAACGTTTGTTCTTAAACCTGTTTTGTTGTCTATCAAAATGTTCCTGTGAATATCACACAAATTTATGGGAGATTTTTCCGGTATAAAATAACAATCCGTTGTCTTAGGACAAAATTTGTTTGCAATAGCTCCGCTTACCGAACAAACCTGTATCTTTTTTATATTTAAATCTTTCATATCCGGAGAAAAAAAGTTTTGATCTTTTTTGTTAAGAACAACTGTTCTTACAAGTTCAAAAAACAAGTTTCCCGCAGCAGTCCTTCCCCAAAAATTGGAATTACTTTCCCCGGAGAAATTTCCAACCCAAACAACCAAAACGTAATCGCCGAATGCTCCGGCAGCCCAAGCATCTTTAAAGCAATAAGATGTTCCTGTCTTCCATGCAACTTTTATATCATTACCGTATTTATCTTTTATATTAAAATTTTGCGGAGCGGGATTGTGTGACAACATATCAAACAAAATAAACGCCGTTTCTTTTGAAAATATTGTTTTATCGTTTTCATCATCCGATTTGTTTTTGTCATCCGTAACATATTTTATTTCTTCAACTTTTCCCCCGTTCAACAAACAAGCATATAACTTTGCAACTTCTTCAACGGAAACATCTATTGTTCCTATCGCGGCACTCACGCCGTAATGTTCGGCAGATTTAAGTTTTGTTACACCTGCAGTTTTAAGAAGATTTAAAAAAGTTTCTATACCGACATCCTGCAACAATTTTATTGCGGGAATATTTCTGCTGTTAACTAAAGCATCCTGAGCAAAAACAGGTCCTGCAAATTGTCTGTCGGAATTTTCCGGCGCATAAATGGAAAAATAATGAAACGTATCTTTTAACAGTGTTGTCGGGCAAATAAGACCGTTTTCCAAAGCTAACCCGTAAATAAAAGTTTTAAGTATTGAACCGGCCATTCTTTTGGCTCTTACTCCGTCTATCTGTCCCAAAATATCGTTATTAAAAAAGTCGGCAGACCCGACTGCAACTTCTGCCTGCATTGTTTTTGTGTTCACCAACAATACGGAAGCATTTTGTATACCTAACGAATTATTTTTGTCTATATATTTTCTTATACATTCTTCAAACAACATTTGAAGTTTTAAATTTATGGTTGTATATATTTCGTTTTTATTTATTTTTGAGTTCAAATAATTTACAACGTGCGGAACATAAAAAGGTAACTCTTTAGGACTTTTTACATCCATAGGCATATCAAAAAAATGTTCTTTGTTTTTTGACTCGGGATACTTTTTCACCCATTTGTCGTACAAGATTTTTCTTGCAACTTTCATTTTTTCAAAGCCGGTTTTTAAAGACGGTCTTCTGATGTTAGGGTTTTGCGGAATTACGGCAAGTGTAAGTTGTTCGTGCAACTCTAAATCTTTTAACCTTTTATTAAAATAAATCAGTGATGCTGCGCCTATACCTTCAATGTTATAACCGTAAGGCGCTATATTAAAATATGCTTCCAAAATATCTTTTTTGGAATATCTCATTTCAAGCCATAAAGCCAAAAATATCTGTTTAAGTTTTCCCGCAACGGTTTTAGTGTTCAGGTTATACAAAATTCTTACCGTTTGCATTGTAATTGTAGATGCGCCCTGTTTTCCGTTTTTTGTTATAAAAGTAGTATTTATTGCTCTTAAAAGAGAAACAGGATTTATACCTATATGAAAATAAAAATTTTTATCTTCATACATCAAAACCGCCTGTTGAATTTGTTCGGGTATTTCGTTTAACGGATAAAAAACTCTGTATTTGTCATCGTAAGAAACGGTAACTCGTAAAAGTTTCCCTTCACGCGAGAAAAACGATTTTGAAAAAGTATAATCGTTTAAGATTTTTTGTCTCGGAAAAAATCTTATTATTAAAACAATTGCCGAACATATTATTATAAAAGCAATAATATTTTTGGCATATTTTCTTAAAAATCTTAACATAAGAAATCCCGGTTTATTTACGCGGATTTACTTTAAATACGGAATCGTTTGAAACAGCATATCTGTTTAAATCGTATAAATGACAAGCTTCAACCGCAGGCAAAACAAAATTTCCCGAAGCTACAGCTTTTGCTTCATAAGAAAACTCTTTGGGTTCCGAACTGACAGATGTGTAAATTAATACTCTGTCTTCTCTGATATCGAAACTGTCAAATGTACCGTTTAAACTTCCGGAAACAACACTTAATCCGCCCGGCAACAAATCCGTTACAACTATGTTTGATACATACTTTTTGTCTGTTGTTTTGATGGTAATTTTAACCGTAATTTCATCACCTAACTTAACAAGATTTGTTTCGTTTCCGTCTTTATCAAAATATTTTTTATCAATTTGCAAACCTTTGGATATATTTTGTTTCTTATCTTTGAAATAGCCCTGTTGCGTTATTGCATAAAACAATCCGAGCGAACCTATGGTACTTGATTTCACACTTATATTTTTTGCTTTAGAGGGAATTGATGCCTGCATAAATCCGAGTTTGTTTTGTGTTCTTTCTGCTTTTTGTCCGTCAATAAAAATTTCTATGTTGTCATCTTTATCTTTGTTGGCCGTTGAATAAGAGGCAACCGCTAAAACGGTTTTTGCCGAACTTAAAGTATTATAACTTTTGTTCACAATGTTATCCATGGCGGTTTGTATTATCTTTGCTATTTCCGGATTATTTAACAGTTCAGGGAAATGTTTTGATACAAGATAAACATACGTTAAATTTCTTACAAAATCGGAATCGTAATCGGAATAAACCTGATTATCGTTTTTATCCGTTTTAACTTTAAATTTCTTTATTATATCTTGTGCTTTATCTTCGTTCTGTACCAACCTGTAAGTGGAAGCAATGTATGCTCCGGCTATTGTACTTGTCCAATTTTTAACATTGTTATCAAAATAATCTTCCAACTTAGATAATTGGCCCGTTAAAACTATAGTGTTTCTTGCCAAAAGATAAAGAGCTTCGGCCTGCAAATTCGCTTCGTATTTATCGTTAGGTTCTTTAATAAAATTTCTTGTCCAATCCAACAATTTCTTCAACATTACGCTTGGAACTTCATACCCTAAACTTTGTGCATCCGTAAGGAACTGCAATACATATAAAGATGCATAATCATTAACTCCTTCATAATCGGGCCATGCGGAAAAACCGCCGTCAACTCTCTGTCTCGGGCCTAACTTTTCAATGTAACGTTTAAATATTGTTTTGTTGTCTTCAGTAAGACCGTATAAAGCTATGGAAGAATAAGTTTGGCTTGTAATCTGTTCCGTACATCCGTGCGGGAATTTTTCCAAATATTTTTCCAACCCGAAAGCTACAACCAAAGGACTGTTAGATACAACGATATTCTTATCGGAAAACTCGTTATAAGCATCGATATTTGTAAAATTCTTTATATCAAAATTTTCGGTTTTACTTTCGCCTACGGCAACGTCTGTTGCATAAACACTTGCGGGACGAATACTTAATGTGGAAGATATTTTTGCTTTACTGTCTGAAAGTTTGTCTGTAACATTAAACTTGATTTCGGCATTTCCCAACTTATCAAGTGCCTTAACTTTAAAATTCAATGTATCTTCTTTACCGTATTCTATATGAATATTTTTTGTTTTATCTCCGGACACTTCCAAATTATCCGAAACAGAAATTACAGCTTCAAAATCGGCAGCTTTAGAATCTTCTTTACTGTTTGTAATTTTTAAAGTAACATCAAAAATGTCCGAAGGAGCAGCAACAACAGGTGCTCCCACAGACAAAACTACCGGTGCTCTTACGATAACAGATTTTTCACTGCTGCCGAAAGATGTCTTTTTACCTACGGCAACACACATAATTTTTAAACGGCCGTTAAAATAATCCGGAACGTTATACGTATATTTTCTGGGTGTCTTGTCACTGTCAATTATTCCCGACCAGAACACTACCGGTGCCTGAGTTTTTCTCTTAAAAGGGTTTAAACCGGCATTTAAAAGAGCTTCCGCTTCGGAATCAAACCCCGTACCTCCGCCGATACCGTAAACTTCTTTTATTACGGAAAATTCAGGCAAAAACAAATCTAAAGTTTGGTAAGAGGTTACATCAAGTGCAGGTTTTCTGAAAAAGTATGATAACGGATCGGGAGTTTTATATTTTGCTACCTGCAATATTCCTTCATCGACTCCGTAAAGAATAATTCTTGCCGGTTCCGGCGTTGAATATTCTATTTTAAGTTCGGAACCCGGCTTTACAAGTTCCGGAACTGTTATTTTCGGTTTCACTTCTTTTTTGGTATCGGATGCAATTTTAAAATATTTTAATGCATAACTGTGAGGATTTAAAAATATTTCTTTTGAGTTTTTGGATTTCAAAACGGAAACATTTAAGTATGCTCCGTCATCAATATTTTCCGGAACAGTTATTTTGCAAAGTTTGCTGTTGGTATCCATGTTGAACCATTTATAAGCATAAACTTTATCTTTTTCGATAGTAATTAATCCTACTCCGGTAAAAGGAGCCGTAACATTAAATTCCAATTCCCCGCCGCGTTTTATGTTATCACTGCGTAAATTGATAAAGAGTTCAGAATTTTTTTCCAATTGAGAACCAAGATTTGAATTACCTGCAATAACATATTCCATACTTAAAAGAATTGTTCCGTTTTCATCAACAATTTCGATTTTATAGTTTCCGGAAACAGATGTATCAATACTGAAATCGGTAGAATTTTCGGATATGGCAAAATTTTTGCTTGAAACTTCTTTTTCCTGTTTTACGGAATGATATTTGTACCTGCCGTTATACTCTTTTACGGGAACTGATACATATTGAAGGTTGTAAGTTTTTAATTTAAGTTTATTCAAACTTATCTTTTTCAAATCATTATCAACGGCAATAAATTTAACAACCGCTTTTGAATTTTTATCTAAAAAGTTAAGATCGCTTAACGTTTTGTATCCTACAATATATTTATTCGGAGAAATTAACTGTTGAGAAGCCGATTTTACACTTGAACCGCTTTCACGTTCAAATCCTTCAGCGCTAAACAATAATCTGTAAGTTCCGGCTTCATATTTCGAAAAAGAAAAATCGTAAGAAACTTCACCTGTGGAAGATGTTTTCTTTGTTTCAAGGTTATCTTGAACAGGTTTAATTTTTACTTTGTTGTCTAAAGAAATGTCCGAAAAGGTAAAATCTTTATACTCTTCAAAACGAAATTTGTACGGGTACAAAGATATGGATGCTTTTACTTCGTTTCCCTGCGCGGGAACTCCGTAAAGGTTTTGAAGATTTACTTTTCCCGAAAGGCCTTCCAAAGATTGCCAACCTTTATGCGGACCGCCTTCGATAGATGTTTGTATTTTTAATTTATCTTCTTTAAATTCTTCTATTTTAAATTCGCAACTTGAAAGGAATTTTGAGTAATAACTGCCGTTTTTCGAAGATGCGTTATAGACGTTTATTCTGTAAATTCCGGTTTTTGATGTCGTTTGCGATTGGAATTCGCATTCGTTAAATCCGTCGGATGCGGATGAAACGGTTTTATTAAATATTGTTCTGCCGTCACAATCTTCAATTTCAACTTTTACAGGGAAACCTTTAAGAGCAGTTTTGTTTTCGTTCATTAAAATTACAGAAAATTTTACTTTTTCGCCCGGTTTATAAATTCCCCTGTCGGTAAAGATATAAGCGTCTGCCTGTTTGTATCTCATTTCTCTTACGGATCTTCCGCTTGTATCGTATTTCGAATATACGATGTCTCTGTCACCTCTGTCTATAGGAATAAAGGCAACATCATTGTTACCTCTTACTACTATGGCTACAGGTTCTTTTTCGTTAATATAAGCAGAAATATCTTCAAACTCGCAAACGCCGTTGAAATCGGTATTTTTTACAACAAGTTCTGTTCCGTTTCTTGCAAGTAAACAAACTCTTGCACTGTCTAAAGGTTGCCCGGATGAAACAGAAACGCAGAAAACTTTTATTCTGTTATCGACATCTTTTTTATAAATTATTCCTATATCGGAAATTAAAATAAACTTTTTACGTTTAATGCCGTCACCGCTTATTTCAACATTGAACAAGCCCAGTTTACCGTTATTTATATATTTGTTTAAATTTATTGACGAATAGTTCACGTTGGGACTTCTTACAAGGTTTATTCTTTCCGTAAAAACTTCGGAAATATCCGTATCTTGAATTCCGGGATCATAGTAATAACCGTAATCGCCGGAGTAATCATCATTATTGTAATAAGCATAGTAACTGTTGGTTCTGTAAAAATTTTGAGAAACAAACAAGTTTAGTCTGTCAGGAAAAATTCTTGAAACCGTTACTTCAACACTATCCAACAACCTGGAATATATAGTTAAGTTTTTATCTCCGGAAGCAGCCAAAACATTACCGTAACCGATAAACTTCAATTCTGTTTCATAATTTTTTATCGGTTCTATATAAGCTTTAGTTTCTTTTAAATTGTAATTGCTTTTGCTCTTTACGGTATTTTTTAATTTGATATATAAATATCTGTTATACAAAGGCTTATTATATTTAAGAGCAACTATCGTTCCCGCAGAATCCTGCGGCATAGCTTTTACTGTAATTTTTTCGGATTTCTTTAAAGAGTCTTCGGCATACTTTAAAGTTTTTTCGTTCCAATTGATATTACCGGGCAACAAATATACTTCAACATTTTTTTCCACTTCTTCGGCGGAAACAAAATCACTGAATTCCATAATTATTGCTTGTGCGGCATTTTCATCTTTTCCGACAATATCCGTTGTTATTTCGTTCAATTTAAAGAACTCACTCATTTCAGGAATTACCAACTCTTTTTTCTTATCCAAGACTTTTAATTCCGCAGTCTGTTTAGTGTCGAGCAATTGTATCGGTTCATAATTTATAAAGCAATATCTTTTATATTGGTCGAAAGTAATTTTCGGTTTTACTTCTTTTTTATCATAACTTAACACAATTTCCGGTTCTTCAACAGGGAAATCAAATTTTAATACAGCTGTTATGCCGAATAAAGACAAATCTTTTTCACTGTGCCATAAACTAAAATCCTCTATATTAACATTATTGGGCTTTGTGGAAAAACTTAAATTTAAATTTTTTATTTTTTTCGGATTTTTAAATATTTTTTTGTTTATTGAAACTTTATATTTTTTATCTGCAAGCCAATCTTTTTCCGGTGTAAAAACTATTTTTAAAAAGTCGGGTTTATCATTTTCCAAAATCCATTTTCCCCTTAAATCCGGACTTACTGTTATATAATCCGATACATTATCCCCTCTTTGCAGGAAAATATCATCATTCGGCACATTGTATATATACACCTTATCGGGATTGGATAAAACACTGTTATTATCTTCATCCAAAGATATTTTTGTTATCTCGGGCTGAGAAATTTCCAAACTTATTTTATCGCTTTTTTGAGAGAAGTAAAAAAAAGCAAAACTTGATACACAAATGACACCCAAAATCAATCCGATTATTTTCTTCATATATATGTTCTCCTTTTAATTGTTAACCGTAGTTTATATGTTTTCGACTATTTATTAAGTTAATTTATGTTCTACATTATTTGTTATACAAAATCAACATATTTTTGAAGTTTTATCATAAGAATACAGCAAACAAAAGAAAAATTCATAATATGTAAGTGAAACGAAGTATTGTGTCGTTGTTTACTTCCGAAGACTTCCAATATTTTAAATTATAACGAAGTATTTAACGAATGAAAAAATTTTTATTTTTTATTATTTAAGCTTTATCCCGGATTATAACGAACAAAAGAAAATCACATAGTTTGCAGGTGAATTGAAGAATTTTCAAGCTGAAGTGTACACAAGCGAAGCGGTACTCGAAGTTTGAAAATTCAAAAACGCAGCCCAAAATATGTGATTTTATTGTGATATTATTTGATTTATTGAATTAGAAGGGTGGATGACGAGATTTGAACCCGCGACCTTCGCTTCCACAGAGCGACGCTCTAACCAGCTGAGCTACATCCACCATTAAATTAATCGAGCGTCTCCGACGTGAGTTGAACACGTAACCTACTGCTTAGAAGGCAGTTGCTCTATCCAATTGAGCTACGGAGACACCCTTAATAGCTAAAGATTATATCAAAAGTACATTTTATAGTCAAATTTTTAACTTATACTGATATTTGATAAGTCCCATCCATACGACATATTACCAGTCTTCAATGTCGGGCGCTCTATGTATTAGCATATCATTCATATTTTCATCATAAAAATGCACATTTTTATTAATATCAATGATTTTTTCCGTGATTTCTTTATATGATTTTCCGAACACTCCAACAATAATACCAACCGATCTCAAATCAGATACATTTAATACCGTATCACCCTCATTAAAATGATCAATTAACACGCTTATATCGTCTCTTGAATAAAGTTCATCTCTTCCGACAATCTTTGCTATCTTACCGGGCAATGTCCACATAAGATAGCAAACATGTTTTTCCCGCGTTCCGCCGGCAATAAAAGCATCTTCAGATACACTTTCTCCAAGTGCCGAATCAACCATCATTTTAAGTTGATTGATTCCTTGTGTTCTGGCAACTCGAGCCCATATTCTTAAACCGTCAAGACGATAGCCAAACTCAACATTATACATTAGGTTGTTACGGCTTATACATTGGAACATACATACACCGTTTTCGCATTTCAGATCGGATACCAGTTTTTGATATTTTGATAAGAGCTGTTCATCAACCAGTTTTGTAAATCTGCTGAAGTTGGAATTAAATCCAAATCGTTTTTGTCCGTCAATCATTATAAATTGATTGGCAGTGGCATACAGAAGACGCAGTTTTTTATTATGAACATAACATCCTATAAAAACCTCATTACCGTCAATATACTCTTCAACAATAATTCTTTTATTTTCGGAATACTTAAGTGCTTTTTCGTATGCCTTTAAAAGTTCTTCTTGATTTGAAACGATCGAAAGTCCTTTTCGGGCATTAGAATCACTTGGCTTAACCACAACCGGGTATTGTATCTTTTCCAGATCCTTCCCGGAAAAATTCTTGTCCAAATAATACTGTTTTGGTGTTAATAATCCCACACTTCGGCATTTTTCCTTATAGATTTCTTTATCTCTTGAGGCAATCCACCCTTCATCCGATGCATAAAAAGGATATCCCAATTCTTTACAAAGTCGTTTGCATTGATCCAAACAAAACTCATTGGTTCCGGTATAAATATTGGTGACACCTTCTTCCATACATTTCTTTTTCAAAGTTTCGAAATCGGCAACATCAATCATCCAATATTCGTCCGCCATTTTCTTTTCTTTTTTTATTTCGGGGGAGTAAAAATCCGTTACTATCGTATATACATTTTTACTTTTTGCATATTCTATCGCATCGCTTACAGTATTATCTATTCCCAAGAATAACAATTTTTTTCTTTTCATGTCATTCACCTCTAACGGCAATATTATTGTTTACAACTTTTCAATGTCGGGTACTCTATGTATTAGCATTTCTTGCATATTTTCATCATAAAAATGCAACTTTTTATTAATATCAATGATTTTTTCTTTAATATCTTCATATGTCTTTCCAAACACTTCAACAAGAATAGCCATCGCTCTCATATCAAGTACATTTAATACCGTATCTCCCTCTTTAAAACGATCGCTTATAACAATTGCATCGTTCCTTGAATAAAGATCATCTCTTCCAACAATTTTTGATATCTTGCCCGGTAATGCCCATATAACGTAACCGAGACTTATTTCCTGCGGTTCTCTGGCAATAAAAGAATTGTCGGATACACTTTCTCCCAGAGCCAAATCAACCATCATTTTGAGTTCATTGATTCCTCTTAATCTCTCAACTCGTCTCCATATTTTTATACCGTCAAGGCGATAACTGAACTCCATATTGTATATTAAATTATTACGGCTTATACATTGAAACATACATGCACCGTTTTCGCATTTTAAATCGGATACCAGTTTTTCATATTTGGAGAAGAGCTCTTCATTAACCAGGTTTGTGAATTTGCTGAAATTAGCATTAAAGCCGAATCGTTTTTGCCCGTCAATCATTATAAGATGATCGACAGTAAAGTGCAACAGTATTAACTTTTTATTATGAACATAACATCCTATATAAACATCATCACCATCAATATACTCTTCAACGATAATCTTTTTATTTTCGGAATATTCAAGTGCTTTTTCATATGCTGCGCGAAGTTCATCTTGATTTGAAACAATCGAAAGACCTTTTCTGGCACTGGAATCGCTTGGCTTAACTATAACCGGGTATTGAATATTTCCCAAATCCTTCTCTGAAAAATTCTTATCCAAATAATACTGTTTTGGCGTTAACAGTCCTGCTTTCTGACATTTTTCCTTATAGAAACCTTTATCTCTTGCGGCTTTCCACCCTTCATCCGATGCATAAAAAGGAAATCCCAATTCTTTACAAAGTCGTTTGCATTGTTCCAAACAAAACTCATGATTTCCGGCATAAATATTGGTAATACCTTCTTCTATGCATCGCTTTTTCAAAGCTTCAGAATCGGCAACATCAATCATCCAGTATTCGTCCGCTGCCTTTTTTTCTTTTTTTATTTCTGGAGAATAAAGATCAGTTACTATTGTATATACATTTTTACTCTTTGCATATTCGATTGCTTCGGCTGTAGAAGTATCTACTCCCAATAACAGCAGTTTTTTCCTTGGCATATTATTTCCCCTTTCAATCATTTTATTCATTCAATAAATTATTCAATACTGTAACGTTCTAAAAGTTCCCGTATCTGTTCTTTACTGTTAAACATTAATACATCCAGTATGGATAGAGAAGGGATAAACAGACCTTTTCCCTGAGGATATACAATATCAACATCCATTTTTAAAAAGTTCAGTTTAATACCTGCCTCACCGAAGAGCTGTTTGTCGTACAGTTCTTTTCCCCCGACAGCATTTATGTATTCGGATGCTCCCCTTAACCTGCATATATCAATAATCCGTTTCTGTGCCTTGTTTGTATGGTCAAGTTTCAACTTTGAAGCCGAATATATTTTTGCGGATATTCCCATAAATTCAGCTGTCCTACAGATTGAATATTCAAGGTATTCCGCCAGATTAGTTTTTTCACAATATACCGTATCTTTAAACAGTTCATACGCATCTTTGAAACAAGGTGCTTTTCCGTATGCCCGCTTTACTTTCATAAGTAAACTTTCTTTATCCGAATCCGACATAAAAATCTCATGTTCATTAATTTTTCTGTTTTGGCTGGCATTTTTAACAGCAATTCCAAAATAAACAGGTGCCTCGTTTACCTTGATTCTGTTTCGATTAATCCATCCGCCTTTAATATAGTTAACATCATCGTATATAATATATTCATCCACACAGTTCATAAGTTGCCAATATCCGAGATACGGATAAAAGTAAGGTTGCATTATTCCAAGTTTCATATTTTTAATCTCCAATGTTGGCACATCCTAATTAGATCTGTTCCGGAAACAGAAAATGTGACAAACTTTTTTCATAATTTCTATAAAAACTTTGTACAAAAAACCGTGCCCGAGAAGTTCTTTTACGGAAAACTCGCGAAATAAAAGCTTGTAATTTTTTCTTTTATTACAATACCTTATCATATCAATTTTTAATTGAAATTCCCGCCTGTCCGCCGCATCATGCTCAAACATCAGTTTACCGTCATATTTTCCGTTTGAAAAAACAGAAAAAGCTTGCAACATTTTCCTGCTTTGAGTAATATGATTCTTTCTCATAGCAAACAAATCTGCACCTTGTTCTCCTTCATATATTCTACTTGACCAACTGCCTTGACTAAGAAACCGGTAGTTAGACATGGTTTCATTAATATAATACACATTGCCGACATAAGAGAAATACAGAAGCAGCGGTCTATCATGCACCGGAGCCACCCGTTTAAATTCGGGAGATTTATATTTATACTCTATATATTTTTCAGTCGAAAAGAAATAACTTGAAGTTTGATAATATCCCGCCTTTTCATAGATATTGAAGAAATCATCCGATAACAGTTTTCCCGTAGGGATAGCACATAAGGGATAATGTTTCTTTTTCGATAAGCCTTTTTCATCGACAATTTCGACATCATGCAAGCACAAATAACAATCCGGATTTTTTTCCAATGCATCATATTGTTTCTTCAGTTTATGAGGATCTGTCCAGTAATCATCTCCATCGCACATGGCAATATATTTTCCCCTAACTACCGGAACTATATATTTCATTCCATAATCAACATTAGGAAAATACTTGTGATTTTTTGTTTGATAAATAGGTTTGAAAATATTTGGATATTTTTCCTCGTACTCACGGATAATATTCGCTGTTTTATCGGTTGAAGCATCATCATGAATAATAATCTCAAAAGTTACTTCCTTTTGCATCAAAAAGCCGTCTAAACACCGACGAATGTATTTTTCATGATTAAATGCCAGGCAATAAATACTCACTTGAACCTGATTACTTGTCAACTGTGAGCCTCCATTGGTAATTACTACAATATTAGTCATTCTAATGGATTTCTAATCAAGATGATACTAATATCTTACTGTATATGTATCAAATTTTCAACTTGCCGAATTATATGAAATCAGAAAGTATGGAGTTTGAAACAAATAATGCTTTTTGTGTAAAGCGAACCCTGTTATTTTCAACTGCCAGCATACCGTCGGCAACATACTTATCCAAGATATCTTTAGTATCTTCAAAATATTTTATATCCACACCTTCGGCCAACCTTAACCCTAACATTATTTTTTCCTTCTTATATAAGTCATCGTTTATATATTCTTTTTCTATAATGATATTTTTACCGCTCAAAAGATTTTCGATATATTTTATTACGTTGGTATTATTTTTGTATCTGTACCTTTTATAGTAAGACGAAGCACTTGTACCGAGCCCGATATACGACTTATTTCGCCAATACAATTTGTTGTGCAGTGAATACTTTTTTTCTTTGGCCCAATTTGAAATTTCGTAATGTTCGAATCCGTTTTCTTTCAAAAAAGAGCATGCAAAATCGTACATTTCCGCCTGCAGTTCAGTATTAGGTTCAACTTTCTTTTTATAAAAAGGAGTGTTCGGTTCCACCGTTAACGGGTACAACGATATATGTTGAGATTCAAGTTTTAACACTTCTTTTAATGTTTTTTCCCAACTGTTTAATGTTTGGTTCGGTATTCCGTACATCAAATCCATATTAATATTATTAAACCCAGTTTCTCTTGCAGAATAATAAGCTTTTTTAAATTTTTCGTAATTGTGTAATCTCCCCAAAACCGTTAAACTTTGATCATATATACTTTGCAACCCTAAACTTAACCTTGTTACTCTGGCATCAAACAAAAGTTTTAGTTTTTCTTCAGTCGTCGATTCGGGATTTAATTCCACCGTTATTTCTTTACAGAACGAAACATTAAAATTTGCATTTATAATTTCTGCTAACTTTTTTTGTTGAGAGATAGATAAAGTGGATGGAGTTCCCCCTCCTATATAGACTGTATCTATTGTTGCACCTTTATATTTTTGTGCTTCTGTTTCCAATGCTTTTAAATAATTGTCTGCCAATCCTTCATCATAAGGCACGGAAACAAAATCACAATAAAAACATTTTTTTGTACAGAATGGTATATGAACATATAGCCCGAGCATAACTAAAACCTTAACCTTTGTTCTATCATAAATTTCTTTTCGGGTTCATAGTTGGGATTATCGGAATGTAACCCGTAACTACCCTTCAAGAACAAATTTCTGTTTAACTTAAACGACATTTCAAGTGCTTGTTTCAAATCTATTTCTCTTTGAACTTTATCGAAAGTTACAGAATAACCTATTTGTAATAATCTGTTAACATTCTTTTCAACGGAATATTTCATTCCGTAAAGAAGTTCCGCCATAGTAGCTTGTTCATCGGGATCAATTTGTAAAGTATCCTGATTTATAAAGCCGAGACGAATATTATCTATTATTCCAGTTTTTTTAAGAACGGTATTTGCAAGAGGTGTAGCAACACTTGAACTAAACAATCTTATTGCCTGTTGTTTTGCTAAAAAGTCCGTACTGGTATCAAGTGCGGTAACCTGTGACGGATCTGTTTTGGTAAGTCTTGCAAGTGCTTTTTTAGAATCCATCGTAGGATCGTTTTTGGAAGCAAACCTTGTTTTTATGTTATCTATATTCGATCTGTCTATATAAACTTTAATAACTTCCGCAGCACTGTCACCCGCAGTGTATACATCCGCTTCACCTTCCGCCGTTATAAACAATTCGTTATTTATTATTTCTATTTTTGCACTTACAACATCAAAATCATTTCCTATAATAGAAAACAAACCTCTGTCGGATGTTGCAACACCGTTAGCGGATATATCATCTATAGGTCCTTTTAAATTTATGGAGCCTTTCAATGCTACATTTAATACGGAGTTTTCAAAATTTGTATCCACACCGTTTTTCAAGTCTATATCTATGTATAAATTTTTAAAAAGTTCGGCAATAAAATCAGGAATTTCCGTATCACTTTTTACCGGCGGAGGAAAGCAAAGGCTTGTACTTTCAAGTTCAGCCCAACCCGTAAGTTTTAAATCTTTCGGTGTACCTTTTAATTTAAAATCAAATATCGGAACACCTTTCGTATAATTTGCAAAACCGCTTGCTTCCATTTTCAAAACGCCCGATGTAGGTATCGGCAACTGTTTAACAACAACCGGAATTCCCTGCTTTGATGTAAACAACCTTAAGTCATAAACGGAAGGATTTATACCCTGCATTTTCAATGTTCCCGCAGCTTCCAATATTCCCGAACCGACTTTAGCTTTTGCTTTTTCTATTTTAAATAAATTTTTATCCCAAACAATATTAACATCCAAATCTTTGATTTTACTTACATAAGATTCCGTTTTTATATTTGTTCCTGTCATAGTCATTTTACCGACATTGGAAATATTCTTTCTTATTCCTATGAGGTTACCGTCTATTTTCAAACTTCCTTTTTTTGCGGTAATTGTATTGTTTGCCAAATTTTTAAGTATATATAAACTGTCATCATTCACTTTATAATGAACTTTTACCTCTTTATTCATCATTGATTTTCTTAATTTGGAATCGAGCCAAAACGGGAAAAAACCGTCAACGGTAACATTATATTTCCCGGACTTTTTAACATTAAACTTATCAATATTAAGATTATTATCTTTTACATCAACCGCTATATCAAACAAATCAAAAGGAACATTATAAACAGACCCGTTTGAAGAATTTATTGTTAAATTTATATCCGGGTCGGCAATTTTTCCTTTTGTTTTTAAATTAAAATCTACTGCTCCGGTCATATTTATCGGTAAGGCAAATAAATCAGTTAATGTTGCCAAATCCAGTTTTTTGCCCGTCATATTTATATCAATATTATCAGACAAAACAAAACCGTTCAAATTGTAGTATTGAATACCGTAGTTAAACAAAATATCTTTAAAAGAAACCTTAGGATAATTGTTAAATAAAATCCCGCCCGACAAATTAATTTTCTTACCGTCTTCCGTTTTAAATTCAAAATTTCTGTCCAAAACGGTATAGCTTAAAGCCAAAGAATCCACTCTTTCATCATTAAGCCATAAATTTATAAAATTTATTTTACCTTTATACATATATCTTTGGTTTTTCTTTGTCATTTTACCGTCTATTTTCACATTACCGAAAACGTCGAACGGTCCCAAATGAGTATTAACGAATTTTAATTCGGAATTGTACGTTTTTGTATTGGCATCAAAGTTTGCCGATAAAATTTTCATTTCACTGTCGGAAAGTTTAACTTTAGCATCTTCTATGGATATAATTTTATTTTGTGCTGTAAGTTTTGAAACAAAAGAATTAAATTTTAATGACTTAACAAACATTGTGTCGGCATACAAATTCAATTCATATTTTAAATTTTTTATTCTTCCGGTAACTGTTCCGTTTCCGTAAAAAGTTCCTTTTAACGGTGTTCTGAATCCAAAATATTTGTTTATTATTTTTTCCGATACATCCTTGAATTCTATTTGCAAGTTGCTTTTTGTTGCATCCAAAATACCCGAACCTGTTATTTTAGCTTTTTCTTTATCCCCCGCATTTATGGTAAATTTATTCAAATTCATTTTTTTATTTCTGTATGAAACATTTGTATTGAAATCAAAAGCCAAATCATTATAAAGTCCGTTATTTATCTTTGCATTTACAAGAATCGTTGGATTACTTATGTCTCCGGAAGTTCTTATTTCAGATGTTAATCTGCCTTTTACATTTGAATAATACTGAGATAATTTTGATTCCGTGTGTTTAATTACGGAAGAAAGTGCACCCGTAGAAAAGATATACTCAAAATTTCCCGATAATCCGTTACCGTTATTAAAATGTTTCAAACTTAATTTTTCTTTGGACAGTTCCATAAAGGCCTTATGTGCAAGATTTACTTTACCTACTTCAAACTTATCGGCAGATATTTTCCCTATTATTTTATTATCTTCAACAAGTTTACCGTTAATAGTTAAATCGTAATTAATATTTACACCTTTTAATTTAAAATTTTTAATTGATGTGTTGAAATAAGAATCGGCTTTTTTATCCGCAAAATCTATAAACGATTTTGTATCTATTTTCGTTTGAGGTCCGCTGAAAGAAAATGTTGAAATATTTATTTGCTTATTGGAATAATGTCCCGCAATATTCCATGTATTGAACTCATTGCCGAACAGTTCACCTTTTTTTAAATTCATATTAACGGATGTTGTTTTGTCTTTTCCGGAATAATTTATTGTTCCCGTAACTTTTCCTGATAATTGCGGATTTTTTAATCCTAAAATTTGCAGAACATTATTTGAATCCACACCGTTATAGTATATTGTTGCTCCGTTATTTTGCTTTGTTTCATAAAAAGCATTCACATCGATTTTTTTATCTTTTGTGCTTATTTCCGCAAACCATTTATAATCTTGTTTATATAATTTCCCGGATATATCAAAATTCTTTAAATTTTTTGAAGCAATTTGTTTACCCGTTAAATATATTGTTCCTTTTTTACTGTCTATATTACCGTAAAGAGACAAACTGCCTTTTACATTTTTAAATTTTTCCATAAACGGAAGTTGTTTTATAAGAATATTTTTAATATCAACGCTGACTTCACCCTTCTTATAATTTCCGGATAAATAACCAACTTTCTTTTTATTATTGTAAACATCGGTATAATAACTTCCGTCATCTTTTATTGTCGATTCAAAACTGTTACCTGAAGTATGGTAACAGTGAGTTTTTAACTCATCATCGCTGTTATTGGCTTTAATGTTTAAATTGCCGAAATTATTACCGAATATTGTAACATCGGTTGCATTGATTTTCAAATCTAATTTCTTATTATTAGAATCTGCGGAATAATCTATTTTTGTGTTAAGTACATCACTGGTGTCTCTTAAAGTCATTGTACCGGTAGAATTCCAAACTTCAAATTTCAAATTATTTGATTTTAAAAAGGCATTAATGTTATCTCCGGTTGATGCGACCGTAAAAGTATCCGTGGTTTTTTTTATGTTTGTAGTTAATGTTCCCAGTTCAAGCCTGTTAACAAACAACTCTTTTGTTTCAACATTATAATCAAAAGTATCATCATATAAATTATAATTACCGAGCAAATCAAATTTGGATTTTATAAGGCCGTCTATTTCGGTATAAAAATTGCTTGTAATAAAATTCCCGTCTAACTTTAAATTTCCTCTCGTATGCACTTTATATTTGGAATAAAGAATTTCACCGCCGATATCCATTTCTTTATTCAATGTAAAATTCACATTTTTCATTTTAATAAGTTTATTTTTTATAAGGATATTTGCTCTGTTTACTTCGCAAGTTACATTAAATAAAGAAATTGTTTTCGTTAAAATATTGATTTTTATTTTTTCAAATGCGGTTTTTGGTTGTTCCTGCTCGGAAGGAAGGCCTATTTCTTGTTTCTCGTCTATGTAACTTATTTTGTCTATCTTTAAAGAAGAAAGAGATTTGAGCGGAGACTTTATATTCTGAAAGAATATGTCCGGCTCAAATCTCATTTCTGCTGTACTTACAAAAATCTTGTTATCAAACTCTATATCGTGAAGTATTAAACTAAACGGCAACTTTATAGAGAAATTTCTAAATTTTATTCTTGAATCAACTTTATTAATTGCTTTTTGAATGTATGGAACATAATAATATTCTCTGAAATTATATGTAACAGAAAATACTAAAATTAAAACAGTAAAATATAAAACATATCTTATAATCTTCCACATTCAAATTTTAATTTTATTTTTTTCTCTTTATAGGTTCACCGGTTGATCTTGTTAATGCCTTAAACTCTTTCAAAAGTTTAGGGAATACTTTACCCGGTTTTCCGTCACCTATTACTCTGCCGTCAACTTTTACTACAGGTATAGCTTCAGCAGCTGTTCCGGTTAAGAAGCATTCATCTGCAGTATACAAATCATAAGGAGCAATTAAAACTTCTCTTACTTCCAATTTCAATTTATTCTTCAAAAGTTCCATTGATGTGTTTCTTGTAACACCTTTCAATGCACCTGCTGTTGCCGGAGGTGTGAAAACTATTCCGTTTTTAACTATGAAAATATTATCACCGCTGCATTCAACAACATACCCTTCTCTGTTTAACATAATTGCTTCCAAAACTCCTGCTCTTTTTGCTTCCATTTTTGCCATTATGTTATTCAAATAGTTCAATGATTTAATATTCGGGCTTAATGCATCAGGTGAATTTCTTCTTGTGCATACCGTAATAACTTCAAGACCGTTTTTATACAATGAATCAGGATACAAAGAAATTTTATCCGCAATAATAAATACTGTAGGTTTTCCGCAGTTTGCAGGATCCAATCCCAAATCACCTGCTCCTCTTGTAACAACAAGTCTTATATAAGCATCGTCTAATTTGTTTATTGCCAATGTATCCAACAATGCATTTGTCATTTCTTTTTTTGTCATACCGATATCAAGTGCTATAGCTTTTGCACTGTCATAAAGTCTGTCGATATGTTCTTTGCATCTGAATACTCTTCCGTTATATGCTCTTATACCTTCAAATACTCCGTCTCCGTAAAGAACACCATGATCAAAAACCGATACTACAGCATCTTCTTTGTTTACAAATTTTCCGTTTAAATAAATCTTCATTTGACCACTCTCCTATTGTTTTAGTAATATTATTTATTATTTATATAAATATAATATATATAATAATATATCTTTTGAAATTGCTTTGCAATTTTTTAACAAATTTTTCCATCTACGATTTTTATTTGTCTGTCTGCCAAGTTTGCAAGTTCCTGGCTGTGAGTAACAACCAACAAAGTTGTTTTTAACTTATTACACATTTCAAACATCAAAGTTTCTATTTTTTCACCTGTTTTTCTGTCTAAATTGCCCGTCGGTTCATCGGCAAAAAGTATTTTCGGATTATTAATCAATGCCCTTGCAAGGGCCACTCGTTGTTGTTCCCCTCCGGACAACTCGTTAGGCATATGGTTTGCTCTGTCGGTTAAGCCCATTGTTTCCAACATGTTTAAAGCATACTCTTTTTTTATTTTCCTTTCGTTCCATACCGGCATCAAAATATTTTCCATAACGGTAAAATCCGCCAACAAATAATGAAATTGGAAAACAAAGCCGATATTTTCTTTTCTCATTTTTGCAAGTTTTGCAGGACTGAAAGAAGTTATATCGTTACCATCGATTAAGACATTGCCGGATGTAGGTTTATCCATAAGTCCCAAAATGTGAATAAGTGTACTTTTACCTGCACCTGACGGTCCCGTCAAAGCCACCTTTTCACCGGAGTTTATTAATAAATCTATACCCTTGAGGACTTTTACTTCTCCTGATTTAGGCACAATATAATTTTTAGTTAAATTTTTAGTTTCAAGTTTCATTTTATCCAGATGTATGGAGGTATGGAGGTATGGAAGTACGGACAACTAAATTTCATACTATATTTTCTATACCTCTATTCCTCCAGCCCTCTATCCCTCAATTTTTGCAAAGCAAAAATTTTAGTTGTATCTTATTGCTTCCAAAGGTTCCAACTTAGATACCTGATATGCCGGATACAACCCTGCGATTATAGTTATTGCAAAAGCACATACCGCAACCAAACAAATATCCGTAGGTATTATCATAACAGGTAACCTGTCGACATAATATACACCTTTTGGAAGTTTAAATATTTCAAAATTTTTAAGTCCGTAACTTATAAATATTCCTAAAGCTAACCCTAACACAGTTCCGACTGATCCGACAATAATTCCTTCGTAAAAAAATATTTTGGATATTGCAAACTTTGAAAATCCCATAGCAGACAATATCCCGATTTCTTTTGCTTTTTCCACACTGAGCAAAAGTATATTTGAAATTATGTTAAATGCGGCAACTATAATAATTAAAGCAAGAATTATAAACATCATAATTTTTTCAAGTTTCAAAGCCGAAAAAAGATTTTTATTCATTTCTATCCAAGATCTTGCTCTGTAAGGATACCCTAATTTTTCCTGCAAATCTTTTGCAAATTTTGTTGCTTTATCGAAACTTGAAGTTTTTATTGCTATACCGCTTACACCGCCGTCAAAAGAAAACATTTCATCCGCAGATCTTAAATCAACATAAGCAAGAGTTGTATCGTATTCATACATTCCCGAATGAAAAATTGCTTCGATTTTCAATTTTTTCATTTTCGGAACGGAAGACATTTGACTGGGAAACATTACAATAACATAATCACCTACATTGGCATGAATAGAATCTGCAAGTTCGTTACCCAAAAGTATACCGTCGTCACTTATTTCGTTATCCAACAAAATACTGTCTTTTGAAAGTTTGGATTTTAAATCCATCAACTTATTTTCGGACTGAAAATCTATACCTTTTACCAAAGCACCTGTTCCTTGTGTATATCCTTGTTTTTTTATTATGGATTGTCCGAATATGTAAGGAGAAGATGCTTTTATATAATCGTAACCGGAAATTTTATCCATTACTTCTTTATAATTATCGAACAAAACGCCGTCTGTTCTCGTTAAATAAATGTGCGGTTGGATTCCCAAAATTTTTGTTCTGATATCTTGTTGAAATCCCGTCATTACTGATAAAGTTATAACCAAGGCACATACACCGAGTGTTGTTCCGCCTATAGCTATAAGTGTAGTTAAAAAGGCAAAAAATCCTTTTTTCCTTGCTTTTATGTATCTGTAAGCGATAAAAAGTTCGGCTGATCCTAACATTCAGGTCTCATTGTCGGGAAAAATATTACTTCTCTGATAGATTCCGATTTGGTTAAAATCATAACCAATCTGTCGATACCTATTCCGAGTCCGCCCGTAGGAGGAAGACCTTGTTCCAAAGCATTTATATAATCGGCATCATAAGGTTGAGCTTCTTCGTCACCTTGAACTTTAGCTTCCATTTGTTGTTGGAATCTTATTTTTTGTAAGTGAGGATCATTCATTTCGGAGTAAGCATTACATATTTCCATACCGTTTATATAAAGTTCGAATCTTTCCGCAATTTCAGGTTGTTCGAATTTAACCTTTGTTAACGGTGAATATATTGCAGGGTGATCCATAACAAAAGTGGGTTGTTGCAAATTAGGTATAACTTTTTCGTCTAACACTGCATCCAACACTTTCTGGTCACCGGCATCGGGTGCAACATCAAGATTCAAATGTTTTACCTGCTCATACATTTTGCCGGTTCCGACATATTGAAGTAAATCAAGGTTTGTATATTCTTTTATTAAATCAAAAAGTTTTGCTCTTCTGAAATTAAGATTTATATCCGTTACACCGATAGATGCTGCCGCATTTTTTATTAATACTTCCGTTAAATCCATCATATCGTTATAATCCGCATATGCCTGGTAAAGTTCCATCATTGTAAACTCGGGATTATGGTTTCTGTCGATACCTTCGTTTCTGAAATTTCTGCCGATTTCAAATACTCTTTCTATTCCGCCGACGACCAATCTTTTTAAGAAAAGTTCCGGAGCGATTCTCATATACAAATCCATGTCGAGTGCATTATGGTGAGTAATAAAAGGTTTTGCATTTGCTCCGCCTGCAAGAGTTTGTAATATAGGTGTTTCAACTTCAATAAAGCCTAACTCTTCAAGTTTTTTTCTTATGGAAGAAATTATAGTACTTCTTTTCTTAAATACTTCTTTTACGTCGGGGTTGGCAATTAAATCCAAATATCTTTGTCTGTATCTTGTTTCGGTATCTTTTAAACCGTGCCACTTTTCCGGTAACGGTCTGAAAGCTTTTGTTGCTATAGAAAACTTGTCTGCTTTTAAACTGAGTTCTCCTGTTCTTGTTCTGAAAGGTACACCTGTTATTAAAACAAAGTCAGATAAATCCGACATTTCTTTAAATATCTTAAAATCCTGTTCACCGATTTGATCTTTTCTGACATAAACCTGTATTCTGCCCGTACCGTCGGCAATATCTATAAAAGATGCTTTACCCATATCTCTTCTTGACATCATTCTTCCTGCAACGGTAACCTGATCTTTAGACATTTCTTCTTTTTGTAAAGAATCGTATTTTTCTCTAACTTGAGCAATTTTGCTGTCTATTTTTATTCTTGCGGGATACGGATCTATTTTTGCAGCTCTCATTGTATCTGCTTTATTTTTTCTTTGTGCTATTATTGTATCTATAGTAGCTTGCGAAGTTTCATTTTTTTGTTCTTGATTTTCTGCCATTTTCTTATTCCTTCCAATATATAAATTTATCTAGTTATGATATCATTTTTTTGTATATAAAATCAAAAAAATGTAAGTAGCTAAGCGAGTTTTATTTTTTGCTTATAATTTCGCATTTGTCTTCTTTATGTACCATCCGCTGTCGCTTCCATTTATGTACACCGCAGTCGGCAAATGCTTTATTCTAAGCAAAAACTTTGAAACTCTTGTTTCGTCAAAACGACAAACAACGAGTCGCCAAATACTTCGTTATAATTTAAAATCTTTAATCCTTTGAAAGTCAACAACGGCAACGGCGAGATCCCGCATCAAGTGCGGGATGACACGATGGTGTCGTTAGAGAGTTTAAGATTTTGTGTTAGAATGAAGAAACTCAGGAATGAAGTGTACTTGGATCCCGTAAGGGTGTACTCGATTTCCTGAGTTTCAATA
>JBGUZU010000031.1:0-2108 GCA_045223915.1 Endomicrobiaceae bacterium | reverse complement strand
AAATTAACTGAAGAGAATGAAGAGTTAAAAAAAGAAAATAAGAAACTAATTTGTATTATTGAACAGTTAGAAGCGAAATATGAGGATAAAGGTTTTTCATTAGCGTATGATATGGGGGAATGTGAATGACTGAAAAACGATTTAGACCTAAAATACGATGGAAAGAACAGAATACTCCTATTATGAAAGGTCATATGCACATTAATATAAGGTTACATAATTGTCTTGCAAGATTACCAAAAACAAGAAAATATATGATGTTTAATATTCGTAGAAAATTTAAATGTAACCTTTTTAGGTGGTGATTTTGAATGACTGAAAAACGATATATTTATGTTATTGAAGCATATGGTTATTCTGCCTTTGAAACAACTATTTTATCACACAAAACACTTATGTCTAATAAAATGTTCTTTGATATTGTTAAAAAAGCACAAAAATTATGTAAAACTAAAAATTACCTTCCACATAAAAGATATACTGATTATGCAAGAAATATGGTTACTTGTTTGTGTGAAGAATTTGGTTTTGAAGAATTTGATTATCCTTGTGTACATATCGGTTGTAGTAGTAAAAGTAAATGTGCAATGTTTATTGATGATAGGTTGGTAGAAAAATGACTGAAAATAAACGATTTAGAATGGAAACAATTGGCGATATAATGTTACCTTTTATTGTGGATAATTCAACTGCAAAAAAGAAATCAGATACAACAACTACTTATCATACATATGAAACCCATCGAAAAGAAAAATGTTTAGAATTAGTGGATTTACTAAATAACTTCTCAGAAGAGAATGAACAGTTAAAAAAACAATTAGCAAGTATTAATCGGTTGATTGATAATAAAATTGATGAGTTTAAAAAGGGAGATTATGGTGATTTGCCTTGTAATACTATTCATATGTTTTTAGATTTGAAACAAGAGTTAGGTGATTTAGAATGACTGAAAAGAAACGATTTACTGTTAAACTAAGGCAAGGTGCAACAATTTACAGTATTATAGATTATTATGGGGAATTACCTTTAAGTGAAGGAATTTACTATAAAAGCAATGCGAATAAACTATGTGAATGGTTAAATACTCAACACGAATTGTTAAATACTTTGTATCATGAGAATGAACAATTAAAACAAGAAGTAACTCATTGGAAAAAAATACTAGACAACCACCAACAGATAGTAGCAAAAACACTAAGAGAACAATACCACTGGCTTAAAAATGAAGATAAAATTCAAAACAATGATAAAACAGTAGCATTACTTGAAATTGAATCTATTAGTGCGAGATTAGGAATTGATTTAAATTAATTTAAATGTTACAATATCTGCACTTCAACAACAAACAATACTCTATAAAATTAGATTAAAGGAGTATTCTAAAAAATGTTGCCTCGTAATATTCGTAGAACTGCTTCAGGTAAATATGAGATATCAAAATATAAGGATGGCAAGTCATATAGTTTTGGTTCTTATGATACTCTTGCACAAGCAGAGTATTTTAAAGAGTATTTTAAAAGTCGTGATTGGCCGTTAAGTGAAAGATTCATACATTCAACTCCTAAGTTTATTCAAAAAGTGGGGGATAAATTCAAAGTCGAAAAAAGTTTTGGTAATAAACGCAAAGGAGACCGTAAAAGATATAGTTATGGTACTTTTGATTCTTTAGAGGAAGCGGTTAATTACAGGGATAAGTGTATTCGTGAGAATTGGGATGAATCTTTAAGACCAGTTAATCCTCGTAAATATATTCAAAAGAAAAAAGGCAGATATTGGATTATAAAAGATAATGTTTCTTATGGTATATTTGATAATCTTGAAGATGCATTATACGAAAGGGATTTATTAATTAAATGTGATTGGAGTTATGATGCATTAGAAAGTATTGATGAAACAAGAGGCAATGGTATTGCATGGTTAACTAATGTTAAATTAAAACAAACATTCCAGAAACAGAAGAAACGGAATGATATTGGTTGGTTCAATAATGTAATGGGAGGTTATAAGTATGGATGAGTACAGGGATTATTTGAATGGTGAAGATGAAACATTATTAAAAACATTTCAAAATGAAAGACAGTTAAGTGATCGTACAATGTATGGTTATC
>JBGUZU010000030.1:0-47915 GCA_045223915.1 Endomicrobiaceae bacterium | reverse complement strand
CAACCTCTCCGATATCTTACCTACTGATATTGTTACTGCTTCATCTTCTTCGTTATATACTACAAGCTCTTTATATTGCCTGCTTTCTATCTCTATTCCGCTGTCACTGCTGGTATTTACAGGTGTTTCTTCTTTACCCTGTCCGCTGTTTATCGGGGCTTCAGCTCCTGTTTCACCCAACCTTAAATACTTATACAAATCTTTTGTCACCTTATTGCTCATCACTGTCAATGTGTCCGTACAACTCTTGAATGTCTCTACTATCACATTGTTTACCACTGCTCCGATTATCGCTGCTATACTCTCTTTATTCTCTATTGATTTCGGCATAAATCCGTTTATTATCATACTGCAAAAAATAAGCATAGCAAGAGCAACTCTCATTACTCTTACAGACAATAAAACCTTAATTGATTTTACCTTAATCAATCCTTTCATTATATATCCCTTATTTTCTCTTTTACTTCCTTTACAAAATACTACTTAATTTTATAGTCTATTTTCCTTATTTTTTCAATATATTTTTTATTTGCTGCTTCACTATTCTAAATTATAGTCTTTTTGTGAAAACTTTCCTTGAAACATTTGTGAAATTTTTGTGAAATTCACTTATTAACACCTTCTTTAGCTAATTTATCCGCTAAATCATTCTTTTTATTTCCGGTATGGCTATCTATTTTTCGCCACAATATATCTATGTCACATGAAGAAACTATTTCCACATACTCTTGAGCAAGACTGTTTTTTGGTTTCCATTTACCCGTAGCAAAATATTCAATACCCAAATAATCATAATTTATTCTTATTTTCTTTATATTATTTAGTTCGCACCATTTTAAAACAAGAGTAACCGAATAAAGTTCCCCTCCGAACTGCCTTGTTGATGTATCATCAAGCCTTCCGGAAAACTTTTCTATTTCTTTATCACCCAAAAATATTGCCGCACCGTATCCTGTTTTACCATCTATATAAGAACCGTCAACAAAAGCTTCATAAATGCCGGACTCTTCTTTAAATGTTTTGAATCCGTTAACTTCATCCCAACATTTGTTTATAATTTCAACGGATTCTTTATCTTTAATGTTTGTAGTAACCAGCGAAAACGATTTCTTTGACGGTTTATAATAAACCCCGATTTTACCCAATTTAATTAATTTATTTTTCAATGATATTTGCAATAAATAATCCCTAAAACAAGTATCATCAAAACTTGCTATAAGTTCATTATCATTTAATATTTTCACAAATTTGTTTCCAAATTGTTCCAACTCACTTCTGCACATCGTCATTGTTGTTTCTCCAAATAAAAAACAATTTTTTCATTGCTCAATCTAATCTTTTGTTGTTCTTGTAGTTTCCATACATCCATACTTCTATACATCTATGCCTCAAAATTGCTTTGCAATTTTCATCTTATTTTCCACAATTTGTGTAATTGCGGCAATATTCTGACATCTTTTATTTTTACTGTTGCTATAGAATAAAACTTTAAGACTTTTTGATTTGTAATATTATCAAAACTTGCAGGTTGAATAATAAGCGGAATTTTATCTGACACTTTTGAAATAGTGTTAACGGCTTTTACAAATTCTTTTTCGGCAGTATTTTCTGTTATAATGGTTTTTACGAAAACTTTATTTTTACATATTTTTAGAAAACCGGTATGTTCTTTAAACAAATCTCTTTTACAGGCAGATTTAAACTTTATATCCATAGATACGACATCACAATACTTATAAATCTTTTTTATTTGTTGCGGTAAACTTCCGTTAGTTTCGATATAAGCAGAAAATTTATTTTTCAAATATTTTTGTATTAACTCTAAAATAAAGTCCGTATATATTAACGGTTCTCCTCCGGTAAATGAAACCGAAGGTTTTTGCCCGTAAAATTTATTTTTATTTTGATTATATGTGTCTGTTATATATTCAAACAGAGCTTGTGTTGTAAAATATTTTGAACCGGAATTTATTTTTAAAGATTTTGGTGTATCGCAATAATCACACCTCAAATTGCATCCGGAAAATCTTACAAATATCTGTGGTATTCCGGCATATATTCCTTCACCCTGATACGAAAAAAACACTTCGTCTATCGGTGCAATAATTAAAGAATTTATGGATTTTTTATTTGAGTGCCGGATCATCTATACCTGCCTCTTTAAAACCTTTGGCTCTTAATTTGCAGGAATCACACTTTCCGCAAGGTTTGTTTTTACCGTTGTAACAGCTCCAAGTTTTTTCATAAGGAACTTTTAGCTTTGTTCCCAACTTTATTATTTGAGCTTTAGAATATTTTTCTATGGGAGCACAAATTTCTATACCATTGTTTAATGCTTTCATAACCTGCTGCATGGATTTTAAATATTGCGGGGTACAATCCGGATATGAAGAAAAATCGACTGCGTTAATTCCTAAAAATATTTTTTTTGCCTTTATCGTTTCCGCATATGAAATTGCATACGACAAAAATATGGTGTTTCTTCCGGGAACATAAGTTGACGGGACAAAACCTTCTTTTATTTGTTTATGTTCCGGAATTTTTTTATTCTTATTTATTAATGAACTTGTGTCCCAAGGGATAGAAGTTTTTACAACATGATAATTTAACTTTAAACTTTTAGCAAATTTTTTGGCATTTTCTACTTCTTTATTATGCTTTTGCCCGTAATCGAATATTAAGCAATGACAATCATACCCTTTACTCATTGCATAATACAAAACTGTTGTGGAATCAAGACCGCTTGAAAATAATATTATTGCCTTTTGTTTCATTGTGACACCACTGCAGAAGAAGTTTCACTTTCCCACACTTCAACTTCACAAACTTTTATATCTTCGGTTTCAAATATTTTCATTTCGTTAAATATAAACGTTGCGATATTTTCCGCCGTAGGATTTATCTTATCGAAAGGAGCTGTTTCATTTAAAAATTTATGATCCAATTTTGCCATGATTTTATCGAGGTGTGCTTTCATATCGGTAAAATCTACAAGCATACCTATTTCATCAAGCTTTGTTCCGCAAAGGCAAACTCTTACTTTCCAATTGTGCCCATGCAAATTTTCGCATTTGCCTTTATATCCTCTTAAAGCATGTGCCGATGAAAAATGTTTAAATACGGAAAGTTTATATTTCATATTAATCTATCTCCACTTTTTTTACGGTTAATATTTTTTTACCTAAAAATTTACTGCCTATATTTTTAAATTTTTCCGGACCGTCACTGACATAAAATTTATATGTAGCTTTACCCGAAGTTCTCAATAATTTTTTTTCTGTTAATAGTGCCTTCACTGCCAATGCAACAGCATTTGCCGAATCAATAATGTTTATCTTTTTACCTATAACTTTTTTTATTGTCTCTTTTAATAACGGATAATGAGTACATCCCAAAATTATCGTATCTATCTTCTTATCAACCAAATTTTTTAAATAAACATTTATAATATCTTCCGTTATTTTGCCGTTATTCCACCCTTCTTCAACCAACGGAACAAACAACGGACATGCCTTCGAAAAACAATTTATTTTATTATCATACTTTTTAATTTCTTTTTCATAAGCACTGCTTTTAACGGTTCCTTCCGTACCTATAACACCGACTCTTTTATTTTTTGTATTTTGTGCCGCCATTACAGAACCGGCTTTTATCACACCTATAACCGGAACTTTAATATTTTTTTTCAAATAATCCAAGCTGAATGCGGAAGCCGTATTACAGGCAATAACAATCATCTTTACATTGTTTTTAACAAGAAACTTGGAAATTTTTGTTGCAAACTCGGTAACTATTTTTTTGGATTTCGAGCCGTAAGGAACATGTGCCGTATCTCCGAAATAAATAAGATTTTCATTCGGCAACAATTTCGATATAGCCGACATAACCGTAAGTCCGCCAAAACCCGAATCAAATATTCCTATGGCTCTGTTATTTTTTATTTGCTTTTCTTGCATAGTATTTCTTTATACCCTCATATATTGAATCTGCAACAGATTTTTGGAAACTTTCTGTAGCCAGTTTTGCTTCTTCCGTATAATTACTTATATATGCTGTTTCAACAAGCACAGAAGGCATTTGAGTACCTCTTAAAACATAGAAGTTTGCCTGTTTTATTCCTCTGCTCGGTATTTTCAATCTTCCTGAAGCTTCTGCAATAACAAAGCTTGAAAGTTCGGAAGACTCATTTATATATTCGTTTACAACCATTGACCACAACATATTTTGCAATACGGTCTTTTTCTCATCCGATTTATCTTCCAATGCAATAACAGAGTTTTCCAATGTTTCCGTTGAAACTGCCTCCGTATCGGAAGCTTTTTCAGACAAGAAATAAATTTCAAAACCTGAAGCTGTTCTCTTTAAATTTGCATTACAATGAACAGAAACAAACAAATCCGCTTTGTTCTTATTTGCAATATTTGCTCTTTCAACCAACGGAATAAAAGTATCATCTTTTCTTGTAAGAATAACTTTATAGTTTCTATCTTTTTTAAATACTTTTTCCAATTGCAACACTATAGCTAAGTTAATATCTTTTTCTTTTGTTCCGTGCGGTCCTACAGCTCCGGGATCATGTCCGCCGTGTCCAGCATCCAAAACTATAACTTTTGCATCTTGAGCAATTTCTTTTACCTTAGGCATTATATCCTTAAATGTTTCCGTATCATCAATTATTGCATAACTGTCGTCGATAATTTGGTCATCCTCAACACTTACCACTTTCACTTTCGCAAGAGCTTCGGAATCATCTTCCTCTTCTTCCAATACAGGTTTATCGTATATTTGAGAATCATTTGCAATTATTCTTGTATCTATGGAAACAACATCTATATCTCTGCTAATATCTTCTGCGCTTTCTTGTTGCTGTTGTTCGGTTTGTTCAGTCTCTTTAGGCTGTTCGGTCGTTTTTTGTTCTTCTTGTTTTTTAGAAACACTCTCAGATTTACTATCATCTTTGACTTTTTCTTCCGTTTTTATATCTTTCGTTTTCTGTTCTTTTTGTTCATCTATAATTTTTTCTTCTACGGCTCTTATTGTTTTTTTATCTGTTTTCGTTACAGTATCCGGTATATATATGTTTGCCGGTTTAGACATATCAACAGGTTTTGTATGTTCTATATCCATTACCAATTTAAAAGGTTTTTTAAAATTTTGGACCCTTACGGATTTTGGTGTTTGAGCTAAATTTATTGTAAAAATAGCTTCCCTGCCCTTTGTTTCATAAGAAATATCTTTTATTGCTCCGTTGTTTGCCACAATACTGTCTTTGATAATTTTACCTCTTTGAAAAGCAACAATAATGGAATTTTTGGCTTTTTTTATCGTATGCATCATTTGTTCTTCAAGTTCTATAACAATCTGGGTGTTATTTTCCTTCGTGTAATATCTTACGGCAGATATATTGGAAACAGATGAAACATTAAGTATTCTGTGCTTTACATCAAAATTTACAACCGCTTCTAACATTTCAGGAAAATATTTTAATTCTAAAAATTCCACAGGTATATAAACTTCCTTGTTTATCATTACAGAAGGCATTTTGAGTTTTACTTTGTTTTTACCGAATGAAACTTTTCTTGAATCATAAAAAATATCTATAGATCTGTTTTTTAATTTCATTGAAACTTTTTTACTTACCGAATACCATTCCAATCTTGCCTGACAAAAACTTGCCAATTCTCTCAAAGATAAAAAGTTACTTCCGGATATGTTATACAAATTCATGCCATCATAACCCTGTCCGTCAAAAATAACATTTAACTTTTGAGCTTCTACCGTCATTTCGGTATTTTTAATTTCGTTCTTTGCAAAGCAATAAGCTGATACAAAAACAAAAAACAACAATAATAAAGTAATAAATTTTTTCATATTCTAACCTTAATTAATATAATTGTACATCTTTATTTGTAACGGCAAAATGTTAAACAATTTTTCTTTTCTTTCTTTACTTTCAATAAAATCCACAACCTCACCGTCTTTTATTGCAACAACTTGATAACTCCAATTATACGGGTTACCTTTCAAAATATTCGAAGAAATATTTACATATGAACTTTCATCATCATTTTTTATCGTTTCAATAAGTTCCGAACCTGAAGCTAAATATTTGTAAATATAAATATTTTGTTGTGTTATCCTTATGGCAAATTCCCAACTATGTTCCGGAACAAAAAAGGCATTTACCGGTTTTAACATTTTTTGCGAACCGGTATAAGCAATATTGTTCATATCAACATAAATATCAATACTGTCTACACTACTTAAAACAGCATTCGTTTGAAACGAAACATAATCATTATTTTTTCTAACGGAAAAAGTTGTAAATATATTACTTTCGTTATCAATTACAATGGAATTATTTTTTTGAATAAACTTACAATATCCGTTATCCGCATCACTGTTTTTATTGTCCGACAAATCATATTTTATTTCATTAGTATTTGGCATCTTTTTGTTTAACATTCTGAAAATATTCGTATATGATATATCAAACAACTTAGCCGAATTACTATTATTATTTATAATTCCGTTTATAACATTATAACTGTACATATTCGAAAGCTCATCGCACAAAATCGTATAAACTTCTTCATTTTGTTTTTTATTATAGTCCTTTATTTCCTTATCTGCCAAATATAATTTCAAAATATTTTCTTTTGGAATTGATGATAACTGTTCTAATGCAATATTGCTTTTTATGGTTTTTGAATTGTATCCGTAAAAAGCCGCATTTATCGGCAATTCAACATCTATGTCATTACTCTTGTTAACAAAATTCACGAGTGCCGACATAAATTTTTCATTTTTAATATTTGTTGTCGTTAATATTATCGGAACAAATTTCGTATTACCCAAGCTATCAAACCATTGTTTTATTTTTGTTTCGCTTGTCGTAAAATTTTTATAAGGTACAAACAGAGCAACTCCGTTTTTTATAAACAAACCTTTTTGATTTTCGTTATCGGATTTTGCCATTGTCCACAAAATATTATTTTTGTAAAACAATTCTAAAACTTCGTCATTAAAAGCAGGACCTTTTAAATATAGTCCATGTTTATTTCTTTCAAATGTAGTTCTATAAGTTTTTTTATAATTACTTAAAATATCTTTACAAATATCCGTTTTATCAAAAACATCGGAAGAATTTATATTTATTTGTGATGCTATTAACGGAAAATACGGTTCCATAATATTTAACATCGGCTCTATTTTATGAGAAACAATTAAATTTTGAATTTCTTTTTTTATATACTTGTTCTCATCAAAACAAACCGCGAAACAAAATTTATCGGAACTTTCTATTTTTTGAATAACTTTTGCAGACATTCCGTCAATACTTTCCGCAAAAAAGATAACCGTTTTCTTTTCTGCAAAAACATTAACGGATAAAAACAATAAAATTAATATTATAAAAAGACTTTTTATATTCATACTGTTGATTATATCATATTTGATGATGCAATATAAACAAAGATTTTTTATAAAAATATAAATTTATTTATAGGAAAAGATTCTTTAAAACACATAACCTATGGAAAATGTATATGTTCTGTATTCTATATCTATTTTATAAGTTGTAGATTTAAGACTTGCAGTACCATTGTGAATTGCACCTGTAACTTCAAATAAAAATCTGTTATATACTATACCCAACCCTATTGAATAAAACAAACCGCCTTTTTCATCTGCAAGATATTTATCGTAGTCGTCAACCGGAAAGAAGAAGTTATATCCTATATTTCCCACAACATAACCGTATTTATAGGGTTCTGTGGGAATTGAACGAAGTTTTAATGATATGTAAGCCGGAACGAAATAAGCTTTCCCCGGAATATCTTCAAGGTCTCTTGAGCTCTGAAAATTCACACCGCAACCGACACCGAACTCATCAATAAAATAATGATAATATTTTGCCGCAAAGGTTAAACCTTTTGAAGAATCCGTTTCGTTTTCATGACCTTTATGTAAATATTTACCGTAAAAGTCATATCCTATTTGAACAATTGCTTCGTTATTATCTTCAACAACATCGGTATCATCAATTACTAAACCAGTTTTTTTTTTAGCTTTTTCGTCTTCTTTAATTTCTTTTATGTCCGATTTATTCAATTTTATTAGATCTTCTTTACAAACAATAAAAACGACATTATCGTCTTGATGATGAATGTTACCTTCATATTCGATTCCGTCGTTCATTATTATTTTTTCCGCATAAGCCATAAAAGAAAAAAAGAATAAACAAATAAAAGTGATAATAAAAACATTTATGTTTTTTTTCATTACTACCCCTTATAGTAACTATAAATTGTCCACAAACCTATCAAAATAAAACAAATACCGCTGATTAATTTTAACGGTATTTGTTGTAAATATGTTTTTGCAAATGTTCCTGCAAGTACAGCTATCGCAGATGCTACAACTAATGCTCCTGCCGAAGCTAAAAAAATTTGAAACGGTGAAACTTTTGAATCCGTTGCAAACAACAACGTCGCAATCTGTGTTTTATCTCCAAGCTCGGCCAAAAATACCGACACAAAGATCATAAACATTGTTGCCATAAGATACTCCTAAAAGAAATTTATTCTTCTATTCTATACTTAACAGTTTTGGCTTTTATTATCGACAATTTATCTATTTCTTTCAATGCTTCTGATATTTGTTTGCTCAAAGCTCTGTGAGTTGTAATTATAATTGAAACTTTTTTATCTTTATTTCTGTCATCTTGATACAAACTTGCTATCGATACTCCGTGTTCACCCAATATACCTGAAATTTTTGAAAGAACTCCGGGTCTGTTCACTACGGAAAATCTTAAATAATAATCGCTCTTGCTGTCACCGTGAGGCAAGAATTTAACTATTTTCTTTTTTGAATATACAACATTTTGAACGACACCTGCCGTTCCGTTAGCAATATATTTAGATAAATCTATAATATCGGAAACTACAGCCGAAGCTGCAGGCAACTGTCCTGCACCTTTACCGTAAAACATAACATCATCCGCAGCATCACCCTTTATCATAATTGCATTATATTCATTATGAACATTTGCAAAAGAATGATGATGATCTATTAAGCAAGGTTCCACCCACAAATCCACACCTTTATCCGTTTTTATCGCGGAACCTATAAGTTTAAATACATAGCCGAAATCTCTTGTTATATTAACATCCTCTATATCAAGTTGATCTATACCTTTAACTCTTATATCTTCAACTTTTATCCAACTTCCCCAAGCAAGCGAAGACAATATTGCAAGTTTGTTTGCTGTATCAAGACCTTTAACATCCGCCGTAGGGTTGGCTTCTGCAAAACCCGATGCCTGTGCACTTTTTAATGCATCGCCGTAAGTAACACCTTCATCTGTCATCTTGCTCAATATATAATTTGTTGTTCCGTTCAAAATACCTTTTATACTTTTTATTTCGTTACCGGCAAGGCCTTCGTTTAAACCTTGTATTACAGGAATAACTCCGCCGACAGATGCTTCAAAATATACCATCTGTTTGTTTTCTTGTGCCAAAGAAAATATTTCGTCCCAATATTTTGCCAATGCTGCTTTATTGGCTGTAACAACGCTTTTACCGTTCTTAAGAGCTTCGGTAATAACGGTTCTTGCAGGTTCATATCCGCCGATAAGTTCTACAACTATATCTATTTCCGGATCTTTTATTATGTTCATGAAATTTTTAACATACAATTTCGGCTTATCTATCGGATACAAATCACAAATAGATCTGACATTTATTTTTACGCCTGCTTTTCTCAATGCTATAGCGCTGTTTTTTTCCAAAATTTTTACTACACCTTTACCTACTGTTCCATAACCAACCAAACCGATATTTAAACTTTTCTTCATAAATTTATTTTCCGTTTAATGTAAATTTTTTAATTCTAAGTAATGCATCATGAAATCTTTTATCATGTGTTACCAACGATATTCTCACATATCCTTCACCACACTTTCCAAATCCTGCTCCGGGAGAAACCGCAACTCCTGTTTCTTTAAGAAGTCTTTCAGCAACCGACAAAGAACCTTCTTTCTTTAAGTTATCGGGAAGACCTGCCCAAACATACATTGTTCCTTTGGTTTTTTGTACATGCCAACCGATTTTGTTTAATCCGTCAACCATCTTGTTCATTCTTCTTTCATAAATTGCAGCTTGTTCTTTAACACACTGTTGAGAACCGTTTAATGCGGCAACGGCTGCAAGTTGAATAAAAGTCGGAACTCCGTAATCCAAAAAAGATTTGAATTTCTCTAACGGATAAAGCAACTGTTTTGCCCCGCAAGCCCAACCTACTCTCCAACCTGCCATATTGAACGTTTTGGAAAAAGAATGGAACTCAAGAGCTACATCTTTTGCACCCGGAAACTCAAATATAGAAGGTGAAGAATTTTCTCCGAAAATAAGTTCGGAATATGCATTATCTGAAATTAAAAGTATTTTATATTTTTTACAAAATCTTATTGCTTCTTTCCAAAAAGCAGGATCATCAGCAACGGCAGCTGTCGGATTATTAGGATAATTCAATATCATCATTTTAGCTTTTTTAGCTATACTTTCCGGAATTTTTGTAAAGTCCGGAAGATAATTGTTTTCTTCCAACAACGGCATCGAATATGTTTTTGCACCTGCAAGAACTGCAGCATTAAAATGAACAGGATATGCCGGATCGCATACCAAAATATAATCTCCTACATTAAGATATGCCATACATAAATGAGCAATACCTTCCTTCGAACCGATGAGAGACATTATTTCGGTATTATAATCTAATTCCACTCCGAATCTTCTGCCCATCCATTCGGCAACTGCTCTTCTGAATTTAGGCATACCTTTTGCTTGGGGATATCTGTGAGTATTTTTATGATGTTTTACGGTATCGCATAAACAATCTACGATATGTGTAGGTGTGGGCATGTCGGGATTACCCATTCCCAAATCTATAACATCGAGTTTTTTGGCATAGCACTCCAACTTCAAATTGTTTATTTTCGCAAACAAATAAGGAGGCAATGAATCCAAATTATTTGATGGTTTAATTTTTAGTATTGCCATTATTTTTGTATTAGTTTTCTTAATGTTGTTGTAGGTTTGAAAGAAACCTTTTTGCCGGCAGGAACAGGAACAATGGTTCCCGTCTTGGGATTTCTACCTTGTCTTGCCTTCCTATCTTTAGATTTAAACGAACCTAAACCGGATAAAGAAACCGTTTCCCCTTTTATTAAATTGTCTTGAATAACTTTAACCAAAGCTTTTATGGCTAAATTTACTTGACCTTGTGTAAGCCCCGAACATTCTGCAACCTGTTTAATAACATCAGGTTTTTTCATGAGTTCCCCCAAATATACAAAATTCTCTAACGAGAATATAAAAACTATAATAAAAATATATTAAAAAGTCAATAAGTTTTTTATCTTGCACTATTAAAAACTAATGAAATTTTGTATAATTTTGTACTATAATTATTATAGAGGGTCATAACAATATTAACTATGAGAAAAGAAACTGTTATATCTTTTTTAGTTTTTTGTGTGTTGACTGTAATAGTAGTTATATCTATAAAGCTGACATATAACAATTACCAAACTTCGAAACAGATTTTTAGCGGTAAGGTTTTATGTTCGGCTTTAATGAATGCCAGTATAAAATATTACAAAGAAAATGGTGTTTATCTCGAAAACGATAAAGTATCTGTTAATGCCGACTATCCGTTCGATGCAAGAACAAATCCTTATTTTTCGGTTTTTTCTACATATCCCGTTGACGAAAATACTCAAGGAATATCCGTGTTCGGAACAGTAAACAAAAAAGACTACGAACTTAAGGTTGTTTTTAACAAAGATGATGATGTAAAATCGATAAGAAACATAAAGATTCAAACAATAAAGCAAAAAAAACAGAATTAAAATATATTTTTATGAAAAAAATATTTTGTCTTGTTTTAACATTTGTTTTGTTTACGAGTGTACCATCCTATGCCGATAAATGGCAAGCCGTAGGTACAAGAGCCATGGGTATGGGTGGCGCCGGTGTTGCTGTTGCCTACGGAACGGATGCCCAATATTACAATCCTGCTCTTCTTGCAAATTCTAACTATGAAAGCAACTTATCTTTCAATATAAATGCCGAAATTGAAACCACCGACAAAGTTTTAACATTGATAGATAAAATAAATCAAATGGTTCACCAATACAAAGATGTTGCCGATAAAATTGCTACCAATGATTATGCATCCGCAGCAGATATGATGTCGATACTTGACGCTTTAATTGCATTGCAGGAATTAAATTTAAAAAATATCGGAGCAGTAGCCGGTGTAAACGCGGGTTTAGCTTCAAAACTCGGTAAACTTACTATTTCCGTAAGATCTTACGGAAGTTCCGGAATAATACCAATCATCGATAAAAGAAATATCGGACTTGTTACTCCTAAAGACGGATTAAATATAAATAACTTTGATTCTCCGGATACCGACGAAAAACAAGATGCCGCAAACATAATAAAAGAAACTTTGGATAAGTTTGATTTAACAGATTCCGTAGCTAACTTGTTTAATTTATCCGGAATATCTTCTCAAGAACTCGCAAATGCAATAGTTAACATGACCGATTCAGCCCATTCAACGGTTGAACAAATAAAAGAAATGGCAGATGCTATAGCCGAAGATTTTCCGCAAATTGAAATATTATTAAAAAATCTTCTTTCGGGAAGTTATAAAGATAATGAGTCCCAGGTTCTTATTGATGCCGGAATTTTCACCGAAGTAAGTGCAGGCTGCGGTTTCCAAATTTTGGAGGGTTTACAGGTAGGCGGAAACATAAAATATATTCAAGGTCAAATGGGACAAGCCGGTATTATGATTTTAAAAGATGATCAAAAAGTGGCAAGAGCCGAATGGGATGCTCTTAAAGAAACGAAAGCATCAAACCAAATAAGTTTCGATTTGGGCGCATTCATAGATATAAGCAAATTTACAGGAAAAGATATTTTTCTAAATCCTAAATTCGGTATCACCGCAAGAAACATAAACAATCCTTATTTTGAAAGGCCGGAAAAACCTTCGGATTCCGAATTAAAATGGATCGGAGACAGATATTATTTAGGTAACCAATTAAGAGCAGGTCTTGCAATTAATCCGACTGACAGACTTACTGTTGCTTGTGATTTGGATTTAATGAAAAATAAAACTTTTATAGAAGGTTTTGACTCTCAGGAATTATCGTTCGGTTTAGAATTTTTATTATTAAACAGCAGAGCTATAACTTTACCTTTAAGAGCAGGTATAAGTAAAAATATATCCGAATCAAAAACAGATGTCGAATATACTTTGGGTACGGGAATTTATACTTTCGGATTCCGTTTTGAACTTGCGGCAGGAATGAGTTCCAACACAACGGTTCTTGACGGAAACACAATTCCTTCATCGGCTTCTCTGGCACTTAATTTAAGTTATGCCTATTAATCTTAATCGTTAATAAAGATATCACTTAAAACATTATAGATATCGGTATTATCAATAATATTTTTTTCATTTATATATTTTTTAAACAAATTCGATTTTGCACCTATACTGTAACACCCGACTAACTCATTAATATTGTACTTTGTTCTATAGTTTATATTTGTATCCGCTTTTATTATGGTTTTTCTATTAAAAAGAATGTTAGGTCTCGGGAGATTTCCTTTAGGCAAATACGCATTAAATCTTAACATTCCCGCAGAATACGCCGAAACAACAATTATAATACTGTTATCAAAAGACATGCCGTTATAATTTGAATTTATTAAATCATAAATTTTTTTTATCGTTTCGTTCAATTCATACATCGCACCTAACATTTTGTTATAATCATTCTCACAATTTGCTTTACTTACATCGGTAATGTCAACCAGCATAAAAAAAGGCTTATTTTTTTCTAACAACAATCTTGTTGTATCGGAAACAACTTTTGAAAATTTTGTATCAATGTTTCTATATACAAAACTTTCCAAAGTAAAATATTCTATCGGATACGGAACATAATAATTTTTTAATCTTACAAATATTTTTTTATTTAATAAATCGAAAACTTGCGGTTCATTTATTTCGGGATAATCCAAAACATAATAGCCGTTGGATGCTGCAACTTTATTCATTTCATAAATATCGTTTTGCCCGACAATTATTTCCGGTTTTATTTTCGACAATATTTCTTCGGCTATTTTACTGTAATTGTTTTTTGATTTATTGTGACTTAAAAATCCTGCAGCAACATAATTATAAAAATTATCAGTTGTTACAAGAGCAACATTGTACTCTTTTTTTTCGTTTATTTTATCTGTAATATTTTCTATAGTTTTATCGGTTTTTGTATCATAACAAAAACTGTTGTTATAAACTTTTTTTCCTGTGGACATAGCAGTTGCCGCAGCGGCATAGTCGCTAGAAACGGAATCTTTAAAATATCGTTCTGCCTGTTCCGATTTATAATAGGGATACGGCATTGTTCCGGCAAGGTTAGTATCATACCCGTTTTCGCTGTCAAAATTTTTTTCCGAATAAGTTCCTTTGTAAGAGTTTATACTCCACGTTGTCATAAATGTTTGTACGGGAAAAGTGTTCCATATTAATTGTTTCCCTTTCCCGTAAAGAAAGTTACTTAATGCAATTTCGTTCGACACGGACATTCCGTCACATACAACAAGAAAAACATATTTTGGTTTATCGGCATAAATGTTAAGAAAGAATAAAAAAATAAATAATAAAACTAATATAAATTTTCTCATTTTAATTTTCTTTCGAAATTAAATTTATTTACGGAACTCATATAAACGTTGTTGTTGAATGCTCTGATTACTTGTGTTAAATAATTTAGATTAGGTTCTATATACGATAAATCTATACCGAAAGATTTTGCCCCGAATTTTAATAAACTGTTTTTAAAACCAAGTAAATTTATCGGATATTTGGGAACAATTATATTTTCATTGTTATTTGAAAAAACTTTAAATTCGTCTTTATCTGATTTTATATTTTTGTTTCTGATTTCGGGAACAAATTCCATTTTAGAAGTTACTATTTCCGGAAAACCGGACAAGTACACAATTAAATTGTTTTTTAAAACTCTCGACAAATCTTTTATATTCTGTAAATCATCTTCCCAGGATGAACAAAATCCGTTTATTTTATATTCGGATAAAAATTCTGCAGCATAATTGTTTAATGTATACAGATATTGTCCTGCATACAACAAACTTTTTTTACCTTCAAACATATAAATCTGTGAAATATTATTTATGAAAAATTTATTGTACTTTTTATCTGTAACAAAATTTATAAAATTTTCATAAACCTTTATATCTTTTTCTTCTATATACGGTGGCAATTCGAAATATAAATCATTTATGTTCTTTTGAGAAAGAAAATTTTTTACGGATAAAATATTTTCTTTCGACAGTTTTATTACAGTTGCCGCTTTAACATTTTTTAACAACGGCATCCACTTAATATTGTTTATCCTTATAAATAAATTCTGCAATGCTACTTTACTGAAAAAACTAATAGGTGAAAGGGTTAACGGTTTATTACTTTTTATAATTTTATCTTCCTTGTTCGTCCAATCTTCCATTCTTCCAATTTTCCATTCTTCTGCAGTTTTTCCGTCGGCAATTTTATATACTTCGAATCCGTTTTCCAAATATAAATCTCTATATTGAATTTTATAACAATTATCTTTTTTATCCGCAGTTTCTATTTTTAACACAAAACTTTTATCTTTTTTATTATCGACTATCCTTATTGTATCACCTGTCAATAAATCCGCTTTTGTATTTAAAGAAAAAGTTGTATCTGTTTTATTTTCAATAACGCCTAAATACAATCCCAAATTTTTTGACTTGTCAGGTTCAAAAATATCAGTACTTTTATTGTTAAAATTAAAAGTCGTTTTTTGCCTTGCATAATCGAGAGACAAAATTTCTTTTGCTTGTTTTAAATTTTGTTCATAATTTGCCTCATCACTATCAATCAACAATCTGTAAGCTCTGACAGTTTTACTTACATAGTCCGCAGATTTTAATCTTCCTTCTATTTTTAAAGATGTTATTCCTATTTCTTTTATTTGTTTAATGTAGTCTATCAACTGAAAATCTTTCGGAGATAAAAAATATCCTTTTTTACCGTCAACAGACCACAATCTTCTGCAAGGTTGGGCACAATGTCCCCTGTTACCGCTGTATCCGCCTATGAAGCTTGAAAACAAACAAAGCCCCGAAACACAAAAGCATAATGCTCCATGGCAAAAAATTTCGAGTTCTATATTACTTTTATTTTTTATACTTTTTATTTCATCGAAAGAAAGTTCTCTTGCCAAAACAGCTCTTTCAAAACCCATTTGTTTTGCTTGTATTGCGCCGTAACTGTTATGTATTGTAAGTTGTGTGCTTGCATGAAGTCTTATATTCGGAAAATATTTTTTTGACAAATAAGCCACCCCTAAATCTTGAACAATAATTGCGTCGGCACCGGATAAACTTATTTGCTCTAAAGTGTTTAATACCGATTTTATTTCTAAATTTTTTACTAAAGTATTAACAGCAACAAAGACCTTCACATTTTTTTGATGTGCATAAGAACAAATCTCTTTTAATTGTTTATATGAAAAATTTTTGGCTTTTGCTCTTGCACTAAAATCTTTTAATCCTACATAAACTGCATCCGCACCTGCAGAAACAGCTGCCATAAAAGATTCTATATTACCGCTTGGGGCAAGTAATTCTATTTTATTCATAATATTTTATTTTAGCATAAAAGATAAGATTGTTAAACTTTTATTTTTAGAATATATTCCTATATAAAAAACTTTAAAAATATACTATAATTTGGGGGATATATATACTTACTAAAAGTATGTAAATTTTATATCGGAGGCTTAAAATGGAAAAATACAAATGCAGTATATGCGGTTATGAATATGATCCGGCAAAAGGAGATCCGGATAACGGAATACCTGCGGGAACACCTTTTGATAAACTGCCGGAAGATTGGGTATGTCCTGTTTGTCAAGTAGGTAAAGATTCTTTTGAAAAAATGTAAAAATCAATAACCGAAGCAAGTCATATTGCAAATTCGGTTTTAATTTTTCGTTCAAAGGAGAAAAAAGTGAAAAAAATAGTTCATAATATTTTTTACTGTATAGAACTCGTATTGATAGCAATTATTTATTTAACTTTTGCAAAGGAGCAAATTAACTTTACTCCTTATGTAACTTATCCTTTAGCAATAATACTTGCTTTTTTACCTGTAGGTATTCTTGCAGCAATTGCTTTTGTTGTTTGTTCTTTTTTCTATCATGTAAGTGCAAATGTCGTTAATTTGTCTTACTTATTTATCGGAATATATTTGCTTGGAGTATGGCTGACAAGTTTGTGTAAAGAAAAGAAATACGATTGATACATTAATGCATACAAGGAGTTTTTAGGTGAAGCAAATAATAAAAAATATTTTTTCTGTAGGTGTAATAGATTGGAACATGAGAAGTTTTCATGGCAACACTTTTATTACAAAAAGCGGAGTTACTTATAACTCATATATAGTTAACGATAACGAACCCGCTTTAATAGATGTTGTTCATAAAGGTTTTGAAGAAGAATTTATAAAAAATATTTCAGAAATTGTAGATCCGGAAAAGATAAAACATGTTATATTAAATCATTTGGAACCTGATCACAGCGGTTCAATTGAATATATGGCAACAGTTTTAAAAAATGCAAAATTTTACGGAACGGCAAAATTAAAAGAAGGGCTTCTAAAATATTACAACTTAAATATCGATATAACAGTAGTGAAAACCGGTGACAAAATAAATTTGGGAAATAACACATTAACTTTTGTTGAAGTACCTATGGTTCATTGGCCTGATAGCATGATGACATATTGCCCCGAACAAAAAGTATTATTTTCAAATGACGGATTCGGTCAACACATAGCAACAAACAAAACTTTTACCGACGAAGTTGATTGCGGAACAATAGATAAAGAAGTTGCAAAATATTATGCAAACATATTGTGGCCTTTAGGTGCCATGATAGACAGAAGCATAAACAATATTTTAAAAATGAATTTACCTATAGACTTTATTGCACCGAGCCACGGTCTTATATGGAGAAAAGACATAAATAAAGTTATAGAAAAATATTTGGCATGGGCAAAAAACACAGTCACAAACAAAGCCGTTATAGTATATGAAACAATGTGGGGATCAACGGAAATAATGGCAAGAGAAATAGCAAGAGCATTAACCGATAACAATATAGAAGTTAAAATGTTTGATATAGCAAAAACAGATTTTGCCGAAATTGCTTACGAAATGTTGGAAGCAAAAGCCTTTGTTATAGGTTCATCAACTCACGATAACGAAATGTTAGCTTACATTGCAGGTTTTATACATTTTATTAAAGGTATGAAACCTAAAAACAGAGTTGCTGTTTCATTCGGTTCTTTCGGTTGGGCAGGCGGAGCAGTAAAAGAGATAGCAACAAATTTAACTTCTTTCGGAATAGAAGTTTTAGATCAGGTTGGTGCAAAGTTTAAACCGAACAAAGAAGAATTGGAAAATTGTTATAAAGCAGGACAAAAGTTAGTTGAAAAACTGAAATAGGAGACAATATGAAAAAAGCATTAGTTTGTTCAGTGTGCGGTTATATTCATTTAAAGGATACAGCACCTGAAAAATGCCCTGTTTGCAGTGCAAGTTCAAAAGCATTTAACTTAAAAGAGGATGCATTAAAAACAAATGAAGATATTGTAACAACCGGTGAAAGCCACAAAAAGCATCTTCCGGTTATTTCTGTAAACAATATAAATGAAAATTTCCAAGAAATAAAAGTAAAAGTCGGTGAACTTGAACATCCTATGACGCCGGAACATTATATTACAAACATAATGTTCTATGCAGATAATGAATATGTGGGCGGAATAGCTTTAACACATAACTTAAAGCCTGAAGGCTCAATTTCTTTAAATGCCACAGGTAAAAAAATATCCGTTATTGAACATTGTAACATTCACGGAGATTGGATATCTGAAATATAGAAGTTTTATTTGAAAAACATATACTTTTTTAGTAGATTAGAACATGAGATAGTAATTAAAATATAAAAGGGGTCTTTTATGAAAAGTTTAAAAGGAACAAGAACGGAAAAAAATTTGTTACAGTCTTTTGCAGGTGAATCACAAGCAAGAAACAGATACACATTTTTTGCTTCGGTAGCTAAAAAAGAAGGATATGAACAAATATCTGCACTTTTTTTGGAAACCGCAGATAATGAGAAAGAACATGCAAAGAAATTTTTTAAATTTTTGGAAGGCGGAACAGCAGAAATTACGGCAACATTTCCTGCAGGAATAATAGGAACTACTGTTCAGAATCTTGAAGCCGCAGCAGACGGTGAAAACGAAGAGTGGACAAAAGCATATCCAGAGTTTGCAAGAATTGCCGAAGAAGAAGGTTTTCAAGAAATTGCAGATTGTTTCAAATATATTGCATTAGTTGAAAAAGCACACGAACAAAGATACAGAAAACTTTTAGACAATATTAAATACGAAAAAGTATTTACAAAAGATGGTGTTGTAAAATGGAAATGCAGAAACTGCGGTTATGTTTACGAATCTAAAGAAGCTGCGGAAAAATGCCCTGCATGCAATCATCCAAGATCGTACCAAGAATTATTCGTAGAAAATTATTAAGGAAGTTAAGTTTTTATATATTGGAGGTATTAAAATGAGATACGTATGTAAAGTTTGCGGTTGGACAAGTGAAGATGGTGCAAAACCGGATAAATGTCCTATATGCGGAGCACCTGCAGATAAACTTGAAGCTATAGTTGAAGGTGAAAAAACTTATGCAACCGAACATAAAGTAGGTGACGGACAAGTTGAAGATAAAGAAATTGTTGAAGGTTTAAGAGCAAATTTCAACGGAGAATGCACGGAAGTAGGTATGTATTTGGCAATGTCCAGAGTTGCAGAAAGAGAAGGTTATCCTGAAATTGCAGATGCTTTTAAAAGATATGCTTTTGAAGAAGCGGAACATGCTGCAAAATTTGCCGAACTTTTAGGTGAAGTAGTAACAAATTCAACACAGAAAAATCTTGAACTCAGAGCTCAAGCCGAACATGGTGCATGTGCAGGTAAAATGGAAATTGCAATAAAAGCAAAAAAATTAAATTACGATGCAATTCACGATACAGTACATGAAATGGCAAAAGATGAAGCAAGACACGGTAAGGGCTTTGATGGTTTGTTAAAAAGATATTTTAAAAAATAAAAGTATCTTATAAACAGTAAATATATAAAGGCGATATCTTAAAAAGGTGTCGCCTTTATTTTTTACCTATTGACAAACAATTATTAAAATGTTAGATTAGTATAACATTTTCAATAAAAACTAAAAAAGTTTTGTTTGCTTAAAGGAGATTTTATGAACAAAAAACTTACCGAATCTTTGGAAAATTATTTGGAAACGATAGGTATGCTCATAAGAAAAAACAAAATAGCAAGAGTTAAAGATATAAGCAAAGAATTGGATGTAAAAAATTCAAGTGTAAATATTGCTTTAAACGTTCTTGCCGATAAAGGGCTCATAATTCATGAAAAATACGGTTATGTTGAACTTACTCCCGAAGGTAAACAAATTGCAGATGATATTCAACATAAAGAAGATGTTTTAGTTCAATTTTTTACCGAAATTTTAGATGTGGATAAGGATATTGCTTTAAAAGATGCTTGCAGAATGGAACATACTATAAGTGATGAAACATTGGCAAAACTTATATTCTTTATAGGTAAAATAGGTAAAAAAAGCACTAAAAAAACTAATAAGTAAGGAATAATATATACGGTGGACTTTTTAAAAGAAATAGTAACTATTATTTTGTCAATATTTAATGCGATGTCGTTTTATTTGCTGTTGGGTTTTTTATTTGCGGGAATATTGCATGTTCTTGTTCCTCAACAACTGTTTTCGAAATATTTATCAAAAAATAATTGGACATCTGTTTTATATGCAACATTGTTCGGTATTCCGTTACCGTTATGTTCTTGCGGCGTAATACCTACGGCAATGGCATTACATAAAGAAGGGGCATCAAAAGGTTCGGTTATTTCTTTTCTTATAGCAACACCGCAAACAGGAGTAGATTCAATCATTGCAACATACTCGTTGTTGGGACTTCCTTTTGCAATTATTCGCCCTATAGCGGCATTTTTTACTTCAATTTTTGCAGGGCTTGTAACAAACGCTTTTACTTCAAAAGAAGAACCTGTTAAAGTTGCAATTCAAAAAAATACGGAAGAACAAAAACTTTCGTTTGGTCAAAAAATAAAAAGAGTATTTCAGTACGGTTATGTTGAAATGATGGAAGATATCGGCAAAATGTTGTTGTTCGGTTTAATAATTGCGGGGTTGATTGCCTATTTTGTTCCGGACAACTTTTTTACAATATTTAAAGGTAACACATTATTAACAATGTTGTTAGTACTTGTGGTTGCAATTCCTATGTATGTTTGCGCTACCGGTTCCATACCCATAGCAATAGCATTAATGATGAAAGGTATGAGCCCGGGAACGGCCCTTGTTTTGCTTATGGCAGGCCCTGCTGCAAATATTGCTTCAATGATGGTTATAGGTAAAGTGTTAGGTAAAAAAACATTTATTATTTATTTAATAACACTTGTTATAGGTGCGATAGGATGCGGACTTATTATGGACAACTTTTTACCGGCAGGTTGGTTTGATGTTTCAAATTTCGGTATGGCTGCACATAATCATCACGGCGGTTTTTATTATTTTAAAGTTGTTTGTTCCTTTATATTATTTGCACTGTTAGCAAATTCGATATTGTTCAAAAAAAACAGAGAAGAGGCGGAAGTTATGGAAAATAATGGTAATAAATTTGCATTTAAAATTAACGGTATGACTTGTAACCATTGTAAAGCTAATGCAACAAAAGCAATAAGTAATTTGAAATCAGTAAAGGAAGTAACGGTAAATTTAAGTGAAGGTGTTGCTTATGTTGACGGTAATCCTACCGATGAAGAAGTAAAGTCGGCTGTGGAAGCGATAGGGTTTACTTTTGGCGGAAGAATTTAAAAGATAATTTGTAATTATATTGAAAAAGCACCTTGTGCTTTATATTTTTTTGATCTTTAAGTTAGACAAAACTAATATTTATAATACAAACTAAAAAATATAATAAAAACTAATATTTTTAATTTTAACTAAAAATAGACACTAAGGAAAATACGGGAGGAGAAAGAAAAAAATGGAGATGATTTTAAGTAATTTAAAATTGAATCAACCTGCCAAAGTAAAAAAAATAACGGCATCCGATTCGGTTTTAACAAAAAAATTACTTTCTATGGGTATCTTGAAAGGTGAACAAGTTGTTGTAACAAAAAAATCTGTTTTGGGAGATCCTATAGAAGTAACAATAAGAGGTTACAACTTAAGTCTCAGGAAAGATGAAGCTTCACAAATTTTAGTGGAGGTTTAATGATGACATTATTGAACGGAAAAGAAAACACATCATTAAGATTTTTGGCTTTTGATAATATAGCCACGGACGAAAGAAAAAAACTAATAGATTTGGGGTTTGTTCCGGGTGAAGAATTAAAAATCTTAAGAGATATGAAGTCCGGATTTATAACCGTCTTATTAAAAGGCGGAAAAATTGCATTAGACAGTAATAGCGCATCAAAAATTTTGGTAAAAGAGGTATAAAACAAAGTGGAAAGTTTAAAAAAAGTAAAAATATGTTTGGCCGGTAACCCAAACTGCGGAAAATCAAGTTTGTTTAACAATATAACGGGGTTAAGACAACATGTAGGAAATTATCCCGGTGTTACCGTAGAAAAAAAAGAAGCATTTGTAACAAAAAACGGTTATGAACTTCAAATTATAGATTTGCCCGGTATTTACGGTTTATCGGCAAGTTCGGAAGATGAAATCGTAGCAAGAAATGTGTTAATTGAAGAAAAACCGGAACTTGTGATAGATGTTGTAGATTCTTCAAACCTTGAAAGAAATCTTTATTTGTATGCACAGTTATCGGAATTAAAAATTCCTGTTATCATTGCAATGAACATGACCGATATTTTGGAAAACAAAGGTCAAAAAATAGATTATAAAAAGTTGGAAGAAAAATATAATGTAGTTGCGGTTCCTATAGTCGCAAGCAAAAACAAAGGAACAGAAGAATTATTAAAGGTTGTAACAGATGTTTTAAGCAAGAAAAAAATAATAAAATCCGTTTCAATAGATTACGGAAAAGAAATTAATAAAGAAAAAGATACTATTTGCCAGATTATATCGGAAGATGTAAATCTTGTATTAAAGTATCCTGTTAACTTTTTGGCTGTAGAGTTAATAAAAAAAGAAAGTTATGCTTTGGAAAAAATAAAAAAATCCCCTGTTTCTTCAAAAATAATCGAACAGGTGGAAAAAAGTAATAAGACTATCTTCGATTTGCATAACGAAAACCTTGAAGCTGTTTTTGCAGACAAAATTTATGATTGGATAAAAATAGTTGTCAATGATGTTTTATCAAAATCAAAATCCGCAAAAAAAGATTTTACGGAAACAATAGATAAAATTGTTTTAAACAAAATATGGTCTGTACCTATATTTTTGCTAGTAATGTATATCATTTTTAAATTTGCATTTACGGTATCTGAACCTATTGTAGGTTGGTTTGAAACCGGTATAGAATGGTTATCCGATTTTGCAACAGGTGTGCTTCCCGAAGGTGTTATTCAATCCTTAATAGTAGACGGTATAATCGGCGGTGTAGGCGGAGTTTTGGGGTTCTTCCCGCAAATTATATGTATGTTCTTTGCCATAGCATTTTTTGAAGATACGGGATATATGGCAAGAGCAGTGTTCATTATGGACAGGGTTATGAGAAAGTTCGGGTTGCACGGAAAATCGTTTGCATCTTTGTTAATTGCAACTAACGGTTGTGCAGTTCCTGCTATGATGGCATCAAGAACTATAGATAATCCTAAAGACAGAATTATTACACTTCTTGTTACACCGTTTATGATATGCGGTGCAAAGCTTCCTATATTTGCACTTTTTATAGCGGCATTCTTCAGTAAAAACTCTACACAAGCGGCAAATACAATGTTTATATTTTATGCATTAAGTGTAGTTATAGCACTATTTTCCGCATGGGTATTTAAGAAAACATTGTTTAAAGGTGAACCGGGCTATTTTGTTATGGAACTTCCCCCTTACAGAGTTCCTACAATAAAAGGTCTTTTACTTAAAATGTGGGAAAGAGGTTGGTTGTATATTAAAAAAGCCGGAACAATTATATTGTTAATGTCTGTTCTTATTTGGGCAGGTTTAACATTCCCTCAAGTAGATGAAGAAAAATTAGGAGAAGTTTCGGAAGAAGAAGTTGCAGCAGTACAAATGGATCAAAGTTATATCGGAAGATTGGGACATTTCATAGAACCTGTAATAAAACCTATCGGTTTCGACGGTAAAATGGGTATAGCTTTAATTGCAGGTCTTGCAGCAAAAGAAGTTGTAGTTAGTACTTTGGGAACAATTTATTCTATGGGAGAAACAGATGTTGAAGATGATGAAGCGGTAAATTCTTTGGCAGATAAAATCGCTTCCGATCCTGATTGGAGTCCGTTAAAATCCGTAGCATTTTTAATGTTCTGTTTAATTTATGTTCCTTGTATAGTTGCGATAGCGGTGTTCTACAGAGAAGCCGGTTCAAGATTAAAATGGCTGATAATACTTTTTGCTTGGACAACAGTTTTGGGATATTTATTATCGTTCATTGTATATCAGGGCGGCAGGTTGTTAGGCTTTTAGAAGATTAGAGGATTAGAAGATTGGAGGATTGGAAGAAAAATTGTCATTCCGCACTTGATGCGGAATCTAAAAAAATAAAAAATTGCAAAGCAATTTTACAGCTTAACTTCTAATCTTCCATTCTTCAAGTAGTTGGAGGTAGTATGGAAACATTGTTTGTTTTATTAATTGTGGCACTTTGTGCATTTGTTCTTATAAAAAAAATATTTAAACAAGTAAAGGGCGGTAAATGCGATTGCGGGTGCGGATGTGACAATAATTGCGGAAATTGTTCAAAAAGCGATACTTGTATGACACAACTTATGAGAAAATCTAAAAATAAAAAATAGTTGGCAAAAAAATAAATAAAAAAGGAGAGTAGAAAAAAATGAAGAAGTTAGTAGTAGCAGCATTTTTGGCAGCAGTAGTAACACTTGGCACTTCCGGTGCTTATGCAGCAGATGCAGAAAATCTTTTGGAAGGTCTTTCTATTAACGGAGGAATCACATTGATTTTGCAAAGTTTGCAAAAATCAAATGTTGCCCAAGCAACAGAAATAGGTTATGAAACACCTACAGTAGGTTCATATTCGGTAGATTTGGAAATTGAAAAAAAGTTTGATGATAACAACACAGCTTTTTTGCATTTAGAAACAGGAACAGGCGATGCAAACTCCCGTTTTACGGCATTTTCAGGAATTAACAGAGATGCAGACGATTCAGGTAATCAAGTATCTGTAACGGAAGCATGGTTTGAACATAAATTTACTGACAGCTTTGGAATGACATTCGGTGTTATAGATCCTACATCATCATTGGATGATAATGCTTATGCAAACGATGAAACATCACAGTTTTTAGGTGATATTTTTAGAAATGCACCGGTAATTTCTTTCGGAGATAATGCCATCGGTATAAAAGCAGTTTATGAAACCGATTTTATAGATGTTGCAGCTCAATATCTTAATGTAGAAAACACAATTGAAATCGGTCCTGATGAAGAAATTAACAACGATGATATTACAAGACATGGTTTTGTTTCGGCACAAGTAAATTTTAAACCCGGTCTCATAGAAGATATGGAAGGAAATTACAGAATTTATGCTTGGGGTTTACTTGATGGTGGCACAAAATGGGAAGATGATGAACAAACAACAGATTATGGTTTCGGCGTTAGTATAGACCAACAAATTTCCGATATTTTCGGTCTATTTGCAAGATATAGTTGGAAAAGAGATGATGCTTATTCTTCAACTGTCGGAACTTTTGACGGCGATTTTGCTTCTCCTTGCAATCAAACATGGAGTATCGGTGCACAAGCAAAAATTAATGCTCTTGGTGAAGAAGATATCGTAGGTTTAGCTTTCGGTCAAATGATGATCTCAGATAAAGCAAAAGATACTTACGGATATGATTTTAAAGCTGAAGATCATTTAGAAGTTTATTATAGTTGGAATATAAGCGATTATTTGGCTGTCACACCAAGCATTCAATATGTAAATAATGTTTGCGGCGGAGCAGCTGAAGATATGGGAGCAGACAATTCCGCTTTTGTAGGTTCAATAAGAATGCAAATAAGCTTCTAATAAAAAATCTTGACGGGAATTTACTTTCTCCACAGAAGAAAACGGATGCAGTTTTATGCCAACAAACTCTGCATCCGTTTTCCTTTTTCATTTTAAAATTGATAGAATATATATATTATGAAACAGGAAATAAATTATTCGGAATATTTTAAAACAAAAGTATTGGAAGAAATTTGCAGATTGTTTTTTGAAAACAATCTTGATGACATAAATCATTTGCCTTTTAACATTATACCTAAAGGCAGTGATGCTCAGGTTCGTTGTTGTGTTTATAAGGAAAGAGCAATTTTAAAATTAAGAACTCTTGCGGCACTCGGCTATTCCATAAACGATGTCGATGAGGCATTGCCTTTATCGGATTACCTTAAACCGGAAAACGAAAAAAAATATAAAACAAACAACAAACTTTTAACCGTACTTGAATCCGCATGTTCAGCTTGTGTTAAAAGCAGATTCATGGTAAGCGAAATATGTAAAGAATGCTTGTCAAGAAAATGTATAAATGCCTGTAATTTCGGTGCAATATCTTTTGAAGATCATAAAGCACATATAGATACGGACAAATGTAAAAACTGCGGAAAATGTAAAGAAGCCTGCCCTTACAATGCAATTTTAAAACTTGTTGTTCCATGCGAAGAAGCCTGTCCCGTAAATGCAATAAAAAAAGACGGTAAAGGCAGAGCAAACATTGATCACAGTTTATGCATAAGTTGCGGAAAATGTATAAGTGCTTGTCCGTTCGGTGCCATAATGGTAAGAAGACAACTTCTTGATGTTCTAAAACTTTTGCATACAAAAAAACTTGTAGCATTAATAGCACCTTCCATAACCGGACAGTTCGGTGCATCTGTCGGCAAAATTACAACCGCTCTTAAACAAATAGGGTTTGAACATATTTTTGAAGTTGCTTTAGGCGCGGATATTACAGCAAAAAAAGAAGCGGAAGAATTTGAAAACAAGTTGGTAATAAACAAGCAACAATTTATGACAACATCATGTTGCCATGCTTATATAAGATTGGTAAAAAAGCATCTTGAAAAATTAAAACCGTTTGTGTCGGATACTTATACACCGATGCACTATACGGCAGAAATTGCAAAACAAAAATACCCGGACTGCATTACGGTATTTATAGGACCTTGCTTATCAAAAAGAAAAGAAGCACAGGAAGATCCTTTGATAGATTATGTTTTAACATTTCAGGAATTGCAGGCAATAATTAATACGAAACATATAAACATAGATTTATGTCAAGAAACCACATCGGAAGATGTTCCTACAAAATATGCAAGAGAGTTTGCCGTTACCGGCGGGGTATCTCAAGCATTAAAACATTACTTAAGAATTGATACGAAATTTATAAAAGATGAACTTATTACCGATTTGGATAAGAAAAATGTTTTAAAACTTTCCGCATATGCCGACGGGCATTGTAATTCAAACCTGATAGAAGTTATGGTATGTAAAGGCGGATGTGTCGGCGGATGCGAAACAATAAAACCTATCAAACAAGCAAACGAAGATGTTAAAAAATATTCTGTATAACAACTTATAGCGACCTTAATATTTTGGTTATAATTTTGCAACTAACGCAATCGAGTACACCCTTACGGAATCCAAGTACACTTCATTCGTTAGTTGCTTCATTCTAACACAAAATCTTAAGGTCTTTAACGGCAACGACAAAGACAAAAAAAAATATATAAAAATTTTACAACATATTTCTTTTTTAATATAATGTTGTTTCAATCATAAATTTCCGTAAGGAGATATCATGGGATATACTAAACAAGATGTTATTAAAATCATTAAAGAACAAGATGTAAAATTTATCAGATTACAGTTTACCGATATTTTCGGTCAACTTAAAAATGTTGCAATAACAGCAAATCAAATAGAAAAAGCATTAGACAACAAATGTATGTTCGACGGTTCTTCGATTGAAGGTTTTGCAAGAATCGAAGAAAGCGATATGTATTTATATCCCGATCCCGACACATTTGTAATATTTCCGTGGAAACAGGAAGAAGGCAAGGTTGCAAGATTAATTTGCGACATTTATACCCCCGACGGAAAACCTTTTGAAGGTTGTCCGAGAAATATTTTAAAAAGAAGTTTAAAAAATGCCGCAAAGTTAGGTTATACATTTAATGTAGGTTCCGAACTTGAATTCTTTCTATTCTTGACCGACGATCAGGGAAAACCTACAACAAAAACTCATGATGCCGCAGGATACTTTGATCTTGCTCCTATAGATTTAGGTGAAAGTGCAAGAAAAGAAATGTGTTTAACTCTTGAAGATATGGGTTTTGAAATTGAAGCAGCACACCACGAAGTTGCAAGAGGCCAACACGAAATAGATTTTAAATATGCGGATGCTTTAAAAACAGCAGATAATATAAACACTTTTAAATTGGTAGTTAAAACAATAGCACAAAAACACGGATTACATGCAACATTTATGCCGAAACCGATATTCGGTATTTGCGGTTCCGGTATGCACATAAATCAATCATTGTTTAAAAACGGTAAAAATGCTTTTTACGACGAAAAAGATAAACTGGGACTTTCAAAAATAGCATATAAATATATTGCAGGATTAATGTATCACATAAAATCTTTCTCTGCAATTTCCAATCCGCTTGTAAACTCTTATAAGAGATTGGTTCCCGGATATGAAGCTCCGGTTTATATTGCTTGGTCTGCAAGAAACAGAAGTCCGTTGGTAAGAATACCTGCTGCAAGAGGTGCTTCTACCAGAATAGAATTAAGAAATCCGGATCCTTCGGCAAATCCTTACTTTTTGTTGGCATCTTGTTTAGCTGCCGGAATTGACGGAATAACAAAGAATATGAAAATAAAACCTGCCGTTGACAGAAATATTTATCAAATGACAAAAGAAGAAAGAGATAAAGCAGGTATAGAAAATTTACCTCATAATTTAATAAATGCGGTTAAAGCAATGCAAAAAAGTGAACTTATCAAACAAACTTTGGGAGATCATGCATTCAATCTCTACACAAAATCTAAAATTGATGAGTGGGATGCTTACAGAACAAAAGTTCATCAATGGGAAATTGATGAATACCTTATAAACTACTAAAAGGCAGAAGATTGGAAGGAAAGTTGTTAATACATAAACCTAAAAAAGCACCGAAAGGTGCTTTTTTTATGCAAAGAAAAAGCCCTTGGTGAAAGGGACAGTTATGGCAGTCCGTACCACAAGTTTTACTTGTACTACATCACCAAGAGCAATACAAGTATAACTGCTGCTTATACCATTGTCAACAACTTTTTTCCTATTTAATAACAAGCAAAATAGTTATTAACTTTTTAATTCTAATCACCATATACTCGGTAAATATATCTAAAAACAAAAGTTATCCACAAGTTGTTAACAACCGCTTATAAGATTAAAAATTTTAAATAATATATAAAAGAAAAAGACCGGAATAAAAATTTTCCGGTCTTTTTTGTTTTTACATATTACAAAACATATTATTCTGCTGTTGTAAGTATTATTTCTACTCTTCTGTTTTTAGCTCTTCCTTCTTTTGTAGCATTTGAAGCTATAGGTTCTTTTTCCCCTTTACCTATTACGGAAATATCGTTTCTAACTTTATGCTCTTTCTTCAAAGCTGTTGCTACTGAAGAAGCTCTTTGTTCAGACAACTTTTGATTAACTTCATCACTTCCTACACTATCGGTATGACCTTCTATCAACACATCGGCATCCGGATAATTTTGTATTTCTTTTGCTACTTCCTTTAATTTTCCTTTCCCGTCTGCACTAAGTTGAGTTGTTCCGAAATTAAATGTAGGACCGGATATTCTTATACTCTTAATGGTCTTTTCTTTCATTTGTTGAGCTTCTTGTTCACTTACAATTTTAGCTTCATAATCTTGTATTTGTTCTTGTAATGCTTTTTCTCTTTCTTGTGCTTCTCTTAACGCTTTTTCTCTTTCTTGTGCTTCTCTTAATCTCTTTTCTCTTTCTTTTAATTCTTGTTCTTCTTTAGCCTTAGCAGCTTGTAATTCTCTCTCTTTTTCTTCCAACTGTCTTCTTAATTCTTCTTCTGCACTGTTGTCTACTACTATTACTTCTTTTACATTATCTTCTTCCATAACTTTCTTATTATGTTTGCAACCGAATTTGTATACCAATCCGATATTTGCATAATAGTTAGTTGTTACCTCTGCAAAGTTTCCTAATCCGTTTGCAAATATTGTCCAGTTTTCGGATAAATCATAGTCTGCTCCGATTCCGCCGGTTAATGTCGTTTGTGCATTTTCAGCACTCCATATCTTCATCTTGGTTTCATCGGCAAAATCTAATAATGACATTTCTATTTCATTATGTTTATCGGTTAACAATTGTCTTACTCCTGCTTTTGCATACCAACCGAATTTCTTTATTTTTCCGTTTATTTCAAGACCCGCTCTTGCTTCAGCTGTAACCGCATCATAATTTTCAACTTTTAAGTTTAGTGACTCGGCATTCTTTTCTTCGTAACCTTCATTATTCATATAGCTTCCGATTACACCTACAAAAGGTTTCAAGTACATTTTGTGTCTTGCCTGACTATCTTTCTTGTTCAAACTTATCTTGTATCCTGCTTCCAAATCTAATGCTGCACTGTAACCGTTATGATCACTATTTGCGGTTCTATCCATAAACTCTATTGTTCTGTCTATAGTATATTGTTCGTATCCGCCTAACAACATACCTTTTAATAACCATTTATTGCTTTCATATCCGCCATATAATCCCAAATTGATATCGTTCATTGATGCTTTATCTTTTCTTTGTTTTAATTCGTTTGTACCATATCCGCCCATAACACCGAATATCCATTGTCCTTCAGATGCTTCTTCATCAGCATATTGCAAATCCGTGTCGTTTTCAGTACCGTCAACATTGTATTCATTAGGAGCTTCTTCGTTTCCGGTCACATAATATTTACCCTGTTGTTCTGCAGGTTTTTCATTTATTTTTATATCATTACCATCAACAAAGTATACTTGAGGCACAGCTTCATATTTTTCATTCTTTTTCATTTCGTTACCGTCAAAATATTCTATAGGTTCATCTTCATTACCTCTTACATAATATTTCTTAGGAGTTATATTTCCATCAACGAAATACTCATTTATTCCCACTTCATTGCCATCAACAAAATATTCGTTCGGTCTATTACCGTTTACATAATCTATCTTTAATTCCCTGTTTTCATAATTTTCACTTGAAGATTCTGCATCTTTTCTCGATGATACAATATCAAATCCTACCAAGAATCCGTTTGTTGTTGTATTGAATTTAGGAGAATTATCGTCTTCCTTAACATTATATGTATTATAGTAATATTCTCCCCATATTCTATCGTGAATTTTTGTGCATGGTGCATAACTTGCTCTTTCTTTAATCTTATCGTATACATGTTCGGCTTTTGCATTAAAGAAAGTTAAATTTGTTGCATTTGCATGTATTACACCTGCAACATCATTGAGCGCTGCTTTTAATGCAGGTATATTTGCTTCACCCGTTTCAGGATCTTCATAATAGTAGAAATGTTCCATCACATCCAACGGTAAAGTTATATCTCCTCCGTTTCCTGTAGAAACTGCATCTATTGTATTTGCCGCTTCTTGTTCATTATGACTTCTGTCAAAGTCTGTTGCCACAGAATATTCACTTTGTTTTCTTTGTAAATCTATTTTCAAAATATTTCCTTCAGTATATACTCTTGTCGATATTCTTGTATCATATCCTACTCTCAAATCTCTGGCATCATTATCGTTAAATGTTACATTTTCTTCTTTATATTCATATCCGTCTGCCAATGTGCCGGAATTTATCAATTCTATTGTTTCTGCAACATAATATTTTCCTTCCAAATTATTCAATGTTATAGTTGCATCTTCTCCGATTGTTGTTGTTCCCGATACTTGAGTATTATCATTATAGTGTCCTTCGCTGTCCATATCGAACTGTCCGAATTCAACATCATAATTTCCGTTATCTTCAAATATTAAGTTGCCGTTTACTTTGAATGTAGTTGTTGAATTACCCGGAGCAAGAGATGCATTTTTACCGATTATCAAATCACCTGTTGTTATATCTCCGTATCCTTTTAATATAGAATCCGTCAACTTCATTGTATCTGTAACTTCAAATGTACTTCCGCTTCCACCCATTGATGCATCATTGTTTATAACAAATGTTCCATTTGTTATGTTTGCATTTATTGCTTTGAAGTTATTTGTTACGGTCATTGTTGCTGCGCCTGTTTTGTCGAATGTTCCCATATCAACAATCTCGTTCAATGTTACTTCACCGTCTTCATCATAGAATTCAACTGATGAATTTTCATCTCCGCTGCCTATTACTTTTCCGTTAATATTTGAAGTGGTTCCTCTTATTCCGCCTTCATTTATCTTCGTATCGCCTGCATAACTGTTAGATTCCATCTGTAAATCTAATATTCCGCTTCCTGTCTTCACTAAGTTTTCGTTTCCTAAGATTTCACCTGTTAATGTCGTATCTGCTCCGGTTACTTCTATGTTAACATCATTATGGTCTGTTCCCATTATTTCGTTTGCCAATTCAAGTTCATTATCACTGTTTATTATTAATTTTCCGCCATCCATATAAACCGTATTTTCACTTATTCCGTTTGCTGCTGTTATTTCTATTGCTCCACCTGTTATTGTCGTTGTTCCGGTATATGAGTTGTCTCCGCTTAATGTTACTGTTCCTTCACCTTCTTTTACTATCTTACCTGCTCCGGTTATTTCTGCACTTATTTCAGCTTCACTGTCATCTTTCAAGTTCAATGTTGTTTCTTCGCCTGTTATTGTTATACTGTCACTTATATCCAAATCTGCTGCATCGGTTATCAATGTTGAACCGTCTGCTACTGTTATCTTTTCTGCTGTTATTGAACTTGTTCTTACATTTTCAAAGTCGCCGCCGGTTATTTCTATTTCTTTTTGTGTTATATTTGCTTGGTTTGTTAAATTGTCTTCTACTACTAATTTACCTTCCGCTCCGTCACTCATTGTTATTTCGTTGTCGTTTGTTCCGCCGGTAAATGTTAATGTACCATCATTTTTTATTCCGTTTGTTGTTGTTATATCATCTGCACTTGTCTTAAATCCGCTACCATCGGTTACAGTCATTGATGTTTGACTTATTGTTGTACCGATATAGTTTTCTACTTCTCCGTCTATTGTTAAGTTTCCGGTTCCGGTTATTTTGTTAGTATTCGTTCCTTCTCCCGTGTATGTCATTTCGCCGTCATTTGTTATTCCGTCTGTCGCTACTATATTATTTACATTCGTTTCCAAACTTGCACCTTCGTCTATCGTTACCGCAGTTTGTTTTATATTTCCTTTATCATCATCATTTATTACATCTCCGCTTATCTTCAAGTCTCCGTCTCCGGTTATCTTATTCTCGTTTGTTCCGCCGGTAAATTCCAAATCTCCGCTATTTGTTATTTCGTTGTCCGTAACTATATTATCTGCATTTATTGTTAAACTTCCGTCTTTTGATATCGTTATAGTATTCTGTTCTATACTTCCGTTTTCATCATCGTTTGTTACCGTTCCTTCTATTGTTAAGTTTCCGCTTCCGGTTATCTCGTTGCTGTTTTCACCTTCGCCTACAAATATCATATCTCCGCTGTTTTCTATTCCGCTGTCTGTTGTTACATCTCCGATGTTTGTTGTAAATTCCGAATTATCATTTACTGTTATCTTATCCTGATCTATTGTTGTTCCATCTGCATTTGTAACATCTCCGGCTATTACTGTTTCTCCTGTGCCGCTTATATCGTTTGTATTTGTTCCGCCGGTAAATGTTAATGTACCGTCATTTTCTATTCCATCCGTTGTTGTTATATCATCTGCACTTGTCTTAAATTCGCTGCCATCGGTTACAGTCATTGATGCTTGACTTATTGTTGTACCGATATAGTTTTCTATTTCTCCGTCTATTGTTAAGTTTCCGTTTCCGGCTATCTCGTTCTTGTTCGTTCCTTCACCGGTGTATGTCATTTCTCCGTCATTTGTTATTCCGTCTGTCGCTACTATGTTATTTACATTCGTTTCTAAACTTCCATCTTCTGTTATCTCTACTTCGCTTTGTTTAATATTTCCTTCGTTTATAACTTCACCGGTTACTTCTAAACTTCCTTCTCCGGTTATTGTATTTATGTTTGTTCCGCCGGTAAATTCCATTTCACCTGCATTTGTTATTTTATTTTCGGTTACTAAGTTTCCTGCATCTGTTACTAAGCGACCGTCTTCCGTTACTGCTATTGTTCCTTGTTCTATCTTTTCATTATTTGTTACGTTGCCTTCAATTGTTAAGTCACCTTCGCCGGTTATTGTATTATTATTTTCACCACCGATAAAGATTAATTCTCCGTTGTTTGTTATTCCTATTGTAGTTTCTATATCACTTGCATCTGTTGTTAAACTTGCTCCCTGTGACACAGTTACAGTGCTTTGTTGAACGGTTGCACTGTTTATTACATCTCCAACTATATTTATTTCTCCGTCTCCGGTTATTTCGTTTCTGTTCGTTCCGTCAGTAAATGTTATCAATCCGTCACTGTCTATTCCGTTTTCTGCTCTTATAGCACTTGCATTTGTTACTAATGAACCATCTTCACCTATTGCTATATCATTTGCTGTTATTGCTTCAAGAGAATCATTTTCATTTATCAATGTTCCGTTTATCGTTACTTCATCTTGTTCTATTGTGCTGTTTTCTCCGTTTATTAACATTGCTCCGCCATCTATTGTCGTGTTTCCTTCTCCGGTTATACCTTTATCCAATACTGTTTCCGCATCTTCTCCAATTATTATCAACTCTCCGTTATTTGCTATATCGGTATCTGTTTGGTTACCGTTAAACGTTACGGATGACAATGTTACTGTTCCGGCATTTGTTATTACAGCATCACCGGTATTATCTGTAAATGCTACATTTGTTATTGTTGCCGTTCCCGAAGATTCACCGATTTTTTCTACTGTTATAGCATTTTCAAATCCTGACATTTCCGCCAAATCTTCAATTGTTAATGTATGTGTATCCACATTTATTCCGACAACTCCGGTTGTGCTTGTTAATACACTGTCGTTTCCATGTATTATTAAATCTTCTTTCAAGAAGTTGTTTGTTACACCTTCAGGTTGTTCTATCCAAGCGGTAACATAATCAACGTCTTCTGTTATACTGTAACTTGTTGCGCCGTCATATATTGCATTTGCAAGTCCGCCATATCCTTCTGCAACCAATTTTAAGAATGTCCCGTCATCGGTATTGTCCGCAGTCACTTTATACTTAATATTTGTTGTATAAATGTCCGGTGCTGTTATTGCATATATATTAGATTCGGATATTTGAATTGTCGTTTCTGCTTTATTGCTTTCAGTCAAGAATTTAATGTCATTTATTGTTGCTTGGCTTCCTTCTGCAGCAGTTATATTTGTTAACATATCTGCAGATTGTGCTTGCACATTCAAATCTAACTGATAATTCCAATTTATTCCGCTTGCTACCGTTATCGGTGCAACAACATTTCCTATCTGCTCATTCTGTGTATTTAATGTAGCACCTTCTCCTATAATCAATGTTGTTGTATTTGCCAAATAACTTTCATCATTTAATTTTAATGTTGTTCCTGTTAAATTAATATTGTTATTTGATACGGAAGTATCTATTGTTACTTCACCGTCTTTAATGTTTATGGTTCCGTTATTTCCGGTTATTTCATAACCTACTGTTCCACCGGTTATATTGTATGTTCCGCTGTTATTTATTTCAGCTTTCATATTATCTGCATTAGATGTTATCGTTCCGACATTTGCTATCGCATTTGTACTTTCTATTGTTCCTTCATTTGTTATTGTTCCTTCGTTTGTTATATCGGTTGCACTTATATCTCCGCTATTTGTTATCGTTGAATTTTCATTATTCGTCAACGTTGTTGCCGATACTGTCCCACTATTATTTATTTCTCCGCTGTTTGTTACTGTCGTTGCCGTTATAGTTTCACTGTTCGTTAATTTTCCGGTTACATCTATTTCTTTTTGTGTTACATCCGCAGAATTTGTTACTTCTCCTGCTATCTCTAATTTTCCGGTATCTCCGGTTATTACATTTGCATTTGTTCCGTCAAACAATTTCAATGTTCCGGAATTATCTATTCCATCTGTCGTTGTTATTGCACTTGCACTTGATGTTAATACCGCATTTTGTGTTATCGTTACTTTCTTTTGTTCTATGCTACCTTGTTTTCCGTTTATTTCGGTATTATCAAATGTTCCTGCCGATATCTTTAATTCTCCGTTACCGGTTATCTTGTTTGCGCTTTGTGCATCACCGCTTACTGCAACTTCCAACGTTCCTTCGTTTGCAATTTCTCCATCATTCGTATATGTATCTATTAAACCGTGTGTTATTAAAGTTGCTCCGGCTGCTATCTCTACTCCGTCTCCGCTTGTTACTATACTTGCATCTTCGTTATTTTCTGTTGCTCCTACACTAATTATTACTTTTCCTTGTTCTATGTTTGCATTATTTTCTAAATCGTTTTGTATTGTTAAGTTTCCTTCTCCTGTTATTTTGTTATCATTTACCATCATGTCCGTGCCGAGAGTATCAAATATTAAATTACCGTTATTTACTATATCTGCGGTTAAATCGTTTACATTAGCTGTGAATTTTCCTTCGTTTGTTACGGTTATTGTACTTTGATTTATTGTTTTGTCTTCAGTGTTTGTTACAGTTCCGGTTATATTTAATTCACCTTCTCCGCTTATATTGTTTTCATTTGTTCCGCCGGTAAATGTTACACTTCCGATATTTACTATTCCTGTTCCGGTTGTTTTTACATTATCTGCATTTGTTGTTAAACTTGCATCTTCTTTTACCGTTACCGTACTTTGAATAACAAGACCGTTATTTGTTACATCTCCGACTATGTTAAGATTTCCGTCGCCGCTTATATCGTTTGTGTTTGTTCCGTCGGTAAATGTTAACAATCCGGAATTATTTATTCCATTTTCCGCTTTTACGGCACTTGCATTTGTTAAGAATGAACCATTTGTACCTATTACTATGTTCTCTGTTGTCGCTGTTATTGCTCCGCTTGTTTCATTGTTATTTATTAATATTCCTTGTATATCTATCTTTCCTTGATTTACCGTCCCGGTATTTACTATTTCCGATCCTTCTGCAAGTGTTGTTGTTCCGGTTCCGGTTATATTGTTACTGGTAGAGCCTTCACCTGTTAATGTCAAAGCTCCGGCATTTGCTATTTCTTCGATAGCTACTATTTTATTAACGTCACTTGTTAAACTTCCTGCATCTGTTACTGCTATTGTACCTTGCGTAATATTTGCATTGTTTTCTACTGCTCCGGTTATGTTCAAGTCACCTGTACCGGTTATAACATTTGCATTTGTTCCGCCGGTAAACGTTACCGTTCCGGAATTTACTATTCCGTTTGTTGCAACTACTGCATTTGCACTTGATGTTAATACTGCATCTGCATTTACATTTATCTTGTTGCTTACTGTTATTGCACTGTCTGTTCCGTTATTGTTTGTTAATGTTCCGTTTACTGTTATATCTTTTTGATTTATTGTACTATTGTCTCCATTTACTAATGTTCCGCTTGATACTGTCGTTGTTCCGGTTCCGGTTATACCTTTTTCTAATGTTGCACCTTCTCCGCTTATTGTTAATTCTCCGTTGTTTGCTATATCTGTTGTTGTTTCGTTACCGCTAAAAGTTGCAGATGATAATGTTACTTTTCCTTCATTTGCTATTACTGCATCTCCGGTATTATTTGTAAACGTTACTGTTGATACTACCAACTCTCCGTTTTCTGCTATCGTTAATGCATTATTAAACCCTGAGAATTCTGTCAAATCGTTTACTGTTAATTTATGTGTATTTACATCTACACCTACAACTCCGGTTGTGCTTGTTAATACACTGTTTCCTTCACTACCTTCTATTACTAAATCGTTCTTTAATGAATTGCTTGGTGTTCCTGCCGGATCTTCTATCCATGCTGTTACATAATCTTTTCCTGTAGTAGTATCCGCTTGTACTTTATATTCTTCTTGACCGTCATATATTGCATTTGCAAGTCCGCCGTATCCTTCTGCCGTCAATTGTAAATATGATCCGTTTTCATCACCTGTTAATACTACCTTATAGTTCATTAGATCAGTAGAGAAATGATATATAACATCATATACATTTACTATATTATTGTCAGCTATTTGTATTTTATCGTTGTTTGCTTTATCTGTTAAAATATTTAATGCACTTATCATTACCGTGCCGGAGTTATCAGCAACATTACTTAACATATCGGCTGTCGCATTTTGTAAATCTATATCAAGTTTTAATTCCCATGTAGCAGCTGTTATAGCAACTGCTGCATCTACTGTTCCTATCTCTCCGTTTTCGATATCTAATACAGAATTTGTTCCGCCGCCGATTGACAATGTTGAACTATCTTTTAAATAACTTTCTTTTTCTAATTTAAGTGTTGTCTCTAAGTTAATGGTATTATTTTCTATATCATTTGCTATTGTTACTTCGTTGTCCTTAATATCTATCTCTCCTTGATCACCTGTTATCTTGTAACTTATTGTTCCGCCGGTAACAATATATTTACCGCTATTATTCTTTATTTCGTTAGTTATAATATGTTCTGCATGAGATGTTATTGTTCCGCTGTTTTCTATAGCATTTTCAGATTTGATTGTGCCTTCGTTTGTTATTGCTCCGCTGTTTATTAATCTTGTTGCATTTATTTCTGCATTTTCTTTATTGTTTATTGTTCCGTTTTCGTTGTTCGTTATATTGTTTCTTGCTGTAATTGATGATTTGTTCACTACAGTTCCGTTATTAATAAATGCTGAATCTGCTACTATTTCTCCATTTTCTTCATTGTTTATTGTTCCGTCGTTTATCATTGTTAAAGCATCTATTGTTCCGGAACTTGTTATTGTTCCGCTGTTTGTCAATTCTGATGCTTTTATCTCTGCTCCGGATTCGTTGTTTATTATGCCTTTGTTATCTAACTTTGAAGTAGCGTTTATTTTTCCGTTTTCTTCGTTATTTATTATTCCGTTTGCATAGTTTGTTAAATCTCCTGCTGTTATTGTTCCGGAATTTATTACTGTTCCACTGCTTTCAAATAAAGATGTTACGTTAAAGTCCGATTCATTGTTTATTGTTCCGTTATTGCCTAAGTAATTTGTGCTTAAGTTTCCGTTTCCTTTATTGTTTATAATTGCATTTTCTTTATTTATGATATTTGTAGCATTTATTTCCCCTGTATTCTCTATTGATGCATTTGCCTCATTTGTAACATTTGACGGATTTATTATTCCGTTATTTACTATTTCCGCATTGTTTGTTAAATAATTTGTTGCATATATTGTTGTTCCTACATCGTTCGTCAATTTACCGCTTGTTACTATGATATCTTTCTGATATATTTCTGCCGCATTTTCTACATCTCCTGCTATCTCTATTCTCCCGTAACCGTCAAACTCTGAATCTATTGCATTCGTGTTCTTTCCACCGGTAAATGTCATTGTTCCTTTATTTATTATTCCGTTTGATGCATTTATCGCATTTGCACTTGATGTTAATACTGCATTTTCATTTATAGTTAATATGTTACTTGTTGTTATTGCTCCGTCTGTTCCGTTATTGTTCGTTAATGTTCCGCTTACTGTTATATCTTTTTGACTTATTGTACTATCTGCTCCGTTTACTAATTCTACTCCGCTATCTATTGTCGTTGTTCCGGTTCCGCTTATACCTTTTTCTAATGTTGCTCCTTCTCCGCTTATTGTTAATTCTCCGTTGTTTGCTATATCCGTGGTTGTATTGTTTTCACTAAATGTTACGGATGATAATGTTACTGTTCCTTCATTTGTTATTACCGCATCACCTGTATTGTTTGTAAATGTTACACTCGATACTACCAAACTTCCTTTTATTCCTTCTATATTTTCTACGGTTATTGCATTTTCAAATCCTGAGTATTCTTTCAAGCCTTCTACCGTTAATACATTTGAGCTTGTTTTTATTCCGCTTAATCCGGTTGTTGTGGTTAATACTCTATTGTTACCGTTTATAATCATATTGGTTTTTAATGTGTCATTTCCCAATATCCATTCTTTAGTATCATCTATTTCTTCGGTAACATTATAACTTGATGCTCCATCATATACTGCATTTGCAAGGCCACCGTATCCGTCTGCTACTATCTTTAACCATGTGCCTTCCGTTTGTTCTTCATCTACAACTATCTTATATCTGATATTTGTTGTATACATGTACGGATTAGGATCTGTTTGAGCATGTATATCTAAGTTTGCTATCTGAACTAATGTCTCTGAAGCCTTATCCGATAATAATTTTATTCCGTTTATCTTTGCTATACTGTTTGCATCTACCTCGGATATCATCAACATATCTGCTTTATTTTCTTCCGCTAACAAATCTATATCCAATTTCAAATTCCAAGTCACTTCAGTTATTTTGATATTTGCATCTACTGTTCCTATCTTGTCATTTTGAAGATCTAATGTCGCTCCGTCGTTTATTGTTAATGTTGATGTATTTACTAAATATCCTTCTTCTTTTAATTTAAGTGTCGTACCTAAATTTACATTGTTTCCGGATACCGTTTCTGCTATTGTTACTTCATTCTCATTTATGTTTATTGTTCCGTTGTCACCTGTTACCTTATAACTTATCGTTCCGCCTTTAACATTGTATATTCCGGTATTCGCTATTTCTGATTTCATTCCGTCTGCATTAGATGTTATTGTTCCGCTGTTTGCTATCGCATTTTCAGATTCTATTGTTCCCTCGTTTGCTATTGTTCCGCTGTTGGTTAAATCTGTTACTTCCATTATTCCGGAATTATTTACAGTTCCGCTATTTATTACTGTTGTCGCTGTTATTGTCTTTTCGGCATTGTTTATTATTGTCGCATTTTCATTATTGGTCAATGTCTGTGCACTTATTTTTCCGCTGTTTGTTATTTCGCCACCATTTGTTATTGTGTTATTTGTTCCTGTTATTGTTCCGCTGTTTATTATTGAGGCGGTTTCATTATTTGTTAAGTCGGTTGCTGTTATTGTTCCGGTATTTGTTATTCTTGCATTTGTTTCATTTGTTACTGTCGTCGCACTTATTTCGCCGTTATTTGCTATATCCGCTTTGTTCGTCACTGCAGTTGCATTTATTGTTCTGTTTGCATCGTTTGTTAATTTCCCGCTGATTACTTCTACTTCTTTCTGTGTAATATTAGCATCATTTTCTACATCACCCGCTATTTCTAATCTTCCGTTATCTCCGGTTATTTCATTTTTATTCGTTCCTGCATTAAATGTTATTGTTCCTGCATTTACTATTCCGTTTGTCGCTACTACATTATCGGCATTTGTCGTTAACTTCTTATCATTATTTATTGTTACTTTGCTTTGTTCTACTTTCGCTTCGTTTGTTACTACACCGTCTATATTTAATTCTCCGCTTCCGCTTATTATATTTGCATTTGTTCCGTCGTAGAATATTACTGTTCCTTCATTTGCTATTCCGTCTGTTGTTGTTATCGCACTTGCCGATGATGTTAATACTGCTCCACTGTTCACTACTATATTGCCTTGTTTTATCGTTCCGCTTCCCGTTTCTGCATCGTACATATTATCGAATTGTCCCGCACTTACCAACATTTCTCCGCTTCCGTCTATTACATTTGAATTCTGTGCATCTCCGGCTACAGATATTTCTAATGTTCCTTCGTTTGCTATCTTTCCTGTACCGCTGCTGTGTGTATTAAGTTCTCCGTGTGTTACTAATTTTGCTCCGCTTGCTATCTCTATTCCTTCTCCGCTTGTTACTATACTGCCGCTATTCTCTGTTATTCCGGATTCTACTGTCACTTTTGATTGTTCAATGTTTGCATTATTCGTTAAATCTCCGGTTATATTTAATTCTCCGTCTCCGATTATCTTATTTATATTAGTTCCACCTGTATAAATTATGTTTCCGTAATTCGATATTTCATTTACTACTTTCAATGCACTTGCATTTGTCGTTAATTTTCCGTCACTACCTATATACATATCATTAGATGTTATTGTATTTGCAATTTCATTATTGTTAGTTAATGTTCCGAATATCTCTATTTGCTTTTGATTTATTTTACTTTCTGTTCCGTTTACTAATTCTGCTCCGCTTTCTATTCTCGTTGATCCTGTCTCTCCGCTTATTCCTTTTTCTAATGTAGTTGTAGTACCTTCTCCATCCGCAACTATATTTAATTGTCCGTTATTTTCTACATCTGCCATTGTATAATTTTGACTGAATGTCACGCTTGAAAGTGTTACTTTTCCGTTGTTTACTATTACAGCTTCACCGGTATTCTTTGTAAATGTTACACTCGATACATTTAATGCTCCGGCTTTACTTCCATCGTTTTCTACCGTTATTGCATTATCAAAGCCCGAATATTCAACTACATCTTTTATTGTTAATGTATTTGTGCTTGTTTTTAGTCCGGTTAAGAATCTGCTGCTTTCCGGTGTTGTTGTTATTACCTTGTTCTTTCCGTCTATTGTCATATCTCTCTTTATAGTGTTATTACCCAATATCCAAGCTGTCGTTTCATCTATTTCTACATCTTCAGGCACTTCATAAACTTCCTTTGCATCATATACAGCTCTTGCTAATCCACCGTATCCGTCTGCTACTATCTTTAACCACGTTCCCTTATTTTCACCGGTATCTATATTCTCTGTTGTTATCTTATATTTAATTCCACCTATTACCGAATAAATTATGTCTTCAATCTCTTCTTCCGGTGTTACTCTTGCATTTATACTTTCATTTGTTATTTGTATCAATGCTTCTGCTTTGCCGGTTTCTGTATCTATAAAGTTTAAATTTAATAATGCTTTTCCGGAAACAGACTCTATTACATTTAAAGTATCCGCTGTTCCGTCTTCTAATTGTACATCCAATTTTAAATCCCAACTTGCATCCGTTATCTTTACTGCAGCTACGTGTCCTATCTCTCCGTTTTGTATATCTAATGATGCTCCGTTTCCGATTGTCAATGTCGATGTGTTTACTAAATATTCTTCTTTCTTTAATTTTAATGTCGTTCCTAAATTTATGTTATTATTTGATATTGATGTGCTTATTGTTACTTCATTATCATTAATGTTTATTATTCCGTTTTCGCCTGTAAAACCTGTCACCTTGTAACTTATTGTTCCGCCGGTTACATTATATGTTCCGATATTTTCTATTGTAGCTTTAACATTGTCTGCATTTGATGTTATGGTTCCTTTATTCCCTATTCCGTTTTCAACCTCTATTTCTCCTTCGTTTGTTAGTATTGAATTTGAATTGTTAGCAAATGTTTGTGCTATTATTTTCCCGGAATTATCTATTGTTCCCCTGTTCATTATTCTTGTCGAATTCATTGTCTTATCTGAATCATTCGTTAATTTTCCGCCGGTTACTACTTCCACATGGTTTTGAGTTACATCAGCAGCATTTTCTACCGTTCCTGCTATCTCTAATCTTCCGTTATCTCCGGTTATTGTATTTGTGTTTGTTCCGTCAAATAATTTCAATGTTCCGGAATTATCTATTCCGTTTTCTGTCGTTATCAAACTTGCACTTGATGTTAATACTGCATTTTCTGCTATTGTTACTTTACCCTGTTCTATACTTCCTACTTTTCCGTCTATCTCGGTATTATCAAACGTTCCTGCGGATATTAACAATTCTCCGCTTCCGGTTATCTTGTTTGCACTTTGTGCATCTCCGTTTACTGCAACTTCCAATGTTCCTTCGTTTGCAATTTCTCCATCGTTTGTATATGTATCTAATTTATTATGTGTTGTTAATTTTGCTCCGTCTGCTATAGCTATTCTTGTTTGTGTTATACTTCCGTCGTTTACTACTGTTCCGGTTATATCTAATTCTCCTGTTCCGGTTATATCATTACCGCTTGCATTTGTTCCACCTGAAAATACCGTTAATCCGTTATTTACAAAACCATGCAACATGCTGCTTGCATTTGCGGTAAATGTTCCGGCATGAACTATAAAGTTTTCGGTATCAAAGAATTTATATCCGTTAGTATCATAATCGGAATTCATTTCCAATGTTCCGCCATAAAGGTTAACATCACCCTTATAACCGCTCATATCTTCATTCAAAACTATCTTGCCTGTTCCGGAAGATTCGGTAACATTTACCTCAACAACTTCATAATAAGGATATTCATCAATAAAACGAATATCTTCATATGATACTATCGAATTAATATTTATTGTACTTGTTGCTCGTACAACCCCTTGTTCAGCAGATACTATTTTATCGTTAAATGTTATGCTTCTGCCTTCATCTGCCCATAAATTTATTATTCCATGATCATCATATATAGCATTAGATTCTCCACCGGCTGTATTTCCCGTAAATACCATATCTGTTGTTTGTGCCAACAAATTCAAATATGCTACACTGTTTACAATACCGGAAGGATTATAATCAGTTTCGTTATAAATTGCTCCGCCTTTTTCCGTAGCTGAATTATAACTGAATGTTCCACCATCTCCTACTGTTGCTACCAATCCTCTGTTATAGATTGCTCCTCCATCTTTTGCCGTATTTGAACTGAAAGTAACATTTTTATTTATCATTAAATATCCGGCGTCATTATAAATTGCACCGCCGCGACCATTATCTCCTGAACCTAACGCTGAATTATATTCGAAAACAGCGTTATCACCTATAGATGCATTTCCATACCAAGAAGTATATATTGCTCCACCACTCTTGTTGGATGTATTGGAACTGAAAACAGCATTGTTTCCTACCGTAAATAGTGCCATTCCGTTTCCACTATCATTAGCAATTGCACCACCTACACCAACCGACTTATTGGAAGCAAATGTAGCATTATCTCCTATTTCAATATCTCCATAGCTATATATTGCTCCGCCATCACCTAAAGAACTGTTATAACTAAATGTACTATTGTTCTCTACCTTCACTGATCCGGAATTAAATATTGCTCCACCATAAAATTTTGTTGTGTTAGTACTGAAAGAAACATTGTCTCCTATAATTACTTGGCCACCATTATTAAATATTGCTCCACCATACGCATTAGATGTATTATTTTTAAATGTTACTGTAGATACTTCCAAAGTTCCACCGTTATGTACGGTTACCGCACTTTCAAAGCCTGAATATTCCGCTACATCTTTTATTGTTAGTTTATATGCACCTGTATTTATTCCGGTTAAATAACTTCCATCAACCGTCGATGTTGTTATTATCTTATTATTTCCTTCAATTACTAAGTCATTCTTTAATGTGTTTTGTCCTAATATCCAAGATGATGTTGTATCTATATCTTCTGTTACACTATAACTTGGTGCTCCATCATATACTGCATTTGCAAGTCCGCCGTATCCGTCCGCTACTATTTTTAACCATGTACCTTCCGTTTGTTCTTCATCCACAACTATCTTATATCTAACATTTGTGGTATATATGTATGGATTAGGATCTGTTTGAGCGTGTATATCCAAGTTTGCTATTTTAATCGATGTTTCGGAAGCTTTATCAGACAAAATCTTTATTGCATTTATCGTTGCCTGACTGTTATCTCCTACTTCAATTACATTTATATTATCTGCTGTTTCATTTGCTAAATCTATATCAAGTTTCAAATTCCAATTTACATTTTCGGTTATTTTTATTCCTGCTCCTACTGTTCCCACTTTATCATTTTGAAGATCTAATGTTGCTCCGCTGTTTATTGTTAATGTTGATGTATTTACTAAATATCCTTCTTCTTTCAATTTAAGTGTCGTTCCTAAATTTACATTGTTTCCGGATACCGTTTCTGCTATTGTTACTTCATCCTCATTTATATTTATTGTTCCGTTGTCACCTGTTACCTTATAACTTATTGTTCCGCCTTTAACATTGTATATTCCGGTATTTGCTATTTCTGATTTCATTCCGTCTGCATTAGATGCTATTGTTCCGCTATTTGCTATCGCATTTTCAGACTCTATTGTTCCTTCGTTTGTTATTGTGCCTGCATTCGCAAATGTTCCCGTGGATGTTATTGATCCATAATTTGTTATTCTTCCGTAAGTATTCCCGTAGATAGCATTCGTTATGTTGTTGGCTAAAATTTCTGACCCTTCATAATTATTTATTATTCCGCCATTGTTCAAAATTGTTCCTGTAGATTTCAAAGTACCGTAATTTTCAAAAACACTTGTATATCTCTGTGTAACATCATTTGTTTCTACAAGAGAACCTTCCTGATTTATCATACTTCCCGAATTATATATTTCATTTCCTACAGACAACGTCCCACTACTTGTAAGTGTTCCGGAACTTCCATTTTCTAATCTTCCGGACACAGTCATAGTTCCGGTGCTGGAAAATAATCCGGAATTGTTTACACCGGCAACATTTATGGTTCCACTGCTCAAAAATGTGGCAGTCCCACGGCTGAATAAAGTTCCTCCCGCGGTTATGTTGCCCGTGTTTGTAAATGTCTTATAGTTGAATATATTGTTAGTTACTCTAATATCACCATTATTTGTAAGGACATTGTTGTTGCTTAAAGAATTTGTTGTTATTGTTTTTCCGGAATCGTTTGTTAAATTACCTGTAGTTTCTACTACCACTGAACCTTGATTTATTTCTGCAGCATTCTCTACTGTTCCTGTTATATTTAATTTTCCGGCTCCGCTTATCTCATTCTCGTTCTTACCGCCGTTAAATGTTAATGTCCCTTCGTTTCCTATCTTATCTGTTGTTGTTATATCATTTGCATTTGCCGTAAAACTCTTCCCGCTATTTATCGTTACTGAACTTTGATTTATTGCCGTGCCTGTTTCATTTGTTACTGTTCCATTTATAGTTAAGTTTCCTGTTCCGCTTATTTCGTCATCATTTGTTCCGCCAATAAATACAAGAGTTCCGTTATTTGTTATACCCAATGTTGTTTTTATGTTATTTGCATTGGATGTGAACATTTTACCTTCATTAATTGTTACTTTATTTTGTTCTATTTTTGCTTCATTAGTTACTATACCATCAACAGTTGTATTTCCTGATCCGATTATATTGTTTGCATTCGTTCCGCCGGTAAATATTACAGTTCCTTTATTTGTTATTTCTTTATCTGTATTTGTTACAGTTATTGCACTTGCATTTGTTGTTAATTCTCCGGTTTCTTCTACTGCTATGTCTGTTGCTGTTACTGCATTTTCTGTTTCATTGTTATTTGTTAATTTTCCGGCTACCGTTATTGTTTCTTGGGTTATTGTACTTTCTGTCCCGCTTACTACTTCGGCTCCGTT
>JBGUZU010000029.1:0-1998 GCA_045223915.1 Endomicrobiaceae bacterium | reverse complement strand
TATTGTTTCTTGGGTTATTGTACTTTCTGTCCCGCTTACTACTTCGGCTCCGTTTCCTATCGTGGTATTTCCTGTTCCGTCTATTCCGCCGCCTAATGTTGTTTTTCCGCTCAAGAAATCTAATTTACCTGTGTTATAGATATCGTTTGCTACTCCGTTTGCTGTGTTTCCGCTGAATACCGAACTATTTATTGTAATCGTTGATGCATTATATATTGCTCCACCATATTGACTTGCAGTATTTGCAGTAAAAGTTGATCCTTCTATTAACATTGCTCCGGATTTTATATTTCTATCTACTTCAGCATGGTTATATATTGCTCCACCTTTTGCTGCTGAGTTGTTTTCAAATTTTGTATTTCCTATATATACATACCCGGCTTGTTTATCACTTCCGTATAAATAATTGTTTATTGCTCCACCGGAAGAAACCGCAACATTATCTTTGAATGTTGAGTTTGTGATATCAAGTTTTGCTCCGGAAAGATTTCTACCGGAGGTAGCTCTTCTTGTTCCTATTGCACCGGCTCCTGCCTGTGATGTATTTCCTACAAATGTGTTACTGTCTATTATAGCCGTTGCAACCGCTCCTATAAACATCGCACCGGAACCATCGGCATTTTCCACAGAACTTGTTGCAGTGTTACCTGTAAAAGTATTATTTTCCAATAAAGCATTCTTGTATAATCCTACTGCCCCGGTTGAGCCGGCCGTATTATTTTTAAACTCTGAATTTTTTAATGTTATATCACTCTCTGTTCCTGCATATATTACTCCGGTATTTTGTGCTTCATTATTTTCAAATAAAGAATTTTGTATGTCTGCTTTACCGGCAACATCTATTGCTCCGGAATAAACATCCGATTTGTTAGATGAAAAAGTTGAATTTTTTACTGTTATTTTTCCGTTAGCATCTACTACTCCGCCTTCATATGTACCATTATTATTTGTAAACTTTGAATTCGTTAATTCTAATTCTCCGTTTGTTTGTATCTTTATCGCATCTTCAAATCCTTCAAGATTTGCCAAGTTATCAATCGTCAATTTTGTATTATTACTTACCACAACTCCTTTAAGAGTTTCTCCTTCTTCCGGTGTTGCCGTTAATGTGTTTCCGCCACCGTTTATCACCATATTTTTCGTTAAATAATTTTTACCGTCTATCCATGCTGTCACGGTATCGTTTTCAACTACATCATAAGAAGTTTCTTCGTCATATATTGCATTTGCAAGTCCGCCATATCCAAATGCTGTTAATGTTAAATATGTTCCGGTTTCATCTCCCGTTAACAATGCTTTATATTTCATTACTAATGTAGAAAACTCGTATTCTACTCCGTCTTCAACATTTACTATGTTCTTATTAGCTATTTTTACAGCCTCATTGTTTGCTTTTGCACTCTTAATATTTAAATCACTTATTGTTACTTTACTCGTACTATCTACACCGTTTTCTGCTATCGTTAAAGTATCTACCTTGTTTTCTTCTGCCAACAAATCTATATCAAGTTTCAAATTCCAATTTGCATTCTCTGTTATTTTTAATGTTTCTACATTTCCTATTCCGTCATTTTGAATGTCTAATGTAGAACCGTCATTCACTGATAATACTGATGAAACTAAACTATCTTCTTTTTCTAATTTAAGTGTTTTTGATTCCTCTAATGTTACAGTATTATTTTTTATCGTTTTACCGCTTGCTATTGTTACATCACCATCTATTTCTACTTTCGAATTTTCTGCAGACGTTCCTATTACATCGTATCCGCTTAATGTTCCGCCGGTAAACGTTACAGTTCCTTTATTTATTATTTCTTTATCTGTATTTGTTACAGTTATTGCACTCGCGTTTGTTGTTAATTCTCCGGTTTCTTCAACTGCTATGTCTGTTGCTGTCACTGCATTTTCTGCTTCATTGTTATTTGTTAATTTTCCGGCTACCGTTATTGTTTCTTGGGTTATTGTACTTTCTGTCCCGCTTACTACTTCGGCTCCGTT
>JBGUZU010000028.1:0-59266 GCA_045223915.1 Endomicrobiaceae bacterium | reverse complement strand
CGAGGCAACTTGTTGCCGTGGCAATCCATCCGTTTTGTCATCCCGCACTTGATGCGGGATCTCGTTGTTTGTTGTCATTCCGGACTCAGATCCGGAATCTATAAAAAATAAAAAATCCTTATAACTTCCAATCTTCTAATCTTCCAATCCTCTAGTCCTCCAAAATGCCTCCATTTTTCCGTCGTTGACAATAAACACAATAAATAATAAAATAAATAGACATCGTTGTAAAACCAAAAGAAAAGGAGGCAGTAAATGAAAAAGTTGTTAGCAGTAGTATTGTTGGCAGCAGCAATGGTAGCACCTGCATTTGCAGCAGAAAAAGGCAGTATGGAAATTGACGGAAAATTGGGAGTTCTTTTTAGTCCTACAATGAAACAGGAAGCAAGTTATATGGGGCACAGTATGTCTGAAAGTGCTGATTTCAAAACCACATTTTCATTGGGCGCAGATTTCTTCTATTATGTAGCAAATGAAATAGCAGTAGGTGCCGGTTTGGAATATGTTGTTCCAAGTGAAGTTGATGTAGAAGGTGAAGGTTCTATGAAATACGGAACAACAAATCTTTTCGTTCAGGCAAAATATGATGTCGCTATACAAAGTGATGTAATTAACAACATTTATCCTATAGTTCAATTGGGTTACGGAATAAATAGTGTAGGTGGTGATGCAAAAGATCATATTGATATGAAGAACGGCTTATATTGGGGTATCGGTTTGGGAACAACAATAAAAGAAAATTTCATAGTTGAATTAATGTATGCTTTCAATTATGGAGAAGTAGAACCTAAAGGAGCTCCTTTTACAGTAGATACAACATATAAAGCATTTAAATTGAAAGTTGGTTACAAGTTTGCAATCTAATTCATTAAAATAAAAAACAATTAAAGCACAGGAAGAATTTTTCTTTCTGTGCTTCTTTTTTTTGTTTTAGCGAAGCGACTTTATCTTTTGAATTATAACTTTGTATTTGGCTCAATCGAGTACCAATCGCTATCACTTTCTTTTACGTACACTTCATTTGCCAAATACTTCGTTCTAATTCAAAATATTGAAAGTCTTTGAACACCAAGAATAAGGTACAAAAATATTTTGTCATTGCGAGGCAACTTGTTGTCGTGGCAATCCATTCATTTTGTCATCCCGCACTTGATGCGGGATCTCGTTGTTTATTGTCATTCCGGACTCCGATCCGGAATCTATAAAAAATTGTGCCGCAGGCACTCCGAAATTGTACATTGTAAATTACAAATTGCAGTCTTGTCGTTGACAATCGTCGTAGAAAATTATAATATGAACACATGTTGTTACTTTTAAAAAAGGAGGCAGTAAATGAGAAAGTTGTTAGCAGTAGTATTGTTGGCAGCAGCAATGGTAGCACCTGCATTTGCAGCAGAAAAAGGCAGTATGGAAATCAACGGAAAATTGGGAGTTCTTTTTAGCCCTACGATGAAAGTTGAAGTAAACGGTTACAGTGAGGATCTTGACTTTAATACCACATTTTCATTAGAAGGTGATTTCTTCTACTATGTAGAAAAAGATATTGCAGTAGGTGCCGGTTTGGAATATGTTTTTGAAAGTGAACTGGATAAAGCTGGAGGAGAGAGTGTTCCGGGAGGATTTGTAAAAGCAGGAACAACAAATCTTTTTGTTCAGGCGAAATATGATATTGCTTTGAACAATGATATATTCAACAATATTTATCCTATAGCTCAGTTAGGTTATGGGTTTGTAAGTGTAAGTGGTGATATGAGTGGTTATCTGGATGTTAAAAACGGATTATATTGGGGAATAGGTTTGGGAACAACAATAAAAGAAAACTTTTTAGTTGAATTAATATATGCTTTCAATTATGGAGAAATAAACCTTGAAGGTGAAAGTGTTACTGCTGATGCTACACTTAAATTATTCAAATTGAAAGTAGGTTATAAATTTAGTATTTAATTCATTAAAATAAAAAACAATTAAAGCACAGGAAGAATTTTTCTTTCTGTGCTTTTTGTTTTTATTATTGTTGCCGTTTGTCGTTTCCATACCTCTATACATCCATTCCTCCATCCCTCCATCCCTCCATCCCTCCATTCCTCGGTCGTATACATTGCCTTAATAAAAATGTATAATTTAAGAAATAATTTCAAGGAAATACAAAATGTTAAAATTTAATTTTGAAGAACAATTAAAAAATACAATAAACAATTTTGCAAAATCTAAAGGAATAGAAGAACAAATATCTTTTGTTGTGGAAATTCCTCCTAAAAATATCAATGCGGACTTGGCTTTGAATGCTGCAATGATAATTGCAAAAAAAGCAAGAACAAATCCGAGAATTATAGCAACAGAACTTATAGAAATTATTTCCAAAGAATTTTCCGGCACAATAAAATCTGCCGAAATAGCAGGCGCGGGTTTTATAAATTTACATTTTACCGACGAATTTTTACAGCAGGAACTAAACAAAATATTATCTAAAAAACAAGATTATGCAAAACAGGAAAATGTAAACAAAGATAAAATTATGGTGGAGTTCGTTTCGGCCAACCCTACAGGCCCTTTACATATCGGTCACGGAAGAGGTGCCGCAATAGGTGATTCCCTTTCAAGAATATTAAAACATTTGGGTTACAATGTCGTTAAAGAATATTATCTTAACGATGTAGGTAACCAAATGAATGTTTTGGGTGAATCCACAAAAACAAGATACAGACAACTTAAAGGCGAAGATATACCGTTTTTGGAAGACGGGTATAAAGGTGAATATATAAAAGATATAGCTCAAGATTTAATAAACGAAGGTAAAAAATTTGAAGAAATAGATTTTAAAAAAGAGTCTCATACAAGAATATTGGAAACAATAAAAAAAGATTTGGAACAGTTCAGGGTAAATTTCGACAGTTGGTTTTCCGAATCTAAAATCGCTTCCGATAAAGATGAAAACGGTAAAACACAAGTAGATAATGTTTGCCAATACTTAAAAGAAAAAGGTGATGCTTTCGAACAAGACGGAGCATTGTGGTTAAAATCCACTTTGTACGGAGACGATAAAGACAGAGTTTTAAGAAGAACGGACGGCAGATATACATATTTGGCTTCCGATGTGGCATATCACAAAAATAAATACGAAAGAGAATTTGCTCAGGTTATAAATTTGTGGGGAGCGGATCACCACGGATATGTTGCAAGAATTATGGCGGCAATTCAAATGCTCGGTCAGAAAAAAGAGGCATTAAAAGTTATACTTTACCAACTCGTAAGTCTTGTCAGAAACGGACAACCTGTTGCAATGTCTACAAGAAGCGGTGAATTTATAACATTAAAAGATGTGTTGGACGAAGTAGGAACGGATGCCTGCAGATTTTTCTTTTTGTTAAGAGCACCGGATTCACAACTTGAGTTTGATTTGGAACTTGCAAAAAAACAAACAAGTGAAAACCCCGTATTTTATGTTCAATATGTTAATGCAAGATGCCAATCTATTTTAAAAGATTATAAAGAAGATTCTTCAACCGCAAATTTAAGTTTGTTAAGCACAAAAGAAGAAAAAGATTTAATAAAAAAATTGATATCTTTCGAAGATACCTTGCTTATATGCGACAAAACGAAAAGTCCGCACCATTTAACCACATACTTAATAGAAACTGCAGATATTTATCACAGATTCTATGAAAAGTGCAGGGTGTTGGGCGAAGATAAAGAACTTGAAAAAGCAAGAATACAACTGTTAAAAGCGGTATCGATTATAATTACGGTAGGGCTTGATTTGCTCGGTGTATCCGCACCGAATAAGATGTAAAAATTGCCGAATGCAATTTAGAAGAATAGAAGATTTGAAGCGAATAGGGAGAAAAAAACATGAAAATAAAAAATGTATTAGCATTTTCGGTAGCGGCAGTGTTATTTTTTAGTATGTCCGTTTATGCAAAGAAGGCTCCTGAAGTTCAAACGATAAACAGAAATCCTATATTAAACAAATATCAAACCGATAAAAAAGTTCAAGGAGTAATATGTATAACTCCCGTAGAAAATACTAATGCAATTTTAAAAATGTATATAAAAGATAAAACCCAAGACAGCGGATGGGACCTTATTTTAGCAACGGATGCTTTTATAGGAAAAAGAGGGTTAGGTAAAGAAAAAGAAGGGGATTTAAAAACTCCTGTCGGAGAGTTTAACCCTACATTTGCTTTCGGTAAAAAAATGAATCCGGGAACAACTTTGAAATATATTGATATAACTAACGATATGTATGCATGCGACGAAGATTGTAAATATTATAACCAAATTATAGATGCAAGAAAAGCAAAACACGAATGTAAAGGTGAACACTTAATGGATTATATTCCTCAATATAATTATGCATTATGTATAGATTTTAATCCTAAAAATGTTTTTCCTAACGGTTCAAATATTTTTATTCATGTAAAAGGAAACAAAGATTATACCGCAGGTTGCATAGCCGTTGATGAAGAAAGCATGATGAAAATTCTTCAGAATACAACAAAGAAAACAAAGATAGTTATTTACGAATACGAACATCAATTCGGAGATTAAAATTTATTTTCCTACGCAGAATTTTGAAAATACCGTGTGCAAAATATCTTCTTTTGCATCAATTCCTAAAATTTCATTTAAAGAATTTAATGCGTTTTGCGTTTCGAAAGAAACTATTTCATCACTGTCGCCTTTATCTATAAGTTCCAAAATTTTGTTTAAATGCTCCTGAACTTTACAAATCAGGTTGTATTGTCTTGTGTTTAGCAATACATTAGTGTTTTCTTCGATATCCGTTAAATTCATTAGCTCAAAAATTTTATTTAAGATAGTTTCTATAGGAGTTTTTGTTACCGTTGAAAAGTTTATAACCGTGTTTATGTTTGCAACTTTTTTAAGTTCGGTTAAAGAAATTTTTTGTTGTAAATCGGATTTATTTAAAACGACAATAGTTTTAGCTTGTTTGTCTTTTAATAAATCCGCTATTTGTTTGTCGTTATCATCAAAGTCTATACTTGAATCTGTAATCCACAAAATTATGTCCGCAACTTCTATTGAAGATTTTGATCTTTCCTGCCCGATTTTTTCTATAGTGTTTGTTGTATGATATCTTATTCCTGCAGTATCTATAATCGTAATGGAAATTCCGTTATATTCTACCGTTTCCTCTATCGTATCGGTGGTTGTTCCGGCAATATCGGTAACTATTGCTCTTTGATATCCCAATATTGAATTTAATATTGATGATTTACCTGCATTTGGTTTTCCTACAATTGCGATTTTTATACCGTTTGTTATAAGTTTACTTAAAGAATAAGAAGATATTAAATCGTTTAACCGAGAAATAATTTTTTGCATACTTTCTTTTTTCTGATCTCTTGTTAAAAAGTCTATATCTTCCTGCGGATAATCTAGCGATACTTCCAAATATGCAAACAATGTAGTTAAATCCTGTTTAATATTTTTTATTTTGTCGGATAGTGAACCTTGCAACGAATTCAGCGCAAGTTCCACCGATTTGGAATTTGAACTGTTTATAAGTTCGTTCACCGCTTCGGCTTCGGATAAGTCCATTTTATTGTTTATAAAAGCTCTGTAAGTAAATTCTCCTTTGTCTGCAGGCCTTATACCTTTCGATAATAACAAATTTACTATTTTTTGAACTATTAAAGGATTACCGTGTGTAGATATTTCAACGGTATCTTCACCCGTATATGTGTGAGGAGCTTTTAAATAATATAAAATTACTTCATCAAGTTTTTTATCGTTATCGTAAATGTAACCGTGGTAAACTTTTCTGTCTTCTATTGTTACAGGGTTATGATTTTTTGTAAAAAAAACGGAAGATACTACCGTTTTTGCAATACTACCACTTATTCTTATGATAGCCAAAGCGGATTTTATATTGCCTGTAGCAAGAGCTACTATAGTATCTTCCTGTTTAAATAAGTTCATTAATTTTTATCTATCGATAACTTTACACCGACTTTTCTCATTGCACCTTCTCCTTCGGAAAAAGTGTCAAAACCGCCGATTTCTTTAAAATATTGGTGAATAAATTTTCTGTCTTTTGCGGACATCGGATCGAATCTGTATATTTTTTTTGTTCTCTTAACATATTCTATTGCTTTATTTATAATTGCTTTCAATCTTTCCTGTTGTTTCTGCCTGTAATTTTCGGTATCAATAGTAACTTTAGCTCTTGTTGAAGGATTTGTGTTTAACATAAGCTGAACAACATATTCCAAAGCATTTAAAGACTGTCCGCTTCTTCCTATTAACAAACTTCCGCTGTCGGTAGAAACTTCTATGTTAACGGTATCTTCGTCATGATTAACTTTTATATCATCAATTTTTATGCTCATCATGGAAACTATTTTTGAAACATACTCTTTTGCATTTTTGCATGCCAAATCAAAGTCTATTTCTCTTTTAGGTTCTTCTTTTTTTGTGTTTTCTTTTTTTATTCCGTTTTTATCTTTTAATGTTAAAATAACTCTTGCCGGTTTTGAACCCATAAGACCGAAAAGACCTTTTGTTCCTTCATCCAAAATTTTTATTTCAACATCTTCTTTCGAACAATTAAGTTCTTGTAAACCTTTTTCTATAGCATCATTTATATTCTTTCCTGAAAACTCAAGCTCTTTTTGCATTTTTTACCCCCGAGGAATTTTTTTCATATCTTCTTAAAACAAAAATTTGAACGAAAATCGATACTACACTGTTTGTAAGCCAATACAATACAAGTCCTGAAGGGAAACCCCAGAACATTAAAGTAAATATTATAGGCATTATATACATCATTTTTCTTTGAGTAGGATCTGATGTTGCAGTTGTAAGTCTTTGCTGTAAAAACATTATGAAACCCATAATCAAAGGCAACATATTAAATGATATTGAACCCATATAAAACAATGAATCGCTTGCCGACAAATCTTTTACCCACAAAATCCAGGGAGAATATCTTAACTCATAAGCATTTCTCAATGTTTGGAACAATGCCCAAAAAATAGGAAGTTGTAAAAGCATCGGTAAACATCCGCCGAAAGGATTAACTTTGTGTGTTTTATATAAGTTCATCATTTCCACTTGTAATCTTTTCGGATCGTTTTTATATTTTGTTTGAATATCTTTCATTATAGGTTGAATCTTTTTCATGCCTGCCATAGCTTTAAAGCTTTTTAATGTTAACGGTAACACCAAAATTTGTATTATTATGGTCATTATTATAATTGCCCAACCGTAATTGTTGGTTATGCCGTACAATGCAAATAAAGCAGATGTAGCAAGTTTACCTAAAATACCGAAGAAACCGAAATCAACCGCTTTTTCAAAACCCATATTAAATGTTTTTAAATATGAATAAGATTTCGGACCTACAAAAAATTTCAATGAGAAGTTTTGAACTGCTTCTTCCTGTTTTACTTTTGCACTGAACATCAAAACAGGAGGCATTCTTTTGTTTTGTTTAACCATTCCTACATTGGAATAGTTTAATGAATTGTCCGGAATAAGTGCGGCAAGAAAATATCTGTTATCTATTGCTACCCACTTATATAATTGTGCCGGATTGGATTCCGTTTTAATTTTTTCCAACTTTGCCGGTTTTGTTGAAGTGTATCCTACAACTCTTGTAACAGAAACATTTTCTTTTAATTCTTTATCATCTGTTCCGAGTCCCGGTCCCCAATTAAATTCTATTTCGGGAAGTTTTGCATCTTCAGTGAGTTTTTCAAGTTTTATTTCCATTGCATGCAAATAATCTTGAGATAAATCGAAAGTCTTTGTTATTTTCCAGTTCTGCAGTGAAGTATGAGACAATACCAATTTCGAATCCGTTTTTTCTACAATTTCATATACGGAACCGGGGAAATTGGAAAGTACCGGAGATGCTTCCGGCAAAACCAAATCAACAAAAGTATTGTTTTGTTCTTTTACATACCAATGTTTTATTGCGGCACCTTTGTTTGAAAATACCGCTTTATATTTGTCTGTTTCTATTGTTATTTCTTCTTCTTTAATGTTTTGAATATTAGAAACTACTTCTTGTTTTGAAACAGGTTCGTTACTGATTGTTGTTTCTTGTGAACTTGTTTCTTGAGATTGTGTTACTGTTTGTTGCTGCTGTTGTTGCAACATTTGTTGTTGTTGTGCATCTTGTTTTGGTTGGAAATATAAATACCATGCCAATAAAAAAATGGTTGAAAATAGTACAAACTTAACTGTATTGCTTTGCATTTGATACCTACCTATGCTTATCTTTATTCTTTCGGAACAGGATCATAGCCGCCGTCATTAAACGGATGACACTTTAAAATCCTTTTGACAGATAAGTAAACACCTTTAAATACTCCAAATCTGTCAATTGCTTCATAAGCATAAGCTGAACAAGTGGGGTAAAACCTGCATCTCGGAGGGGTAAGTGATGAAATTTTTCTATATATTCTAATAAGAAAAAGTAAGATCTGTTTCATACTAAACTATATATTATTATAAAATTTTGCACTTTCTAAACAATCTAAAACATCTTTCTTTAGCTTGCTGTACCCTGTCGAAGTAATCTGAGGTTTCAGGATGAATATAACATCCAAACCCGGTGTCAGCTTATGTTTGTTTGTTCTAAAGATTTCTCTTAATCTTCTTTTTGCCGTATTTCTTACTACGGCTTTTCCTACTTTTCTTGATGTTATCAGACCTAATCTTCTAATTTCGTTATTATCTTTTCTCTTTAATACATAAATATTAACAAAAACAGTTTTAAGTTTTTTGCCGTTTTTCAAAACTCTGTTAAAATCTGTAGAAGTATGTAATCTTTCAAGATAACAAAAAGAAAATCCTTTACTACTGCTAAGCATTTTATGCTGAAAGTGTTGCTCTGCCTTTTTTTCTTCTGGCACTCAATACCTTTCTTCCGCCTGCTGTAGCCATTCTGGCTCTGAAACCAATTTTCTTTTTTCTTCTTTCTTTGTTTGGTTGAAAAGTTCTCTTTGTCATTTTAAACCTCTTTAATATTTACAGAATAATTTAATAATTATACTTTAAAAATAATAATATATCAAATTTTTATTAATTTTTATAGGTTGTTGTGCCTTTCAAATGCCAATATTGTGTTGTGTAACAACATCGTTATTGTCATCGGCCCTACTCCTCCCGGAACGGGAGTAATGTTTACATCCATATCTTTTACGGCTTCAAAATCTACATCGCCGTAAAGTTTTTTATCCGCGGCTCTGTTAATGCCTACATCTATTATTGTTGCACCGTCTTTAATAAAATCTTTTGTAACGAATTTTGCTTTACCTATTGCGGCAATCAAAATATCTGCTTTTTTTGTAATTTCTTTTAAGTTTTGGGTTCTTGAATGTGCCATTGTTACGGTTGCATTGTTTGCAAGCATAAGCATAGATACAGGTTTTCCCACCAAATTCGATCTTCCCAAAACTACAACATTTTTACCTTGAATATCTATGTTGGAATATTTTAATAAATAAACCACGCCCATAGGTGTGCAAGAAACCAACAACTTTTGATCAACAATTTCTTTCCACGATTTTACTAATGTAAGCATGCCCGCATTAAAAGGATGTAATCCGTCTACATCTTTATCGGGAGAAATTGAATTTATGCATTTGTCGGGAGTCTGCCCGTTGGGTAAAGGTAACTGTAACAATATTCCGTCAACTTCTTTATTTGCATTTAACTTTTGTATTAAATCTATTATTTCTTCTTGAGTTGCCGTTGCGGGTAACGGATTGTGAAACGACTTTATTCCTACTTGTTCACATGCCTTTATTTTTGAACCGACATAAACTTTACTTGCGGGATCTTCTCCTACAAGTATTGTTGCAAGGCCCGGAACTCTTGAAGCTTTTTTCGATAGTTCTTCCACTTTATTTTTTAAATCTTGTCTTATTGATTGAGATATTTCTTTGCCGTTAATTATTTTCATAATATATCCTTAATTTAATGAATAATCTATATAGCTTCTGAAAAAGTCCAAGTTTTTGCTGTCACCGTCGATAATTTCCACACCGTACATTTGGTAAAAAACACCTTCGCATATTCTTACGATTTTACCGCTCAACGATACTTTTCTGTTAAGAATTACAAGTTCCAAACTGAACTTTTGTCCGATATGAAAACTCGTTTCGCTTTCAAAAGCAAAACCTACTTTTGAAATATCGGTTAAGATACAATCTCCTAAAACTTTTTCAGTTTCAGTTTCTAAAAGATTGGTAGATAATGAAACTAATTGTCTGGGAAATTTTCTTTTTTCTATATCCATTTTTTGTTAAAACAAACAAAAAAATTCAGATTATTTTTATTATATAAAATTTAGAAAAATTTTCAATATATATTATTGAATAAATAATATAAAATTTGTATTTTAATTGTATGGAACAGTTTGTAAGAACAAAATTATTATTAGGCGAACAAAAAATAAAAAAGATATTTGAATCGAAAGTTACCGTTGTAGGTCTTGGAGCGGTAGGAAGTTTTGCCGTTGAAATTTTGGCAAGAGTAGGGGTGGGAAATTTAACTCTTGTTGATTTTGATGTAGTGCAGGAATCTAATATTAACAGACAACTTTATGCATTACATTCAACTGTTAATATCAAAAAAGCCGAGCTTGCAAAAAATAGAGTTTTGGATATAAATCCTAACTGTAAAGTAAAAACTTTTGATGTTTTTGTTAATACCGACACTTTGGATACCATATTTTCCGAAATTCCCGATATTGTTATTGATGCAATAGATTCTTATAATCCCAAATTAAGGCTTTTGGAGTATTGTTATAAAAACAATATAAAAATAATTTCTTCCATGGGTGCGGCACTTAAAACAGATCCCTTTTCAATAAAGTATGCGGATTTGTTTGAAACTCACCATTGCAAATTGGCGGAAAGGTTGAGGGGAGATTTAAGATCTTTGGGAATATCAAAGGGAATTCCCTGTGTATTTTCGGAACAATCTCCGCAGATGAAACCTATACCTTTACCGGAACAGGAAGGTAAAAAGTACGGTAAAAACGGCGGGCCTAAGATTTTAGGTTCCACACCGGTAATTACCGGAATATTCGGTATCCTTTTGGCAAACAAAGCAATTGAACTTATATAACAAATTATTAATTAGCAATTAGTAATCAACGACAAAAATATAATTGGTAAATTTTCCTATTGACAAACAAAAAAAATAATATTAGAATCTTGGAAGTTTAATATTGAAACCGTTGATGCGGAGATAAAAATAAGAAATGCACTAACAGCGAGCCTGGGTGGTGAGAAGCAGGCAGTAAGCAGCTTATTAAATGGACCGCAGAGGGTGCAGTCAAAGAGGGTGATGTTTACCCTTGAGTATTCTGCAACGGGAAGGCATCCGTTAGTTGCCGGGGATATGTTGGTATCCTAAATAAGAGTGAGACTACCAGATAAGATTTCAATCATAGATTTTATCTGTTGCTTTTTGGTGGTTTCGAATCAAGGTGGCACCGCGGATAATATAATTCGTCCTTGAAAACAAAATTTTTTGTTTTAGGATGAATTTTTTTTATTTTGAGGTGCTGAAAATGTATATACCGAGTTATGAACAAGCCGTAAAGTTGGCAAAAGGTTATAAGACTATTCCTATAAGTTGCCAAATATTGAGCGATATTAAAACTCCGATACAAGTTTTAAAAATCTTAAAATCCGTAAGCAGTCACTGTTATATGCTTGAAAGTTTGGAAGATTCTTCAAAGTGGGGAAGATACACTTTTTTGGGATACGATCCGAAACTTGAATTTACATGTTTAAACGGTGTAATAAAAATAAACGGTGAAATAATATCTAAAAACGATAATCCTAAAAAGTATATAAAAAATATTGTGGAAGAAAACAAAAGCCCTAAAGTTGAAGGGTTACCTACTTTTACCGGCGGGCTTGTAGGTTATTTCTCTTACGATTATATAAAGTACAGTGAACCGAGTTTGAAGTTGGTTGCAAACGATGACGAGAATTTTAACGATGTTGATTTAATGTTGTTTGATAAAGTTATTGCTTTCGACAATTTAAAACAGAAAATATTTTTGATAGTTAACATTAAAACCGAAAACTTAAAACAAAATTATGATGAAGCCGTTTTGGAACTTAACAAGATGGCAAAAATCATACAGAACGGAACTGCTTGTGAAGATAAACCGTTAAAAATAAAATCCGATTTCAGATATTTGTTCAGTAAAGAACAATATTGTGATATGGTAAACAAAATAAAAACATACATAAAAGACGGAGACATTTTTCAGGCGGTATTATCAAACAGAATTGAGGCCGATGTTGAAGGAAGTCTTTTGGATACATACAGGATTTTAAGAACAACAAATCCGTCACCTTACATGTTTTATTTTTGCAGTAAAGATATAGAAATTGCAGGTGCATCACCTGAAACATTGGTAAAACTTAACGACGGAATTTTACACACTTTTCCCTTAGCTGGAACAAGACCGAGAGGAAAAACTCAACAGCAGGATTTACAACTTGAAAAAGAACTTCTTTCGGATAAAAAAGAACTTGCCGAACATAATATGCTTGTGGATTTAGGCAGAAACGATTTGGGTAAAATCAGTAAATTCGGTTCGGTTAAAGTAGAAAAATATATGAGTATAGAAAGATTTTCACATGTTATGCATATCGGTTCAACGGTAAGAGGTGAAATAAGAGATGATAAATCCGCACTTGACGGTATAGATACCGTTCTTCCTGCGGGAACACTTTCAGGTGCGCCTAAAATAAGAGCTTGCCAAATTATAAACGAGTTGGAACAAAATAAAAGAGGCATTTACGGCGGTGCAATAGGATACATAGATTTTTCCGGAAATATGGACACTTGTATTTCCATAAGAATAGCTTTTAAGAAAAATAATAAAGTGTTTGTTCGTTCCGGTGCAGGTATTGTTGCAGACAGTGTTCCCGAAAACGAGTATCAGGAATGTATAAATAAAGCAAAAGCAGTTATAAATGCTTTACAACTTTCTGCCGGAGGTAATGTAAAATGATTTTACTAATAGATAATTATGACAGTTTTGTTTATAACTTGTATCAATATATCGGTTCTATAAATCCGGATATAACAGTAAAAAGAAATGACGAAATTACAACAGATGAAATAGAAAAATTAAATCCGGAAAAAATAATTTTGTCTCCCGGTCCGGGAAAACCTTCCGATGCGGGAATTTGTATAGACCTGGTAAAAAAATTTGCAGGTAAAATTCCCATTTTGGGAGTTTGTTTGGGACATCAGGCAATATGTGAATCTTTCGGCGCGAAAATATCTTATGCAAAAGAACTTATGCACGGTAAACAGTCTGAAATAGATGTAGATACAAATTGCCCGATATTTGAAGGTCTTGATAAAAAAATTGTTGTCGGCAGATATCATTCTCTTGCTGCACTAAAAGATACATTACCTAAAGAATTAAAGGTTTGTGCAATAAGCAGTGATGATGAAGTTATGGCAGTTTATAATAAAGAAAAAAACATTTATGGTGTTCAATTTCATCCAGAATCGGTACTTACTCCAAACGGATACCAAATGATAAAAAACTTTTTGAGAGGATAAAAAAATGATTAAAGAGGCTATTTTTAAAGCTGTTATGAAACAAAATTTGAGCTTCAAAGAATCTGAAACAGTGTTGGATGAAATAATGAGCGGCAGTGCAAGTCAAATTCAAATGTCGGCTTTTTTAACTGCAATGAGTATGAAAAAAGAAACAATAGAAGAAATTACCGGTGCGGCATCCGGTATGAGAAAACATTGTGTAAAACTTCTTAACGATATGGATATATTGGAAATCGTAGGAACAGGCGGAGATAAATCAAATTCTTTCAATATATCGACAACGTCCGCATTTGTTGTTTCCGCTGCGGGAATCCCTATAGCCAAGCACGGAAACAGAGCCGCATCAAGCAAATGCGGAGCAGCAGATGTATTGGAAGCTCTCGGTGCAAAAATAACAATATCACCTGAAAAGAGTAAACAAATTTTAGATAAAATAAATTTTTGTTTCTTGTTTGCACAAAACTATCATATAGCAATGAAATATGTTGCACCGGTAAGAAAAGAACTCGGAATAAGAACAATATTTAATATCTTGGGACCGTTGGTAAATCCGGCCGGGGCAAGTATGCAGTTGTTAGGCGTTTACGACGAAGATTTAATTGAACCTATGGCACACGTGTTATCTAATTTAGGTGTAAAAAGTGCTATGGTGGTTTACGGAACGGACGGGCTTGACGAAATTTCCGCAAGTTCGGTAACAAAAGTTTGTGAAGTTGTTAACGGTAACTATAAAACTTACGAAATAGAACCGGAACAATTCGGTATGAAAAAGTGTAAAAAAGAAGATTTGCTTGGCGGAACACCGCAGGAAAATGCAAAAATAACAAAAGATATTTTATCCGGTGCAAAGGGCCCGAAAACAGACGCCGTAATACTAAATTCCGCAGCGGCAATACATGTTGCAAAACCGGAAATTTCAATTGCCGAAGGGGTTAATATTGCAAAAGAAATGATTGAAAGTCAAAAAGCTTTTGTGCAGATGGAAAAATATGTTAAATTGTCTAACGAGGAATAAAAATAGAGGATTAGAAGATTGGAAGATTAGAAGATTGGCAACGACAGAAAAACAAACAACAAAGAGGATATAAATGATACTTGACGATATAATTGCCAAACAAAAAACAAGAATAGAAAACGAAAAAAAAGAAAAAAATATTGAAACTTTAAAACAGGAAGTTTTGTCTTTGCCTTCAAGTAAAAATTTCTTTTTTGAGAATTCTTTGAAAAACAAAGATTTTGCTTTTATTTGCGAAATAAAAAAAGCGTCACCGTCAAAAGGTGTTATAGTTGAAGATTTTTCTTATACGGATATCGCACAGGAATACGAAAAAGCGGGAGCTTCGGCAATATCGGTTCTTACCGAACCGCACTTTTTTAAAGGTAACGATTTGTTCTTGAAAGATGTTGCAGGTATTGTAAATATTCCTGTTTTAAGAAAAGATTTTATTATTGACGAATATCAAATATATCAGGCGAAACTTATCGGTGCGGATGCAGTTTTACTTATTTGTGCTGTTCTTGACGAAAGCACTTTAAAAAATTTTATAAACATTGCAACAAGTTTAAAGTTAAGTTGTCTTGTAGAAACACATAATGAAGAAGAAATTAAAAAAGCATTAAATTGTAATGCAAAAATAATCGGTATAAATAACAGAGATTTAAAAACTTTTACCGTCGATATAAACACATCTTTAAAGTTAAGAAAGTTTATACCGGAAAATAAAATTTTAATTTCGGAAAGCGGAATAAAAACCGCACAAGATATAAAGATGTTAAAGAATGCCGGTTTTAACGGAGCATTAATCGGTGAAAGTATGATGTTAAGTAAAGATAAAAAACAATTCCTTTCGGAATTGCGAGGATAAAGATGAAGATAAAAATATGCGGATTATTTTCTCTTTCTCCACTGTCATTCCCGCAGGTCGTTAGCGGGAATCTCGCAGTTGAATTTATTTGAGGTAAAATATGACCAAGATAAAAATATGCGGATTATTCAGAGAAGAAGATATCGATTTCGTTAACGAAGCAAAACCCGATTATATAGGTTTTGTATTTGCGAAAAGTCACAGACAAGTATCTAAAGAAACCGCAAAAAAATTAAAAAACAAGTTGGATAAAAATATTTTGTCGGTAGGTGTTTTTGTTAACGAAGATATAAATAAAATCACGGAAATATGTAACGAAAATATAATTGATTTTGTTCAACTTCACGGTGATGAAGATGATAAATATATAAGTGATTTAAAAAAAGTTTGTAACAAAAAAATAATTAAAGCCGTAAAAGTAAAAAATGGGGAAGAAATTGTTCGATGGCGAAATTCTCAAGCGGATTTGTTGATGTTCGATTCGGGTATGGGGTCAGGTAAAACATTTGATTGGAACTTAATAAAAAATTTTATAAGACCTTATTTTCTTGCGGGCGGTATCGATGAGAGCAACATAGAACAAGCAATAAAATTGAACCCGTATTGTATAGATATATCAAGCGGTGTAGAAACAAATAAAGTTAAAGATAAAAATAAAATTTTAAATATAGTTAGGAGAATAAAAAATGGGTAAAACAAGATTTGGAATATACGGTGGTCAATATATTCCCGAAACACTTATGAACGAGATAATAAATCTTGAAAAACAGTATGAATACTATAAAAACAATCCCGAATTTGTGAACGAGTTAAATGATTTATTAAAAAATTATGCCGGAAGACCGTCTCTTTTATATTACGCCGAAAACATGACAAAAGATTTGGGCGGAGCAAAAATATATTTAAAAAGAGAAGATTTGAATCATACCGGTTCACACAAAATAAATAATGTTTTAGGTCAGGTTCTTCTTGCAAAAAAGATGGGCAAAACAAGAGTAATTGCCGAAACAGGTGCGGGGCAGCACGGAGTAGCAACAGCTACTGCTGCCGCACTTTTAGGTATGGAATGTGAAATATTTATGGGTGAAGAAGATACTAAAAGACAGGCACTAAATGTTTACAGAATGAAATTGTTGGGTGCTAAAGTTAATGCGGTAACTTCCGGTACAAAAGTTTTGAAAGATGCCGTAAACGAAGCAATGAGAGAATGGTCTAAAAGAGTAAACGATACTCACTATGTTTTAGGTTCCGTTATGGGACCGCACCCGTTTCCTACGATAGTAAGAGATTTTCAAAGTGTAATAAGTAAAGAAGCAAAACAACAAATTTTGGAATACGAGAAAAAACTTCCTTATGCCGTTGTTGCTTGTGTCGGCGGCGGAAGTAATGCTATGGGAATGTTTTACAATTTTATTGAAGAAAAAAATGTAAAACTTATAGGTTGCGAAGCGGCAGGTAAAGGACTTAATACAGACAAACATGCCGCATCTATTGCCAAAGGCGAAATAGGAATTTTTCATGGAATGAAATCGTATTTCTGTCAGGACAAATACGGACAAATTGCTGAAGTTTATTCGATATCGGCAGGTCTTGATTATCCGGGAATAGGCCCGGAACATGCATACTTGCACGATACCGGCAGAGCAGAATATGTTCCGATTACCGATGAAGAAGCGGTAAGTGCATTTGAATATCTTGCAAGAACGGAAGGTATAATTTGTGCAATAGAAAGTGCACATGCTGTTGCTCATGTAAGAAAAATTGCACCGAAAATAGATAAAAGCGAAAGCATAATAGTTTGCCTTTCGGGAAGAGGCGATAAAGATGTAGCGGCAATTGCAAGATACAGAGGAGAAAAAATATATGAATAGAATAGAATCGGCATTTAAAAATAAAAAAGCATTTATACCGTTTATAACGGCGGGTTATCCGAACATAAACAAAACGGAAGATTTTATTTATAAAATGGTTTCGGCGGGAGCCGACTTGATAGAAATAGGAATACCGTTTTCAGATCCTGTTGCTGAAGGACCGGTTATTCAGGAATCAAGCCAAAAAGCATTGGCAGCTGGAACAAATCTCGATAAAATTTTTGACCTTGTTAAGAAAGTAAGAAAAACGGTTAACATACCGCTTGTTTTTATGACATATGTTAATCCTGTTTTCAGGTATGGTTACGATAACTTTTTCAAACAATGTTCCGTAATAGGCATAGACGGTATAATTATTCCCGATTTACCTTTTGAAGAAAAAAATGAAATTTCCGAATATGCAAAAAAGTACGACATAAAAATTGTTTCTTTAATAGCACCTACATCACAGCAAAGAATAGAAGATATAGCTAAAGAAGCGGAAGGTTTTTTGTATATTGTTTCATCCATGGGTGTTACCGGTGAAAGAAACGAAATAAAAACAGATTTAAAATCTATTGTGGATTCGGTCAAAAAAGTAACATCCGTACCTACTGCAATAGGGTTTGGAATACATTCGCCGCAGCAGGCAAACCAAATGTCAAAAATTTCAGATGGTGTAATTGTAGGAAGTGCAATAATTAAAATTATAAAACAACACGGAACGGATGCAGACAGCTATATTTATGATTATGTTAAAAGCATGAAAGATTCCATGAATAATTGATATATACATTAGAATTTTAATTTTATATAATAAAAAAATTAGTTGTAAGGAGAAAATAAATGATTATAACTCTTAAAAAAAGAGCGACAAAGCAGGAAGAAAAAAAGGTTGTAGAAAAAATTAAGAAGTTGGGTTACATACCTCACATATCGAAAGGTAAAGATGTAACCATTATCGGTATGGTTGGTGAATTCGCCGAAAAATACAGCGAACTTTTCGAATCAATGGACGAAGTTGATCATATAAGCGAAATAGAAAAACCATACAAATTAGCATCTAGAGATTTTAAACAAGAAAATACAATAATAAAACTTCCTTACGGTATAGAAATAGGCGGTGACAAGGTGCCTGTTATAGCTGGACCTTGTGCAATAGAAAGTAAAGCCGTATTGGAAGAAATAGCTAAAATAGTTAAAGACGGCGGCGGAACAATACTCAGAGGCGGAGCATACAAACCGAGATCTTCGCCATACACTTTCCAAGGTTTAGGCGAAAAAGGTTTAAAATTTTTGCACGATGTGGGAGTAAAATATAAAATTCCTACAATAAGCGAAGCTATGGCAGTGGAACAAGTTCCTTTGGTAAGTAAATATTGCGATATAGTTCAAATCGGCGCAAGAAACGTTCAAAATTATGATTTGCTAAGAGCATGCGGAAAACAGAAAAAACCTGTTTTGTTGAAAAGAGGTATGGCAACAACAATAAAAGAATGGTTGCTTTCGGCAGAATATATTTTGTCTGAAGGAAACAATAATGTTATGTTGTGTGAAAGAGGTATAAGAACATTTGAAACCGCAACAAGATTTACTTTGGATTTGAATGCTATACCTGTTGTAAAAAAACTCACACATTTGCCGGTAGTATTGGATCCTTCTCACGGTATAGGTATAAGAGAACATGTTCCTACAATGGCAAAAGGTTGTTTAGCCGTAGGAGCGGATGCAATAGCATTGGAAATTCATCCGAGACCGGAAGAAGCTTTGTCGGACGGACCGCAAAGTTTGTTACCGGATCAATATAAAAAATTAATGTCGGAACTTAAAGTTTTGGCAAAAGCATTAGGCAGAGAGATTTAATGAAAACCGTTGCAGTAATAGGTGTAGGTTTAATGGGCGGATCTTTAGGTATTGCCTTGAGACATTTATCAAAAAACGGCTCAAGGCAATACGATGTTGTAGGTATAGGAAGAAACATAAAAAACTTAAAACTTGCAAAAGATAAAAATGCCGTTGATTGTTATTCTACAGATATTTCTGCAGCAAAGTGTGCCGATATAATTTTTATTTGCAGTCCCGTAGATACGATAGTTGATATTTATAAAAAAATAGCAACATTCGCTAACAAAAAAACTATTGTTTGCGATATAGGCAGCATAAAGTTTAATGTCGATACAAAAATAAAACAACTTCAACAAAAGAACAAAGATTACCCTGCATTTATAGGGTGTCATCCCATGTGCGGTATAGAACAAAACGGTATAGAGTATGCAAGTTTGGATATTTATAATAATGCTACCGTTGTAATAACCGCAAATCCGAAAGATAAAAACACGAAAACAATAGCTAAATTATGGAAGGATATAGGTTGTAAAACATTTTTTATGTCCGCAAAAGAACACGATGAAACCGTAGCTTTTACAAGTCATATTCCTCATATAATAGCATTCAGTTTTTATAAGATGTTCAGAGAAAAAAGAGGCAAAAACAAAAATATAGAAAATTTGGTTGCAGGCTCATTTAAAAGTTTAACCAGAGTAGCAAAATCTTCTCCTAATATGTGGATCCCGATATTTTTAAATAATAAAGATAACTTAAAAGTTTTATCCGAAGAATTGTGTAAACAAATAAAAGAGTTTGTCGGTACTTTCGGAAACGAAGAAAAGTTGAAAGAAATATTGGAAAAAAGTATAAGACAATGAAAATAAATAAAGTATCAAAACTTAACGGAATAATTACGGTTCCGGCAGATAAATCCATTACCCACAGAGCAATAATGTTGTCCTCACTTGCAACAGGTAAATCTTATATAAATAATTACCTTAAATCCGATGATTGTTTGATGACAATGAATGCATTCAAACAGATGGGTGTGAATATAGAACAAGCCGAAAATTCACTTACAATAACAGGTGCCGGTATTAACGGTTTAAAAAATCCCGTTAAAGAAATTTATGCGGGAAATTCAGGTACAACAACAAGGTTGCTGTCGGGAGTTTTGGCAGGCCAAAAATTTTCATCAACAATTACCGGTGATGCAAGTTTATCTAAAAGACCGATGAAAAGAGTTATTGAACCTTTGTCTTTAATGGGTGCAAATATTACGGCAAAAGAAAATAACTTTTTACCTATGACAATTTCACCGAAAGAAAATTTAAAAGCAATAAGTTATACAAGTCCCGTGGCAAGTGCACAGGTAAAATCGTGTATATTGTTTGCAGGGTTGTATGCGGACGGAACAACAACGGTTACGGAACCGATAAAATCAAGAGACCACAGCGAAAGAATGTTTAAAACTTTCGGTGCGGATATTTCGGTTGACGGGTTATCCGTAAGTGTAAAAAAGTGTAACGGGTTGTATGCACAGGAAGTAACGGTTCCCTGCGACATATCTTCCGCGGCATTTTTTATTGTTGCGGGTTTAATTGTTCCAAACTCAAATATAAAAATTTTAAATGTAAATATAAACAAAACAAGAGACGGTATTTTAACCGTATTAAAAAGTATGGGTGCCGACATTGTTTTGGATAATGTCAGAACAGTATCGGGTGAAGATGTTGCAGATATAGAAATAAAAACTTCAAAACTTAATTCCACAAGTTTCGGTAAAGAAATAGTTCCGTCTTTGATAGACGAAATTCCTATAATAGTTCTTGCCGCAACTCAGGCCGAAGGTCAAACGATTATTTCAGGTGCAAAAGAGTTAAAGGTTAAAGAAAGTGACAGAATACATTCGGTTGCTTCTCAACTTAACAAGATGGGAGCAGATATAAAAGAAACAGAAGACGGTTTTATAATAAACGGTCCTACAAAACTTAAAGGTACGGTTGTAGACAGTTTTGATGATCACAGAATTGCTATGATGTTATCTGTAGCAGGTCTTATAGCAGAAAGAGAAACAGAAATTTTAAAAAGTGATTGTGTAAAAATTTCCTTTGCAAATTTTTACGAGGTGTTAAAAAAGATATGCAAATAAGAAAAAGAAGCAGTTTTTTATATTATTTAGGCAAAGTTGTGTTTAAGTTGATGTTCATTCTTATATACAGATGCAAATCTTCCGGGCAGGAAAATATACCCGAAAACACAGGCTTTATAATAGCTCCAAACCATATGAGTTTTTTTGATCCGCCGTTGGCCGGATGTTTTATGAAACAAGACCTTTATTTTATGGCAAAACAAGAACTTTTCGATACTCCGATATTAGGTTCTGTAATAAAAAGAACAAATGCTTTCCCTGTAAAAAGAGGTATGCAGGATATGAGTGCATTCAGAAATGCATTTACTCTTTTGGAAAACAAAAAAGCATTGTTAATGTTTCCGGAAGGGACAAGATCAAAAACGGGCGAGTTAGGTAAAGCAAGACCTGGTGTAGGGATGGTAGCCTGCAATTGTCAGGTGCCTATAGTTCCGGTAAAAATAGTTAATACCAACAATATGAAAAAGTTCAAAAGAATAGAAGTGAAGTATGGTAAACCGGTATATCCGCCGAAAGAACATACAAAAGAAGATTATTTAAAAATAGCTCAACAGGTGTTGGACGAAATAAGAGCATTGTAGAGAAAAAAATGGTAAAAATAACAATAGCTAAAAGTGCGGGATTTTGTTTCGGTGTAAAAAGAGCAATAGATTTGGCACAAGATATTGCTTCAAAAAACAGTGATGTTTACACATTCGGACCTTTAATACATAATCCGCAGGAAGTTGCAAGATTAGAAAAAGAAAATATTAAAGTTATTGAAGATTATTCGAAAATAGAAAAAGGTGTTTTGGTGTTAAGAACACACGGAATTCCTTTGGATATTTACGAAAATTTATCTAAAAAAGAAAATATAAAAATAGTGGATGCTGCCTGCCCTTTCGTAAAAAAAGCACAGGATATAATAAAAGAGTTAAGTAAGGACAGCGAACAAATCGTTATTGTAGGTGAAAAAAAACATCCGGAAGTTGTGGCACTTGTTTCTTACGGTAAAGGCAAATGTTTGGTTGTTGAAGATAAAGATGATGTTAAAAATGTTAAAAAAACTGATATAATTTATATAGTAAGCCAAACTACACAAAGTCCTAAAAAGTTTGAAGAAATTGTTAATGAGATATCCAAAATATCTCAAGTGAAGGTCTTTAACACTATTTGCAGAGCAACTTTTGACAGACAAAGTGCAGCCGCAAAGTTGGCTAAAGAAGTTGATGTAATGATTGTTATAGGCGGTAAAAATTCAGGTAATACCACCCGCTTGTACCAAATTTGTTCTAACATAACAAAAACATATCATATAGAAGATGTCGATGAGATCGAACCCGCTTGGTTCGATAATGTAGAAGCTGTAGGAATAACGGCAGGTGCTTCAACGCCTGACTGGATTATTGAAAATATTAAAAGGAGGATAAAAGAAATCACAAATTGTTAGAAGGTTAAGATTAGATCACGAAAAGGAGAAGAAGTAAAATGGAAAACAATAATTTAGATAATTTAACGAAGTTTGAAGAAGATGAAAGTATCAGTATGGCAGATTTGTTAGGCCCTGAAACAAAAATGGGTCTTAGCAGAGGTCAGATATTGGATGTTGTAATTGTTGCCGAAACCGATGACGGTTTTATGGTGGATTTAGGTATGAAATCGGAAGGTATAATTCCTAAATCCGAGTTTGAAAACAACGAAATTCCTAAAGAGTTGGCAGTAGGTGCAACAGTAAAAGTATTTGTAAAAAATGCCGTAGGAAGAATACAACTTTCTTACAGAGAAGTTTTGGAAAAACAAGCTTGGGATAAAGTAGAAGAAATATTCAAAAACAAACAAACAATAAAAGGAACAATAAAGAAATCAATTAAGGGCGGATTTATTGTTGATGTCGGAGTAAATGCTTTCTTGCACATTTCGCAAGTAGATACATCTTTTGTTAACAATCCGGAAAAATATATAGGTAAAAATTTTGAGTTTGCAATTACCGAATTTGACAGATACGATAAGAAAATAACATTATCAAGAAGAAAACTTTTGGAAGATGAAAAAAGAGCAAAAAGAGAACAAATGTTTGCAACATTAACCGAAGGCCAAATATTGGACGGAACAGTTAAAAAAATTATTCCTTCGGCAGCATTTGTAGATTTGGGCGGAGTAGACGGATTTTTACATATCGGCGAACTTGCTTGGTACAAAGTTAAAAAAGTTGAAGATATTTTGCATGTAGGCCAAATTGTAAGAGTTCAAATATCTAAAATAGATAAAGAAAACGAAAAGATTTCTTTAAGTATGAAACAACTTGCAGTTAACCCTTGGGACAGTGCAGGGGAAAAATATATTGCAGGTCTTATAATGAAAGGTAAAGTTACTTCAATAATGCCTTACGGAGCATTTGTTGAACTTGAAAAAGGTGTTGAAGGCCTTTTACCCGTAGCGGAATATGCTTGGAACGATGCAGAACATTTGTTCAAGAGCGAAGTTAAAGAAGGACAGGAAATAGAAGTTAAAATTGTAAGTTGCGATAAAGAAACAAAGAAGATTTCTTTGTCCGTAAAACAAATGAAACCTAACCCATGGGAAGAAACCGCAAGACATTATGTTCCGGGAACAAAAGTTAAAGGCATAGTAAAAAATATTACACCGTTCGGTGCATTTGTAAAATTGCCGGAAGGTGTTGAAGGTCTTATACATATAAGTGATTTTTCTTGGTTTAAAACAACAAAGTTCCCTGAAGATTTCTTGAAAAAAGGTCAGGAAGTTGAAGTTGTTGTTTTATCTGTTAATACACAAAACGAAAAAATTGCATTATCTTTAAAACATTTAACGGAAGATCCTTATAAAAAATATAAACTCGGAACAACCGTTAAAGGTAAAGTTGTAAGAGTTGCGGAATTTGGCGTATTTATTGAAGTTGAACCGAAAATCGAAGTGTTAATCAAGAGAACCGAATTATCTTTTGAAAATAAAATCGGCGAACTTCCTAAAGAAGGGGAAGAACTTGAAGCAAAAATTATTAAGGCCGATTTAAGAGAAAGAAAGTTGGAAGCTTCAATTAAGAAATTTGAAAAAGCTCAGGAAAAAGAGTTGATAAAACAATTCTCTTCCAACGATGAAAAACCGACACTCGGCGACATATTACAGGAAGAGGAATAATTTTGATAGATTATTTTAAAGGAACATTATCTTATAAAACTTTAAATACCGCAGTTGTGGAAGTTGCAGGTATCGGTTATAGTATTTCCATAACTGCGGATACATTTAATAAGTTGCCTACAGACGGTAACCAGGTAAAACTGTACATTATAGAATCTACCGGAATGTACGGCGGAGTGATTTCTTATTACGGCTTTTTAACCAGAGAAGAAAGAGATATGTTCGTTTTAATAAAAGATGAAGTTCCTTCAACAGGTGCTAAAAAGGCAATGGAATATCTCGATAAAATTTCAAAATCGTTTGCTGATTTTAAAGCGGCGGTGATGAAAAGAGATGTTTCAATGCTTAGCGGAATTTTCGGATTTACAAAGAAAACTGCTGAAAAGTTGGTAGCCGCATTAAAAGATAAAATAGCAAACGTTACCGTAAAAGATTCCGCAAAGTGGAGCAATATCGATGCGGGTTCTTCTTCTTCGGAAGCGGTAGCCGCACTTGTGGCATTAGGTTATAAAGAAACCGATGCAAGAGAAGTTGTAAATAAAGTAGCAAACGAAAATAAAGATTTTTCAGTAGAGCAAATAATTACGGAAGCATTAAAAAAATTGTAGAACAATTTTTTTGAGGTATAGAAGTATAGAGGTATAGAAGTATGGAAACGACAACTGCAAAACAAGTTGTCATCCCGGGCTCGATCCGGGATCTTGCAGTTAAGTTGTTTTTATGCATCAAAAAAGCACAAAGTGATTTTTTAAGGACAATATGAATAACGAAGAAAACAGAATTATAGATCCGGAAAATTTATCACCGGAAGAAAAACTTGAAAATTCGTTAAGGCCGAAAAGTCTTGACGATTTTATCGGTCAACAAAAACTTAAAAATAATTTAAAGGTTTTTATTGAAGCATCAAAAAAAAGAAATGAACCTTTAGATCATTGTTTGTTTTATGCTCCTCCCGGGCTCGGTAAAACCACACTTGCACACATTATTGCAAAAGAGATGGGCGGAAATTTAAGAACAACGTCAGGTCCTGTTCTTGAAAGAGTTGGTGATTTGGCAGCAATTTTAACCAACCTTTCCGAAGGTGATGTTTTCTTTATAGATGAAATTCACAGAATGAACCATTTGGTGGAAGAAGCTCTTTATCCCGCAATGGAAGATTTTGAACTTGATATTATTATCGGGCAGGGACCTTCCGCAAAAACGATAAAACTTCCCGTACCGAAATTTACATTGATAGGTGCAACTACAAGAGCAGGTATGCTTTCAAGCCCTTTAAGGGACAGATTCGGTATAATAGAACATTTAAACTATTATGATACGGATGAACTTGTGCAAATTGTTAAAAGATCAAGTTCAATAATAAATGTTAAAACAGATGAAGAAGGTGCTCTTGAAATCGCAAGAAGGTCAAGAGGTACCCCGAGAATCGTTAACAGACTTTTGAAAAGAGTCAGGGATTTTGCCGAAATAAAAACGGGCGGTGTAATAAATAAACAAATAGCAAAAGAAGGTCTTGATGCTTTAGGAATAGACGATATCGGTCTTGATAAAATGGACAGACTTTTGCTTACCACAATGATAGAAAAGTTTTCAGGCGGACCGGTAGGACTTGATACTATGGCAGTATCTGTTAGTGAAGATGCAGATACAATATCGGATGTTTACGAACCTTACTTGATACAGTTAGGGTTTATTGCAAGAACTCCCAGAGGCAGAGTTGTTACCGATTTGGCATACAAACATTTAAATATTCCTATACCTAAAAAAATTAATAATCAAAAAGAGTTGTTTTAATATGGAAAAGATTTTGTTACATACATGTTGTGCACCGTGCAGTGCATCAACAATAACATTATTGCAGGAATACGAAATAGTAAGTTTATGGTTTAATCCGAACATTTATCCGTTAAAAGAACATTTGGCAAGATACGATACTTGGAACAAGTATATGGATTTGTTAAATATTCAAAAAATGGAAATAAAAGCCGATTGGTTGGATGATGAAACGAAATACGAAGACCTTTGGCTTAACGATGCTGTTAAATGTGATAAAGGCAGATGTTATTATTGTTATTTAAAAAGATTGGAAAAAACGGTGGAAACAGCAAAACAAACCGGTATAAAAAACTTTTCAACAACATTACTGTCCAGCCCGTACCAAAAGCATGATGTTATAAAACAAATGTGCGAAGATATGGCAGAAAAAAACGGGCTAAATTTCGTTTATGTGGATCCGCGAAAAATTCACTATGATGGTGTTCATAAAATAAAAAAACTTGGGTTATATAGCCAAAGATATTGTGGATGTAAGCTTAGTATAAGATGATTAATTTTATTTAGTGCTGAGCAACTTTATCTTTTGAATTATAACTTTGCATTTAGCTCCTTTATGTACCATCCGCTACCGCTTACATTTCAGTACACTGCAGTCGCTAAATGCTTTGTTCTAATTCAAAATTTTGAAAGTCTTCAAGAGCAAACAACGACAACAACTGCAGTCGGCAAATATTTTGGTATAATTTAAAATCTTAAAATCCTTTGAGAGTCAAGAATAAGGAATATAAAAAAGAGTTGCTTTAATGAAACAGATAATATTGAGTTATGAATTTGTATTAATTTTTTTTGCGTGTTTTATGATGTTTTTATTAATATCAATGTTCATAAAATATAAAACAGTAAAATAGAATATTTTGTATATACTTTAATTTTTGATCATGTTATCAGGAATTTTAATTACGAAGATAAATATTATCGTATAGACGGATTTTTATATAAAAATAATAAAAAATGTATACCGACAACTATAGGAAAAATAAAATATATTTTTGCGAGAAGTTATATATTTAGAAAAATCTTTGTCCCGATTATAAACGAATGGTTTGAAAAATATTATGAAGATTATTTGATAAACAGTTTGAAACAGATAAACAGAATAGTTGAAGAAAAATATAATTCAAAGTTGGTAATAATATGGAATGACCATCAAGAAAAGTACAAAAGATTATGTGAAAAATTGAAAGAAACAGATTTGGATTTAATCTCTTTACCGGAATATTTTAATGACAAAAGAAATTATAAATTAGAACATGACGGACATCCTACGGCAAAAGCAAACGAAGAAAATGCAGAAATACTATATAAGCATATAAAAGAAAAAGATAAAACAATTTTATTGGATATTTAATTTATAGGTTTACTTTATTATTGAATCATTTATATTATTATACTTTTCATATTCATCAAATTCATTAGGTTGGTTATTATTTTGTTTCGGAAAATTCATATTTTGTTTATCTGATTTAGGTTGTTGTTTTCTTCGCACCGGTATTTTTACATTTTTCCCTTCTTTTAGAATCCAAATATAGCTATTCATAAAAATAATTACAAATAATCCTGATATTATTGTAACAAATGCTCCGATAAACAAGTTAGTTGTGTTTCTTATTTTAAAAGTATAATTTAATTTCCTTTTTATAACAGTATTCATTCGTGATAACAATTTTTTATCAGGATCTGAATTGATAGGAATAATAGTATATTGGCGTCCATTGTCATATTCAAGTGCTAACACAGAATTTGGGGAACTACTACCGGTAGCTTCAAATGCTAAAATGGCTTGTTTTACATCATATAAATCTTTATTAATTTTTTTTAATGGTGGAAAAAGTTCTCTTTTACTTACATGTGCTATTACAATATTATTATGGGTTTCAAAGTTTACTTTTATTGGGATAATATTTAATAAGAAAAATATAACACCAAATACAAAAAGAACAGGCATCAAACATTTAAAAGTAAGAATTCTAAAATTAAGACGATTTAAAATTATATTGGATAAAGTTATCTTTTCCATATTCTTATTATATATATTTTTTACTTTCTATGGTTTGAAATTCAAATCTGTATTTTTGTTTAACATCCGGATACTTCTTGTGGTCAACTTCCGAAGTGAACATATCGTAAGGTCTTATATATAAACCGGTGTTACCATACAATGCTCTGTACACTACATACTTTTCACCGGTTTCACTGTGAGTTGCAACATCTTCCACTAAATAATAGTCACCTTTAAAATGTTTATATATCCCTTTTTTCAGTTCCATATTTGCTCCGTTTAACAAATTTATTTTTCAATATTTTATCATTTTTGTTATTAATTTTTATATTTGATAATATCCACTTTTTATATTATAATTTGTGGGTAGTTTAAAACTTAATATTGATTTTTTTTGGCTGAAGGTTGAAACCTTCATCTATTTACAGAAATGTAAATACGGTTAGAGAACCAAAAGAAGTCGCCATATTTTTGGGGTTAATGTGTTTATACACATTCCCCAAAGGCGACCTTACTTTTTGTGGATCTCTAACCGCACTTAAGAAAGGTCGCTTTTTATTTTGCCTAAAAAAACAAGAGAATAAAAAAGGAGTGTAAAATGAAATGCCAAAAATGTAATGAAGAAATAAAAGATGATGTCAAATTTTGCTCTAATTGTGGAACAAAAATAGCAGACGATTTTCATGAGAATTATATAGAGAATAATAGAAATAATAAGAATGATAAAAAAACAACAGATATGACTTGGTTAAAGGCAATAGGAACGGTGATATCAGGTTGGGGAGTATTTTTAATAATAGTAAATTATATAGAGTTGAGTAAAATAACAGATAGGATGGAATTTGGTATAGCTTGGACTTTTAAATATCAAAGATCATTTACAAGTGATTTTTTTATGATTATTGGAGGATTAATTTTAATAGGAATTGCTTTTGCTGCTGAAAAAAAATGAGAGTTAAGATGAACAAAATAAGAATAATAATATTATTAATTAGTATTGTAAGTTTTATATCTTGTAACAAAAATTCAATAGAGAACTATCAAGCTATACTGAACGAGTATCAAGAAATAATAGAAACAAATCCTAATAACATAGGTGAAATATATTTGAAAAGAGCAAAACACTATATAAAATATAATAAGTATGATTCTGCTTTAAAAGACATAGATAAAATATTATCTTTAAGTATAGATAATAAAAAAAGAGCTGAAATTTTAGCTACAAAAGCTTGGGTAGAACTATTAAATAAAGAGACACAAATAAAAATAAATAAAAAATTACAAAAAGAAATCTTAAAAGATATAAATGAATCAATCAAATTAAATAATAATGAACCTCTTGCATATATTAGTTTAGCTCTTTTTTATGCATATGCTAATGATTTAGAAAAAATGACATTGAATGCTAATAAGGCAATAGAAATAGACAAAAATAATATAGAGATTTTATATAAAAAAGCAAGAACTTTTTTACTTTGGTCATCACAAACGGATGATGTTTTTAAGGGACTCTTACAACAAAAAGCTTTAGATATTTATGATTCTATAATAGAAAATTTTCCTTCGAATAAAGAATATTTTCAAAAAATTTATTTTAATAGGGGATATATTTATGGCACCGAAAAAGAATATACTATTGCAATTGATAACTATACAAAAGCATTAAAGTTATCGGATAACATGTTGTTGTCAGCAAAATGTTATTTTAATAGAGGCCTTAGCTATAAAAAACTTGGTAAGTATAAAAAAGCAATTTCTGATTTTAAAAAATTTCAAAATATAACGGAGAAATATAAATTAGAAACTGAAGACATATCAAAAAGCTATCATTTTGTTTACGAAACTTTAGGAGTTTGCTTTTACAGAATAAAAAAATATGAAGATGCTATTTATTATTTAAATTCCTATATTGACCATAAAAAGACAGATGATGATTCATTATTAATTTCTGAGGCATATTATATTAGAGGTTGTGCCTATTATAACATGACAGGTAAAGATGATTTAGCTTTAAAAGATTTATATCATGCATTAAATGTTGTAACAGATGATGAATTTAAGAAAAGTATTAATGAAACAATAGGAGATATTAGACGAATAAAAAATAAAAATAAAACATTATATCCAGTCGATAGGAGATTTATTTCAGGTGATGATATCAGAATGTATATTGCAATGAACGAAAATTACATATATGTAATTTTCCCAGAAATAAGAGTTTTTGAAGGAAAAGGATTTCGCTTTGAATATGGTGATTGGCAAACAAAAATTGTTTCATCAGATAGAATTACAGGAAACATAGTATATGAGTTATGGACTACAGATGAAGTAATGAGAGAATGTAAAGATGCAATTGCTGTAGCTAAAGCATATTATTCCTAAAAATAGGATGATATAATTGAAAATTAATTTTCATGGGAGAATGAATGGAAAAAAGACATAATATAAATAAAGGGAAGGAAGAAGAAGTATTAGTATTTTATTGCTTAGTGCTCTACATAGCTTTAGCATTTTTGTTATGCTTTAATTTGAAAGTTCTATATGAATGTAAGGAAGAAAACTATATTGAATTAAATAATAAGTGTATAAGTTTGAAAAATAGAAATGACAAAATTAGAGAAGAAATGAGTTGGATGAAACAAGATACTAATAGATATAGAACAACAGTATATCAAATATTAGATATGACAGGAGCTTTACATTAAAATGAATAAAGAACGAATAATAAAAAATTGTATCAATTTAGCTATTGTGTTAATAATAATCAATATTGTATTTGCTATTTTACTTGTAAGAAGCGAACAATATAAAAAGTATAAAGAAATAGAAACAGAGTATAATAAAGTACTGCTAATAAATAAGGAATTATCTGTAGAATGGGAAATTGTATATAAAACATATAAAGATGTTTATAATAGGTACAAAGGTATGGAAAGAATGTTAAGTTAAAGGAAATTATTGTTTTGTCGTTACTTGGCATTACAAAAGTTTTTAGGTTTTAGCTTAGAATGAAACATTTGCCGACTGCGGTGTACAAAAGTGAAACGGTACATAAAGGAGGAAAATGCAAAATTATAAGCGAAAGATAAAACTTGCTTAGCTTAGTTTCTGTTCAATATGTTTTTGATAACATCAAAAACTTCTTGAACAGAGATTGCCTTCATACAATCTACCTTAGTACATGTCCTGTTTCTGCACGGTTGGCAAGGAACCTTCTTTTGAATAACCGTAGTGTTCCCTTTGAAAGGTCCCGTTCTTTTAGCATCTGTCGGACCTAAAATTGCGACCGCGGGAACTTTTAGTGCTGTTGCTATATGCATAGGACCTGCTTCGTTTGCTAAAAACAAACTTGCAAGTTTAAATATTGCCATTAACTGTTTTAATGTAAGTTTGCCGGTTAAGTTGGTTATCTTTTTTGTTTTAGAAAGAGATATTATTTCTTCATCAAGACCTTTTTCGCTTGCACCGCCTTCTTTACCGCCGATAAGCATAACATTAACATCGTAATTCTCGTTTATTAGATCTATTGTTTGTGCAAACTTTTCACTTTGCCATCTTCTCGATATCCAACCGCCGCCCGGATGAACCAAAACAATCTTTTTATCTAAATCTACATTTTCTTTTTTCAATATTTCTTTTACTTCATTAATATATTTTTCATCTACATGTAAACTGTATTCCAAGTTGTCCGTATCAACAGAACAACCGAGATATTTTGCAACTGCCAGATGTCTTTCAATACAATGCGTGTTAACACTTTCAGGTTTAATTTCTTTGGAAAACAACCATGAAAGTTCTCTCATTCCGTTTGTGGAAGAAGATGCCAATTTATATTTTGCACCTGCCATTTTAACTATAAATGCGGATTTAAAAAGTCCGTGAAAATCGATACTTAAATCAAACTTTTCCGCTCTTAAAATTTTGTACATCTTTTTTAAATATGAAAGAGTTATATGTCTTCTGTCGAACACTATTAAATTATCGATTAACGGATTATCTTTTATTATATCCGCACATCTTTCATCGGCTATCCAACTGATATGTACATTAGGATAAGTTTTCTTTATTTGCGTAACTGCAGGTAAAGCAAATATTATGTCACCCATTCTGCTTGGTTGAACTATCAATATTTTAGGTTTTGAACCGTTTTTTAAAAGTTCTATAATTTCGTTTGCCATTATAAATACTCTTTAATTATTTTAATGTTCTTTTCTATAGCACCTTTTTGATTTTTAACTACTTCCAAAGCTTTTTTGCCGGCATCTTGTCTAAGTTCTTTATCGTTTAAAAGTTTTATCGCAGTTTCGTAAAATTCTTCTTTGGTGTTTATTTCAAAAGCTCCGTTATTTTTTAACGATGCGGATTCATTTTCAAAATTGTACATATATTTTCCGAAAATTATCGGCTTGGAATAAGCTGCCGCTTCTATGGGGTTTTGTCCGCCTTTGTTTACCATGGAACCGCCTATAAAAACTATATCGGATATTGAATAAATAGTTTGCAATTTCCCGAACACATCTATAATAATTACATCTTTTTTCTTATCGGTTAACTTTGAAAACAGTTCAAAAGATAAATTGTTCTTTTTTATTAAAGAAGAAATTTCGTTTACTCTTGCGATGTGTCTCGGTGCAATGATTAACTTTAAATTTGTAAAAATATTTTTCAGTTGTACGAATATTTTCAGCAGTATTGCTTCTTCGCCTTCTCTTGTGCTGCCTGCGGTTAAAATTAAATCGTTGTCTGCAAGGAACAAATCTCCTTTTGTTATTGTTTCACTTGTGAAATCTCTGTCGTATTTTATGTTTCCGGTAATACCTACTTTATCTTTGTTGTCCGTTAAAGAAACAAACCTTTTATAATCGTGTTCGTTTCTAACGGAAATGTAATCTATAAGTGTTAAAAAAGGTTTCCAAAAAAACTTTGTTAATCTGTAATAAGGATATGCGCCTTTGGAAATTCTACCGTTAACCGTTATTATTTTTGTTCCTAATTTATTCGCACAAGTTATCATACTCGGCCAAAATTCCGTTTCTATAAGTATAAGAACATCCGGTTTAATCTTTTTTAGTATTGAAGAAATAAACGGATAAACATCAACAGGTGCAAGAGCAAAATAAGAAATCCCTTTAATTTTAGCAACATATTCTCTTGCAGATTTTGTTATTGTGGAAACTATGATATTGTTTCCTTGTAAGTGAGGTATCATCGGTTCAACTGCTTTTGCTTCACCTAAAGAAGCACAATGTATCCAAACGGTTTTTTTTGTTTTGTCGAGTTGAGGAATGTTCCATTGTGAAAGTCTTTCTTTAATACAATAAAAGAATTCCTGACGATTTTTTTTGCCTGCCAAAACAATCGCCAAAAGTATAGGAACCAAAAATATTAAAAGTAAACAATTATAAAAAACAAGTAATATGTTAAGCATTACCAAAAAACCGGATAATAATTTTAACTATTATATATAAAACAGCCATTAAAGGCAATTGTTAAACATTCAATCTTCTAAAATTGCGGAGCAATTTTTGTTCTTGATTTTTGGTATGTGAGTTGGTATAATTTAAAAGCTATTTTAGATTGAAAATTTAATATGTTAAAAAGAGAAATAAAGTTATTATGTATCACCTGTCCCAGAGATGACATTTCTTACGAAAAACAGGTTGAATTTGCATGTCAAGGCGGTGCGGATATGATTCAACTTAGAGATAAAAAAATGTCAGATAAGGACTTGTTTGATCTTTCTTTAAAATTGCAACAAATTTGCGCAAAATATAATGTATATTTTACCGTAAATAACAGGGTGGATATTGCGGATATTTCAAACAGCGACGGTGTTCATTTAGGACAAAGCGATTTACCTGTTTCGTATGCAAGAAAAGTTTTGGGTGAAAACAAAATTGTGGGAATTTCCGCTTCGGGATACGATAAAGTTGTTGAAGCGGAAAAACTTCCGGTGGATTATATAGGTTGCGGAGCAATTTTTTCCACAACAACAAAACCGGAAGCAAACATCAGAGGTTTGGAAGTTTTAAAAAAGTTAAAAACCGCAAATATTACAAAACCTGTAATTGCTATCGGCGGTATAGATAAAACAAATGTTGCGGATGTTATTAAAGCGGGTGCGGACGGAGTTGCCGTTGTAAGAGCGGTATGCGGTGCACAGGATATAAAAAAAGAAGCACAAGAAATTAAAGAAATAATTATGAGGTATAGAAGTACAGAAGTATAGAGGTATGGAATAACTCATAAAATTTTTTAATAAAAAACAATTCAAAAATTGCAAAAGTGCAATTTTTGAGCGAATAGAAAAATTTGTTAGCGAGATGAAGAGTTTTCAAACCGCAGTGTACAAAAAGTAAACTTGGTACATAAGGTTTGTAAACTCAAAATCGTAGCAAAAATATTTCGTTCGCTATATTTTTTGAAAGGATAAAAGTTATGACTTTAATGGAGCAGGCACAAAAAAATATTGTAACAAAAGAAGTTGAAGAAGTTGCAAAGTACGAACAAGTATCAACAGATTTTGTTTTAAAAGGTATCAGCGAAGGAACGATAGTAATACCTAAAAATATTAAAAGAATACAAAAGTTACCCAGAGCAATAGGTGCGGGACTTAAAACAAAAATAAATGCAAATTTAGGAACATCTCCCGACCACATAAGCATCGAAGAAGAACTCGAAAAAATGAGAGTTGCCGTTGAGTACGGAGCAGATGCCATAATGGATTTGTCTACCGGCGGAAATTTGGTGGAAATGAGAAAAGAAATATTAACACAGTGCCCGGTACAAGTTGGAACAGTTCCTATATATCAGGTTGCAAGCCAAACCGTTAGAGGCGGGAAGAAAAAAATTTCACAAATGGATCCGGAACTAATGTTTGATGTTATAGAAGAACAAGCCGAGCAGGGTGTTGATTTTATGACGATACATTGCGGAGTTAACCAAGAAACTGTTGCAATGTTGGACAGACAACCGAGAGTTATGGGAGTAGTCAGCAGAGGCGGATCATTTTTGGTTAAATGGATAAGAGCAAACAAAAAAGAAAATCCTTATTATGAACAATATGACAGACTTTTAAAAATAGCAAAAAAGTATGATGTTACTTTAAGTTTGGGTGACGGGTTCAGACCCGGCGGAAATCCCGATGCAACAGACGGACCTCAACTTGCCGAACTTTCAATACTTGGAGAACTTGCATTAAGAGCAAGAAAAGAAGGTGTGCAGGTTATGATTGAAGGACCGGGACACATTCCCATAAATCAAATACAATCGAATGTTTTACTTGCAAAAAGGTTAACTCATAACAGTCCTTTATATTTCTTGGGGCCTTTGGTTACGGATATTGCTCCGGGATATGACCATATTACCTCTGCAATCGGCGGTGCAATGGCAGCAAGTTACGGAGTGGATTTTATTTGCTATGTTACACCTGCGGAACATTTAAGATTACCTGATGTTGATGATGTCAGAGAAGGTGTTATTGCTTCAAGAATTGCGGCTCACAGTGCAGACATTGTAAAAAATGTTAAAGGTGCAAGAGAACAGGATTATCAGATGTCAAAATACAGAAAAGAAAGAAACTGGGAAAAACAAAGAGAGTTTTGTTTAGACCCGATAAAGTTTGATAAAGAAAGAGCAAAAATCGTTCCCAATTTGAAAGACACTTGTTCAATGTGCGGAGAGTTTTGTTCAATGAGGGATGAAGATCTATGAAAAAAGCAACCATGTGTAAAACAGTAAAAGTAAGAGTACCGGCAACCACTGCAAATTTAGGACCGGGATTTGATGTGTTGGGAGCAAGTTTATCGTTATATAACGAACTTGAAGTATCAATTGCCGAAGATCCTAAGAAAGCAAAGTTTGTTGTAGCAGGCGAAGGCAGAAAAATTTTGCCTAAAGATGAAAGAAATATTTTGTGGAAAGCAATGGATGCCGTTTTCATGTTGCTTGATCAAAACGATAAGTACAGTTTAAAAAGTTTTAACATAAAACTTACAAACAATATTCCTTTAAGTTCGGGACTTGGTTCATCATCGGCAGCAAGAGCGGCGGGAATAATAGCCGCAAATCAAATATGCGGAAACAAAATGACGTTGGGTGAAATGGCACAGCTCGGTGTAAAACTTGAAGGTCATCCCGATAATATAATACCGGCATTTTACGGCGGAGTATGTGTTTCTATAAATCAAGGTAACGATGTGATAGATGTTATAAAGTTGCCTATACCTAAAATAAAAGCCGTTGTTTGTACACCCGGTTTTGAACTTGCAACGGAAAGATCAAGAAATATTTTGCCTTCAAAATATGACAGAAAAGATGTAGTTTTTAATATATCAAGAGTTGCATTACTTACAAAAGCATTTTGTACAAACGATTTTAAACTTTTGCAGGAAGCAATGCAAGACAAAATACATCAACCTTACAGAGCAAAATTGATTCCTGTTATGCAGGAATTAATAGATGCAGCTGTTAAAGAAGGTGCTTACGGTGCATGTTTATCCGGAGCGGGACCTTCGATGATAGCTTTTTGTGATAACAGCAAAGCGGAAAAAATTGCAAAAGCTATGGCAAAAATATGGAAGAAAGAAACAGTTCCTACAAAAACTTTTATTTTAAGTTTTGATAAAAACGGAGCAGAAAAAATATAAATTGTAAATTATAAATTGGAGTAAAAAGATGGCATTAATCGTGATGAAGTTTGGCGGTTCTTCTGTAGCAGACAGCGACAAAATGAAACATGTTGCAAACAAAGTTATTGCAAGAAAAAAAGGCGGTAACAAAATTGTTGTTGTTGTTTCGGCTCCCGGAGACACTACCGATGATTTAATTACAAGATGTGAAGAAATTACGGCAGATCCCAATCCCAGAGAAATGGATATGTTGCTTGCAACAGGTGAACAGATGTCAATTTCACTGCTTGCAATGGCAATTCAAGCTATGGGACACAAAGCGGTTTCTTTAACAGGTTTTCAGGCAGGTATTTCCACCGATGACGATTACACAAGAGCAAGAGTAAAGAAAATAAATCCTAAAAAGATTTTTGAGTTATTGGATAAAGGAAACATTGTTGTTGTTGCGGGATTCCAAGGCATGAACAAAGCCGGTGATATTACAACTTTGGGCAGAGGCGGATCCGATTTAACCGCTGTTGCACTTGCAGCACAAATGAAAGCAAACCTTTGCGAAATTTACAGTGATGTTGAAGGTATTTTTACAACAGATCCGAGAGTTGTAAAAGATGCAAAGAAGATAGATTTAATATCCTATGAAGAAATGCTTGAAATGGCAGGTTCAGGCGCACAGGTTATGCAAACAAGAAGTATAGAAGTTGCAAAAAATTACGGAATAGAAATTCATGCAAGATCGACTTTTTCCGATAAAGAAGGAACTTATATAGTAAGTGAAGAAAAAATAGGGAGAAAAAAAATGGAAGACCTTATGGTATCAGCAGTAACATTTGATAAAAATCAAGTAAAATTTTCTTTAATAGATTTACCGGATGTTCCGGGAATGGCAGCAAAAATATTCAGTTCTATTGCAAAGTTGGGTATCAATGTAGATATGATTATTCAGTCTGCAGCTTTGGATAAGAAAAACGATATTTCTTTTACGGTAAGCAAATCCGATATGAAAAAAACTCAACAAAAAGTTGATGAACTTGCAAAACAGTTAGGTGCACAAACGGTAACTTGCGATGAGCATGTTGCAAAAGTTTCCGTAGTAGGTGTAGGTATGAAAACTCATGCAGGTGTTGCATCTAAAATGTTTGATATTTTAGCCAAGAACAAAATAAACATCGAAATGATTTCAACAAGTGAAATAAAAGTTTCTTGTGTTATAGACTCGGTAGATTTGAATAAAGCAGTAAACGAGTTGCATAAAGGATTCAAACTTAACAAAAAATAAATTTTTGCTTTGCAAAAATTTGAGGCATAGAGGTATGGAGGTATAGAGGAATAGAAACGACATAACAACAATTGGCGGATAATATAAAATTGTAAATACTTGTTGTTTCCATACTCCATACATCCATTCATCCATCCCTCAAAAAATCCATAGGATTTTTTTATGAAGCAGATAAAAATATTTGATACAACTTTAAGAGACGGCAGTCAGGGAGCGGGGATATCATTTTCAGTTGAAGATAAATTGAAAATAGCCTCTGCTCTTGATGAGTTTGGTGTATCTTATATTGAAGGCGGATGGCCCGGCTCAAATCCTAAAGATGAAGAATTTTTCCAACTTGCAAAAAATAAATTTAAACATTCCAAGTTGGTTGCTTTCGGTTCGACAAGAAAGAAAAATTCCGATATAAAAGAAGATGAAAATATAAAAAAGATTACAGAGTCCGGAGTAAAAGTTGTATGTATCTTCGGAAAATCCTGGGACTTACATGTTAAGTATGCACTAAAAACTTCCCTGAAAGAAAATCTTAATATGATAAGCGATACGGTATCGTTTTTGAAATCGAAAAAACTTGAAGTTATATACGATGCCGAACATTATTTTGACGGCTATATCCACAACAAAAATTATGCACTGCAAACCGTAAAAGCGGCAATAGATGCCGGAGCAGATTATATTTGTTTATGTGAAACAAACGGCGGAGTACTTCCTTCATATATCGAAAAAATAGTTAAAGAAACAATACAAAAGTTTCCGAACACAAAGTTTGGAATACATGCTCACAATGATTGCGAATGTGCGGTTGCAAATTCAATAATGGCGGTTTTGTCGGGTTGTGAAATGGTGCAGGGAACAATAAACGGTATAGGTGAAAGATGCGGTAATGCAAACTTGTGTTCGATAATTCCTTCGTTACAATTAAAAGGGAAATATCGTTGTGTTCCCGTAAGAAACTTAAAAAATATTACAGAACTTTCAAGATATGTTGATGAAATAGCAAATTTAATTCCCAACGATTGTTTGCCTTATGTCGGCAGAAATGCTTTTGCCCATAAAGCAGGTGTTCATGTTTCGGCAATAAAAAAAGATTCCAGAACATATGAACAAATTAACCCTAAACACGTAGGAAACAGAAGAAATGTTTTGGTCAGCGACTTGTCGGGTAAAAGTAACATTGTTTCAAAAGCCGATGAATTGGCAATGGATTTGGAAAAAGATAAAAATTTGCGCGGAATAATAAATACAGTTAAAGAAAAAGAGAACGAAGGTTATCAATACGAAAATGCCGACGGATCTTTTTATATACTTACAAAAAAAGTGGAAAACAAATGTAAAGATTTTTTTACATTGAAAAGTTACAGAGTAAGCGTGGAAAAAAATGCCGACGGTTCTATAGTTTCGGAAGCCACGGTTAAGTTGGATGTTAACGGTAAAGAAGAACATACGGTTGCAGAAGGGGAAGGTCCGGTTAATGCTTTGGATAAATGTTTAAGAAAAGCATTGATAAAATTTTATCCTGAAATAAAAACCGTTCTACTTACCGACTTTAAAGTAAGAGTAATAAATTCGGATGCAAATACTGCCGCAAAAGTCAGGGTGTTGATAGAAACAAGAGATAAAAAACAAAGTTGGGGAACGATAGGTGTAAGCGAAAATATCATCGATGCCTGTTGGCAGGCACTTTCCGATTCCGTAGAATATAAACTCCTAAAAAAATAATTATTTTTTCTTTATGTTTAGTGCTTGTTCAAAATAGGACGGTTCTAAAGTATCGATACCTTTTCTGTAAAGATTAGCAAACAAATATTTTGATATGGATTTCATTGTTAAAACATCAGCCATGGCTCTGTGAGCTTGGTTCACTTCTATATCTAAAATTCTTGCTATATCACCGAGCTTGTTGGATTCAAAAGAAAAATATTGTCTTGAAATAATTAAAGTATCCAAAAAATACATTTCAGGTGAATTTATACCGCTTTCCATTATTTCTTTCGATACGAAATTTAAATCGAAGTAAGCATTGTGACAAACCAAAACGAACCCTTCTATAAAATTTGAGATATCTTTTGCTATATCACAAAATTTCGGAGCATCTTTTACCATTTCGGTTGTAATACCGTGAATATTTGAAGAAAATTCGGGAATAGGACATCCCGGGTTTACAAGTGTGCAAAATTCGGTTTCCGTATCACCCGAAACTTTTAACATTGCTATTTCGCAAGTTCTTGCACCATGTTCCATGGATAAGCCGGTTGTTTCAATATCCAAAAATACAAGGTTATCCGGCTTGTTTGTTAAAATCGGTGAAGGTATCATTAAAAATCCTTTTGTATTATTTACATTATTATACATTTTTATAAAAATTATTTAAATTTAATATTCAATAAAACTATTTTTTTGATATCTAAAATGTTATCATATAAATGTTTTTAATAAAACAAATTTAATTTTTTATGAAAAAGAACAGGAACAAAAATATCAAACTATTTTTAGTAATGTTGATTTTCGGCATTACTATAACAGCTTGTCAATCAAATAAACAGCCGGTTGAACAGAAGATAACAATTATTCCCGGAACAGAAATTGTAACATATGGCTTTGCCGATACGGGGAAAATGAAATATGGAAACGATAATTTTGTTTTAATTGATGATAAGACTTATCCGGATATGAACAAGAAAGTTGAAGCTTTTAGAACGGCGGTTTCCGGAAATAATTTTGTGATAATAGATGGTGATATAGATTTAAGTTGTGGAATAATAACGGATATGAATCACGATTATTTTGATGAGTTTAATGAAGATAATACACCTAAACATAAAAATTTTGTTGTGACAATAGGTTCAAATACAACACTGATCGGAATGGAAACTGCAAGGATAATGTATGGCAGTCTTTTAATACATGATGAACAAAACATTATAATACAGAATATATCTTTTTATGATGCACACGGAGCACCGGAACAGAATCCTAAAATAAACAAAGAAACAAAGTGTTCCAGTGATAATATAAGTGTAGAAAAAGTAAACAATTTATGGATAGACCATTGCTCGTTTACCGATGGAAAGTGTAGAGATATTTATGGAAATTATCATGATGGTGCAATAGATATAAAATCAGGAGAAAATATTACTATATCGTATTGCTATTTTACAAATCATGATAAAGTGATGTTGTTAACTCCGAACGATGACTTTTCAAACAAAACCAATGTATATATTACTTTACATCACAATTATTTTGATAAAGTAATTCAAAGAATGCCCAGAGCAAGATGGGCAACGGCTCATATATATAATAATTTATATGAAGATATAGGTTTTGGTAAAAATTTCGGATATAGTTTAGGTATTGGAATAGGAAGTAATTTTATAGTGGAAAATAATTATTTCGGATATCATAAGTCCGGTATAATATGTTGGTTCGATAGGGCAGATATTGACGATAAAAACAGTTCTGTGTTATATTATAAAGGAAATATTCCGAATTTGAAAAATAAAAATTCCATATATTCCGAAAATGATAAATTAAAAGATTACAAGCTACATGTTAAAGAAGAAAAAATGTATGATATTCCTTATGCTTATGAATTGGAAACGGTTAAGGAAATAAAAAAGAATTTAAAGTATTTCGTAGGTGCAGGCAAGAAAATAGAAATATTAAAATAGAATATAAAGGAGAATGAAGGAATATGAATCCGAACAAAGTTCCTATAGTTATGTCTTCGGATAATAAAGTTTTTTTTACTATAGCAACTGTTATAGTTTCAATGCTCGAAAATGCAAATAAAGATACTTTTTACGATATTTATGTTTTGTGTACAGATACAGTTACCGATGAAAGTAAAAACAAATTATCCGAACTAAAAACTCAATACAATAATTTTTCGTTATCTTTTATAGATATGAAAGATACTTTCAAGAATATTCCTAAAACACATAAATATGTTACTTATGTGTCGGCATTTAAGTTTTTAATTCCTTCTTTATTTCCGCAATTCGATAAAATTATATATCTTGATACGGATGTTATAGTAAGAGCAGATTTGACTGATTTATATAATACCGATATAGAGGACAACTATGTAGCAGGCTGTTTGTGTTTGGTTAATCATATAACTTGCAGAGACGGTATTTTAAGAGAAACAGGTTTAGAAAGTATGGATTATTACATAAATGCGGGTGTTATTTTGATGAATTTGAAATTAATTCGCCAAGATAAAATAGATAAAAAGTGTATAGATATGATAGGTAGTTTTAAAGGTTCTGTCGATCAGCATATTATGAATAAAGTTTGTTACGGTAAAATATTTTTCTTACCGCCAAAATATAATATTAGCACTTCCTCTTTGAAAATTTTCGAGTCTGATGCTATAAAAATTTTTTATTCTATGCAGGAAGTTGAACAATCTTATAAAAATCCTGTTATTTTTCATTGGACCGGCGGAAATAAACCGTGGCAATATTATAATTTGTTTTTAGCACATGAATGGTTCAGATATTTTATAAAAACACCGTTCAAAGATATGAAACTTGACAGAAAATACTTGAAACGTACCGGTGTATTTTCAATGTTTAAAAATTTTTTGTCACGTACATTGAAAAAGATGTGGTATGGCTTGATATATAAATAATACGAAAAAACAAATGACTAAATATGATTAAAATGATATAATTAAAAATTATGTTGAAAATAAAATGTTGATTTATGAGGAATAAAAAATGAATTTTCAAGAAATTATTATGAGATTACATAAGTATTGGTCTAAAGAAGGTTGTTTGATTTGGCAACCTTACGATTTGGAAAAAGGTGCCGGAACATTTAACCCTGCAACGTTTTTAAGATGTTTGGGACCTAACCCGTGGAAAGTTGCTTATGTTGAACCTTCAAGAAGACCTACCGACGGAAGATACGGAGAAAACCCTAACAGATTGCAACACTATTATCAGTTTCAGGTTATATTAAAACCCGCTCCGGAAAATGTTCAACAGTTGTATTTGAACAGTTTGAAGGCTATCGGACTTGATCCTAAAGAACACGATATAAGATTTGTTGAAGATGATTGGGAATCTCCTACACTCGGTGCTTGGGGACTCGGTTGGGAAGTTTGGATAGACGGTATGGAAGCAACACAGTTTACATATTTCCAACAGGTAGGCGGTATAGAATTAAATCCTATCTCCGCGGAAATTACTTACGGTCTTGAAAGACTTGCAATGTATTCTCAAAAGAAAGATTCCGTATACGATTTGATGTGGACAGACGATGTAACTTACGGAGATGTACATTTGGAAGATGAGAGACAATGGTCAAAATATAACTTTGAAGTTGCAGATACAAAAATGTTGTTGCAACATTTTAACGATTGGGAAGCTGAAGCAAAAAAACTTGTAGAACAGGGACTTGTTTTACCTGCTTATGATGCTGTTATGAAATGTTCTCATTTGTTTAACTTGCTCGATGCAAGAAGTGCAATTTCGGTTTCCGAAAGAGTAAGCTATGTTTTGAGAGTCAGAACTTTGGCGAAGATGGTGGCTGAAGGATATGTAAAACAAATTACAAAGTAATTTGTTTTACGGAAGTATGGATGTATAGAAGTATAGAGGAATAGAAACGACAAAAGATTATAGTTAAATAAGAGGAATAAAAATGGTTAAAAATGTTTTACTTGAAATAGGGACGGAAGAAATACCTTCTTCATATATTGCGCCCGCGCTTGAACAAATGCAGAAATTTGTTAACGATATGTTAACCGAAAAAATGGTAGGTTTCGGCGAAATAAAAACTTATGCTACACCGAGAAGACTCGTTTTAACAATAGCCGATGTTGAAGAAAAAAGTAAAGACAGTGTTCAGGAATTTAACGGACCGTCCGCAAAAGCAGGTAAAGATGCTAACGGTAACTGGACGCAGGCAATACTCGGCTTTTCAAATAAACATCAGGTAAAGCCGGAACAACTTGTTATAAAAGATACACCTAAAGGACAATATTATACTTATTCAAAAGAGATTAAAGGTGAAAAAGTAACAAACATTTTAGCCGAAATATTCCCGATAATTATTCAAAAAATATATTTTCCTAAAACCATGGTATGGGAAAGTTCCTGCTTAAAATTTGCAAGACCTATAAGAACAATCGTTGCTATGTACGGTGATAAAGTAATAAAGTTTTCACTTGCTAACGGTGCAATAAAATCTTCAAATAAAACTATCGGATTACACACATTAACTACAAAACCTATAGTTATAGAATCTGCGGATGTTTATAAAGAAACATTACAAAACAATTGTGTTTTGGTAGATCAACAAGAAAGAAAACAAAGAATAATATCTTCCATAAATGAAGTTGCAAATTCAATTTCCGCAAAAGCGATATTGGATGAAAGTTTGGTTAATGAAGTTAATCAACTTGTAGAATATCCTACCGCGGTATTGTGCAAATTTAATGAAAAGTATTTAAAACTTCCGCCGGAAGTTCTTATAACCTGTCTTAAAAAACAACAGAAATGTTTTGCCGTTAAAGATTCCATGGGTAAATTAACGAACTATTTCATTAATGTCAGAAACGGTAAATCGGATAACTTGGATATAGTTAGAGCAGGTTATGAAAAAGTTGTTGTTGCAAGACTTGAAGACTCCGTTTTCTTTTATGATAACGATATAAAGAAACCTTTTGAACAATCTATAGAAAGATTAAAAGGTCTTATATTCCAAAAAGAAATCGGAACGGTTTACGAAAAACTTACAAGAATAAAAGCCGTTGCAAATTTTATAAATGAAGAAAACAAGTTGAATATAAATAAAGATACTTTAACAAGAGTTATAGATTTATCTAAAACGGATTTGGTTAGTGAAATGGTTTTTGAATATCCCGAACTTCAGGGAATAATGGGAAGAATTTATTCAAAAGTTGCAGGGGAAAGTGATGAAATATCAAAAGCTATAGAACAACATTATTGGCCGTTATCAGCTTCGGGAACTTTACCTGAAAACATTTTGTCGGTGGTTGTTTCTTTAGCTGATAAAATAGATACCGTTGCGGCGGATTTTGCTATAGGACTTGAGCCTTCCGGTTCTGCGGATCCTTACGGACTCAGAAGAATGGCGATAGGTATAGTTAGAATGATAAGAGAGTTTTTACCTGAAACGGATTTTGAAAAGATTTTAGATACAGCATTAAATTCGTTACCCGAAAAAATTAAAGAAAAAGATACTTTTGCTACGGCAAAACAAAGACTTGTAAAGTTTTTCTGGAGCAGAATAGAAAATATTTATGAAAACGAAGGATATAAGTTTGATGAAGTTAAAGCTGTAATAATTCCTTCACAAAAGTTGGGTTTGAAAGTTTTGGGTGATATAAAGAAAAAACTTGATGCGTTACAAAATTTAAGAAAAGAAAGTTCATTTGAATCCATAACAACTATATTTAAAAGAGCAAGTAACATTTTGAATCAGGCAAAGAAGCAAAAACTAAATATTTCCGATGTTGTTAAAACTGATTTGTTGAAAGAAGAACCTGAACAGAATTTGTATAACCAATATGTTGTTATAGATAAACAATTGGAAGAACTTCTTTCCAAAAAAGATTATGCAAATGCAATAAATAAACTTAACGATGTAAAACCGTACTTGGATAACTTCTTCGAAAAAGTTATGGTTATGTGCGAAGATGAAAATATAAAAGTTAACAGAATTTCGTTAATAAATTATATTACCGAAAAGTTTAATTCGTTTGTAAATTTATCATCTTTACAATAAATATGTTAAAGTTTGTAAAAACAAATTTATTTTTTTTCTTATTATTAACAGCGGTAGTATTTTCTTTGTATGGTAAAAGTATAAAATTCGATTTTACATACAGGGATGATAGTGTTTTAATTTTGGAGAAAGCGAATTTTTTATCTGATATAAAAAATGTGCCAAAACTATTTGTCACATCGTGCTTTTATTCAAATGATTTCCAATATTACAGACCAATTCTTAATTTAGTTTTTTTAACGGAAACAGTTTTTTTCGGAGTTAATCCCGAGGTATATCATTTCACAAATATAATACTTCTTATATTGGCATTATATTTAATGTATGTTTTTTTGTGTGACTTAAACTTAAATAAAATAATATTGAAATTTATAGTGTTGTTAACGGCCGTTCATCCGATACTGACATCGTGTGCGGTTTGGATTCCTGCAAGAAACGATACTTTGTTGGCAATTTTTATATTTTTATCATTTATATTTTTTATTAAATATTTGGAATATAATTTAACAAAAAATTTAGTTTTGTATATCTTGTTTTTTACGTTGGCATTATTTGCAAAGGAAACCGCAATATTGACTTTATTGTTATATCCGTTATTTGTATATTGTTTTAACTATAAGGTAAGCAAAAAAGAAATAATAAAAAATATTGTTATATTTGTTCCTGTATTATTGATTTATTTCATCTTAAGATGTATTTCCGTATCTGATAATAATGTAACGCACTACCTGACAAATTTTGTTCCGTTTTTTAAGAATATGTTTGTAGGAACATGTGTATATTTGTGCGAACTTTTTATTCCGGATAATTTTTCTATAATGTTGTATGAAATAAAACTTAATATTTTTTATATATCTGCTTTAATCGTATCTATTGTTTTTGTTGTTTTAAGCTTAAACAAAAAGATAATTTCTAAAAAAGTAATGCTCTTTTTTCTATGTTGGTTTATTTTATTTTTGCTGCCGACATTCTTGTTGTTGCAAGATTATGTGTTCTTTAATCACAGAATAATAGTATCGTTGGTATCGTTTATATTTATATTTACGGTTATTGCGGAATATGTTGTTAATAAAAATTCTATATTTAAAAATATTTTAATAGTGTTGTTTGGTTTGTTGTTTATTGCAAATTCATATTTTTGTTTTATTCAACAAAACAAATATGAAAACAGACAAGAATATTGGACGAATACATATTCGGACGCTCCTACATATCATGGAGCTTGTTATTGGCTGGGACGATTATCTTTCGAAAAAGGCAAATTTAGAACAGCAAAAGATTTATTTATTAAAGCAAATAATTTAAAGCCGGTTTATCTTTGTGATTTGGCACTAATATATTATTATGAAGGTAATTTTAATAAGTCCGAAGAATTATATAATAAATCTTTGGAGTCCGGAATAAATAAAGCACAATGTTACAGAAACTTAAGTACTATTTATTTGAGAAGAGATAATGATAAAAATAAAGCCATAGAATATGCAAAACTTGCCGTTCAAGAAGAACCTTATGATGACAGGTATAAAGAATATTTACAGAAATTGACAAATGAAGAAAATAGCCTGTAATCGCCCCGTAATATCGATTTTAATCGTATATGTTTTTTTGCTTATTATTTTAAATTGTTTAGGAATTTTTTCATCACAAAAGAATAGTTCCTTAATAAACAACACGAATAAATATACAACAGAACTTACCGGCAAAGTTATAACGGAACCAATACAAAAAAATGATAAACAACAATTCATATTGGAAGTTTTTGATATAGACGGACAAAAAATAAAAAAGGAAAAAACTCTTGTTTATGCTTCAGCGGCATACAATATAGAATACGGGGATGTCGTTTTTGTCTCCGGTAAATTAAATGTTCCGGAAAAGCCCATATTTCCTTATATTTTTGATTACAATTTGTACCTTCAAAGAGAAAATATTTATACTGTCTTTTATCAACAGAATTTTGAGTTGATAGAAAAACAACCGAATAAAATAAAACAAATATCATTGAAAATAAAAAACAGTATAGAAAACAGAACAGATAAATTTTTAAATGAACCGATGTCTTCTGTTTTAAAATCAATGGTAACAGGAAATAAGTCGGATATTGATAAAGATATCAAAGAAGATTTTATTAATACGGGACTTATACACATTCTTGTTATAAGCGGACTTCATATCGGCTTTTGTGCGGCAATATTTATGTTCTGCTTTAGATTGTTGGGCTTAAAATTAAAGTACGTTTATCTTTTAACTATACCTACGGTTTTTTTCTATGTTTTGTTAACGGGCGCGAATCCTCCCGCAATAAGAGCGGCAATAATGTTTTCGTGTTTACTTGTTGCGCTTATGCTTAACAGAGAACCGTTAATATATAATGCTTTGGCGTTGTCCGCATTAATAATTTTAATATTTAATCCGCAAAGTTTGTTTACGGCAAGTTTTCAACTTTCTTTTCTTGCGACATTAGGAATATTGTATTTATATCCGAAATTCAGCAAATGTTTCGGTATAACAAAAAATAAATATTTAGGTTATATATGGGATATTGTATGTGTAACATTGTCCGCACAAATAGCACTTATTCCTTTGCTTGTATTTTATTTCGGAAAATTATCGGTTATTTCTTTTGCTTTAAATTTAATAATAGTTCCGATAATTCCCGTAATTATAAGTTTGTTTTTCGTATTTTATATATCAACCTTTGTTTCGTATCATATTTCATTATTACTATCTTTTATCTTATCTCACCTTTTAAAATTTATTTTATATGTTATAGACTATGCTGCCTCACTTGATTATTCCGTTGCTTTTTTTGCTGTTCCGAGTATTATAATGATTCTTTTTTATTATTTTTCAATTTACGTTATGTTTGAAATAAAAAACAAAAAGTTCCTGTGGATATTGTTTGTTTTTATTTGCTTTATGTTTGTAAATCCTTTCGAACAAAAAACATTTAAAAAAACTTTTGAAGGAAAGAAAAATATAACTACACATATAAAAGAAGAAGATAACAAAAATATTATAATTTTTAAAGAATTACAAAAAGATAAATACTATTTTGATAATTTGGAACAATATTTGTTGGCTCAAGGTGTAAAAAAAGTAGATGAATTTTATACGGATTACGATAAAAAGTACATAGAAGATAACTTAAAAAAAATAAAAGTAATCAACATATCAAAAAACAGTTAAAACTCATTTCATAAATGTATTTTAAAAATTAAATTTTATATTGATAAAAAAGTTTGACAATGAAGTTTTCTTTTATATATAATCTTAAAGTGAAAAATAAGATGTTTTTTAAATAAATTTAGGAGAGGGAAAAGATGAAAAACTTTTTAGTAGTAGGATTGTTGTTTTTGTGTTTGGTAGTAAGTTCTTGTGCAAAGAAACAAACTGTTGCACCGGAAGATGAACTCGGAGAAGATCAAGAACAAGCAGAACAGGTTTCCGATTTGGATTCAGCTTTGTTGGAACCTGAAGAATTTTCTCAAGAACCATCAATAAGAGGAACGGATTTTGACTCTAAAGTATCTCTTGAAGTTATATACTTTTCATTCGACAGCAGCTCTCTTCCACAATCTGTAGTTAAGACCTTGAAAGAAAATGCACAGTATTTGAAAGATAATCCTTCGGTAAATGTAGTTGTTGAAGGTCATTGCGACGAAAGAGGTACTACGGAATATAATTTAGCATTAGGTCAAAAAAGAGCTGTAAAAGTAAAAGAATATTATGTTCAATTAGGAATAAGTCCTGACAGAATTGCTACTATATCTTACGGAGAAGAAATGCCTCAAGATACAAGACACAATGAAGCAGGATGGGCTAAAAACAGAAGAGCAGAAACAAAAGTAATAAAATAGTTCAAAATACTAATACAACACGATGTTTAAATTTTTAGTATTATTATTTCCTATGTTCTTGTTGATTGGATGCGTAACGGCTGTTCCGTCTCAATCTGAAATTGATGCTTTGAAAAAAGAAGTTTCTAAGCTTCAAATAAAGTTTGCGGCTATGGAAGCTAAACAGGCTGAGGTATATTCCAAGTATGAAGAAAATTTGGTAAATACCGATATATCCAGCGCATCCATTCAAGAATTATATAAGAAGACATCAAAACTTTCTCAAGATTTGAAAGATCTTGAAGTTGTTGTGAAAAATCAAAAAAATGATGGTTCTAAAAATGTTATGCAAGTACCTTCAAAAATGTATGAAGGTGCATATAATGAGTTTTTGGTAGGTAAGTACGAAGTTGCTATTATTGATTTTAAGTCTTTTTTAAAACAATATAAAGATCATGATTTAGCTGACCAAGCTCAGTATTACATTGCGGAAGCATTATATTCACAGCAAAAATATTCGGAAGCTTTTGAAGAGTATAAAAGAATAGAAGAGGTTTATCCGGATTCTAATTTAATACCTTCTGCAAGATTAAAAATGGCTTTATGTTTGGAATTGTTGAACAGAAAAAATGATGCCGTTATCATTTTGCAAACGATATTAACGGATTATCCTAAAACTGCAGAAGCTTTTACTGCAAAGGAAAAAATAAAAATTTATACAAATGATAAGAGTAAATAGTTTAGTTCCTTGTATAGTTTTATCGATACTTCTTCATAGTATTACTTTTTTTGCTCTTTTTCATAGAAAAAATGATCAAAATGTCTTTATGGCAGTTCCGTTTGAGGTTTCTTTCTTTTCTCCGGTTCAGCAACCGGTAGTTGAAGAAGTTTCGGAAGAAATCTCTGTTCCGGAACCGGTACCTCCGGTAGAAAAGCCTAAACCGGAAGTTAAAAAACCGGAAAAAGTTAAAAGTGAAGTTGTAGTGAAAAAGAAAGAAAAACCGGAAAAGAAAGTTGAACAGAAAAAAGTTGCAGAAAAGCCTGCCGAGCCGGCAAAGGATACTGCAACACAAACTGAACAACCAAAAGCAAGTGGCGGTAATAATTATTCGTCGAAAGGTATAATGTTGGAGAATAAAAGTTTTAAATATTCTTATTATACCAACACGATAGTTAAAAAAATTAGTAAATATTGGCAGTGGTCTAAAACACTTTCGGCATATAGGGCGGTTGTTTATTTTAAAATTGCCAGAGACGGAATGGTATACGATGTAGATGTAAAAGAGTCTTCAGGTGATACAACTTTTGATCAAAATGCCATCAGGGCAGTACAGCTGGCAAGTCCGTTTGCTCCGTTACCGGAAGGTTATGAAGAAAATTATTTAGGAGTTTATTTTGAATTTAAATTTTTATAAGAATGTAATCAGAACATTATTGATATTTTGCTTTTGTTTTTTATTTTCGGTTTCCTATGCTGAAAACGATGTGTACTTGTCTTTATCGGGTACCGCTAACAGAGCCAGTATCGGATTATCCGAATTTGTTCCGGTAAACGGTTTTTTTGAAGAAATGAATTTGTCTAAGGATTTCAAGGATACATTGGAATCCGATTTGATTTTATCCAGACATTTCAATGTTGCGGTAGCAAATTCATCTTATAAATTCGATTTAGATTCTCAATTTGCATATTGGATGGATAAAGGAGTTTCGGTTTTGGTAACGGGTTCTATATCCATTATCGAACAAACAAAACTTATTGTGGGTGTTAAATTATATGATATAGAAAGTCAGCAACTTATTTGGGAAGATAAATATAGCGGCAGTGTTAAAAGCTACAGATATTTAGCTCACAAAATAAATGATGAAATAGTAAGAAGATTTACCGGCGAAGACGGTATAGCATGTTCAAAGATAGCTTTCATAAACAACAGTACAAAATTTAAAGAAATATATGTTGTAGATTATGACGGTTATAATTTAAGAAGGTTGACAAAAGATAACAGACTTAATGTTTTGCCTAAATGGGCACCTAACAGTCCTCAAATAATATACACATCATATTTATATAATAATCCTGACTTGTTTGTTTTGGATATTGCTAAAAATAAAAGAAAAGCTTTATCTACAATTCAGGGATTAAATTCACCTACATCTTTTTCACCGGATAAAAAAGTGTTGGTTGCAACTCTTTCAAGAGGTGTTTATCCCAACTTGTATTTATTGGATAATACCGGTGTTGTGTTAAGAAGATTAACGGAAGGAAAATATATTGATACAAGTCCTTCTTTTTCTCCGAGCGGCAAAGAAATCGTTTTTATATCCGACAGAGCCGGATATCCTCAAATTTATATAATGGATGTTGATGGAGCAAATTTAAGAAGATTATCAACAAAAGGTAATTGCGATTCTCCCACATGGTCACCGAAAGGCGACAAAATAGCTTTCACAATGAAATATGATGGTAATTTTGATATATTTTTATACGATTTGCCTAAACAAAAAATTATAAGGCTTACCGAAAATCAAAAGAATAATGAAAATCCCACATGGTCTCAAGATGGAAGGTTTATAGCTTTTGCATCTAACCGTTCGGGAAAAAGTGAGATATATATTATGGGAATAGACGGAACCGGTGTAAGAAAGTTAGTTGAAACCAGGGGAGAATCTTTTACACCTTCATGGTCTCACGGTTTGTAATTTATAGAAAAGGAAAGGAATTTATATTATGTTCGCAGGAAAAAGTTTTTTTGAGATATTGGCTTTAGGTGGTTGGACATTATATTTGTTAATAATGATATCTATTGTATCTATATCTGTGATAATATTGAAAATTATTGAATTTTCAAGAAAATCTAAAGTTGATATAGCTGATTTGTTAAAGAGAGCTAAAGAAACATTGGTTAAAGGTGAAAATATAAATGTTTTGATAGGTTATTGTGTGTTGATGGATTGTCCTGTTTCAAATACAATAGCTGCAGGGCTTCAAAGATTTACCGAAGTAGGTAATTCAAATATAGAAGAAGCAATGAAAAGAAAAATTTCCACTGAAGTTGTGAAATTGGAAAAATATACAACGATACTTGCTACAATAGGAGCTATATCGGTATATATAGGATTGTTTGGAACTGTTTTAGGTATAATTCGTTCTTTTCATGATATTTCTTTAGCCGGTTCGGGTGGTATTTCCGTAGTTATCGGAGGTGTGTCCGAATCATTGATTGCAACAGCTGCGGGTTTGTGTGTAGCTATTCCTGCCGTTGCGGCGTATAATTTCTTTTCCAGATCCATAGATAAATTTGTTATTGAAATGGAATATACGATTTCTGCATTAAAAGAAATTATAGAAGGACTTTAATTTGGAGTAAACAAATAAATATGTCAGATAGAAAAAAGAAGGGAGTAGTTGCCGATATAAATATTACACCGTTTACCGATGTTGTTCTTGTTTTGCTTATTATATTCATGATAACAACTCCGATGTTATCTCAACATCAAATAAAAGTTAACTTACCGGAAGCTGCTGAAACAACCGAAACAAGGGAAGATAAGATTATAGAAGTATCAATAGATAAAGACGGTTTTGTATATATAGACGGAACACAATTTCATGATGAATATATTGAACAGACTATAAAAGATATGATTACGAAGTATCCTGACAGGCCCGTTGTAATAAAAGGTGATAAAGATATTAAATACGATTTGGTCGTAAAAGTTATGGATAAAGCTAAAAAAGCAGGTGTTTCAAAATTCGGTTTGGCCATAGATGTTCCGAATAAAAAAAATAGTTGAACCTTTCTAAAATGAAAAAACTATACACTTTTGTTTTCATAATATTTGTTTCAGTTATATTAAATATCATTTTTTACAATTCAAATATCATTGACGTTTCAACTGGAGAAAAATTAAGTAACATCGTATTGCAGTGGCCTGTCTTTAGGTTGCTTATAGAGCCTTTTTATGCTTTTGCATATTACATTCTTACTATGGAAAGGTCGGGTTATGTTTTTGCTTTGGCATCTTGGTTGTCATGGTTAGTTTTATTCAGTATATTGTTTTGTCGATATAATAATCTAAAATTAAAAAATACAACTATAGTATCTTGCTTCTCGTTCTTTTTCTTTGTTTCTTTATGCTGCAGTGTTGTAATGCTTCCGGTTATCGGTCCAAAAATTACAAATATACACGGATATAAAATAGTAGATGTGCATTCTCATACAATTTCTTCAAGAGATAATATTTCAAGTATGTTATCAAGTATGAAATTTCATAAAGAGCACGGCTTTACCGATTATTTTGTTACCGAACACGACAACACAAAAGGATATAAAACAATCCCGTTTGAGTCTGCTAAAAAACATATTTTTCCCGGTATACAAATAAGAACAAAAGAGGGTGTATCGATTTTGTTGTTATCGAATATTCCTTTCAGATATGAAGATTTTAAGGAAAAAAGTATAAAAGACATGATAGATTTGGCTCATTCAAAAGGTATGCTTGTTGTTATGCCTCATTGGTGGAAATGGCACAGACCGGATTTACAACAACTTGTTGATTGGGGAATAGACGGCTTTGAAATTTATAATTGCGGTTACAGATATATATCCGATCAAACAAGACAAGAATTAATAGATATTTGTAATAAAAATAATTTGCCTATGTTCGGAACTACGGATTGGCACGGACTTGGTTATATGATGAATGTTTGGACAATTATACAAGCCAAAGATAATAAAAATGTTTTCGAACTTATGAAAGAAAAACCGAAAACAAAAATAATTGTTCATGATGTTAAAGGTAATCAATCCGCTTTGAGATATATTTTTGAACCGTTTTATTTCATATACATATATGTTACCACAACACAACTTAAATATGTTTTAAGTTTTTACATGATTATATTCATTCTAATCGGTTTGTTATACAAAATAAATATTGTAAGAATTGTAAGAATATCATCTTTATTGTTGGCATGTTTCTTTTCGTTTTGTATATTACATTTTGTTTATTTTTTAAATTACAGTTTTTATAGTAATGTAATGATTCCCGAAACCATTATTCCTACGGCAGCATCACTTGTATTGATATGGCTTGTTATTTGGGGTTTCTGTGATAAAAATATTTAATCTTAAAAACACTATAATATTTGTTTTTATTTCCGTAGTATGGAAACTTTTTATGTCTTCTATTCCGTTACATTCGGATGAAGCATACTATTGGTTATGGTCTAAAAGTTTGGAACTGAGTTATTATGACCATGCTCCTATGGTTGCATATTTTATTAAACTTACAACACTTTTTGGTAATAGTGAAATAGCGGTTCGTTTTTCGAGTGTAATAGTTACCGTAATTTTGAGTTTCTTACTTTGGAAACTTGTAATAAAACTCTTTAATAATGAAGCTATGGCAAGTGCCAGTGTTGTTATTCTTCATTCAATGCCGATACTTTTTACCGCATCAATAATTATAACACCCGATACACCGGTATTTTTATTTTTATCTTTGGCAACATATTATGTTTGGAAGTTAATTGATACGGAAAATTGTAACTATTGGTATTTGATAGGACTGTTTTTCGGTTTATCAATGTTGTCAAAATATACTGCCTGTTTGTTCGTTATGAGTTTGTTTATATATATGCTTCTTAACAAAAAGTTGAACTGGTTTAAAAATTATCAGCTGTATATAGGAATAATAATTTCAATAATATGTTTCTTGCCCGTAATATATTGGAATTGGCAACATGATTGGGCTTCTTTTTCTTATCAAATAGGACATGGCTTATCAAATAAAGGTATAAGATTTAATTATATTTTCGAATATTTGGGAACACAAGCCGGAGTGTTTAATGTTATTTTATTCTTTCCGGTACTTTATATAGGTATAAAATATTTGTTTTCCAAAGAAAACAAAAATATTTATTTGGCTGCTTTTTCCGTTCCCGTGATTTTGTTTTATGTGGTTACGGCATTAAAAAGGTTGCCCGGCGGTAACTGGCCTATACCCGCATATTTTACTTTTTCAATAATTGCCGCAAAATATTTTGTTGAGGGCGGAAAAATAAAACAAAGACTCGTTGCCGGTGCAATTATATTCAATTTAGTGGCTTCCGTTATAGTAGGGCTTCATGCAAAATATACAATACTTCCGTTAGATAAAATATCAAACGATACTGCAATTGCCGATGCGACAAATTATTTCTACGGTTATAAAGAGTTAGCGGAAAAATTATTAAACAACGGTTATGAATTTGTTGTTACACCTGAACACCAACTTTCCGCTTCTATAGCATACTATACGAAAAATAAAATAAAAACTTTCAGATATTCAAACGGACAAAAAAAGACACAATTTGAAATTTGGGGTATGCCAAAAGATTTTGATTATAAAAACGGTGCTTTTGTTTATGAAGCAAAGGAAGATGGTAAGTTGCCTTGTAGAATAAATGAGCTTTTTGACTTATCAACACAAGTTGACAGTATAGAAACAATAAGAAACAATAATGTGGTAAAACATTATAATATTCAAAAAATATCAAGATAAAAAACAGTTGAAAATTTCGGTAAAATACTTGACTTTAAGATACTAAAAAAATACAATAAAATAGTATGTTTAAAAAATTGTCTTTTATTATTACAATTCTTTTATGTATACCTGTGTTGGCTTTTGCCGGAAAAGGTATAGGTTCTGCCGTTGAACCGAGAAACGATTTTGCACAGACTCCCGGTTTTGTTGATGCGGAATATTTAGATGTGTATGATATTGCCGTTAGAGCCGAGATAATGTTTGAAGGTATATTTAATAAAAGAGGTGACGGTTGGTATACAACACCTCATTTAATGAATAATTACTTCAGATATGATTCAACCGACAGATTTTTAAAAGATCAAGATTGGAAAGACAGATGGGGACAAACAATGTGGCTTGATGTTGCGTTTAAACCTGCAACATGGGCCAGCGCACAATTCGGCTTGATGTTTATAGCAGATTATGCTTCAAGATATTGGACAACGGTTAACCATCCTCACAGAATGTTCGATGCAGATCAAGTAATACCGCAATTCTCATGGAATACAGCAAAAGCGGAAATTCATAACGATTGGGCAAAATTACAATATAACAGAAATCAATTTCATTACCATTGGGGATATGAAGGAGATTTGTTCAATATTTATCAGGCAGAAACAGGTCCTAATAACTTGTTGATGATAACCGGAAGACCTATGCCGGAATGGTATCAACTGAATATGGAAGGTAAAGCCGGAAATTTTGAGTTACAGTACGGTGAACCTATAACCGATTATAAGCGAGGTTTCTATTTAAAATATAAAAATATATTCGGTAGCAACTTAAACTTGTTTTATGTAGATCATGAAATTCCTTATGGTACCGAAGGCGAAAGAATGAGAACCGCCGAAGTTAGTACCGACTTTAATATAAGCGGAAGTACGTTGCAGTTGGGTGCAAAATTCAGACCGTTTAGAATGGGTGACACTTATGATTATGTAGCAGAAAGAAATGTAACCAACGGAACTAACGGAACCGATTTGTTAATTAAACAAGACAGAACAAACATCGGAGATGCTTTCGGTGGTGCTGCAAAATTATCGATACCGAATACTTTGTGGTTTGATTTTGTTAATTTAGGTTATATATATGAAGGTATTTCAGCGGGAAATAAACAAAAGTTCGATTTATCCGTTCAAAAAGCAATAACTCCCGAATTTACCGGTCACTTTGCATACATGAGACAAAAACCTTTATTGCAGGCTATACCGGCAAGAGCAAGTACATGGGGACCGGATTTACTTAGAGCAAGAGGACCAAATCAGCCGCTTTGGGTATGGTGGAGAAATCCTCAAACCGGTTGGGACAACAGAGAAACAGATGAATTTACATTTACATTTACATACGATCCTACACCGGACACATGGTTCTATCAATATGAACCTAATGTTCTTGATGCTTGGAACTTAAATCCGGAAGAAGATGCATTACTTTCTTTCGCAGCACAAGTAAAATTAACAAGATATATGGGTGGAACTGACAGACAGGTAGGTAGAAACGAGTATGGTGAAATAGTATGGGAAAATTATTCCGGACTTCCTGTTTACGGAGCATTACCTACAGACAGATATTTAGGATCTTTAATATTTTTAACAAGAATATTCTTCGATGATTATGAAATCGTTTATGATTTTGAAGTCGGCGAAGATCCTGCAACTTTTTCAACTCCTTACACAAGCCAAGAAGTTTTCTTAAAAGAAATAACAGGCTTCTTTAAAACAAATTTAGCTGTTAATAAAGCACCTTATAAATTTAGAATGGGATATGGTAAAGATGTTTGGGGCCCGGATGATTGGCACAGAGATTACGGTGCTGCTTTTGATGAAGTTTATTATGCTCAAATTTCAAGAGAATTTACAAAATGCATAATAGCAGGTGTTGATTATGTAGGCGGTAGAAAGACAGATTATTATATTGTTAAAAAAATAGATGGTGATACAGCAACAAGAAATGAGCTTGGAACGTTTGATGAAGTAAGAACATATGTAAGACTTATATTTGAAGGATTATTTAAATTCGGAAACAAACCCAGAATTGAAAAGGATGAGACATTACCTACTTGTTCTTTGAGTTTGGATCCGGATGTAATTATGCCTTCGAAAGGTCAGAAAACAACATTATATCCTTTGGCATATGATGAAAACGGTATAGCAACATGGGAAATAAGATTACTTGATAAGAATTCAAAACTTGTATATACATTTAACGGTTTGGGCGAATGCCCCGAATCTGTTAAATGGAACGGTAAAGATTTTGAAAACAGATATTTGCCGGATGATGTATATGATGCACAATTAATAGTAAGCGATACATTCGGTAATATAGCTAAATCGAATATTTGTAAGGTAAGATTGATTACACCTGAACTTAAAGTTGAAACTACCGACAGAGGGCTCAAGTTGTCGTTCTCATCTAAGGTACTCTTCGACTTCGATAAGACAAATATTAAACCGAGTGCAGATAAGATACTTAGAGAAGCAACCAGAATATTGAATTCATACGTTAAGAATGATATTAGCGTTGAAGGTCATACCGATGCTTACGGTTCGGATGAATATAACCAAGGCTTGTCGGAAAGAAGAGCAAGATCCGTAGCAAATTACTTGTCGAAGTTGGGCGTTGACAGGAACAGAATGTCTACGGTAGGCTTAGGAGAAAAATATCCTGTTGCAACCAACAAGACGGCAGCAGGAAGAGAATTGAACAGAAGAGTAGAGATACTCATATTGAAAAAGGATCCTGAAGGTAACAAAACAACAAAAGAATCCAACGTTGAGTATGATCTACGAAAAAAATAAAAAAGGAGAAGAAAAATGAGAAAGGTAATGAGCTTGTTAGTAGCAACCGTTTTCATGGCAGGTGTAGCAGCAGTAGCATTTGCAGCACCAAAAGCAGCATCATCAACAGCAGCAAAGTCATCATCTTCTTTTAAAGCATTTGCAGTATAT
>JBGUZU010000027.1:0-12906 GCA_045223915.1 Endomicrobiaceae bacterium | reverse complement strand
TTTTTTTTCTTCTTCGGTAACTCTTGCAAAACCGTATCCCGGTAAATCTACTATCCATCTGCCTTTGGCCGGTGTAAAAATGTTTATTGCTCTTGTTCTTCCCGGCGTTTTTGAGGTTCTTGCCAAATTTTTAGTTTTGCATACGGCATTAATTACAGAACTTTTACCTACATTAGATCTTCCTACAAATGCAACTTCGGATATACTTTGCGGTAAAAGTTCAGGTTTTGTTTCGGATATAAAAAAAACTGATTTCGATAAATCTAAAGCCATTTTTAATTTCTAAGTTTAGTTAACAATCTCAATATTTCTATATATAACCATACTATCGTAACCATAAGAGCAAACGCACCGTACCATTCCATATATTTCGGTGCATGGCCTTCAATACCCGTCTGTATGACATCAAAATCCAGTATTAAATTCAGAGAAGCGATTATTACAACAAAAACACTGACAAATATTCCGATAAATCCGGAAGAATGTATGAATATAATTCCGGGAGTATGACACACAAACAATATAATATCTAAAAAATAAACCAAACCGATCGCAAAAGTTGATAAAATTACAACTTTTTTAAACTTTTCAGTTGCTCTTATTTTCCCCGATTTAAATGCAGCCAGCATCAAAAACAAATCGCATATCGTTAAAAATATGGCATTAACAGCTATACCGGGATAATTCTTTTCAGCAAACAATGTTATTGCTCCCAATATCAACCCCTCACCGAAAGCATATATCGGAGAAAGATATGGAACTGTTCCTAAATTAAATACTATTATAAAACATAAAGCTAATGTACCGCCTATAATTATCAGCCACCAATAATTATTTATTATTGATGCTGCATTTGTCCATCCCAAATAAGCACCTGCGGCCAAGAACAGCCACAATATAAAGCTTTTATTAATAACTCCGTTTATGGTCATTGTTTCTTCAGAATAGCCGAGATTAGAAAATGTTTTCTTATTTAATACCGGATTCATTTTTTGCCTCCTTAATAAACATATATGCTGATTTTAATAATTTTTTCTGATTGTCGTGTTTTAAATATTCTATTGCTTCATTACAATTTAGCCATTTGCCCTGCCCTATTTCGTTATCGCAAGAACATTTAAAATCTTCTTTTGTACTTGCTAAATAGTATATAACATTTTTATCAATTATTCTATTTTTTGTGGTGCTGAGAGTACCTTTTATTTTGTACGTGTCGGTACAACGAAAATCATTAATAAATTCTATGTTCGTTATACCTGTTTCTTCTTTGATTTCTCTTTTGGCGGTTTCAAGTTCCGTTTCGTCAGGTTCAACATGTCCTTTGGGAAAGCCCCACTCCTTGTTTCTTTCGGAATAAACTAAAAGGAACAATATCTCACCTTTTTCTATTTTATATATAAATGCACCTACGGATGTTTCTTTTGTTTCCATACTATATTTTAGATGCCACATAAAGTAATGCTATTACTGTTTTTGCATCCTTTATTTTACCTTGTTTTATCATCTGTAAAGCTTGTTTAAAAGGCACTGTTACTCTTTCGATAAATTCGTCATCATCGGGATTTTGTTTTCCCGGAACCAAATCTTTTGCTGTATAAATAATAAGTTCTTCATTTGAAAATGCAGTTGACGGATAAAAAGAAGTAAGCTTTTTTATTTGTTTTGCGGTGTATCCGGTTTCTTCTTTCAACTCTCTTTTGGCACATTTCAGCAACGATTCTTTTTTATCGAGTTTTCCTGCGGGAATTTCGTAAGTTATTTTGTCTACCGGATATCTGTACTGTTTAACCATAATAATATCGGTTTTATTTATAAAAGGAACGATTGCAACCGCTCCCGGATGATCAATATATTCTCTTATTGCTTTGTCACCGTTAGGCAGAATAATATCATCTTTACAAAAGTTTATTGCTTTACCGTTATATATTCTGTTCTTTTTATAAACTTTTTCTTTTAATTTCATTTTTGCCTTCTATTTTATTACAACCAAATTGTCTTTATGTATTACTTCTTCGCATATCATGTTAGGGAACTCTTTTTTTATTTCTGCAGAAGATTTCCCTGCTATTTTCAATAAATCAATCGAATTATAATTAGAAAGTCCTCTTGCGACTTCTATATTGCTTTGTTCTATAGGATTTAACACCACAACACTTATCGTATCGCCTCTGTTGAAAGAACCGCCTACAGCTATTATGCCCGAAGCTAAAAGACTTTTTTCTTTATTTCTTATTGCAACGGTTGCATTTGCATCTATAAGAACAAACCCCTTTGCTTTTTTCCCGAAAGCTATCCAAGACTTTCTTGACTGAAGTTTTTTGTTGGGCAAAATTTTTGTTCCTATATCTTTACCGTTAACGGCATCATCTATTAAATTAAGTTTGGAACCGTTTGTAATGAATGTCGTTGTTCCGGAACTTGCCGCAATTTTTGCTGCAATAAGTTTTGTTTTCATACCGCCGGTACCTTTACCGCTGCTTGAATCCGGACTTGCTATTTCCAACAACTCATCGGTAATTTTCGTTATTGTTTTTATTATTTTTGATTTTTTAGGTATGCCGTCGTAAAGTCCGTCAACATCCGTCAAAATAAAAAGCATATCCGCTTGAACGGATGCTGCTACTATAGCACTTAATGTGTCGTTATCACCGAAATTTATTTCATCAACGGCTATACTGTCGTTTTCATTTATTATGGGAATGACATCTTTTCTTAAAAGTAACTCGTTTATTGAATTTCTTATATTTATGTATCTTTGCCTGTCATCAAAATCGTATCTTGTAAGAAGAATTTGTGCAACCATTAAATTTAAAGGCTTAAATGCTTGTCTGTATGCCTGCATTATTAACGGTTGACCGATTGAAGCAAGAGCTTGTTTTTTTCTTAATTCTTTAGGTTTTTTTGTTAAATTTAAATATCCCAATCCAGCACCTATTGCGCCGGAACTTACCAAAATAATATCAATATCTTTTTCTTTTTTAAGTTTGGATATTTCCTGTGCAAAAGAGTCTATATAGGGAATATTTAATTTCCCCGTTTTATCGGTTAATGTACTTGTTCCTATTTTTATTACTATTCTCATATATTCCTACTTACTGTAATATTTTCTTCCCGGTCTTATAACAAGAACCTGTTTAGGTTGCAAATATTTTTGTTTCTTTAATTTAGGGTTATCTTCTTTTATTGCCGAAGGTGTCGTTTTAAATTCTCTTGCTATTTTTTCTAAGTAGTCACCTTTTTTCACCTTATATTTTATAAATCCGGGACTTGGATTTAAATCTTTTTCTTTAGCTATATTTTCCAAAAACAAATCTTTTGTTCCGGCAGGCAAATGCAACTCAAAATTTTTGTACCCGTGCGGTGTGCACCATGCAAGTATTGAAGGGTTTAACTCTTTTATTACTTCAACGGTTGTATTTGCACATTTTGCAACAATTTTTAAATCTATAACTTTATCTATAATGACGGTATCAAAAACCATAGGTTCCTGATAATTTAAATTTGTAAACCCGTATTCTTCCGGATTTTTAGCGATTTTTACCGAAGCAATAAACTGAGGAACATAATTTTGTGTTTCTTTGGGAAGAGCGTTTCTTTCTTTCATTTCCAATACCGATGAAGCATTGGAAAATTTCATATCTCTTATAAGTCCGTATTCACCTCTGTTATATGCAGACAATGCCAAGTGCCAATCGTTCAACAAAACAAAAAGTTCTCTTAAATATTTCGCAGCCGCTCTTGTAGCTTTTACGGGATCTCTTCTTTCGTCTACCCAATAATTTATCTGTAATCCGAGTGCTTGTCCTCTGTGTGCCATTATTTGCCACATACCCACGGCTTTTGCTCTGGACACAACATTGTTATTGAACAAACTTTCTATAATAGGTAAATACTGCAAATCTTCCGGTAAATTATATTCCCTCAAAATAGACACTATCATGTCTTTATATTTTCCGCTTCTTTCAAGTGCAAGCCTTATACTTTGAGCAGACTGTCCGACGCTATATTTTTTTATCCATGCATTCAAAATATCTTCATCGTAATCCATTGAAATTTCAAGTGCATCTTCCCTGTTAAGATGATTTTTGTTCGTATCAAGGCCGTTAATATTTTTTATTTTTCTTAAAATATTTTCGCAATCGGTTAACAAAAATTCAACTTCTTCCGGCTTTAAGTTTAACGAATTTAATTTTTCCAAAAACTTGTGATAACTTTCACTTGCGTCTATATAGTTATTTTGTCCGCAAGCACTTAATGCGGAATTCAAAAATTGGTCTGCTTCCATAATATTTTCTTTTAATGATTCAACCTTTTCATCGAGAACAGGCGTATCTATATCGTTAGTATCGGATTGTACAACACCTATTTCCGTTTCTATTTTTTCCTGGTTGATTATTTCTTGTTCGGATTGCTTCTTATGTTTTTTACAAAAAGATAACGAAGGGTTAAACAACAATGCAGTAACCAATAAAACAGTGATTAATATTTTGTATTTATTTAATAAATTCATAACTTGTTATAAAGATTTTAAACCTTTTAAAACTTGTTGCGGATTTTGAGCAGCAAAAATATAGCTTCCGCTAACCAAAACATCCGCCCCCGCATCAATACATACTTTTGCGGTTTTATCGTTTATTCCGCCGTCTATTTCTATTAAGCAATTATATTTATTATCATCTATAATTTTTCTTAAAGAAGATATTTTAGGCACCATATCGCCCATAAAAGATTGTCCGCCGAATCCCGGCTCAACCGTCATAATTAACACAACATCAACCAAAGGCAAAATTTCCAAAATATCACTTACCGGAGTTTTAGGCTTTATAGATACTCCCGCCTTTATACCGGCTTTCTTAATTTTCTGTATTAATTGTTTTTTATCACATGAAACTTCATTATGAAAAACAATTAAATCCGCTCCGGCTTTATAAAAACTTTCCCAATATTTTTCCGGATTTGTTATCATTAAATGGACATCAAAAAATAATTTACTGTATTTTTTTATTGATTTTACAACAACGGGACCTATTGTAATATTGGGAACAAAATGACCGTCCATCACATCTACATGTAACCAATCCGCACCTGCGGACTCAACCATAGAGACATCTTTTGCCAAGTTTGCAAAATCAGCAGATAAAATTGACGGTGCTATCAAAATTTTTTTCATATTAAAAATCTCTTTCTTCTATTGAAATATTATTTATAAAAACTTTTACGGTTGCTTTACCGTTTACTTTTACAGGAATAGAAATTGTAGTTTTAGGTGCTCTTATTCCGTTAAAAATATCTCTTTCACCGCCCTCATCGTTTAACACCAATCTTATTCTTTTATTTTCGTTTCCGTCGGGAACAACATATTCGAAAGTTTTATCTTCAAGAGCCAAAGCACTTTTTTCGTCTGCTACATAAAAAGTGATTTTTGTATCTTTTGTTATTCTTTCATCAAAATTAGGAGATTGTTTAAAGACTTCTCCCGGGTTGGCCAAAGTTGTTCTTTTAGAAATAACTTTAACTTCATAATTTTCATCTATTGCCCATTTTTTTGCTTCTTCGGCGGATTTACCGAACCAATCCGGCATTAAAACAGTTCCGTCGACAGGTGCGCCGTTAGATACCAATACATTTACCGAAGAATCTTTTTCAATTGTTGAACCGGCAATAGGTTCCTGATCCAAAACTATACCTTCTTCATATTTTGCCGAAGATTTTTTTGTAAGTTCTCCCAAAACAAGGCCTAACGAACGAAGTGAAATTGTTGCAGATCTAATTGTTTGACCTTTTAAGTCAGGAACATAAACTATTTCCCCGCCCTGACTTATAACAATTTTTATTACTTTACCTTCTTTAACATTCATACCTGCCGGAGGTATTTGTCTTATAACAATACCCGCAGGAACATCTTGGTTAAATTCCGAACCGTCTTTCATCAATGCAAGTTTGGATTGAGAAAGCATATCCAAACATTCAACCAAATTTTTACCTTGCAAATCGGGAACTAAAACTTCAGCCTTTTCTCTTACAAAACCGGACATTATAACATTGAATGAATAGTATCCGGCTACTGCCAGGATTGCTAAAATTACAAAAAGCTTTATAAAAAACATTATAAATTTTTTCATTTCTCTCACCAAAAATTAATTTATGTTATATTTTTTCATTAATCTGTTAACTTTCTTTTCTATATCTTTCTTTGTTTTGGCTCCGGTGGAATTTGCCGCAGAAACAGTAGAAAGAGTGGAAACATCGTTCAACATTTCCTTAACATCTTTGGTAATAAGTTCACCGTTATCGTTGGTTATGGCAGATTTTCTTGTATTAAAATAAGCATGATACAAACAAAAAATTATAGCAAGAACAATTATCATTTCCAACAAAAAAGTGCCTATTCTCATTGGGTTTTCTCCTTTTTATTATTACCAATTGTTAACATGTACTTTATCTGCATTATATTTTTGTTTAGGTTGTTCTTGTGTAAGAGGATAACCTATAGGTATAATGTTTAACGGAATAATATTTTCCGGTAAATTAAATAAACTTCTGATACCTGCTACTCTTTCATCGGACGGATAAGCCATACACCATACGGCACCCAATTCCAAAGCTTCCACAGCCAACAAAATGTTTTCTGTTACAGCGCAACAATCCTGCTCCCAAAATCTTTCACTGATATTTTTGTCACCGCAAACGATTATTGCAAGTTGAGAATTTTTACTGTATGAAGCATTCGGTGCAATTTCCGCGATTTTTCCCAATTTTTCTTTATCGGTAACAACCAAAATTTCCCAAGGTTGTTTGTTCATTCCGCTGGGAGCGGCCATTGCACATTTTAATATGGTATCTATTTTTTCCTGTTCTACTTTTTTATCGGAATATTGTCTTACGCTTTTTCTGTTCAAAATATTTTCTATTGCAGCATTTTTTGAACCGTTATCTGCGGATTTTTTCGAATTGTTATCTGCCGTTACACAAGAAACCAATGAAAATAAAACAAACACAGAAAAAACATAAAATATTTTTTTCATAAAAGCCCCTACATTGATAATTTAATTAATTATATATAATATACCACCTAAATTTCAATTTAAAATAATAAACTTTTCGATATTATAATTTGTTACAAAATGTTTTTTATCTTTACTTAAATAGTTTTATTTTGTAAAATTTTTTATCATATATTAAACGGTTAGGTTGTGTGCTATGATAAAGTCTATTTTTGTAAACAACGGTATATGCCAACAAGAAGAAAGTATCGAAAATATAAATAAAATTTACAGTAACAATCCGTCTTTGTTATGGGTTGATATTACTTTGGAGAAAGGCGATTTATCTACGGATGAAATTGCTCTTCTTACCGATACATTCAAATTTCACGAACTTTCGATTGAAGACTGTTTGTTCCCTTTATACAACCCTAAAGTTGAAGAATTTGACAACTACCTTTTCGTTAACACTCACGGTATAAGATTAAAAACCATGAACTTGGCGGAGTTCGATGAATCAATGTACGAGCTTGATATTTTCTTATCAAAAGACCTTATTGTTACCGCACATACCGAAGAGCTGGAATTTTTGGACAGTTTAATGCACAAAGCAATGTTGAAACCGCAGATAGAATTAAAAAGCATGGAAACATTGTTATACAAAATTTTGTCGAAAGTGGTAGATAACCTTGAGCATACAATGGAAAAAATCAGCGACAAAATAGATTTGCTCGAAGATAAAGTTTTGGAAGATCCGCATCCGGATGATATGGAACAAATTCTCGATTTGAAAAAAGTTTTGCTTTCCATGAGAAAAATCGCAGATCCGCAAAGAAACGTGTATTCTTTCTTTGCAAGAGAAAACAACGAATATATAAGAGAATCTTATTCGGCATATTTCAGAGATATTACAGACCAACTTAACAGTTTGAATAAAACAATAAACTATAATTCACAAATGATAAGTTCTCTTATTGCAATTTATATGTCTTCGGTAACATTGAAGTTAAACGAAACAATGAAATTCTTGAGTATAATAGCTACAATATTTTTACCGATACTTATATTTGCAAGTTATTACGGAATGAATGTTGCTTTCCCTGAAATAAAAATTTTGGGTGAAACGGGAACATGGTTCTTTGCAATATTTTTAATACTTGCTTCAACTTGCGGAATTGTTCTGTACATGAAAAGAAAAAAATGGTTTTAACAAAATATTAAATAAAAAAGGAAGGTACTTTTTAGCACCTTCCTTTTTTTGTTGTATTAAAACTTTATTTTTGTTTTCCGTAAATAAGTTTTCTTAAAAACTGGCCCGTATAAGATTTTTCTATTGTCATAATTTTTTCAGGTGTCCCGCAACCCACAACTTTACCGCCGCCGTCTCCGCCTTCGGGACCTAAATCTATTATCCAGTCTGCCGTTTTAATAACATCCAAGTTATGTTCGATAACCAAAACCGTATTTCCGGCATAAACCAATTTGTGTAATACATCGAGAAGTTTTGCAATATCGGCGAAATGCAAACCTGTTGTAGGTTCATCAAGAATATAAAGTGTTCTGCCTGTAGATCTTCTTGAAAGTTCCGTTGCAAGTTTTATTCTTTGTGCTTCACCGCCGGACAATGTTGTTGAAGATTGTCCTATCTTAATGTATCCCAAACCTACATCATTTAATGTAGATAATATTTTGTGCAGTTTCGGAATATTTTCAAAAAATTTTACACTTTCTTCAACCGTCATATTTAAAACTTCGTCTATATTCTTGCCTTTATATTTTATCTGTAAAGTTTCTTCGTTAAATCTTCTGCCGCCGCAAACATCACACTTAACGAAAATGTCAGGTAAAAATTGCATTTCTATTTGTAATGTTCCGTCACCCTGACAATTTTCGCATCGTCCGCCTTTAACATTAAACGAAAATCTGCCGGGCATATAACCTCTTGCTTTAGCTTGAGGAGTTTGCGCAAACAAATCTCTTATCAAAGAAAATGCTCCCGTATATGTTACAGGGTTGGATCTCGGTGTTCTTCCTATAGGAGACTGATCTACAATAACTACCTTATCTATATTTTCAAGACCTTCTATACCTTTATTTTTGCCGGGAACTTCTTTTGCTCTGTAAAATTTTTGTGCAAGAGATTTATACAAAATTTCATGAACAAGCGTGGATTTTCCGGAACCGGAAACACCCGTTACACAAACAAACAAACCCAACGGAATATCAACATTAATATTTTTTAAATTGAACTGACTTGCACCTTTTATCGACAACCATTTACCGTTAGTTTTCTTTCTTTTCGGTATAGGTATTGAAAGTTTTCCGTTAAGATATTGTGCGGTAACTGAATTTTTAACTTTCATAACTTCTTTTGGTGTTCCGCTTGCAACAACCTGTCCTCCGTGCACTCCCGCACCGGGACCCAAATCTATTAAATAGTCCGCCGTTCTCATTGTATCTTCATCATGTTCAACAACAATTAATGTGTTACCTAAATCTCTTAATGTGGTTAATGTTTTTAACAACATTGTATTGTCTCTTTGATGAAGACCGATTGACGGTTCATCCAACACATAAAGAACACCTGTAAGGCCCGAACCTATTTGTGTTGCAAGATGTATTCTTTGCGCTTCACCGCCCGAAAGAGTGGAACTTTGTCTGTCCAAACTTAAGTATGAAAGGCCTACATTATTTAAAAAGTTTAACCTTGCTTTAATTTCTTTTAAAATAACTTTTGATATAGTTTTTTCTTTTTCGGTAAGTTTTATATTATCAAAAAATTTTACCGCTTGTTCCACCGACATTGCCGTTATATCCATAATTGATTTATCGTTTACCAATACGGATAAAGCTTCTTTTTTCAATCTTTTACCGTGACATGTAGGACAAGTTTTTGTGGACATATACTTTGAAAAAATTTCGGTTCTTACAAAATCGGATTCGGTTTCACTGTACCTTCTTTGCATGTTGGTAATAACACCTTCAAATTCTCCGTCACCGTATAACAAAACTTCCTGTTGCTTGGAGGTTAAATCTTTCCACGGTCTGTTCATTGGAATTCTGTTTCTTTTGCATGCATCGGTTATCAGTTCGTAATAATATCCGGACCATGCACCTTTCCATCTGTGAGTTCTTGTTGTTACCGGTTCGGACCATGCTTGTAATGCACCCTGATTAACCGTCCTTGTTTTGTCCGGAACAATCAAATCGGGATCTATTTCGCTTTTTTCTCCTATACCGGAACAATCCGGACATGCACCGTGCGGAGTATTAAAAGAAAAAAGTCTGGGCTCTATTTCCGATATATTTATACCGCAATCTATACATGCATAATGTTCACTGTAAGTTTTTTCTTCTTTTATATCTTTGTTTTCGTTAACTACCGCAACAGTTACAAGACCTCTTGCCTGTTTAAGAGTGGTTTCTATTGAATCCGCTATTCTTGTGTGTGCCTGTTCGGACACTTTTATTCTGTCTATCAATAAATCTATGTTATGTTTTTTGTATCTGTCTAACTTTATTGTTTCATCAAGATTATAAATCTTCTTGTCTACTCTTACTCTTGTAAAACCGTCTTTTAAAAGTCTTGAAAAAAGTTCTTCGTAAGTTCCTATTTTACTTTTTACAAGCGGTGCAAGAATATATATCATCGTTCCTTCATCAAGTTTCATAACATCATCTATAATTTGTTGCGAACTTTGCGGAGTAACTTTTTTACCGCATTTAGGACAATGTGCTATACCTATTCTTGCATACAACAATCTTAAATAATCGTAAATTTCCGTTACCGTTCCCACAATAGATCTCGGGTTATGTGACGGATTTTTTTGTTCTATGGATATTGCCGGTGAAAGGCCTTCGATAATATCAACATCCGGTTTATCCATAAGATCCAAAAACTGTCTTGCATAAGCAGACAAAGATTCAACATATCTTCTTTGCCCTTCGGCATATATGGTATTAAATGCAAGTGAAGATTTTCCCGAACCCGATAAACCCGTAACAACTACAAGTTTATTTTTCGGAATGTCGATATCTACATTCTTTAGATTATGTTGACGAGCACCTCTTATCTTTATTATATTCTCCATTTTTCCTCTTTCTATAGTGACCTTAATATTTTGGTTATAATTTTGCAACTAACTCAATCGAGTATGCCCTTTCGGGATCCATATACACTTCATTCGTCAGTTGCTTCATTCTAACCTAAAATCTTAAGGTCTTTAACTACAACGACTAACGGCAAATGCCAAAGGGTTATTATAACAAATTTTGAAGGAGTTAGGTTAGTACGTATACAGACTATTTTTTTATGATCGTATCTTTTTTGGTATGTGATTTTTTCGGGTAATCCGAGTTAAAATGTGCGCCGCGACTTTCCTTCCTTGCCATGGCGGACTTTATTATAATTTCGGCAACATCTACAAGATTTTTTACTTCCAAAAGTTCCATACTGACTTTAAAATCTCTGAAATGATTTTCAACTTCTTTTTTTACGATTTTCAATCTTTTTAAAGCCATTTTTAATCTTTCTTTTGTTCTTACTATACCTACATAGTTAGACATTAATCTTCTGACTTCTTCCCAATGTTGCAACATTATCGTAGGATCACCGTTACCCGTACTTTCGTTAACAAACTCTTTAACATTATCATTAAACTTTATGTTAGGTAAAAGTTCTTGAGTTTTTTTGTAAGCATAGTGAGCAAAAACAAGACCGTCAAGCAACGAGTTTGAAGCAAGTCTGTTTGCACCTTGTAACCCGTTACAAGCATTTTCGCCTATGGCAAAAAGGTTTTGTATTGATGTTTGTCCGTATTTATCCACGGCAATTCCGCCGCAACAATAATGTGCCGCAGGAACAACAGGTATCATATCTCTTGCCATATCTATTCCGTAGAACAAACATTTTTCGTATATGTTAGGGAACCTTTTTACTATAAAATCTTCCCCTCTGTGTCTTATATCAAGATAAACGAATTTATCGCCGCTTTTCTTAAGTTCGGTATCTATTGCTCTTGAAACTATATCTCTCGGAGCCAAATCTTTTAAAGGATGATACTTTTGCATAAATGCTTCACCCTTCTGATTTTTCAGTACCGCACCTTCACCTCTTACCGCTTCGGAAATTAAAAAAGATTTTGCTACGGGATTATATAAACATGTGGGATGAAATTGTATAAATTCCATATTGGAAATGTTTGCTCCGGCTCTGTATGCCATTGCAATACCGTCACCTGTTGCAACATCCGGATTAGATGTATACAAGAAAACTTTACCTGTCCCGCCGCAAGCAAGTATAACAACTTTTGCCAAAAATATTTCCACCTTGGAATTTTTTACATCGTAAACATAAGCACCGCAACACTTTTTGTTTTCATCGATAATCAAATCTATTGCCATGTGATCTTCGTATATGCTTACATTGTTTGCTTTTTGTATGTTTGCAACCAACACTTTTTCTATTTCTTCACCGGTAATATCTCCGGCATGAAGAATTCTTCTTTTACTGTGTCCGCCTTCAAGACCAAGCTCGAATTCCGAACTGTTATAATCTTTTTTGGCAAACTTCATTCCCATGGAAATAAGTTCTTGTATTCTTTCCGGTGCAGACTTAACGGCTATTTCAACTATCTCTTTGTTGCAAAGTCCGTCACCTGCAACAAGAGTATCTTGTATATGAGATTCAAATGTATCATCTTTATCGGTAACACAAGCAACTCCGCCTTGTGCTTTACCTGTGGAAGAATCAAACAATTTTTTCTTGGTAACAAGTGCAACATCGTTGGTTTTGCATGCTTTGAGTGCAAAACTAAGTCCCGCTATACCGCTGCCGATAACCAAATAATCTGTTTTTATCATTTTATTTTTGTTCTATTTTAAACCATTGTGTAAGTTCGCTAAGCAAATGTTTAGCTTTATC
>JBGUZU010000026.1:0-32833 GCA_045223915.1 Endomicrobiaceae bacterium | reverse complement strand
TTTTACTACTCCGTTCTCTTCATCTATCTCTATTATGCTGTCTACCTGTTCTTCACTCATGTTCCCTATCGCATTCATCGTGCTTACTCCTTCTCCGCTTCCCGTTCTCATCGCTTCTTCCGATGTCGTTAACCCTACTTCGCTCGTATCTGTCTTTCCGGTCTTTATTACTTGTTCGTTTTTCTCTTTATTATCTTTTGCTCTTCTGTCACTTTTTGCATATGCCGGTAGGTTCGCTATGTTCAATACAAAACATAGCACTACCAATATGCTCACCACTTTCCTAAACACGTGGTCGCTGTACGTCTCCTTAAAATATTTCTTTATGCCCATGACTACCTTTGTTAAGATATTCATTTTTTCCTCCTGTCCATCTTCTATATTTTTATTTTTTATTTCTTCTATTTTCATCTTTTTCTCCCTGTTTTTTGCCTATACAAAAAACAAAACTAACCTGTGCCTCATCAGCACAAGTTAGTTTTATCCTCTATATTCTTCTTGTTTATTGCTATCCCGTCTTCCTTCCTATTCCTTATTGCTATCACAAACACAATGAAGAATAAAAGCCCTATATTTGTATTCTCACTATAGTACACTTTCACATTATTGTACAGCCTATACAACCTCTCCGATATCTTCCCCACTGATATTGTTACTGCTTCATCTTCTTCGTTATATACTACCAACTCTTTATATTGTCTGCTTTCTATCTCTATTCCGCTGTCGCTGCTGGTATTTACCGGTGTTTCTTCCTTGCTCTGTCCGTTACTTATAGGCGCCTCTGCTCCCGTTTCTCCCAATCTCAAATATTTATATAAATCTTTCGTTACTTTATTGCTCATAACCGTCAATGTATCTGTACAACTTTTGAATGTCTCAACTATAACATTGTTTACCACCGCTCCGATTATCGCTGCTATACTCTCTTTATTCTCTATTGATTTAGGCATAAATCCGTTTATTATCATACTGCAAAATATAAGCATCGCAAGAGCAACTCTCATTACTCTCGCAGACAATAAAACCTTAATTGATTTTACCTTAATCAACCCTTTCATTTTTCTCCCTATAAAAAAAGCCTTCTGTTCCTCACTATTTTTATAGCCTATTTCTCTTATTTTTTCAATATATTTTTTATTCGCTATTTTACTATTTTAAATTATAACTCTTTTATGAAAATTATTCCCGAAAACATTGTGAAATTTTTGTGAAATTTTTTAAATACGCGCATTTAAACCATCTAAATAGTATATACATGTTGCTATGTTTTTTTTGTTATAATATTTTGTTATAATATTTTGTAATTTAAAACATAGGTAAAATTTATGGCTAAACAAACAAAAAAACAATTGGAAGAATATAAAAAAAGTAAAAGATTGTTATTGGGTTGTATATGTTGCGCAATATCTTTTTTCTTATTGTATGCTTTAATATCGGCAAGCGATACAGGCATAGTTGGTGAAGCATTATCAAGTATAATGTTTAGTTCTTTCGGAGCTTCATCATATATAATTCCTATCATTTTATTTTGGTTCGGTATACTGTATTTCATAACTTCAACAATATTAAGAACAAGAATCGATTTGGTTTTGGCAATAGTTTCCGTTACTTTATCATCAATTTTATTTTCATTAATAAAGAGTATATTTAACCTGAAATTTCAAGACGGCGGTTGGTTGGGCAACACATTATATCCTTTCTTTTTGAAATTTTTCGGTAATTGGGGTTCAATCGCAATAGTAGGTATATGTTTTATATTTTTTATTGCAGCTTTCTTTAGAATATCTTTATTTAAATTAGCTAAATATATAGCAAAATCTACCATTGAAGATATCAAACAATGGTACGAATACAGAAAAGCGAAAAAACAAGATAAACCTACAATTGTTAATAACAGAGCTAAAAAAGAACAGGAAGAAGAAACGCCTTTTGAACAAACGGAAAAGCCCAGAATTATAGATAGCAGACAACCTGCAAAAAAAGATGACAAAGAAGATTTTGTTCAAGAACAAGTGAAAGCTGCAAGAACGGAAGAACAAAAGAAAATACAGGTACAACAACCGCAAGAGGAAGAAAAAGAAGCTGAACAAGAGCAACAAGAATCCGAACCTGTAACAGAACCGAAACCTATAGTAAAACAGGAAAAAATAGATACAAAAACATTCAGTTATACCTTGCCTCCGGTAACTCTTTTAAGAGAAGGTTCTTTAAACACGCAAATAAACGAATCGGAACTTCAGGAAAGAGCCGAAGCATTAAGAGAAGCATTAAAATCTTTCAGAATTGATGCAGTTGTTCAAGATATTATACCGGGTCCTGTTATTACAAGATACGATATAGTTCTTGCACCGGGAACGAAAATGCAGTCGGTAATGAATATAATGGACGATATTTCTCTTGCCATGAAAACAGCGGCAATAAGAATTGAACCGGTACCGGAAAAATCGGCAGTCGGTATAGAAATACCTAACCCGAAAGCATCAATGGTAAGTTTAAGAGATATTATAGACACAAAAGAATTTAAAGATTCAAAATCTTTATTAACGTTAGCCGTAGGAACAAAAACGGACGGAAGCGGATATATTTCCAACTTAGCCAAAATGCCTCACTTACTTATTGCCGGAGCCACCGGTTCGGGAAAAAGTGTCGGTGTGCACAATATTATTTTATCTATATTGTATAAGGCAAGACCCGATGAAGTTAAGTTTATGTTGATAGATCCTAAAAGAGTGGAAATGACCGCATATAAACAGATCCCTCACTTATATAATCCTTGTTGTATGGCAGAAGATGCAGATGTTATTACAAGACCTAACGAAGCTTCCGATGCATTAAAGAAGTTGGTTAAAGTTATGGAAGAAAGATACGAAAAATACGCATCCAATATGGTTAGAAACATTGAGGATTACAATGCAAAAATGGTTGCTGAAGGCGGAGATAAAGATTACTACATAATCGTTATTATAGATGAGTTGGCTGATTTGATGATGGTAGCTTCAAAAGAAATTGAAGATTCCATTCAAAGACTTGCACAAATGGCAAGAGCGGTCGGAATACATTTGATACTTGCAACACAAAGACCTACCGTAAATGTTATAACGGGAACCATTAAAGCTAATTTCCCTGCAAGACAATCGTTCCAAACGGTATCTGCTGTAGATTCTAAAGTTATACTTGATACCATAGGCGCGGAAAGCTTGATAGGTAAAGGAGATATGTTATTCTTACCTCCTTCCGAACCGAGACCGGTAAGACTTCAGGGTGCATTTGTTTCTTCTAAAGAAATTGAACAAGTGGTAAAATTTATAGCAGACCAGGATTTCCCTAAATTCTATGAACCTTTAGTTCATGAAGTAAGCCAAGCGGCCGCGGCAACCGCGGCAGATAAAGCCGAAAAAGATCTTATACCCGCACTTAAACTTATTCTTGAAAGAAGAAGAATATCGCAGGATTTGTTAAAAGCACAGTTCGGCGGGTCTGCAAGAGCATCAAATATATTAAGTGTATTGGAAGTAAGAGGTTTTATTCATAAACCGGAAGGGACAAATCGCTGGGAAATAAACTATAATTTAGTAGAGGATTATTTAAGAATAAATGATAACTAAAAAATTTGTATCAACCGTCATTATATTGTTTATATGTGTATCCGCAGTTCTGTGTGAAACACCGAAACAACAGAATATAGATGCTGTTTTATCAAAATTAGAAAAGCAAGATTCAGCAATAAAAGATTTACAGGCAGACTACACACAAACATTAACTTATCTTTCAACCGACGAGCAATTTGTTTCCGGCGGTATATTCAGACATAAAAAACAAAATTATATTTATTTGGGGCAAACAACACCAACAAAACAATTTTCTTATATAGACGGCAAACATATTACAACTTATGTTCCGGATAACAGACAAGCTATAGTTGAAAAATGGAAAGATGTTATAAACAGTGATATGTTGTTAACATCGGTATTTAAATTTGCTCAAAATTGGAAATCATTAAAAAAAGATTATATTATAGAACTTAAAGAAGAAACGAATGTAGATTATTCTTTTTTAATAAAACCGATAAATGAAAAAGAAAAATGGAATTTGACTATTACCGTTGGAAAAAGTTCTTCTTTAATAACAAAAACTTCTTTTAATAACGGTAATTTTATAGTAGATGTAAAGTTAACAAATTATAAACTCAACAACAATTTTTCAAACGATATATTCAAATTTACGGCACCGAAAAATGTTGATGTTATAGAGTTATAGAGGTTTATTATGAACGGTCCCGGAAAAGTTTTACAACAGGCAAGAAAGAAAAAAAGATATTCTGTCGATAGAGTACACAAAACCACCAAAATAAAAAAAGAATACATTGAAGGTCTTGAAAACGATAATGTATCCGCTTTTCCTGCGGAACTTTATTATAAAAATTTCTTAAAAACCTATGCTTTATTTTTATCTTTAGATCCTGTTGAAATGACAAATATGTATGAGCAATCAAAATTGGATCAACAAGAAGATTTATTTAAACAAAGCAGTAATAATGTAGAAAACAAATTTATTGAATTTTATAAAAAAAACAAACAAACACTTATTTACGTGGGATATGCTCTTATAGCTGTTCTTGTTATCTGCATAATAATTATGCTTATTCCTACAAAAAAAGCTACTGTTAACACGGAAACCGTCACTCAAGCAGTAACGAAAAAAGAACAAAAAAACACACCTGTTGTACCGCAACAAACAGAGCAAAAACTTTATATTAAAGCAATTTCCGATACTTGGTTAAAAGTTGTAGGTGACGACAAAAAACTTTTTGAAAGCATTTTGGCAAAAGATAAAACTTTTGAAGCGACAACAAAACAAGAATTCAACATCAAGATCGGAAATATTGACGGAATAGAAGTTTATTTCAACGACAAGCTCGTAGATATTTCCAAAGGTGCTTCCGGCAGTAAAGTAAATACAATAACATTAAAAAGAGATTAATATTGAAAAACAATAAAGTATCTTTCATCACTTTAGGATGTTCAAAAAATACAGTTGAAGCAGAATCCGTAATAGGTTTATTTTTAAAAGAAGGATATGAAATATCCAACGATTTATCAAAAACAGATATCATAATAATTCATACTTGTTCATTCATACAAGACGCACAAGCCGAATCTCATTATCAAATACAACAAGCGGGACTTTTAAAACAACAAAATAAAAATTTAAAAATATATGTTTCAGGTTGTCTGGCTCAACTTTTGCAGGAGAAAATGCAAAAAGATTATCCTTTTATAGACGGCTATGTGGGAACGGGAAACTTCGACAAAATAGTTAAACTTATAAAGAAGAACAAAACATTTGCAGACACAAGTTGTGCAGGCGGAGTAAACACTTTTAAATCAAGAGTTTTGTCTACAGACTTACCTTCAACATATATAAAAATAGCTGAAGGTTGTAACCACAGATGCAGTTATTGCATAATTCCCAACTTAAGAGGAAACTTCGTAAGCAGGCCGATAAAATCAATAACAGATGAAGCTAAAGCTCTTGCGGATGCGGGAATACAAGAACTTAATGTAATAGCCCAGGATACCACATCTTACGGAACAGATATATACGGCAAACTTTCATTAGCAAAATTATTAAAAGAGTTATCCAAGATAAAGCAACTTAAATGGATAAGATTATTGTATGCTTATCCGTCAACAATAACAAAAGAATTATTGGAAACAATATATGAAACGGAAAACATTTGCAACTATATTGATATTCCCATACAACATATAAGCAAGAATGTTTTAAAAAACATGAAAAGACCTATAAACACAAAACAAATTATAGAAAACATAAAAAAAGATTTTCCGAACATAACATTAAGAACTTCCTTAATAACGGGGTTTCCCAACGAAACGGAAACAGACTTTAAAGAACTTTTATCTTTTATAAAACAAAACTACTTTGAACATGTCGGAATATTCGGATATTCCGATCAAAAACTTGCCAAATCTTATAAATTAAAGAATAAAATTTCTCAGCAAATTATAGAAAAAAGAGTTCAACTTCTTGCATCGGCACAATTTAAAAATGTAGAAAAGAACAATAAAGAAAAAATAGGCAAAACTTTTGAAGTATTACCGGAAACTGTTTCAAAAAACAAAATTTATTGCAGAGCTTACTTCCAGGCACCGGAAATTGATAACACAATTATAGTTAACAAAAACAAAAATATAGAGTTGGGCAAATTTACCGAAATCACAATAAAAGATTATAAAGACTACGATTTAATTGCAAAATAATGTATAATTAATTTTTAATTAATTGTAAGGATTTATTTATGAATTTAGCAAACAAATTAACAGTTTTAAGAGTTTTACTTGTGCCTGTATTTATTATTCTTGTAATAATAGGTTCTTTTTGGACAAATGTTTTTGCTTTGCTTGTTTTCATTGCAGCTTCGATAACGGATTATTATGACGGTGTTATTGCAAGAAAACAAAACATGATAACAACTTTGGGAATATTTCTTGATCCTTTGGCAGACAAACTTCTTGTAACTTCGGCATTTATCCTGTTTGTCGGAATTTATACTTTGAATATTCCGGCATGGATGGTAATTTGTATAATTGCAAGAGAATTTATTATTACGGGTCTTCGTTCGATAGCCGCTTCAAAAAATATAATAATACCCGCAAGTATGGCAGGTAAAGTAAAAACAACTTCTCAAATGATTGCTATTATAACAATTCTTGTTATTTTATCGGTAAATTCGGCAATAATGAAATTTTATTCCACATCGCCTTATGAATTGTTGGAAAGTACCGGTTGGCAACACTTTTTTGGTCTTGTATTGGTTCATGCTCCTTATTGGTTAATGTTAATAGCAACAATATTTACATTGTATTCCGGTATAAACTATATAATCTCACATAAAAAAATATTTATAGACCAAAAATAAAATGATAAAAACAGAATTTATTTTATCAGGCGAATTTCAAGAAAATTGTTATATTGTTTATGATGATACTTCAAAAAAAGCTATTATTATTGATCCCGGTCAAGACGGCAAAAAAGTAATCGATAAAATAGAAAAACTTAAATTAAAACCCGAACTTTTAATAAACACCCACGGACATTTCGATCACACATTTTCGGATGATATTATAAGAGAAAAATATAACATTCCTTTAGCAATTCATAAAGATGATACCGAAATGCTTTCGGATGCCGGCAAAAACTTTTCAACGATAATAGGTAGTCCCACAATAATAAATGATGCCGATATTATTTTTGATAAAGAAGAAACTATAGAAACTTCTTTTTGCAAATATTCGGTTATTCATACTCCGGGTCATAGTCAAGGATCAATATGTATTCTGATAAACGATGTTCTTTTTGCGGGTGATACGGTTTTTAAAAATTCTATAGGAAGAACAGATTTGTACGGCGGTGACTACGAAGAACTTATTAAATCTTTACAAAAAATAAAAAAACTTCCGCCCGATACAATAATTTGCCCGGGGCACGGACCGTTTACCACGCTGAAAAACGAGCTGAAAAATAACATGTATTTTAATCAATAAAATGCAAAGAGTTGACGATTTTATTAATTACATTTTGATAGAAAAAGGACTTTCAAAAAACACTGCTCTTGCTTACAGAACAGATCTCAACACTTATCTGTCTTTCCTGGAAGAAAAGAAAATAAATTACGAAAACATAACACATTTGGAAATAACCGACTTTTTGTGGCACCTTAAAACATCGAATTTTAAACCGAGAAGCATTTACCGAATGATAGAATCAATCCGCCAATTTTATAAGTTTCTCATTGCCGAAAATTATATAAAAACTGATCCTACAATATATCTTACAGCACCAAAAGTTCCTATGATTTTGCCGGATATGTTAACAGGTGAAGAAGTTACAAAACTTTTAAATTCCGTTTCCGGAACAGATAATCTTTCAATAAGAAACAGAGCAATGCTTGAACTTTTATATGCTACAGGATTAAGAGTATCCGAACTTATCAGTTTAAAATTTTCAAACATAGATATCGAAGAATGTTTTGTAAAAATTTTCGGTAAGGGTAACAAAGAAAGATTAGTTCCTTTCGGGCAAAAAGCTCAACTGTATTTAAAAAGATATCTCAGGGTAAGAAAAAATACAAAGTCGGAATTTGTGTTTTTAACGAGATTAAACAAACCCATTTCAAGAATAGAATTTTGGAGACAACTTAAACAAATAGCAATAAAAGCCGGTATAATGAAAAACATTACCCCCCACACTTTAAGACACTCTTTTGCCACACATTTACTTACGGGCGGTGCAGATATAAGATTTGTTCAGGAAATGTTGGGCCACAGTTCTATTTCCACGACACAAATATATACTCACATAAGCCAGGAAAGATTAAAAGAACAACACAAGAAATTTCATCCGAGAGGATGAGAACGACAGAAGATTGAAAGATTAGAAGATTGGAAACGACAACAACGGAACGACAAGATATCAATTTAATTGTAAAACGAAATAATTTTGTAGTATAATATAAGAAATATTTTTACATGGAGTATTCTAATGAAAAAAATCATTTTTTCAATTTTATTACTTACTATATGTGTATTACCGGTAAGTGCAAAAATGAATATGGATTTCATTGCAAAAACCGGAATTATAGCATCACCTTACCTTGATATGGACAGAAACATTTCAATCCCCGAAATAGATTTTAACAGCAGAATTTTAGATGTGGATTTAGGATTCACTTTGGGCGGAGAATTCTTTGTTTATCCGTGGCAAAATATAGGGTTAGGTTTAGGTGCTTTCCATTTATTTAAAACAGATATAGAAAACACAGCACAAAAAATATCCGCGACAAACTTTTATCTTGCCGGTAAACCTAAATTGGTTTTCGAAAACAAAGAAATAGACAGCGTTTATATAATAGGTCAGTTAGGTTACAGTAATGCTGATATAAAGTTGATAGATGCAAGCGGTCTTTCGGGTTTATATATGGGTGCAGGTGTAGGTATAGAAGCTAAATGGTTAATAGTTGAAGTGTTATATACATACTATAATTGGTTAATTCCCGATAACGATTTTGCCGGTCATGGTTCAATGTACACCATACATCTTAATATAGGTTATAAATATTCAATATGATATTTTTTAAATTAGTTATTATAATTTTTTTGTTTATATCTTTATTGGGGTTCTTTTTTACAAAAAAATTTTTAGAAATTTTCTGCTATTTTAATTTTTTATATTATAAATTCTGTGGAATAGAAGTAGATTTTAAAATAGTATCAACAAAAACGGCAAAAATTTCATTCTTAGCCGGTACTATTCTTTTCATATTTATGTTTTTTAATATTGATGAAAGTTTCAACAAAAATAATTCAAATACAACAAACAAAGAAGAAATAGCTGTTACAGAAACTACAAACAAGGAGAATTTTGATATGCAATCGGTTTATGATTTTTTAAAGAAGTGCGAAACTTATTATCTTGCAACGGTGGAAAACGATCAACCCAGAGTAAGACCTTTCGGAACAATAGATTTATTTGAAGACAAATTATATATACAAACCGGCAAAGTAAAAAATGTATCCAAACAAATAGCACAAAACCCTAAAGTAGAAATATGTGCTTTTGACGGTAACACTTGGATAAGAATAGAAGCTGTTGCGGTAAACGATGACAGGATAGAAGCTAAACAACATATGTTGGATAATTATCCAAGCTTACAAAAAATGTATAAAGCCGATGATAACAACACTCAGGTTTTATATTTAAAAGATGCAACGGCAACTTTCTATTCTTTCACACAAGAACCTAAAGTTGTTAAGTTTTAAAATCATTTAATTTATAAGATTAAACTGTTAATGAATTGTTCCGCTACTCTCGGGGAACGGTTACCTCTGTTTAAAGCAAAAGTTTCCGCTTTAAGAGTCAGTTCTTCTTTATCAATTTTAATGTTGTTTCTTTTTGCAAGTGCAAACACTATTTCAAGATAAAGATTCTTGTTCGGCTTTTCAAAATATACGGTTAAACCGAACCTGTCCGAAAGAGAAGTTAATTCCTGGATTGTATCGTTAATATGAATATCATCTTCGTTTCGTCTGTCTGCAAAACTTTCTTTTATTATATGTCTTCTGTTACTTGTAGCATAAATTACGGCATTGTTCGCTTTTGCCGAAGCAGAACCTTCAAGTGCCGCTTTTAACATACTGAAATTATCATCATTTTTATTGAAAGAAAGATCATCAATAAATATTATGAACTTTAACGGATTACCCGTAATTTTGCCCATAATATAAGAAAGACTTAACAACTGATCTTTTCTTATTTCTATAAGCCTTACACCTTCATTATAGAAATAGTTGGCACATGCTTTAACCGTAGAAGATTTGCCTGTACCGGCATCACCGTATAACAAAATGTTTGCGGCGGGCTTACCTTCGCATAACGCTTTAGTATTATCAAAAATTTGTTTTCTTTGATCTTTATATCCTATAAAACTGTCAACGGAAATCTCGTCTGCGGATTTTATGGGCATAACTTTTTCATCCAACACTTTAAACATTTTTGCGGTGGCAAAAATACCGTATCCGAGTTTGGAAATATTTTTTATTTGTTTTTCGTAAAGTTTTACAAAATCGGTTTTGGTATTTTCGAATTCGGGAACATATTTAAAATCAACTTTATCGAAAAGGTCATCTGTTGTAATTTTTGAAAGGTCTGAAAATATCTTTAATTCTTTTGTTGTATTTTCCAAAAGAGTTTTAGATACTTTTTTCTTTTGTGCTATAGACAAAATATATTTGTTTTCATCGGTTAAAACGGCATTGGATAAAAAGTTTGAAAAAGAATAATTAAATTCCGCCAACGAATAAACAAACTCACCGAAAAAGTTTATTTTTTTTATATCATCTTTTTCGGTTAAAAAAGAAACAAAAGATTGCATGGTTTTAGTGTTAAGTATATTCCTGAATACACTTAATGCCAAAAGTTCACAAGCCAATTTTTGTTTTAATTCTTCATTCATTTTTTTCTTCCTAATAGAAATATTATACAAAATTAAAAAAATTTAAAGACAGGAAAAATTCTTTTCTAAAAATTTTGTTTTTATCATAAAAATGTAAGGACAGGAAAAAAACTGAAATATTTGTAAGTGAGACAAGAAATTCCCGAACCACAGTGTACGCAAGTGAAACGGTACATAAGGTTCGGGAATTTGAAGTTGTAACTAAAATATTTTTGTTTTTTTGTATTGAATACAGCCTAATTAAATACTAAATTTGTAACCGGCATTTATTGCAGTTCTTCTGTTTGTAAAAGATTCATTCCAATCTTCTATCTCAAAATAATTTACGGAATATACAAGTTCTACAACAATATTACATTTTTCTACACCGGCTCCTATTGCCCAATACAAACCATTTTCATTATATTTTTCAGAATAGAAAGACTCCTTATCTTCATATCTTGTCATACCGTAACCTAATTGTCCTAAGAAATATATTTTATCTATAAACTTATTTTCTTGTAATTCAAATACCGGTTTTACGGCGACATATATATTTGTTGCTCCTAAAGAATCTTGTGTATCCCAAGCCTCCTTAAATTTACTATCAAAAACATAATTTACCCCAACACCTGCACCTAAATTGTTCATTACATAATAATAAAAATCTGCTCCCAACGAAAATGTGGATTCTTGTTTACAACCATAATAGTTACCATAATAATCTTCCATAATTAAAGGTTCAATAACATAACCAACCTTTGGAACAATTTCCATACTGCCTTTTTCTACTGCAAACACAGGTGCTACAAGTGTCACTGCCAACAACAATGCCAACAATCCTTTTTTCATTTACTTCCTCCTTTTTATAAAGAAAATACTTCCAATTTTTCATTTATTGTAGATATTCTACTAAATAAAACATAAAAATGTAAGGACAGAAAAAAACAGAAAAGATTTTGTACTTTATTCTTGACCATCAAAGAGTTTTTAAGTTTTTGCTTAGAATAAAGCATTTGCCGACTGCGGTGTACAAAAGTGAAACGGTACATAAAGAAGGCAAATGCGAAATTATAAGCAAAAAATAAAACTCGCTTTGCCAAAATAAAAAAACAAAAAAACACAGAAAGAATATTTTTCTTCCTGTGCTTTTTTTAATTGTTTTTTTATTTCAAAAATTTGTTAATTATCGCTCCCTTGTCGGCGGACGATACCTGCGCTGCATATCTTGCCAAACAACCGCCGATATCCGTTTTCTTTTTTATCTGCATTGTTTGTTTTCTTTTTGCTATTTCTTCGTTAGAAACTTTTAATTCTATTTTATATTCGGGAATATTTATTGAAATAATATCACCGTCTTTAACATAGGCAATAAGTCCGCCTGATGCAGCTTCCGGTGAAACATGACCGAGCGATGCACCTCTTGTAGCTCCGGAAAATCTTCCGTCTGTAATAAGTGCAACATCTTTGTCTAACCCCATACCTGCAATTGCGGATGTCGGGCTTAACATTTCTCTCATTCCCGGACCGCCCGCGGGACCTTCATATCTTATAACCACAACATCACCTTTAACTATTTTACCCGCATATATTGCAGCTATAGCTTCTTCTTCACTGTCATAAACTTTCGCGGGACCTTCATGTTTTAACATCTCGGGTGCAACGGCACTTCTTTTAACCACACAACCGTCCGGTGCAATGTTACCTTTTAATACTGCTATTCCGCCTGTCTTGCTGTAAGGATTATCTATATTTCTTATAGTTTCATTATCTAAATTTACTGCAGATTCAATGTTTTCACCTAACGTTTTACCGGTACAAGTCATAACCGATGTATCTATTAAATTAAGTTTCGTTAATTCTTTTAAAACAGCATATACTCCGCCTGCTTCATTTAAATCTTCCATATATGTGTGACCTGCCGGAGCCAAATGGCAAAGATTAGGAGTTTTTTCGCTTATCTCGTTTGCCATATCCAAATTAAATTCCACTCCGCACTCGTTGGCAATTGCCGGAAGATGTAACATACTGTTGGTTGAACATCCTAAAGCCATATCCGCAGTTAAAGCATTTTTTATTGATTGTTTTGTCATAATGTCACGGGGACAAATGTTTTTCTTTACAAGTTCCATTATCTGCATACCTGCATGTTTTGCAAGTTCTATTCTCGCCGAATATACTGCAGGAATTGTTCCGTTACCTTTAAGTCCCATACCTAAAACTTCGGTTAAACAGTTCATGGAATTTGCCGTGTACATTCCCGAACATGAACCGCATGTAGGGCAGGTTTTTTCTTCATATTTCGTAAGTTCTTCTTCGTTAATTTTTCCTGCTTTAAAAGCACCTACCGCTTCAAACATTCCCGAAAGGCTTGTCTTTTTACCGTTAACTCTGCCTGCAAGCATAGGTCCGCCGCTGACAAATATCGTAGGGATGTTTACTCTTGCCGCGGCCATTAAAAGACCGGGAACATTTTTGTCACAGTTCGGTACCATAACAAGCCCGTCAAACCCGTGAGCTCTTACCATGGCTTCGGTAGAATCCGCAATCATATCTCTTGTAATAAGAGAATATTTCATTCCGTTATGTCCCATGGCAATACCGTCACAAACGGCAATCGCGGGAAACACTATCGGTGTTCCGCCTGCCATTGCAACACCGATTTTAACGGCTTCAACAATTTTATCTATGTTCATGTGACCGGGAACAATTTCATTATGAGAACTTACTATTCCTATGAAAGGTTTTGATTGTTCTTCTTTTGTTATTCCCAAGGCATGATATAAACTTCTGTGCGGTGCATTATGCGAACCATCTACAATTTTTTCTTTTATCATATTTTTTCTCCGAAATGATTTTAGATTTTTAGTTTGTATATTACGGTTTGAATTTGAATTTGTAACCTACATTTATTAATAATGCGGAATATTTCATGTCGTACCTGTCTCCATCAACGGTAACAGAGCCGTAATTGAAAGAATGCATAAGCTCAAGAAAAAAACTGTACATTATCTCAACGCCAACACCGACAGCCCAATAAGGTCCGTTATCCGTACTGAAATGATCGTCAACACCATTTTTATCATAATTCAGTCTGAAAAAGCCGTAACCGGCTTGTGCTATAAAATAGAAACTGTCGAGAATATCCGAATCCAAATCCATTTTAGGCCTGATAGAAAGATAAATGTTTGTAAAAGCATATTTGTCGGACATACCGTAATCGGCTTTCGATTCAAAAATATTGTTTGCTCCAAAACCCATTGCCACTTGAGAATTAATATAAAAGCAAAAGTCAGCTCCTAAAACAATACCTTTATCTGTTGAACCGTAATCATCTTTTGATTCCGTATAAATTTTAACATCCGTATCCAACGTATAACCGATCTTTCCCAATATTTCCATATCACCCGCTTCACTTGCAAATACAGGTGCTATAAACAATGCTGATAACACTACCGTCAGGATAATCTTTTTCATTTTTTGATATCCTCTTTATATAGTTTACATTTCTTTAATTATACAAAATAAAAAACAATTAGTAATTAGAAATTAATGTAAAAAAGCGGGAAGAAAATTTCTCCCCGCTTTTTCCGCTTTGCTTCCAATCTTCTATTCTTCCAATCTTCAAATCTTCTAACTTAGTTGTTTATAAGTTTATCCTCATCACTCCAGCTGTAAAGTTTTCTTATTTCCTTACCTACTTTTTCGCTTGGATGTTCAGCAGCAAGTTTTCTCATTGCATTGAAATGAACTTGTCCGCCTGCTTCAGACATATCAAGTAAAAATGCTTTTGCAAATGTTCCGTCCTGAATATCTTTAAGAATCTTTTTCATTGTCTTTTTGGTTTCTTCCGTAATTATCTTGGGACCTGTTGTATAATCACCGTATTCTGCAGTATTTGAAATTGAATATCTCATACCTTCAAATCCGCTTTGATATATTAAATCTACAATCAATTTCACTTCATGAATACATTCAAAATATGCATTTCTCGGATCGTATCCCGCTTCAACCAAAGTTTCAAAACCTGCCTGCATCAAAGCACAAAGTCCTCCGCACAAAACTGCTTGTTCTCCGAACAAATCCGTTTCTGTTTCAATACGGAAAGTTGTTTCGATAACACCTGCTCTTGCCCCGCCTATACCTAAAGCATAAGCAAGTGCGATTTCAAGTGCATCACCTGTAGCATTTTGTTCAACTGCAACCAAACAAGGAACACCTTTACCTGCCAAATATTCGCTTCTTACCGTATGTCCCGGACCTTTAGGCGCAATCATTATAACGTTAACATTTTTAGGAGGTTTTATACATCCGAAATGAATGTTAAAGCCGTGTGCAAATGCTATTGTTTTACCTTCTTTAAGGTTAGGTTCGATACTTTCTTTATACAATTTTGCCTGTTTTTCATCGTTGATAAGTATCATTATAACATCTGCTTTTGCAGCAGCTTCGGCAGCTGTATAAACTTTCAATCCCTGCTTTTCCGCCTTTTCCCAACTTTTGGAACCTTTATAAAGTCCTACTATAACATCAACACCGGACTCTTTCAAGTTCAATGCATGTGCATGACCTTGTGAACCGTAACCGATAATTGCAACGGTTTTACCTTTAAGTTTTGCTAAGTTACAATCTTTTTGATAATAAATGTTTTGCATTTTTTTCTCCTCTCTTATATTAGTTTGTTTATATTTAATTTTTTATTTTTATCTACATTTTATAATCTGTTTTTTCCATACATCCATGCATCTATTCTTCTATGCCTCAAAAATTACTTTGTAATTTTTATGAATTATAAATTGCTTTGTTTCTTTCAATGGCAACAACACCGGTTCTGCAAAGTTCAACTATTCCCAACGGTCTTAAAATTTCAATAAAAGCATTTATTTTTGACGGTTTTCCTGTCATAACAACACATATCGTTTTCGGATTATAATCAACAATTTTTGCTCTGTAAATTTCAGTTATAGCCATAATTTCACTGCGGTTTTGAACGGTATTTTTAACTTTTATAAGTATCAATTCTCTTTCCACACTGTTTTTTTCATCTATATGTTTAACGTATGTAACATTATGAAGTTTTCTTAACTGGCTGATAAGTTGATCTTTATCGTTATCGTCACCCCTGAGAGTAATTGTTATTCTTGAAAAAGAAGAATCTTCCGTTTCACCTACGGTTAAAGAATCTATATTAAAACCTTTTCTCATAAAAAGGCCCGCAACTCTTGTTAATACTCCATACTTATTTTCCACCAAAGCGGCAATTACAAATCTTTTCATTTTGTTGCCTCCTCTTTAGATGTAATTATATCTTCTATCGATCCTCCCGGAGGAAGCATAGGAAGAACAAACTCATCCATATCAATTACTGTATCTATAATGTAAGGTGCATTTGCTTTATATGCGTTACTGAATGCTTTTTCAAATTCCTGTACGGTTGTTACTCTTTCACCTTTAAGTCCGAAAGCATCCGCAAGTTTTACAAAATCCGTTTTTCTGCCCAAAACTGTATTTGAATATCTTTTACCGTAAAACAGTGTTTGCCATTGTCTTACCATACCCAAAACACCGTTATTTATAATAACTATTACAACCGGAATATTATAAGTAACCGCGGTTGCAAGTTCGTTTAAATTCATACCGAAACTTCCGTCACCGGTAACTAAAATTGCTCTTTTTTTACTTCCTACCGCTGCACCTATTGCAGCACCCAACCCGTATCCCATGGTTCCAAGACCGCCGCTTGAAACAAATGTTCTCGGTTTTTCAAAACTTGTAAACTGTGCAGCCCACATTTGATGTTGTCCGACATCGGTAGCAACAACGGTATCATTATCTTTAATTTTATTTATTACATCAAAAACCTGCTTGGGGCCGATCTTATCACTTTTAACAACATTAACTTTTTTGGAAATTTCTTTGCTTTCAGCTCTTAAATCATCTATTGTTTTTTTCCATTCCGTATGTTTTTGTTTGTTGCATTTTTCAATTATTTTTGAAAGAGCACAAGAAATTTTTCCTACAATACCTACATCCGCTTTAATATTTTTATTTATTTCGGAAAGGTCTGTATCAAGTTGTATAACTTTTGCATTTTTGGAATATTTTTTTACGTTTCCGGTAGCTCTGTCGCTGAACCTTACACCTATACCTATTACAAGGTCTGCTTCTTTGTTTGCCATTGAAGATTCGTATTGTCCGTGCATACCTTGCATACCTAAAAATCTTTCATAAGAATTTTCTATCGCGGAAAGTCCCATCAAAGTACAACCGATATATCCGTCTATTTTTTCGGCAAGTTCTTTTATTTTTTTACTTAACCCTGCGGTTATTACACCGCCGCCGATATAAATATACGGTTTTTGTGCTTTATTTATTAAATCAACCGCGGCATCTATTTCTTTATCATCCGCTTTTTTCTGCGGATAAGGTTCAATAACACCTTCACATTCAAAATCGTATTCCGCAATTTGAACATCTTTGGGAATATCTATTAATACAGGTCCCGGCCTTCCGGACTTTGCAATTTGGAAAGCTTCTCTTATAGTATCTGCCAAATCTTTAACATTACTTACAAAATAGTTGTGTTTTGTTATAGGTAATGTAACACCCGTAATATTTATTTCCTGAAAACTGTCTTTACCGATTAAAGAAGTAGGAACATTTCCGGTAATTGCCACCATAGGTATGGAATCAAGCATTGCCGTTGCAATTCCGGTAACCAAATTTGTTGCTCCCGGACCGGATGTTGCAATAACAACACCAACTTTACCGGTAGCTCTTGCATAACCGTCGGCAGCATGAGCAGCACCCTGTTCATGTGCGGCAAGATAATGGTTAATTCTGTCGCTTGCTTTATATAATTCATCATATATATTCAACACTTGTCCGCCGGGATAACCAAACACATCGGTTACACCTTGCTCTATAAGTGTTTCAATAACAATTCTTGAACCCGGCATTTTATGTTTTGCCATAATAGTCTTACCTCCACCAACAACAAAAAAACTTTCATCTCCGTTGTTATACGAAATAACTTAAAGAGACGAAAGCACTAAAATTGTTAAAGTATAAAAAACTTCCGCGGTACCACTCTTTTTCATCCTGACTCAGGATGCACTTTTTCTCTTTTACGGTGAGAATCCGTCTGTTTCTACTTTCGCTTATAACGATTTCTTACAGCTGCTCCGCGGTGACTTCAATATGTTTTGCCAATGTCTTGCACCAACCGACACTTCTCTTTAGACAAATTAATATTTACTGCTCCGCATCAATGCATTTAATACCGAAAATTATACCTTTACAAACTTAGTTTGTCAAACTAAAAATCACTCTGTAATTTTGAAGAATATAGGTATAGATGTACGGATGCATTGATTATTTTGTAAAAAAAGTATTAACAAAATAAAAGAATAATGTATAATAGCATACATGCTTATAGGAATAATACCTGATGTTCACCAAACAACACACTTTATCAAAATGGTTGAAAACAATATCAACCGGTTGGATAAACTTGTTTTTTTGGGTGACTATGTCGATAACTGGTTGGAAAAGATATGGTGGCACGATCCTGAACATAATCCCGTAAACACAATAAACAAAGTTGTATCTTACAAACAAAATTATCCCGATAAAATTGATTTACTTTTAGGGAACCACTGTTTATCTTATTTATCAAAAAATCCCAAATCAAAACTTGTAAGCGGGCACCAACACGAACACGACAAAGAAATTGCACAAGCATTTTTGAATAACATTGAACATTTTAAAATTGCCGTGGAATATGACGGTTGGGTAATATCCCATGCCGGTTTTTCAAACACTTGGGTAAACAACCAAAAAGAAAAAGGATTTGATCCCGATAAAGAAACCATTATTGATTGGTGCAACAAAATGTTATTGAAAAAAAACTTTCATTATTTCGATTGGACCGGAAAGTTAAGTCCGAGCGGAGACGAAGTTACACAAACTCCCACATGGATAAGACCGTTTTCATTAATGAAAGATTCATATTTTAGTAACCAGTTGGTAGGACACAGCGAAACAAAACTTGCACCGATATTTGTTACAAATAAAAAAACAAACTTAATTCTTGTAGATTCGCCTGAACATACCTGCTACTTTGAACTCAACACAAAAAAACAACCGAAATTCGAAACGGTGGAAAAAGTGTTAAAAACAATCAGAAATTAGAAATGAGAAATTAGAAATTAAAACAAAAAAACGGGAAGAAGAAACAACAATGTACAATGTATAATTTACAATGTATAATGAATGAAAAAAAGCAGGAAGAAAATTTTCTTCCTGCTTTTTTATTGTTTTTTATAGATCCCGTATCAAGTACGGGATGACACCGCCACCGCGGTTTCGCAATGACTAAAAACTGAACTTGTAACCAATGTTAAGTGACGTTACATCATATTCCAAATCTATTGATTCGCCACTATCTTTCATAGTGCTGTTAGATGTCGAGAATATAAGTTCAACTAAAACTACATCTTTTATTATTGTACCGAAACCTGTACCTAAATATAATCCGCTATCCATTGATGGTTCACCTTCATAAATCTTGGTTCTTCCCATACTCAAACCTATTTGACCTACAAAATATACGCTCGAAAATATATCGGAATTTGTTTTTATTTCAGGTTTTACCGCCAAATAAATATTTGTTGTTCCACCTTTTACTTCAGAAGCAACTTTAGCAGAAGTATCAAAAAGGTAATTTACACCAACTCCTACAGACAAACAATCTATTACCCCATAGAAAAATTCTGCGCCCAACATAAAAGGCATATCTGTTTTTAAAACATAATATTCATCTTCGTCACTATTTACTGAAACGCTGCTGATTACACCTAAACCCAATTTTCCATTAATAGACATTTCACCTTTTTCTGCGAATGCAGGTACTACCATTGCTACTGCTAACAACAACACCAATAAACTTTTTTTCATTTATTATCTCCTTATTATAAAGAATATTTCACTGTTCGGTTATTATAAAAAATCAACTTATATTTTGTCAAAAATTGTTTTACAATTTTTACCGACATTATAAATTATAAATTCTACAAAATTACATACCTTGTTCTTGGCTTTCAAAAACTTTCAAGATTTTAAATTATAACGAAGTATTTGACGAATGAAGTGTACATAAAAGTAAGCAGTAGCGATTGGTACTCGATTGAGACAAATACAAAGTTATAATTTAAAAGATAAAGTTGCTTCGCTATAACAATAAAAAATAATAGGGATAAAAATCTCAATTAATCAAGTTTATCAAAAACTAAAAACATCTATAAAATCAATATATTTACAAAATATTTATTGACAAATATATTTTTATATTTTATAATTAATCGTGAAATAAATCACAATAAAAGGAGTGATGAGATATGCCTAAGAAAAAACAACCTAAAGGGACTGTTACTAAAGCAAAGATAACAGAAACCGAAAAAGATACCGCACCAAACATTGTTGATACGGTAGAAAAATTAAATGCTTTAATTGCCAGAGTAAAAAAAGCTCAAACGGAATATGCAAATTATTCCCAAGAGCAGGTAGACAAAATTTTTAAAGCGGCGGCAACCGCAGCAAACAAAGTAAGAATTCCGCTTGCAAGAATGGCGGTGGAAGATACAGGTATGGGTGTTTTGGAAGATAAGATAATAAAAAATCATTATGCTTCCGAATACATTTACAATAAACACAAATATGCAAAAACCTGCGGAATAATAAGCGAAGATAAAGAAAACGGTATAAAAATTGTTGCCGAACCTTTGGGAATTATTGCAGGTATCATACCTACAACAAACCCCACATCAACGGCAATATTTAAATCACTTATAGTATTAAAAACGAGAAATGCAATTATATTTTCCCCTCATCCCAGAGCAACAAAAAGTACAATAGAAGCGGCAAAAGTTGTTCTTAACGCCGCCGTTGAAGCCGGAGCTCCGAAAGATATTATCGGTTGGATAGATACTCCTTCAATGGAACTTTCGGATGCATTGTTACATCATCCGGATATTGCCTGCATCTTAGCAACCGGCGGACCGGGAATGGTTAAAGCGGCATACTCTTCGGGAAAACCCGCACTCGGTGTAGGTCCGGGAAATGCTTGTGCCGTTATAGATGAAACTGCCGATATCAGAGCATCCGTATCTTCGATTATAATGTCTAAAACATTTGATAACGGTATGATATGTGCTTCCGAACAAGCGGTTGTTGTTGTTGAATCCGTTTACGAAAAAATCAAAAAAGAGTTTATTTACAGAGGTGCATACCTTGTAAGTAAAAGTGACGAGAAAAAGATGGTTGCACTTCCTTTCATAGATGCAAAAAGAGGAACCGCGCATCCTTTAATAGTAGGTCAAACACCGCAAAAAATAGCGGAACTTTCCGGATTTAAAATTCCGCAGGATTCCAAATTGTTGTTATGCGAAAGACCGAAAGTGGATTGGAACGATCCTTTTTCAAGAGAAAAACTTTCACCTATATTAACGATGTACAAAGCAAAGAACTTTGAACAGGCAACGGAAATGGCTTACGAACTTGTATCCAAGGGCGGACCCGGCCACACTTCCGTTTTATACACGGATGCAAGAGTAAAAGAAAGAATAAACGTTTTTGCGGAAAAAATGCCTTCCTGCCGTGTATTAATTAACACACCGTCATCGCAGGGCGGTATAGGAGATATTTACAACTTTAAACTTGAACCTTCGTTATCGCTCGGATGCGGTTCGTGGGGCGGCAACTCGATATCGGGAAATATCGGAGTAGAACATTTGTTAAATTACAAGACTGTAGCCGAAAGGAGAGAAAATATGTTATGGTTTAAAGTTCCGCAAAAAATATATTTTAAGAGAGGATGCTTGGACCTTGCTCTTAAAGAACTTAAAGGTAAAAAAAGAGCATTTATTGTTACAGACCGTTTCTTGTTCAATTCCGGTGCTGTTGAAAATATTACCGATGTTTTGGATGAAATGGAAATAGATCATCAAATGTTTTTCGATGTTAAACCGGACCCGACACTTGCAACTATAGATGAAGCTCTTACAATGATAAGAACTTACGAGCCGGACGTAATTATCGCTTTGGGCGGCGGTTCACCTATGGATGCCGGTAAAATTCTTTGGTTGTTGTATGAACAACCGGACGTAAACTTTGAAGATATTTCCATGAGGTTTATGGATATAAGAAAAAGAATCTGCCAAATACCTGATTTAGGCAAAAAAGCCACTATGGTATGTATACCGACGACATCGGGTACAGGTTCGGAAGTTACACCGTTCTCGATTATTACCGATGAAAAAACACATTACAAATATGCAATTGCAGATTATGCTTTAACACCTAACATGGCAATTGTCGATCCTAACTTTGTTGACAGTATGCCGCAAAGTCTTACAGCCGCTTCCGGTATAGATGCTTTGGTACATTCGTTGGAAGCATACGTTTCCTGCATGGCAACAAACTTTACAAACTCCAACGCTTTGGAAGCAACAAAACTTGTGTTCAAGTATCTTCCCCGTTCATACAAAGACGGTAAAAAAGATCCTAAAGCAAGAGAAAAAATGCATTATGCCGCAACAATAGCAGGTATGGCTTTTGCAAATGCTTTTTTGGGATTATGTCATTCTATGGCACACAAGCTCGGCGCAATGTACAACATTCCGCACGGCGTGGCAAATGCACTTTTAATAAGACAAATTATAAAATTCAATTCCAACGACAGGCCCAGAAAACAAGCCACGTTCCCGCAATACAAGTATCCCAATGCAAAAATGAAATATGCACAAATTGCAGACGAACTTGATTTGGGCGGTAAAAACGATGACGAAAAAACAAATAATTTAATAAAAGCGGTTGATGATTTAATGACAAAAATCAATTTACCTAAATCCATAAAAGAGTTCGGTGTAAAAGAAGACGAGTTCATGAAAAATCTCGATACTCTTGTAGAAAGAGCATTCGATGATCAATGCACCGGCGCAAACCCTGTTTATCCGTTAATGTCGGAAATTAAACAAATATTCTTAAATGCTTATAACGGTATTGTGTAAAAAATAAAAACATTCATAAGGGCAGGCAACAAATGTCTGCCCTTATAAGAGGACATTTTTATGAATATACCCGATAAAGTTTTGAACCGTTTATCTTTATACCATTTTATACTTGACGATTTAAGAGAAGGCGAACAATATATTTCAAGCAAAAAAATTGCCGAACTGTTAAATATAGATAATTCCCAGGTAAGAAAAGATTTAAAATATCTCGGCAGTTCCGATTTAGGTAAATGCCGTGTTGGTTACGATGCCAAAAAGTTAAAAAAGACAATAGAAGAAAAGTTGGGTTTTAAGCAACAACGAAATGCTTTTATTATAGGTGCCGGAAATTTGGGTTCTGCACTTGCCAAGTATAACAGTTTTAAAGATTACGGATTAAATATCGTTGCAATGTTCGATACGGACACAAAAAAGATAGGTTCTTTCATTAACGGTAAAGAAGTTTTCAATGTAACCAAAGTGGCAACACTTGCAACAAAAATGAAAGTGGATTTTGCCATACTTACCGTACCCAGAGAAAATGCAAAAACAACGGCAAACTATCTTGCAGGTGCGGGTATAAAAAACATTTGGAATTTTACACCGTGCATATTGGATGTTCCGAAAGATATTAAGGTTTGGAATGAGAATCTGATAGGAAGTTTTTTGCAGTTCAATATTGAAAAAAAGTAGCGAAACGGATTTTTCTTTTAAATAATAATATATCTAAAAACAGATCTACATAATAATATCCGAAAAGCGGTCTTCAAAAACAATTTGTTTCCTGCATAATATTCCGACAAGTTTGTTTGTATCATCTACAACTATAACATCCAAAATTTCGTTGGTATGTAAAACAAAAAGGGCTTTATATAAATTTTCTTTTTGGTTAACGGTTACAGGTTCCGGATTCATTATATTTTCTATACTGTCATCAATATTTTTGTTACTGAAAATATAGTCATCAATTTCTTCTTTTGAAATGCTGCCTGCAACAACATTGTTATCGTTTAATATCGGTAAAACATTATATTTTGTTTGTTTCATTAAATTCGGTATTTCGGAAATTTTTGTTTTTAATGTTACATTAACAACATTTTTATCCATAGCATCAACAACTTTCAGTTCACATAAAGTTTCTTTCTCTTTCGTATTTTGGGATTGTTTCAAAATTAAAGTTGAATATATCGGTTCATGTCCGAACAATTGTGCAACCAAATCCGCAACGGCAATACTTAACATTACCGGCAAAATATGATGATAATCGCCGGTCAATTCGAAAACCATAACTATGGCGGTTATCGGTGTTCTTGCAACCGCCGCCAAAAATGCGCCCATACCGACAATGGATATCGTAACCAAATTTATTTCTATTCCGATAACATTTGATATTGAACCTACAATATAACCCAAAAACGAGCCCAACATTAAAACAGGGAAAAATATTCCCCCTGCAGCACCCGAAGAAAAACATAACGGAGTAACTAAAAATTTTACTGCAAATATTATTGCTATTAACGAAAGAGTAAATTTGTATTGAAACAATTGTGAAATAAAAATGTTGCCGGAACCTAAAACATAAGGCAGGAACACACCCACAATACCTATAACAAAACCTGCTATTGCAGGCTTTATATAGTTTGGAACTTTTATTTTATCGAACACTTTTTGGTTTAAGAAAATTGTTTTGGCAAACAACACACCGAAAACGCCTACAATTATTCCCAATACTATAAAAACAACAAGACTTTCCAACGAAATTTTAGGAAGATTTTGCAGTTCCGGTATAAAAAAAGAGGGATTTTCCCCCACAAAATGTCTTGATACGGTTACCGCGGAAACTGTTGCTATAAGAACGGTAAACAATGTTGAAACGGAAAACTTTCTTGTAAGTTCTTCAACGGCAAAAATTGTTCCCGCAACAGGGGCATTAAAAGTTGCTCCTATTGCCGAAGCTGCACCTGCAGTTATTAAATTGTGTTGTTTTGTTCCGTTCTTTTTAAATAATCTTGAAATCACGGCACCGCAACCGGCACCAAGCTGAACACTCGGTCCTTCCCTTCCTAAAGAAAAGCCGCTGCCTATACCTATAACACCCGCTGCAAATTTTATAAACATACTTCTGATTCTTATTTTTTTACCCAACCGCATCAATGCCAACTTTACAAAAGGAATACCGCTCCCTTTTGTTTCGGGTGCAACCTTAAATACAAGTATTCCCACAATTAAACCTGCCAAACAAGTTATAATCGGAAATATAAATACTTTTAATATTAACGGAATTTGTGATAAAAAACTTTGGTTAAAAGAAAACAAATTAGAAATGCACCAATTAAACAATATTACTATTATTCCGGACAAAATCCCCACTAATATTGCTTCTATGATAATTCCCAACTTGGAAAGTTTTGCAATCTTCAATAACATAATGCAATATTATACTACTTTTAGGAAAGAAAGATTTATCATCTTTTTTTGCAGCAAATTTACGACAAGACGTTGTCGCAAATATTTTATATAATTTAATAAAAACATAAGAAGTATAGAATTTTGGAGAAAACTGAGTGCCGATATTAGTAAATAAAATAGTTATACCCGGAGTAGCAGAGATAGATATGGATATAAATGCTACAGTAACCCACAAAGGTTCTTCTTTTGAAAATTATAATACATTAGCCTTTTATAATAATGTTATAAAACCTAATTTAAAAGATTTTTATAAAGACGAATTAAATTCCAGAAAAGCAATTAATGCTTGTATAACATTATATCATCTTGCAGATTGGTATATTATAAATGATAAAACAAAAAGGAATGAACTAAAATCTAAAATACCTTTTAATGAAGTATTAGAAAATATTGCAAACGGAACAAAACATTGCAATAAAACTAAAAAATATCAAACCGGCAGGAAAGAAGGTTCTTACATTGATACAAAATTAATCGTGAATGATGGCTCAAAAACTTATAATTTAATTGATATTTTAAAAGAAATAGAAAACTTTTGGGATACTGAATTTAAAAATAAAACTTAATCGTTAATACTAATGTGATAGTAATTGTCGCATACCTTTTATATCATATAGAAAAACAATAGAAAAATAATGTGTAAATTTGTAAAATATTAAGTGTTAAACACAGAATATATTACTCATTAATAAAATCATTTGGAGAAGTAAATAATAATGAAGAAAAAAATCATACGAGTTTTTGAGGGATTTGCTGGTTTTGGCGGAGGAAGTTTTGCTTTAAGAAAAATAAATGAACAACATCCAAACGTATCTTTTAAAGTTGTTGCTTATTCTGAAATAGATAAATATGCCTCGGAATTGTTTGATATAAATCATAAAGATGATAAAGGTAATTTAATAAAGAATTATAACGATATTACATTAATAGATCCTTATGCAAAAAATTTCCCTAATTTTGATTTCTTCATGGGTGGATTTCCTTGTCAGCCTTTTTCAACAGCAGGTATGCAAAAAGGAACAGCAGATCCATATGGCAGAGGAACTTTATTTTATCACATAATAAGAATTTGTGCTGCAAAAAAACCTAAGTATATCTTGTTGGAAAATGTCAAAGGATTATTATCTAAAAAATTTGAAAGTACAAGAAACCAAATGAATGAAATGCTAAGGAATCTTGGATATGTTAAAGATAAAAATGATTCTACAGAATCACCATTAAGAATGTCAGTACTAAATTCAAAGGATTATGGAATACCACAAAACAGAGAAAGAGTTTGGATGTTTGCAAGATTAGGCGGATTACCAAAAGATTTTTCTATGACTCCACCAGAACAAAAAAATAATCTTAAACTTAAAGATTTTGTAGACCCTAAAAATTTTATTCCCAAAAATCTTTATTTATCTGAGGAACAAATTGAGCATTTAAAAGAAAAACACCATATTAAAAGTTTTGTAGTAGATAAACCGCTTTGTTTTGATGTATATAATAAAAAAATTAAAACTGATGGTTATTCAATAACATTAACAATGCCTGAGCATAATAGCATACGAGTAATAGAACCAAACAAACACAAAGAAATTGTCAGAAAAATGACAATACCAGAACAATTTAGATTAATGGGATTAGAAGGATTAAATGATGGACATAGAAAAACAGATATTATTTTTGGTAATCAGTCATATACTCAACTTTCTAAGAGAGCAGGTAATGGTTGGGATGTTAATTTAGTAACAATATTATTAAACCATATATTCAATCAATTAAAAAAAATTGATAAATCTATAAAAAATTATTAGGAGAACAAATGAGAATAGATATCGGAAGTTTAATGTTTAACATGAATCTTTCTGTTGGTGGAGCAACTTGTTCTTGGGGAACAGCATTAGGTCAAGCTGAAGGATATAGATTTTTAGAGAAAAGTTACGATATTATAATAGGAATAACTTATAAAAAAATAGCAGACATAGAGAATGTTTCATGCCCTTTAGGTAAAGGAGGAAACAAACAGAGTGATTATGAATTTATTATGGCTGGCTTATTTGACAAAATTTATGTTAACGGAACTAAAATAGAAGATTCTAAATTTGTACTTTTAATTATAAAAGAAACTACTGGTGCACATATTGGAAGAAAAAGTTTAAAATACAATCAAAAAACAACTTATAAAAATGAAAATATAAATGAGAAATGCTTTAGAAAAATAGAAGAGACTTTTAAAATATCTTCTCAAGGAGCTTGGATTATATATGATATTTCTATAGAAAATCAAGATGAATTACATTTTAAAGCTTGTATCATAGATAGAGAAAATAGTCGTACTTTTAATAATGTTAGAGAAAGAAAAGAATTTATAGAACAAGAAATAAACAAACTTGAACCTACAATCAAAATTGATCCATCTTTTACTAATAGTATAGAAATACCAGTGGTAGATTCTTCTTTTGGGAACGATATAGAAAATTCAAAATTAATAGAAATTCTTGGAAATAAATTAAAGCAATCAAGAGAAGCTGCAAAAGAATCGGAAGATAGAATATCCACAGCTTTACATGTTTTTGCTATACAATTTGCACCCATAATAATAGCAAGGAAATTATCTTGTAAAGATATTGTAGAAGTTGCAGGTGTTACTGGAAGTCAAAGAAACGAAATGATAAAAGGATTAAATATTTATGATAATTTTGCACACACATTAAAAAATAATATTCAAAAACAAATATCTAATAACTCTGAAGCAAACTCTCATCAAGGAAAACTCATATTAGATAAATTTAAAGATAACTCTCTTTATAAGAGATATATTACATCTTTACTAGCAAAACCTTTTGTTATTTTAGCAGGAATAAGTGGTTCTGGTAAAACTAAAATTGCTGCCGATTTTGCTAAATGGTTAAAAGTTCCAAATATACAAAATTCTTTACTTGTTTCTGTTGGTTCCGATTGGACAGATAATACAAAAATTCTTGGCTATTATAATTCTATAACAGGCAAGTATTTTAAAACAGAAATCATTGAATTAATTGAAAGGGCTAATGTTAACGAAAACATTCCGTTTTTCTTAATACTTGATGAAATGAATTTAAGCAGAGTAGAACGATATTTTTCAGATTTTTTAAGCAAAATGGAAGAAAATTCAGATGAAATATATTTTAACCTTGAAAAATATGTAGACGAAAATGGAAATAAAGTAAAACTAAAATTTCCTAAAAATCTTTTTATAATAGGTACAGTAAATATAGATGAAACGACATATATGTTTAGTCCTAAAGTATTAGATAGAGCAAATGTAATTGAGTTTACACCTGATAATGTAATAGAAAACTTTGAAAATGATTTGAGTGCAGAAGATATACCAACTGCTCCAGATGGAATAGCTGAAAGTTTCTTAAACCTTGCTCTATCTATAAGACAAACTGATATTTTAGATGATTCTGCTAAAGGGAAAGCTACAGATATTTTAAATAAAATTTATAATATTTTTGAAGAAAATGGTAAAGAATTTGGATTTGCATACAGAACTGTTAAAGAAATAAGACATTATATTAATGCATCAATTAAACTTGGCTTCACAGATATAACAAAAGCTATGGATGAACAAGTTTTACAAAAAATTCTTCCAAAAATTCATGGAAATAGAAAGCAATTAGAAATTTTATTAGAAAAATTGAAAACAACTTGTGACGAAAACGATTTAACAAGTAGTAGTAATAAGATTGTTAGTATGCAACAAAAGCTTAGCACTAATCAATTTGCAAGTTTTATTTAAAAATGGAAATTTCAGAAAAAATAAATCTTAATAAAATTGTTTTATCTAAAGGCAATATTACAATTTCTGTTTATGAAAAATATAAAGAAGAGAAAGAAAAAGAAATTTCTTTAGATAAGGTTAATGATTTTGATTTAAAAGGAATAGAAGATAGTAATGGCTCTATTGAATTTTATTCTAATCCAAAAAGTGGATTTTATAAACTTAGATTAAAAGAAATTAAAGAATATCATATAAAATTAAATCCAAAAAATTTAGTATTAAATTCTAACTTTATAGAAAAGATAGATGAAGATTCTTATAAATTAAAAATAATCAATTATTTAGGAAAATCTCGGTTTGATATTAAAGAAAGTGATGGAATAAATCATTATATCGATTTTGAAATAGTTCCTGATAAGATTGATTATGAAAAAGATTATGTAAAACTAACGGAAGATATTGCAGATTATTGTTCTGCTTTATTATTAGATTATGCAAGTCCAACAAGTTTAACTTTTACGGATGATACTACAAAACAACAAAGAACTCCTTTAGAAAGTTTTATTTTTTTAAGAAAATTTTGTTCTAATGATAATATAGAAACAATTTTTAGTAATATAAAAAACAATCCTGATGCTAAATTTGTTTCAGAAGAAGAAATGAAACCATTTGGAACAGCCCCTATAAGTAAAAAAATTTTTTCTAATCCATTTAGAAATGCAAAAATGTGGGATAGAAGTAATTATATTCCATATTTTGCAAACACAACTCGTAAATATGACTCTTTTGATACTATCGCAAATAAATTTATAAAATTTGCTTTTAATAACTTTATATCTATTTGTGATGTTGTAATAAATCAATTAGAAGAAAAAAAATCTCTTATTGAATATAAAAACGAAGCTCTATTATTAAAAGAAAAAATAGAAAATATTTTAAGCGATTCTTTTTTTACAGATATACAAGATTTACAACAACTACCAAACAACAATCAGGTTCTTCAAAAAAGAGAAGGATACTATCAAGTATATTCTGCTTTTGCTATGCTTGATTTAGCAAAACAACTTAACTGGGAAGGGCAAGATAAAGTTTATGAAGGTGAAGCAAAGAATACAGCATTATTATACGAATATTGGTTAGTTTTTCAAATTATAGATATTTTAAAAGAGATTGGTGGTAAGACACATATTGGAACAGAAATCAATGATATTCTTCAAAAGAACAAAGATGGTAACTTGCTAATAAACCTTAAGGAAGGAACTGAAAGTAAAATATCTTTTAATATAGAAAGTCGTGGCATTATGATAGATTTTTATTACAATAGAACTTTTAGTGCAACAAAGTTTAACAATTCTATTTATAAAAATTCTTATTCCAGACCTTTTAGACCAGACTATACTTTAGCGATATATCCATCTTATTACAAAGAAGAATCTAAAGCAATAAAAGACGGGCTTGTTTCTTTTGTACATTTTGATGCTAAATATAGAGTGACCGATATTGATAAACTTTTTGGGAAGGAAAATATAAAAGGAAAAGAACTTGAAGAAGAATTCAATAAAGAAAAAGAAGATTCTTCTATAAACACATATAAACGAGGCGATTTATTAAAAATGCACACTTATAACGATGCCATTAGAAAAACAATTGGTAGTTATATTTTATATCCAGGAAATAAATCTGAAATTCATAAAATCTATGATGAAATATTGCCTGGTGTTGGTGCTTTTTCTATAAAACCCAGTGATAATGTTAATAGTAAAAATGCAATAAAAAATTTTATTCTTAGTATTATAGATTTCAATGTTCAACTATCCAGTAAACAATATAGAAAAAATTATTTTGAAAATATTGTTATTAATACACCGACTGATTCTTATGTAAAAGAAATAGACGAATATAACAAACATACAAATCCTTTAAATCGTATTGAAGAACCTATTCAACAATATGGTACAAATATTTATATGATTGGTTTTATGAGAGATTCTTATCTAGATAAACTTAAAGAACTTGGAAAAATACCAAAAGATAAAAGCACAAAATTATTTGATAAAAATTATTTCTATTTTTATTATCATGCTATAGAAAAAGATGGTTTTGTACAATCTATACATAAGGATATTAACAAAGCAAATAAATTTTGTGCCTATGATAAAAACTTTAAAATCCTAAATTTTGAAGCAGATATAGAATCAATAGAACTTATTGATAGAGAAAATCTTATAAAAAGAATAAAAGAGTATGGTATTGAACAAGAGCACAATGCTCTATATTATTACATAGTAAAACTAATAAATATAGAATATAAAGAACAAACCAAAACTATAGATAAAATTAATGATTTTGGGAGATGTGGCATAAGTCCTTTTACTCCAATAATAAAATGTTTATAGAACATAATAGAAAATACAACTAAGTTTTTTTTGATTTTTCAATAAATCGTATTACTTTATGCATTGTTTTTTCAAAATCATTTCTTAATTCGTGTTCCCAAATCCTGAGTATATTCCATTTTTTATTCTTATAATAATCTGTAACTTTAGAATCTCTTTTCTTATTTCCTGACATTTTATTTTCCCAAAATTCAACATTTGTAGAAGGAGGCTTATAATGTATAGGGCACTTATGCCAAAAACAAGAATCTATAAAAATTACGAGTTTATACTTTTTAATTGCAATATCAGGCTTACCTTCAAGATCTTTAACATTTTTTCCAAATCTGTAACCATTTCGCCATAAATAAGTCGTAACATTATTTTCAAGTTTGGTCTTTTTACTTTTAATAGCCTGCATATTTCTGCGTCTTTGTTCTTTTGTAAATTTATCCATTTTTATAAATACAGATTTTACCTTTTTGTTTTAGATATTAACATCATCGCTATTTTATAATATTATCATAAAAAACAGCTAATCATTCCAACACTAAAAAAGATAACAATTCCGTAGAAACTTTTGATGCTCCCTGTACAGTTTTTAATCCGTGTTCCAACAAATCTTTAAGTTTATATTTATCTTCCGGATAAGTTTCAAGAAGTTTTAATTTCATGTACTTCCCTGCCGGTTTTAACTTTCCGTCAATGTTATACTCAACATCATTATTATTCGGCTCAATTATATTTACATCCAACACTTCACATTTATATAAAATTGCACCTACTGTCTGCCCCACATATATGTATACTTCATCACCGATTTCCACATTGGTACTTTGTCTCCAATCAATGGTATTCAGGTTGGCAAAAGCTTCTCTGTGTTTATAATATTTTTCATTACAAGGAATAATCCATGTTACCATATCAATTTCCTCTTTAAATTGATTTATTATTTATTAAAATTTAGTTTAATAGATTACCTTGTTATTGTCAATAAAAAAGGCTCGGCAGGTTTCCCCACCGGGCAACAATAATATAGTATAAAACAGAAAAAATATCAATAAATTTATATTTTTTGCCGTTAAAGACCTTAAGATTTTAGGTTAGAATGAAGCAACTAACGAATGAAGTGTATATGGATCCCGCAAGGGCATACTCGATTGAGTTAGTTGCAAAA
>JBGUZU010000025.1:0-2675 GCA_045223915.1 Endomicrobiaceae bacterium | reverse complement strand
CAACCTCTCCGATATCTTACCTACTGATATTGTTACTGCTTCATCTTCTTCGTTATATACTACAAGCTCTTTATATTGCCTGCTTTCCATCTCTATTCCGCTGTCGCTGCTGGTATTTACCGGTGTTTCTTCCTTACTCTGTCCGTTACTTATAGGCGCTTCCGCTCCCGTTTCTCCTAATCTCAAATATTTATATAAATCTTTCGTTACTTTATTGCTTATTGCTGTTAGTGTATCGTTACAACTCCTAAAAGTTTCCAAAATTACATTATTTACTACTGCTCCCATTATAACTACTATACTTTCTTTGTTTTCTATTGATTTGGGAACAAAACCATTAATAATCATACTTAAAAATATAATCAATGCAAGAGTAACTCTTATTACTCTTACAGACAATAAAACTCTAATTGATTTTAATTTAAACAATTCTTTCATTTTGTGTTTTTTCAAAAACATTTCCTATAATTTTTAGACAACAAAACACAGAGAAGAATCGAGTGTACAATTGAATTGTAAAGTTCTTCTTTTTAATGTTTCCGCTATTTAGTACTTAACACCTAAAATATATACTATTTTCCTTATTTTTTCAATACTTTTTTTATTTATTGAATTAATCTGTTACGATATTTAGGAGTATATACCTTACATATAGAAAACTTTTAAAATATTTGTGAATTTTTTGTAAAATTTTATCTCAAATTGACAACAAATACTTAAAATAATATAATCTTTAGCAAAATTTTATATTTTGTATATACATATTAATATATATATTCATATATAGAATAAATAAAAAAAAGGAGAGTAGCAAAGATGTTAGCCAAAGTAAGAAGTTTGTTGTTAGCAGTATTTGCAGTGACTATGGCAAGTGTACCGAGTTTTGCCAGTGAAGCAAATCTTGTATTGCCCGACTTGTCATCGGTTTCGTTTTTGGGCGGAATCAGCGGTTCAGCATTGTTAACCGTTGGTCTTTTAGTATGTGTTTTCGGTTTGATTTTCGGTTTTGTACAGTACAAATCAATCAAAAATTTACCGGTTCACAAATCTATGTTGGAAGTTTCTGAATTAATATATGAAACTTGCAAAACATACCTTATAACACAAGGTAAATTCATTATTATATTGGAAGCTTTGCTTGCAGTAATAATTGCAGTTTATTTTGCAAACACAGGTTTTTCTTTTGTTAAAATTGCTATCATTATTCTTTGCAGTATTATAGGTATTTTAGGAAGTTATACAGTTGCTTGGTTTGGTATGAGAATTAACACATTCGCAAACTCAAGAGCTGCATTTGCAAGTTTAAAAGGTAAACCTTTCCCAACATTTGCAATTCCTTTAAAATCAGGTATGTCTATCGGTATGTTACTTATAAGTATTGAGCTTTTGGTTATGCTTATAATTTTAGTATTCATTCCGAGAGAACTTGCAGGTCCTTGCTTCATCGGTTTTGCAATCGGTGAATCTTTAGGTGCTTCGGTACTTAGAATCGCAGGCGGTATTTTCACAAAAATCGCTGATATCGGTTCGGATTTGATGAAAATCGTTTTCAATATTAAAGAAGATGATGCAAGAAACCCCGGAGTTATCGCAGATTGTACAGGTGATAATGCCGGTGATTCAGTTGGACCTACAGCAGACGGTTTTGAAACTTACGGTGTTACAGGTGTTGCTTTGGTAACATTTGTTATACTTGCGGTTAAAGATCCTGTAAACCAAGTTAAACTTTTGGTTTGGATATTTGTAATGAGACTTATAATGTTGATTGCAAGTGCTGTTTCTTATTGGATAAACGGTGCTTTGGCAAAATCAAAATACGGTAATGCAGATAAAATGAACTTTGAAGCTCCTTTAACTTCATTGGTATGGATTACATCTTTTGTTTCCATAGCTTTAACATTCGTAGTTTCCAACCTTATAATCGGAGATTTGGCAAACGGACTTTGGTGGAAACTTTCAGTAATTATTACTTGCGGAACAATAGCAGGTGCCGTAATTCCTGAAGTTGTAAAAATATTTACATCAACAGCAAGTTCTTTTGTTAAGAATGTTGTTAATTCTTCAAAGAACGGCGGTGCTTCATTAAATATTTTGGCAGGTTTAACATCAGGTAACTTCAGCGGTTATTGGATGGGCTTGGTTATTATAACCCTTATGGCAATAGCTTACGGAATAAGTTCTTTAACAGGTTTTGATATTATGAGTCACCCTGCAGTATTTGCTTTCGGTCTTGTAGCTTTCGGATTCTTAGGTATGGGACCTGTAACAATAGCTGTTGACTCTTACGGACCGGTTACAGATAACGCACAATCAGTATATGAACTTTCTTTAATCGAAAATGTTCCTAACATCAAAGAAGAAATAAAGAAAGATTTCGGTTTTGAACCAAACTTCGATAAATCTAAAATAACATTGGAAGAAAATGATGGTGCAGGAAACACATTTAAAGCAACAGCAAAACCTGTATTGATAGGTACAGCTGTTGTTGGTGCAACAACCATGATATTCTCCATTATATTCACATTGATGGCAGCAAACGGAGAAAGTGCAGTAGCTTCTTCATTATCATTGTTACATGCTCCTTTCTTGTTAGGTTTGATTGCAGGCGGTGCAGTAATTTACTGGTTTACCGGTGCATCCAACCATGCTGTTACAAGCGGTGCTTATAAAGCTGT
>JBGUZU010000024.1:0-22041 GCA_045223915.1 Endomicrobiaceae bacterium | reverse complement strand
ATATGAAGCACAGGCACAAATTTTGGAAAGAAGAGGAAAAACAAAAGAGGCTTTGGAGTATTTAAATAAAGCAATAGAAATTAATCCAATACATACTTCTGTAGTAGCTGAGGTAGACCTTTTGAGAAGAATTGGGAAAAACAAGGAGGCTTTAGATTGTTTAAATAAAGCAATAAAAAGGAATCCGAGAAATTATATTTTATATATTGGAAGAGCAAAATTTTTAGAAGAAATAGGAAAATATGAAGAAGTAATTAAAGATTATAATAAAGCAATAGAATTTGAACCGACAAATACCGATTTATATAGAGCTAGAACCCACTTTTTGGAAAGAAAAGGAAAAACAAAAGAGGCTTTGGATGATTTAAATAAAGCAATAAAAAGGAATCCGAGAAATTCTAGTTTATATGTAAGTCGGGCGTACATTTTGGAAAGAAAAGGAAAAACAAAAGAGGCTTTGGATGATTTAAATAAAGCAATAGAAATGAATCCAACATACTATACATATAGATTGAGAATAAATCTCCTTACAAGTATGGAGAAAACTGAAGAAGCAATTAAAGATTGTGATAAGGCAATAGAATTTGAACCGACACATCCTTGGCCATATGTCCATAGAACAGGCCTTTTGAGAAGACTGGGAAAAGACAAAGAGGCTTTAGATTGTTTAAATAAAGCAATAAAAAGGAATCCGAGGGATTTTAGTTTATATAATTTGAGAGCACATTTTTTAATGAATATAGGAAAAACTGAAGAAGCAATTAAAGATTATAATAAAGCAATAGAAGAAGCAGAATATCTAGGAATATATAGTGCAACAACATATAATCAAATAACTTATTGTTATTTATGTATAAATAAGATAAGCAAAGAAAAAGCATTAAGAAGTATAAATAAAGCATTAGAATTACAACCTAATAATGCTAATTATATAGATACATTAGGAGATATTTACAAATATATAAAAGAGTATGATAAAGCTATAGAACAATATGTTAAAGCAATAAAAATAAATAAAAAACAAATATCTTCATACAATAGTCTAATAGAAATTTATAAGTTATTAGGGAAAGAAAAAGAAGCAAAAGAAATAGAAGAAAATTTGAATAAAATAACTAAAGGATAAAAATATGGAATTAACAAGAATAATTCATCCTGTAGGTCAAGGCGCTTTTTATACAGAAGAACTTTGTTCTAATGGAAAATATTTTAATGCTGTTTATGATTGTGGCAGTGTAACAGATAACAATATCTTAGAAAAAAGAATTGATTGTTATTTAGATAATTTAAAAAAACAACAAGATAAAGAAGAAAAACCAGTAATAGATATTGTTTTTATATCTCATTTTCATAACGATCATACAAACGGAATAGATTATTTACTTAAAAATGCGAATGTTCAGTTATTAGTTCTTCCTCAATTAAATAGTGGGCAAATATTGGAGTCATTTATATATAACTATCATTCAACAGGAAATATTGATAGCGTCAGTAACAATTTATTATCGATATTAGCAAATAAACATGAAGCTTATTCATACAAAGATAACAATCCTAGAACAAAAATAAAATATATTTCAGTTAGGGAAGAAGAACAAAGAAATGATAGTAAAGATTTTATTATTGTTAGCCTTGATGATGGAGATAAAATCTTTGCTATAAGTCATAATAATGTAATTCCCAAATATTCTAACGATTTTTTGTATATTCCATATAATTTAAATATTAAAGATAAAACAAATATTTTTACAAAATTTTTTATAGAAAAAGTAAAAGAATTATATGATAAAGATTACAATTTTCAAAACAAATTACAGGAAAAAGGGATACAAAAAGAAAATATAGAGGATATTGGTAATAATATAAATTTCGAATTGTTAAAACAGATAGCTGAAAACATGGGTGTTAATAAATGTAAAGAAATATATACAGAAATTTTTGGGAGTAATCATAATTCTTATTCTATGCCTGTTTTTTCAGGATTCAACTATCAGAATGATTATTGTATATTGTCATCAAAATGTTACAAATGTTGCTTTTATGGTAGTTCTATTAACAATTTGAACTGTTTATATACAGGAGATTTTGAAACAACAAAAAACTTTGATAACTTAAAAAATTTTTATAATAGATTGAATTTATGGAATATAATAAAAATAGTACAAGTTCCTCATCATTGTTCAAGAAATAATTATCATCCGGAATTATATTTAAATATATTTAGTTGTTTTATATCTATAGGTACAACAAATACTTATGGGCATCCAAATATTGACACATTGATTGCTATTCAAAAGCATGTAAAAGATGTAAACATTGTTACGGAAGATATAAGTACAATGCAAATTTATCAATATCAAATAATATAACAACTACAGCCATAATTTAGTGTGGTTATAGTTGTTCTGTAAAAGAAAAATTTAAATCGCATCTTCAAAAATAGAGTTTTTATCTTCTTCTAACACCTGATTGATTTTTTCTTGAACTTCTAATAATTGTTTTATTTTATCATCAACAATAATATCTTTTAATTGTATTGGAATAACCAAATTTATACCTTGCATACTTCTGCATCTGCTAATTGCAACATAAGTTTGGCCGCTTGCAAAAGCACCTTTTGTCCCTAAATCCACCAGTATTTTATCAAAAGTTTTACCTTGACTTTTATGTATTGTTATAGCCCATGCCAACCTTATTGGATATTGCTTGAAACTTGCAACTTCTACTTTAACATAATCTTGTTCCTTTTCACTCCAAATAGTTTCATACATAGTCCATTTGTTCCTTGCCACATTTATGGTATGTCCGTTATCAAGTTTAACAGTGATGGTTGAATTAAAAAAAGATTGTCTGTTTATGTTTATTCTTGTAACTGTTCCCATAGTTCCGTTAATATATTTGCCGTCCGGATCGTTAATTAACATCATAATTCTTGCACCAACTCTTAAGGTTATTGTTTGTTCTGTCGGGTAATCGTTAGGCTTTATTTTATCTCTGTTTCCTTCAATTATTGCATAAAAATTTTGTTCTGTAGCTTTATTAAGTTTTTGTAATTCCTGTCTGTTATAATTATTGGCAGTTTCATTCATAGTTGTTAATTTTATTACAGAAGGAATATTTTCAATTGTTGTTTGTTGGTTTAATATATCTATTTCATTTTGTGAGATGTTATTTTCTCTCATATCGTTTAATATGTTTATAAATTGTTCATCTGATTGTCTGTAAATTTTATTGAAGTTTATAATATGTAAAAAACTCTTTCTTAAACAAAAAGAACTTAAAAAGTAACAAGAATCATATTTTTTCGGTCTTCTTTTAGCTGTAATTAAACTTATTATATCATCTTCGTTTTGTGGTAATTCACCTGCAAATTGTTCCGTTTCATCATTTTTTACAACAGGGGGAAGTTGGTATAAATCTCCTATGAATACCATTTGCACACCTGCAAAAGATATTTTTTTCTTTTCTTCGGTAGATGCATTAATTCTTAAGAATTTATCTATACAATCTAATAAATCTGCTCTTAACATAGATGATTCATCTATGATTATGGTGTCTAAATGTTGGTACTTTGCTATTTGTGACGGATCTGCTTTATAAATTCTTGAATAACTTACATCTCTGCCAAAATGGAAAAAAGAGTGTATTGTTTGACCACCGGCATTTAATGCGGCAACACCTGTTGTTGCTAATACTACAAACTTTTTATTCTTCTTTTTTAGCTCTTCTGTTGCCAACTTTAAAAATGTTGTTTTACCGGTACCTGCTTTTCCTGTAATAAAAACATTTTCCTTTGTGTTTAACAAAACATCCAATGCTCTACTAAAGTCTTGATTAATTTCAATTTTATTCATTTTTTATCCCCTTTTTTTATTTTTGCTCTCACCTATATGTATATATTGGCAAACTGTGACATTTTTTTTATTTATTAAAAACTTTTGTCACAATTTGCCAATTGTATACTTCTTTTGGAAAGTAAAATTTTTAAGGAGAATTTATATGAATTTGTATATTCAAATATTATTAGCAGCTCTTTATTTTGCAGGACTTTTTTCTGTACTTATCTTAATAGTTTTCGGCATATCTTTTTTTATAAATTTATTTACGGAAAAAAGATATGAAAGAAAAGTTGAAAAATATTTTGAAAAACATGATGAATAAATACTTTCAGAAATTGAACTAGATAAAAAAATATAAATATGGAGGAAAAATGAAAAAAATACTTCTAATTATAATGTTTTTTATGTGGATACCCGTAATAACACCGATATCAATTTATGCAGAAGGTTCGGAACAATTTAATCAAAGACAAGAATGGGGAACATCTGCAGCAAAAGAAGAAATACAAGAATACTCAAATGCACGAATGATATTTGATGTAATTAAATTTTTTGCTTTGTTGGGATTAATTCTTTTAGTATTACTATCTCCGGCAATTATATGGCTTATTGTATATTTAAATGTTCCTGAAGATTCAACAATAAAAAGAATAATGGATATAGCTAATGGTATCTTTGCAGTACTAACTTTAGGGTTAATTTGTTTAGATGCATATAACGATAAACGTAACAGATAAAATGCTTTTTTTGTCACAGTTTGCCAATTATTCTTTATTTATGCAGGAAAAATGGAGGTTTATATATGTTTACAGAGTTTGATTCGATGATGTTTGCTTTGTTTAAGCCGTTGTTTATTTTATCCGGAATTATGATTGTAGTACTTTTGATTTTAGTCTTGATAATTGCATTTTTTATCTTTATCAAAAGAGTAATTTTCGGTGTTGGTGATACAGAAAATATCTAAAGGGGGGAGAAAAAATGAAAAAAATAATATTACTTATATTAATGATGACATTATTACCTATACTTGCTTTTGCAAAATTACAAGTAGAAACATATCAATTTGACTATGCATACGATTGGATTTCTTTTTTAGGAAGGGGTAAACAGGAATACGGTAAAGAAGGTAATTGGAAATACGGGTATAAAGATTTTGATGCCAGTACAGAACATGAGTGGCGACATTATTATATACCAAACAAACCAAAAGGTTATAAAGTACCGGAATATTTAAAAAACTATCCTATTCTTGATAAGAGTGTAGATGCAAGTAATATTAAGGATAGAATGTTCAAAGAGAGTGATGCAGTAAGATTAATTAAAGCTGATATGGAAATGTTTTGTAATAGTTTAAGTGAAAACCGTATTGTATTCGGTGTAACTAAAAATAATGATTGGTTTGTTGTTAATAATAATTTTATACAAAATCGACATAATAAATACAGACCGTTTAGAGATGCATGTATCAGTATTCAAAAGACAATTAAAATGCATTGTGAAGAAGAAAAAAGAGAACCAACATTATCCGAAAAATATATTATGTTATACATTGATTCATGTGTGGATTTGGAATGTAATGAGAAAGATAGAGAATATAAAAGATTGAATTATGATAGTTATAGAAAAGATGTACGAGCAGAACAGTTTGCACAAGTCATCGGAATATTTAAAGTTATCGGTTGGTGTTTACTTGCATTGTTTGCATTCGCATTACCAGGTCTTGTACTTGCATCATTACAGTTTATATTCCCAAAAGATTCGGCAATTTACAAAGCGGTAACAATACTTGAATGGATATTAGGTATATTCATAGTAACATATTGGTTTGGTAGTAGAAGATAAAAAAAGGAGGATAAATAATGAATTCACAAGAACAAGTAAAAGAAGAACCGGTAGAAGAATATAATGTTAAAAAAAGAAAGATGAAACAAAAAAAACAGATTCTGTTTTCTTATATAATACTGTTTATTACAGCTTTAGTACTTTTGATTATCATGGACAAAGTTAACATTTATTTATGGTTAACTTGCACTTTCCTTTTATTGTTTTGGGTGTGTTTTTTATCTTGTATGGCAATAACAGGTAGAAAAAAAATCAGTTTTATATATTACTTTTTGTTAATTTTTGCACTTTCTGCATTATTTTGGAATTTAGCTAATAAAAATTATGAATTAGGATATTATAATTCGCAGTTGAAGAATGAAAAAGAACTTGTAAAACTTACGAAATCTATATTAGATAGCAATCTTTCTACTGAACAACAACAAGAATATTTGCAAATTTTGTTTGCACAATATAATGCACAAGTTGAAATATATCAAAAAGATTTAAGAGATAGCATAATTTTTAAACAGGATTTTAAGATAGAAAAAGGTATAACAGAATATGAACTTGATACTTGTTTTTCAACGGATATTAATTTAAAACGAGAAAATAAGAAATATATTATGGCTTATACTTCGTATAAACAAAAAGATAACAGAAATTCATTCTTGTCAGCTATAACATTAAATATTATTAATCCGCATAAAATACACTATGAACATAATTCTTGGATTTTGTTTAAAACCGGAAGTATTATAAATAGTTTATGTTTTTGTGTTCCGTTTGTTGTTTTATGGACTTTTTTATTAATAATTTTAACAAAGAAAAAGGAAATCTGAAAAGGGAACAATGGAACCATGGACAAAAATAAAGAGAAGAATAAAAATCTTCCTATTTTTTTTGCTGTAAATATTATATAATCATAAGATAATTTATAATAAAATTTTTGATATAGGAGTATAACATGGAAGATTTAAAGAAAGTTGATTTGGAAATTGCAAACATTATTGAAGAAGAACATCAAAGACAAGAAAACAATATTGAACTTATTGCTTCTGAAAACCATACATCAAAAGCTGTAATGCAGGCACAAGGTTCTGTTTTAACAAATAAATATGCCGAAGGATATCCGGGAAGAAGATATTACGGAGGTTGCGAATTTGTAGATAAAGTAGAAACTTTAGCTATAGAAAGAGCAAAACAATTGTTCGGATGCCAATTCGTAAATGTTCAACCTCATTCCGGAGCACAAGCAAACATGGCAACATTTATGGCATTGCTTCAAGCGGGAGATACCGTTTTGGGTATGAGCTTGGATCACGGCGGACATTTGTCTCACGGTCATCCGATGAACTTTTCAGGTAAATTCTTTAAAATAGTTCCTTATACAGTAAACAAAGATACGGAAGTTATAGATTATGATGAGTTGGAAAAAATAGCAAAAGAATGCAAGCCTAAAATGATAGTTACAGGTGCAAGTGCATATTCAAGAATATGGGATTGGGAAAGAATAAGAAAAATAGCTGATTCAGTAGGTGCATACTTTATGGCAGATATTGCTCACTATGCAGGTCTTATAGCTGCAGGAGTATATCCTTCACCTGTTCCTTTTGCTGATGTAGTTACAACAACAACACATAAAACATTGAGAGGTCCGAGAGGCGGTATCATTATGACCAACAACCCAGATTTGGCAAAGAAAATAAATTCCGCTGTTTTCCCTGGTGTACAAGGCGGACCTTTAATGCATGTTATAGCAGCAAAAGCAGTTGCATTTAAAGAAGCATTACAGCCTTCATTTAAAGAATATCAAAAACAAGTTGCAGCAAATGCTAAAGTGTTTGCAAAAACATTGGCTGAAGGCGGTTTAAGAATCGTTTCAGGCGGAACGGATTCACACATGTTCTTGGTAGATTTAAGACCTTTAAATGTTACCGGTAAAGATGCTCAGATTACTTTGGAAAAAGCAGGAATAACGGCAAACAAAAACACAATTCCTTACGATCCTGCAAAGCCTATGATAGCTTCAGGTATAAGAATAGGAACACCTGCAATTACAACAAGAGGAATGAAAGAAAACGAAGTTATCAAAATTGCAAATTGGATAATTAAAGTATTGAAAAATATAAATAACGAAGAAGTGATAGCTGAAGTTAAAAAAGAAGTTACGGCACTTTGCAAACAGTTTCCGGTATATTAATTTTTGCAAAGCAAAAATTGAGGGACAGAAGTATAGATGTATAGAGGTATAGATTGAAAAGCATAGTATTAAAAAAAGGTGAAGAAAAAAGGGTAAAGTCGGGACATCAATGGGTATTTTCCAATGAAATAAAGGATGTCTTTGCTAAACCGCAAACAGGTGAAATTGTGGAATGTTATGACAGTTCCAACAATTTTATCGGTATAGGCTTTTATAATCCTCACTCTTTAATTGCTTTTCGTTTAATATCAAGAAATAATGAAATTGTTGATACAAGATTTTGGAAAGAGAGAATACAAAAAGCTTACGATTTAAGAAAACAATTGTATCCTAACCAAAACTCGTTCAGAGTAGTTTACGGGGAAAGTGATGATATAAGCGGTTTCGTTTTAGATAAGTACGAAGATTATTGCGTTGCACAATTTGTCAGTGCAGGTGCGGATAACAATAAACATGATATATTGGATGCAGTCCAGGAAGTAATAAACCCTAAAGGAATAATGGTAAGAAACGATTCACATTTAAGGAAACTTGAAAATTTGTCCGGAGAAAACGAAATATATTCCGGTAAAATTCCCGAAGATATTTTAATAACAGAAAACGATATAAAATATTATGTGAACATAAAGTCGGGACAAAAAACAGGTTTTTTCTTTGATCAAAGAGATAACAGAAAATTGTTTCAGAAATATTGTAAAGATAAAAAAGTGTTAGACTGTTTTACACATACAGGTTCTTTCGGATTAAATGCTTTAAAAGGCGGAGCAAAAGAAGTTATATTTGTAGATTCTTCAAGACCTGCTCTTGAAATGGCAAATAAAAATTATGAAGCTAACGGTTACAAAGATTTTAATGCAATAGTTGCCGATGCTCAAGAATACATATGTTCACATCAGGCACAAGCGGAAAACTATGAAGTAGTTAATATAGATCCGCCCGGACTAATCAAAAGTAAAAAAGATTTTCATGCCGGATATAAACATTATGCCAAACTCAACGAACAAGCCATAAGATTATTAAAAAACGGCGGAATATTTGCTACCAGTTCATGTTCACATCATTTATCTATGAGTGATTTCAAGAAAATGTTGCAGGAAGCAGTTTCAAAAGCGGGCAAAAGAGCAATATTTTTGGAACTTTCGAGTCAGGCAAAAGACCATCCTATACTTATCTCTATGCCGGAAACGGAATATCTTAAATTTGCAATACTGAAAATATTTTAGTTTGTGGTTTTCGGTTGATGGTTTGTAGTTTGATGTAAAATTTTGTGAAACAAAATTTTCTATTAGATATCAAAAATTCACGAAGTAAATTTTTACAAAAAACTAAACTATAAGCTATAAACTATAAACTATTGTTTTTTATGTTGTTTTTCGTTATAATTTAAAGATAAAAATATATTGAAAAAATAATGAAAAAGATAAAAGTTTTAATTTCAAACAATAAAATAAAAAACAAAGTAAAAAAAATTGCACAACAGATAAACAAAGATTTTAAAAATAAAAAGTTGGTTGTGGTGTCTGTGTTGACGGGAAGTGTGGTTTTTTGCAGCGATATAATAAGAAATCTCGATGTTGATTTTGAATTGGATTTTATAAGAGTTGCATCTTATAGAGGTAAAAAATCGTCAGGGAAAATAAAATTTTTATGTGATGTTGTTGAAGATATAAAAGATAAAGATGTTTTACTTGTAGAAGATATTTGCGACAGCGGAAGAACTCTTTCTTATGTTAAAGATTTATTTATTAAGAGGAAAGCTAACAGTGTAAAAATTTGTACTTTAATAAATAAAAAAGTTGAAAAATTTAAAAATATAAAAATTGATTATTTCGGTTTTGAAATAGATAATGAATTTATTATCGGTTACGGATTAGACTATAACGGTAAATACAGAGGTTTACCTTACATAGGTGTTATATAAAGAGGTGTGTAGTTTATGAATATGAAGAAAAAAGATCGTTGGGGCATTCTTGTTTGGTTGATACTTGGTGTTATGTTGTTGGCGCTTATGCAAAATTCTACAAAAAAATCTAACATAGAAGATATGCCTTATTCCCAATTTAAACAGAGTGTTAAGGAAGGTAAGATTATAAATGCCGTTGTTACTTCCGAATTAATAGAAGGTGAATTTACCGACAAAGACGGTAATCAAAGAAAGTTTAAAACAATTCCGTTGGAAGATCCCAAGCTTGTTGAAGATATGGAAAATAATAAAGTACAAAAATTTTCCGGTAAAGCTCAAAACGGATGGCTCGGACCTTTGATTTTCAGTTGGGGACCGATAATACTTTTAATACTTTTCTGGTTATGGATAATGAGAGGTATGTCTGCAGGCGGAAAACAAGCAATGACTTTTGCCAAAAGTAAAGCAAGACTTGCGGATAACGGTAAAAAAATAACATTTAAAGAAGTTGCAGGATGTGAAGAAGCAAAAGAAGAGTTGCAGGAAATAGTTGAGTTCTTAAAAAGTCCTTCGAAATTTCAAAAACTCGGCGGTAAAATTCCTAAAGGTGTTTTACTTGCAGGTGCTCCGGGAACAGGTAAAACTTTACTTGCAAAAGCGGTTGCGGGTGAAGCGGGAGTTCCTTTCTTTTCTTCAAGCGGATCGGAATTTGTGGAAATGTTTGTAGGTGTAGGTGCATCCAGAGTCAGAGATTTGTTTGAACAAGGCAGAAAAAATGCACCATGCTTACTTTTTATAGATGAAATCGATGCGGTGGGAAGACACAGAGGTGCAGGTCTCGGCGGCGGTAACGACGAAAGAGAACAAACATTAAACCAAATCCTTGTGGAAATGGACGGATTTGATACTAAAGAAGGTGTTATAATAATAGCTGCAACAAACAGACCGGATGTGTTGGATCCAGCATTGCTTAGAGCGGGAAGATTCGACAGACAAGTTGTAGTTAATACTCCCGATTTAAAAGACAGAGAAGAAATTTTAAAAGTTCATGTTAAAAACATTAAAATGGATAAAGAAGTTGATATAAAAGTTTTGGCAAGAAGAACTCCGGGATTTGTAGGTGCGGATTTAGCTAATCTTACAAACGAAGCGGCCCTTCTTGCAGCAAGAAAAAATTTAGAAACCGTTACAATGAAATGCTTTGAAGAAGCCATAGATAAAATAATGGCTGGACCTCAAAAGAAATCGAGAGTTATTTCGGATAAAGAAAAAAGTATTATTGCTTATCATGAAGCAGGACATACAATTGTTGCTAAAATGATTCCGAACACGGATCCTGTTCATAAAGTTACTATAATGGCAAGCGGCAGAGCATTGGGATACACATTACAAGTTCCGTTGGAAGATAAATTTTTAAGTTCAAAATCCGAAATTGAAGCCAGACTTGCAATACTTATGGGCGGCAGAGTAGCCGAAGAAATTGTGTTTGGCGATATAACCACGGGAGCTTCAAACGATATTTCAAGAGCAACACAAATTGCTACGAAAATGGTTACTGCATTCGGTATGAGTGACAAAATAGGTACACTTGCTTTGGAAAAAGACAGCGAAGAAGTATTTTTAGGCAGAGATATTTCAAGAACACAAAAACATTCCAACAAGACGGCAGAACTTATTGATGAAGAAGTAAAAAATATAGTTACGACAGCTAAAAACAAAGCAAAAAAAATATTGGAAGAAAACAGAGACAAATTAGATAATTTGGTTAAAGCTTTAATAGAAAGAGAAACGTTAAACGGTGAACAGGTTAACAAAATAATGGAAGGACAAGAGTTGGAACCTGTGGAACAGGAACCGGTAAAAAAAGAAGAAACTCCCGCTCCTGTTGAACAAGAGAAAAAAGAGCCGGAAATTAAAGCTGAACCGGAAACAGTAAAACAAGAAGAACCTAAGACGGAAGAGCCGAAACAGGAAGAAAAAGTTGAAGATAAAAAAGAAGTAAAAGAAGAAAAAAAAGAAGAAGATTTAAAAGTAAAGAAAGTAAGAAAAGCCAAGACGGAAACTTTTCAGAACGATTTGTTTGCAAAAATAGATAATAAAGAAGAAGATAACAATGAAGAAAAATAAAACAAAAAAAACATTTAACAAACAAAAATTTCAAAAAGCAGTATCGATGATGTTGGATGCTTTCGGGGAAGATACAAAAAGAGAAGGTATAAAAAGAACTCCCGAAAGAGTAGCGGAATTTTATGAAGAGTTTTTTGACGGTTACAACGAAGATATTGATAATATAATTTCCGTTCATTATCAAACGGAAGAATATGAAGAAATAGTTATCGTTAAAGATATACAACTTTATTCAATGTGCGAACATCATTTGTTACCTTTTTCAGGTAAAGTTCATATAGCATATTTACCGAAAAAGGGCAGAATTGTCGGTGTTTCAAAATTGGTTAGAGTTGTAGAAGCTTTTGCTCACAGGTTACAGTTGCAGGAAAGGTTGTCTGAACAAATTGCCGATACCATAATGAAAACAGTTCAACCTAAAGGTGCAATGGTTGTAATAGAGGCCGAACATTTATGTATGACAATGAGAGGCGTAAGAAAACCGGGAGCAAAAATGATAACTTCCGCAATGAGAGGCATATTCTTAAAAGATGCAAGAACAAGAGCAGAAGCCCTTTCATTGTTGAAATAAAAACAGCAGAAGATTAGAAGAGTGGAAGAATAGAAGATTAGAAGAAAATAGGAAAACTAAATAATAACAAAATTTGCAAAGCAAATTTTACATTTACACTTCCAATCATCCAATCCTCAAATCCTCCAATCTTCCGGTTTGTAAACTAAAATGATTGTAAAAAAAGTAAAAGCAGATACCATAAAAGATGCGGTAAAAATTGTTGCAAGTTCAAAATGCGATGAATATGTGTACGAAAAACTTGCAAAAAAAATTGTCGGCAATTCTTTCATAGTGGAAGATATAGATAACAGAGCAGCAAGTGTTTTAAAACAAGAAGCATTGTCTTGCGGATGTGATGTGGCTGTAAGTAAAGATGTATCTCTGTTCAAAAAAGGGAAATCAAATATTGTTATCTGTGCTAACCAAAATCAAATAGAAAAATTAACTTCAAAAATTAAAGAACAACCGTTCGGTTTAAAACTTTTATCTAAACAAATATCGGATATAAATTCTTTTCAATTAAAACAAATAGTTTGTGCAAACAAAAAAATAGCATTAAACAAAACTCTTGTAATGGGAATAATAAATCTATCTCCCGATTCATTTTTTAAAAACGGAATAGAAGATATAAATGTTGCGGTTGAAACCGCATTACAAATGCAAAAAGACGGTGCGGATATTATTGATGTGGGGGCGGAATCTACAAGACCGGGTTCAAAACCTGTTCCGGTTAAACAAGAAACAGAAAAAATACAAAGGTTTTTAAAGTCGTTCAGGAAAAAATCCAAAATGCCGGTATCTGTGGATACATATAAACCCGAAGTTGCAAAAGCGGCTTTAGATGAAGGTGTGGATATTATAAACGATATTTATGCACTGAGATACAAAAATAAAAGTATGGCAAAAATCGTTGCAAAAAATAAAGCAGCCGTAATTTTGATGCATATGAAGAAAAACCCTTTGACGATGCAACAAAATATAAGATATAATAATACATTAAGTGATATATTTAACTTTCTGTCAAAACAGTTGGATTTTGCTTTAGATAACGGGATAAAAAAGGAGTCAATAATTATTGATCCCGGTATAGGTTTTGGTAAAACGGTTGAAGATAATTTGCTTATAATAAAAAGGTTGTTTGAATTTAAATCTTTGAATGTTCCTGTGCTTATGGCACTGTCTAATAAAAGTTTCTTGGCAAAAGTTTTGGGAACGGAAGATTTTAGTGAAAGACAACTTGCAACGGCAATAGCAAATATGGTTTCTGTTATGAACGGTGCGGATATATTAAGAGTGCACAATGTAAAAGAAACCGTTAATGCATTGAAAGTTGTTAATTCTATAAGGGGAATATAATGGAACTTGTGGCACACATATGGAATGTTTATATTTCAAACATTTTAGATATCCTTATATTGGCATACATTTTTTATAGAATATTGCTTGTTATAAAAGGTACAAGAACAATACAGGTCGTTATAGGTCTTATTGTACTTGTTGCCGTTACTATCATAGCAAGAGATGTCTTACATTTACAGACATTGTCTTGGATTATGGGAAAATTTTGGCTTGCCGCAGTTGTTATACTTGCAGTTGTTTTTCAATCCGAAATCAGATATGCACTTGCAAAAATAGGAAGTAAACTTTTCTTGTTCGGAACAAAAATAAAATCAAATTTTATATCAGAAATTGTTGAAGCCGCTACCGAAATGAGCAAAATAAGAATGGGAGCTTTAATAGTTCTTGAAAAAGATATGGGATTAAAAAATTATACCGAAACAGGTATAAAATTGGATGCTAAAGTAACTCATGAATTATTGTTATCTATATTTAATACAAAAGCACCTATTCACGACGGTGCCGTTATAATAAAAGATGAAAAAATAGAAGCTGCCGGATGTGTGTTGCCTATAAGTACCGAAATAGAAGTTAAACATTTGGGAACAAGACACAGAGCCGGTATAGGTTTGTCTGCCACAACAGATGCCATAGTTTTGGTAGTATCGGAAGAAACCGGTAACATATCGATTTGTGTTGACGGGAAAATAGAAGTTGTAAGTAAAGAAAATTTATTGGAAGTATTAACAAATAAATATACCGAAAAGGCTATATTATGAGAAAAATAAAATTTAAAAACATAAAAAAAGCGATATTAAATAATTGGCAATTAAAACTTATTTCTTTGTGTCTTGCCTTAATGTTTTGGGCATATGTAAAGTTATAATAAGAGAGTTGTTATAAGGAGATATAGAGTATGTTGAAAAACAATGATTTGTTTAACGAAAATCAGGAAACTTTTACAGCGATAAAAGCGAAAAGTTTTGTAGTTACACCTTCTTTACCGGAAAGTTTAAAAGATTTGGCAACCATTTCCGAAAATATGTGGTGGTGTTGGAACAGTGATGCGGTAGAATTGTTTAGAAGATTGGACAGAGATGTGTGGGAAGAATCTTATCACAGCCCGAAAGCAATGTTGGGACTTGTAAAGCAATCAAGATTGGAAGAACTTGCAGATGATACGAGTTTTATTTCACATATGAAATTGGTTAAAGCTGAACTCGATAAATATATGTCTGTTCCTACATGGTTCGATAAAACATTCCCGGAATATAAAGATAAAAAAATAGCATATTTTTCTACAGAGTTTGCTATTCACGAAAGTTTGCCTATATATTCCGGAGGTCTCGGAGTTTTGTCCGGAGATCATTTGAAATCCGCAAGTGATATGGGACTTCCTTTGGTAGGTATCGGTTTATTATACAGAAACGGATACTTTAAACAACATTTAAGTATCGACGGTTGGCAAATAGAAGAATATAAAGTAAATCATTTTTACAGTATGCCTATGCAACTTTTAACCGATGAAAACGGTAACACATTATCGATAGAAATATCGTTACCTCATTCACCGAGAGTTTTTGCAAGAATTTGGAAAATTCAAGTAGGTAGAGTTGCTCTTTATTTGTTGGATACGGATTTTGATAAAAATTCCGCTGAAGACAGAACAATTACCGGTGAACTTTACGGCGGCGACAAAGAAATGAGAATTAAACAGGAAAAGTTGTTGGGTGTCGGCGGTATGAAAGTTTTGGAACTTTTGAATATCGATCCTTCCGTAATACATATTAACGAAGGACATTCCGCATTCTTATTGTTGGAAAAAATGAGAATGTTAATGAAGAACAAAGGCTTATCTTTCGAACAGGCACAAAAAGTTGTTAAATCAAATTGTGTATTCACAACACATACTCCTGTTCCTGCAGGTAACGAAGTATTTTCTTCACAGCTTGTTTCAACATATTTCGAAAGTTTATATAGAGAATTAGGATTATCAAAAGAACAATTCTTAGCTTTAGGCAGAGACTTGAAAGCTGAAAATATCGACAAAGATTTTTCAATGACAATTCTTGCTCTTAAAGCTTGCGGTAAAGCTAACGGTGTTTCAAGATTGCATGCAACCGTATCAAGAGAAATGTGGCAAAATGTTTGGCCGGAACTTCCAAGAAAAGAAATTCCTATAACACATATTACTAACGGTATTCATACAAATACTTGGATATCTTACGAATTTGCAGGTTTGTTCCAAAGATATATCGGAGACGATTGGATAGACGAACCTTCAGATCAGACTTTGTGGCAAAGAGTTGCGGATATTCCTGATGCCGAACTTTGGAGAAGCCACGAAAGAAGAAAAGAAAGACTTGTATCTTTTGCAAGAAACAGATTAAAAATGCAGTTGGAAAGAAGAGGACTTTCAAAGCATATGATAGCTTATGCGGATGAAGTTTTGGATCCTGAAGCATTAACAATCGGTTTTGCAAGAAGATTTGCAACATACAAAAGAGGTAACTTAATATTCAGAAACCTCGATAGAATTAAAAAAATACTTACCAATAAAGAAAAACCTGTTCAAATAATTATTGCAGGTAAAGCTCATCCGAAAGATGATAAAGGTAAAGAAATTATAAAAAGTATAATTGCTTTAACTTCCGATCCTGACTTGAAATATAAAGTAGTGTTCTTGGAAGATTACGATATGAACGTTGCACATTATTTGGTTCAAGGTGTTGATATTTGGTTGAACAATCCTTTAAGACCGCAGGAAGCATCAGGTACCAGCGGAATGAAAGCTGCGGTTAACGGTGCAATAAATTTCAGTGTGCTTGACGGTTGGTGGTGTGAAGGTTATAACGGAGAAAACGGTTGGGTTGTAGGTTCAACAGATACTTATAACGATTTGGAATATCAAAACGAAATGGAATCAAGATCGATATATGAAATGTTGGAAAAAGAAATTATTCCATTGTTCTTCGACAGAGGTCAAGACGATTTGCCCAGAGGTTGGATAACAAAAATGAAAGCTTGTATGCAAACAGTAGGTCCTATGTTTAATACAAACAGAATGATTGAAGATTATACAAGAAAATTTTATGTTCCATCCATGGAATTGACCGAAAAGATGAAAGAAAACAACTATGAACTTGCAAAGAAAAAAGCAGATTGGCAAAGCAACATAGAAAGAAATTGGAACAGAGTTTCAATTATAAGTGCGGACGATAATACAGGTTCAAAAACAATTAAAATAGGTGAACCGTTAAAAATCAGAGTCAGAGTTAATTTGGCAGGTATTGCTCCGGAAGATGTTTTCGTTCAAGTTTATGAAGGTTATTTGAATACGAAAAATGTGTTAAGCGATGAAACATTTGAAAACATGAAAATGGTTTCAAAAGAACAAGACGGAACATATATATATGAAATCGAAGCTCCTACAAGAATGGTAGGACATTGCGGTTATACCGTAAGAATAGTTCCGCAATATATGGATAAAGTTGAATATATTCCGGGCATAATTAAATGGTTTTAAACAATAATATAAAACTTGTTATATTCGATTTAGACGGAACATTAATAGATTCTAAATACGATTTAACAGATGCCGTAAATTTTGTAAGGCATGAATATGGTTTTGGTCCGCTATCCGTAGATAAGGTTGCTTCTTATCTGGGTAGCGGAATAACCGCACTCGTAAAAGCGGTTTTAACGGACATTAAAGATGAAGAATTTGATACAGCCGTTAAAAAGTTTAAAGATAATTATTCCAAACATTTAACGGACAAAACTTTACCGTACAAAAATGTTTCCGAAATGCTTTCAAACATTCCGCAACAAAAAGTTTTACTATCCAATAAAGATGAAAGATTTTCAAAACAAATTTTAGAAACACTTGGACTTTCAAAATATTTTACAAATATCTATGGCGGGGATTCCTTTAAAGAGAAAAAGCCAAGCCCGTTGCCGATATACGAAATCTTAAAAAAGTTTTCTTTAAATAAAGAAGATGTTGTTATGATAGGTGACGGTGCAAACGATATAATGGTTGGTAAAAATGCCGGTATAACAACAATAGGTGTTTTGTACGGATACTCTTCGCAACAACAATTAAATGATTTGGCCCCAAACTATCAGGCGAAAGAGCCTAAAGAGATTATTAATATTATTAATAATCTCTCGTCACGATAAAAATTTATATTTTGGGCTACGAATTTATATTTTTAAATCTCATGTACCGCTTTGCTTTTGTACACTTCAATTTAAAAATATTTCTTCTCACCACAAACTATAAATTTTTCTCTTTTTTGCTACATTATTTTTTGTAGAGTAAAAAAAATATAGAATAAAAAATGTATAATATAAAATAGTTTTTAGACTTATAAAATTTCTTTCATTTAACTATAAACTAAAATGGTCGTTTTATAAGCTGTAAGCTCTAAGCTTTAAGCTAAAAATCGCAAAGCGATTTTTAAGGAGTTCAAAATGTTTTTCTTAAAATTATTAAAACAGGTAATCGTAATTTTTCAAACAGACATTTCACCTAACCAAGTTGCTTGGGGATTTGCACTCGGTGCAATATTGGGACTTGTTCCTAATATGTTTATGAAGCTTGTGCTGTTTATTGTAATAATGATGTTTAGAGTTAATATTTCCGCTGCGTTTTTGGCTTGGGCAGTATACGAAATATTAAGCTTTGCTTTAGATCCGTTATTTGATAGTTTAGGCTATTACATATTAAATATAAACTCTTTAAACGGTTTCTATACATATCTTTATAACTTACCTGTAGTTCCTTTTACAAAGTTTAACAATACCGTAGTTATGGGCAGTTTGGTTACGGGTATAATTTTAATAATACCTAATATGATAATAGCTAAAAAGTTATTGGTTTATTACAGAACGCATTTAAGAGAAAAAGTTTCCAAATGGAAAATAGTAAAAATATTGTCGGCAACAATACTTAGTACGAATGTAATAAAAATAGTTAAATAGGAGAGTAATAATATGAAAATTATAAGATGGAGTTTTTTGTTAACAACAATAATTATTATTGCTCTTATAGCAATATTAAATATTTTGTTTTTCGATAAAATTTTAAAGAAGGTAATAATATCTGCAGGGCAAACGGCTGTAGGTGCCAAAGTTGAAATAGATTATTTAAAAACAAGTTTCAAAAATTGTTCCGTTACAATAAACGGATTTAGAGCTGCGGACAAAAACAATTATTTCAAAAATTTGGTTGATATAGAAAAAATAAGATTTGATGTAAGGTTTGCTCCGCTGTTAAGAAAAAAAGTTGTTATAGATGAAATGATTTTGGACGGATTGAGATGGCAAACAGACAGAAAAACTTCCGGTGAGTTACCGAAAAAGAAAAAATCAAACAAAGAAAGTAAATTTGCAAAAATGTTTAAAACCGCAAAAGAGAAAACGGTAACTGAATTTAATAATTTGCCGTCGGTTGAAATGTTCAACAAAATTCAAGATCAAATAAAAAATTTTGACGTAAACAAACTTATAGAAGACAGCGGTCTTTCTTCAATAAAAGAAGTAGAAAAAGTTTCTGCGGATTTACAGGATAAATATAAATCTTATCAGGATAAAATAAATAATTTTAATTATGAAGAAAAAATAAACAGAGCAAAAACATTGGCGGATGACCTTTCAAAAAGTAAGTTCGGTTCATTGGCGGATATTGCAAATACCGCTAAAAAAGTTAACGAACTTAAAACACTGAAAAAAGAGTTCGACGATATTTTGGCTGAACTTAACAATGCTAAAAAAGATGTAAGTGCAACGATAGATGTTACAAAACAAATTAAAAATACCATAACAAACGATGTTAATATGATTTGTGAAAAAATATCGATACCGACACTTAATACCAAAAATATATCTCAAATGTTGTTTGGAACAAAGTGGGTTAACAGAGTAGAAAAAGTGCTTTATTATATTTCAATAATTAAGCAATATATTCCGGAAGGTTCGGACGAAGAAGAAGTAAAAGAAGTTAAACAAAGAGCATTGGGCAGAGATATAATATTCAGAGAAAAACTTTATCCTTCGTTACTTATTTCGTTAATGAAAGTGACAGGAACAACGGCTAAAACCAAAGAAGAAGTCGGTATAGATTTTTCAGGTTTAATAAAAAATATTTCTTCTTCACCAAGTATGGTAAAAGATTTGATGACAATGGCGCTTAGAGGTAGCACTGCAGAACAACAATTAAGTGTTTTAGGTAATTTTGATCACAGAACACCAAATTTTAAAGATCAAATAGCGGTTGAAATTTTCGGTTTTGAAGGTAGTTCATTATTAGATATAGAACCTAACGATTATTTGCCGCTTGTAAATACTGCAACTATAGATGTTAAAAGTTTGTTTGATTTGGATACTTCGGGATTTTTGGCAAAAGCGGACATTAATTTTAGAAATATAAAAGAAAAAGATTTAAATTCTATAGAAGGAAATTTAAAATATTTGGCACAAATTACAAACTCAATAAAATCTTTTGATGTTAATCTTACCGCTCAAACTCAAGACAGTGAAAATCTTGATGTGAAAATTAATTCCGATATAGATAAAAAACTTTATGATGCTATTTCAAAACTTTTCTCGGCAAAAGTTAACGAAGCAAAAGATAAGATAAAACAAAAAGTTAATGAACTTGCACAGGAAAAAGCCAAAGAAATCGAAAAGAGCTTGCAGGGACAGAAAGATGCGGTGTTGAAACAGATTAACGAGAAGATTGGTGCGGTTAATAATATTGAAAGTATTATTGGAGATGCACTGAAGAAACAAAAATAGCACTTTTTTTTATATTTGGCGAAACGGATTTATCTTTTAAATAATAATTTTGCATTTGCCTTCTTTATGTACCGTTTCACTTTTGTACACCACAGTCGTCAAATGCTTCATTCTTATTTAAAATATTTAATCCTTTGAATGTAAAGAACAACAATAATGTAAAAAATGGGAAGAAATTTTTTCTTCCCATTTTTTTTAATTAATAATTACTAATTGATTATGATTCTAACACAAAATCTTAAGATCTTGAACGACTAAGCGGTGTCATTGTGAGGGATGAAATCCCGTGGCAATCCATTGCTTTTTGTCATCCCGGACTTGATCCGGGATCTATAATAAGTATATTTTCCTCTTTTGTCATTTTTTACTCTCAAAGGATTTCAAGATTTTCAATTATAATGAAGTATTTGGCGAAATGTCGTTGCCGTTGTTTGCAGTCAAAGAGTTTTCAAGTTTTTACTTATAATAAAACATTTGCCGACTGCGGTGTACATAAATGGAAGTGAAACGAATGGTACATAAAGAAGGCAAATGTGAAATTATAAGTAAAAAATAAAACTTGTTTAGCTAAAATATAATTAAGGAAAAGGTGTAACTTTTTTGTTTTTCGTTTTGTCTTAATTGTGTATTTGAAAAAAAGTAGTAAAGGGGGACAAAATGAGAAATTTAAAAATCGCAAAAATGATGTTAAGTTTGATGTTGATGTTTGGACTTACAACTGCAAGTTTTGCAATGGGACCGGGAGACGGGAAAAAAGCACCTAAAGATAACGGTAAAGTAAAAGTTGAACAGAAGTATGATAAAAAAGATGTAAAAAAAGATACAAAGAAAGAAACAAATGTTGCAAAGAAAGATCAAAAGAAAAAAGAAGGAAAAAAAGATTTTGCTAAAAAGAACGATAAAAAATCAAAATTCGCAAAAAATAAAAATGGTAAAAAAGGAAAAGAATTTGCAAAGAAAAGATATGGTAAAAACGGTAAAAATTTTGCAAAAAAAGGTCATAACAAAAACTTCAAGTTTGCAAAAAAGAACGGATATCACAAAAAACATTTTGCAAAAAAAGGTCACAACAGACACTTTGCAAAGAGATACAATAAGTGCAGATGCTATTAATATAGGTATATATAAATGTGTAAAAAATTTGTGAAATTGATTTAAAAATGTTGAAATTTGAAAATGTATGGGCTATGCTAAACATTACGGCATGCAACAAAAATAAATTAGGTGAAACTTTTTAAAAAGGAGGTAAGTCTAAAGTTTGTAGCAGCCGGAAAAAATGTAGAACTTAGATTCTACAAATCTAAAAAAAAGGAGAAGGAAAATGAGAAAGGTAATGAGCTTGTTAGTAGCAACCGTTTTCATGGCAGGAGTAGCAGCAGTAGCATTTGCAGCACCAAAAGCAGCATCATCAACAGCAGCAAAGTCATCATCTTCTTTTAAAGCATTTGCAGTATAT
>JBGUZU010000023.1:0-41023 GCA_045223915.1 Endomicrobiaceae bacterium | reverse complement strand
TGTAGAAAGAAAAGTAATAAGCAGCGATGAAGAAGAAAGGACACAAGAAGGAATAGATAGATGTAATGAAAGATTAGCAAAGATAGACGAGATGAGTGATGAAGAGTTTATAGCAGCGATGGAATCCGGAGAGATAAATGTAGTAAAGAGTGAAGTGAAGAAAGTAAACAATATAAGTGTAAACGGGCAAGAATTAGATAGTGGATTTGTAAATAAAGTAAATGGTGCATTAAATAATAACAGCGGAGAAAGTACGGAAGAAGTAATAAATAATGCGATAGAAACTGTAGCACAGGGTGAAGGACAAGAAATTACCATACAAGGAAAAACAGATGGTGCTATGGGAGCAGAAAATGTACAAAAAGATAAAGGTTTAATAGGAAATCTTATAGACGGAGCAAAGAATTTAGCGGCAGGTGCAATGAAAGCTGTTGGAGGTGCGTTTGAAGGAGCAGCGGAAGCTGTAGCAGGATTAGTAAAACCGGAAAGTGACAATCCTGTTACGGCACTTGTAAACTGTGCGGCAATAGCAGCATCCGAAGCATTAAATGCTGTAGGAGTAGCAATAACAGCAGGAGCGGCTGCTATACAAAATGCAGCAGCAGATGCAGCAATGGGAATAACAAGTGACGAGAATAATCAAACTACTGCAGCAGCGGTAGTACAAACACTGAATAATAACTTAGAAGATAATAAAATAGATGAAATAACTAAAAAATTAGAGAACGGGGAAGAAGTTAAATTAACTGTTCCGGGTAAAAATGAAAACGGTGAACCTACACAATATGACATAACCATAAAGAATGGTAAGGATAACAATGTTATTATAGTTGATCCTAATAAGGAAAATAAGGAGCAAGAAGTATCAAAAGACGGTTTAGGTGATTATTTGAAGAAAGAATATGAATTGTTATCAAAGGACGAAAAATTTAGCGCATATAAGGTAGATAATGCGGATGCAATAACAAAAGAAGGATTGAAAAATGGACCTGTTGTATTACAAGTAGGTATGAAAAACGAGAAAGGAGAAGAAATAGGTCATTATATAACGATGGAAAATGACAAAGATGGCAATGTAGTAATAAAGGATCCGAATAAAGAAGATAAGGTTGTATCCAAAGATAAATTAGGAGAATATTTAAAGAGTGAATACGGATGGGAATCCGGAACGATGATTGCCAGAGGGAATGTAAATCAAGGAAGAGAATTGTCATTAGATGAACAAAAAGATGTAAAAGGTGCAGGTTTGTTAAGGAAAGCATGGAACGGCTTTAAGAAGGCTGTAAAGAGATTAACAAGTCCGATAAGAAGAAGTAGTCCCGCAAAGAAATCATATACAAAACCTGCGGCAAAAAGTTATACCAAACCGGCAGCAACAAGAAGTTATAGTAGACCGGCAAAACAACAATCAGCAAGACATTATACAAAACCCGCGGCAAAGAAAAACAGTAATCCGTTTAGTAGATTGGTATCGGGAATCAAAAAAGCAATAACAGGCAATAATCATAATAACGAGAAACATACAGGACATACTTCACCATTCAAGAATTTCATTAACAATGTTGTTAATAAAGTACGAACAGCTGTTGATAAACACGTTGTAAATCAAACTGCGAATAAAATAAATAATGCCAATGGTGCCGGCACGGCAACGGCTCAATATAGTGACGGAAAATGGCAATTAAAAATAGGTAATCAAAATTATACAGCAGCAGATATAAAAAATCCAACAAATTTTGCAAATGGATATAATTCAACGTCGGTAGTATCAAATCCTCAAACAGGAATACCGGGAGCAACACAAAGCTATGATAAAGAGAAACAACAATGGACAGTAACAATGCCGGAAGCTGCAGGAGGGGCAAAATATACAGCGGATGAAATTGGTGATCCTGAGAAATTTGTAGGAGGATATAAGAATACATCAACAGTATCAGGCCCGGGTGGAATAGATGGTGCAAAACAGAGTTATGATAAAGAGAAACAACAGTGGACAATAACAATGCCTGAGGCTGCGGGAAGTAAAAAATATACAGCAGAAGAAATTGGTGATCCCAAGAAATTTGTAGATGGATACAAAGCTACATCAACAGTATCAGGCCCGGATGGAATAAAAGGTGCAACACAAAGTTATGATCCTTTAAAACATGAATGGTCTGTAACGGTTCCCGGAACAGGGAATAAATCTTATACCGCTGATGAGATTGGTAATGTAGAAGATTTTATAAACGGATACAATAAAGCCAATGCTATAGCAAATCAAGAAACAGGAATAAAAGGTGCAACACAAAGTTATGATCCGACAAACGGTTGGTCCGTAACAGTTCCTGGAGTAGGCACACAAACACCTACAACAGTATCAGTTTCACAAATAGAAGATACGAACAAATTTATATCGGAATATAATGCCGGTAAATCAATGGCTGACAATATTGATGGCGCAAAACTAAAATATGGTACGGAAGATGGAACAAATTACGGTTGGAGCATTATTGTTCCCGGAACGACGGACAAAGATACGATATCTGTTCCGATAAGCGGTATATCTGATACCGATAAGTTTGTTGAACAATATAGTAATGCAAGGAAGATAGTTGACGGAACATCTGATGCAGGAGGTTTGGGATTACATTATAGTGAACAAGATGGTTGGCAAATATCATATACAGCCGGTACGGATACTGATCCTGCATACATAAATGTTTCGTCAATAGAAGATATTGATTCGTTTATTTCAGATTACAACACTATTGCAACAACGGCAGCAAAAGTAAATGAAGGTAAAGACGGAAGTGCGGTTATCGGTTATGGTGAAAACGGTTGGAATTTAACCTTGGGAGGATTAAGTGTTACGGCCGATGATATAGGATCAGATATAGATGGTTTTGTTGAAGGATATAAAGCTGCGGATGATGTTAAATCAGGATTAGACGGATACAATGGTACTGAGGTAACGTTAGATTTCGACAAAGAGAATGGTTGGACGGTTACCGTAGACGGCACAAAAATCAAAACCAGCGATATAGGAACCGGAACAGATGAAGTAAATAAGTTTGTAAATGAATATAAGAAAGCGAAGGATATAAAGAATAGTGAAGCCGGTGATGATTTTACTGTAACTTATGATACAGAACACAATAAATGGCAAATAACATATAACGATGGTGAAGATAAAACTCTAAATGTTGATGATATAAAATTGAGTGCTAAAGATTTTGTATCTCAATATCAAACATCAAAAACAGTCGGAACAGGAATAGACGGAGCAAAATATGAATATGATAGTGAAGAAGGCTGGAAAGTAACGGTACCGGAAATAGATGGAGATATTCTTGCTAAGAACATACAAAACGGTGACGATTTTGTAGCTCAATACAAAGCAATGATGGCATCGAAAGAAGGATTGGGCGAGGATGCAAATGTTAAATTTGGTTTTGATAATGATAAAGGTTTACAATTAACTGTTGAAGGCAAAACTTTCAACGGCTCAGATATATTGGGATTAGGAATAACTTTCGGTAAGGATGAACAAGGAAAAGTTACTGTAAATTTACAGGAATATGATCAGCCGATAAGTATGTCCGATATACCGAATGTAGATGACTTTATAAAAGATTATAAAGACGGCTTGGAAATAACTCAACAACCGGGATTAGATTTAACTTATAACACCGAAACACATGAATGGATATTATCCTATAACGATGGCAAAAAAGATCAACAAATAAATGTTTCCGAAATAAAAGATAAAGCTGATTTTATAGAACAATATAAAAAAGCATATACGGTAAAGACAGGAATAGACGGAGCAAAATATAGCTATGATCCTGAAAAAGGATGGTCAGTAACCGTTCCAAATGCCGGCGGAGCAATATCTGTTAATGATATTGATGATGCAGACAACTTTGTAACCGGATATAACATGGCAAAAGCTATGTATGATTATTGTAATGCTGATAAAGATAATAAACCGGCATATACATATAACAAAGAAGATGGCAGTTGGGATATAACAGTACAAGATATAAATAAAAATACGATAGAATTTAACATGAATGGTAACGACATAACGGTAAAAAGTATAACCGATAAAGATGGAAAAGAGAAAGATTCTGTGTATATAGAAAGGGTAAATGAAGCATTTAAATCTGCAACAGAAAGCATTGGCGATATGTTTAGTGATAATCCTTTGAAAAAAATTCAACAGATATCAGTATCTGCGGCTCAGACATTATTAAATATGTTTGGTACTGTCGTTTCATTAACATTTAAAGATTTTGCATATGGATTAATGAGAATATCCTCTGATAAAGGTGGAGTAGCAATAAATGAAAAAGACGGAACAATGACACAATATGGCGCTGATGGTACTGCCACTGTAGTTGATTTGAATTATAAAGATAGATCGTCACAATTTGACTACGATACCTTAAGAGATATAGCAAATAGTGAAGGCTTTGATAGAGCTTTGGATTATGCGAAATGCTATGGTGCAGTTCAAACCATAAAAGGATATGGCAAATATGGCGTAGAGCAATATACAGCAACGAATGTAGGGTACAACGAAAATGACCATTGTATGGCATTGGAATATGATTTTACGAAAAACTATAAAGGTGGAGATAGTCCTTATTTCCAAAATGCCGAACCGGGAAGTTCTAAATTAGTAATAGAAAATTTCTATCCTCAAGATCCAAATGATTCTTCGATAAGAGCAAGTAAAGAAAGTGCTATGGTGTACGACATTGAACCTCCTGAAGGTTCCACCGGAATGACTCTTCAGAAGGTTGCGGACTATACAATAAATGGTATGAATATCAGATGTGGAGTAATAAAGAGCTTAGATAGATCTATAGAATGGAGTGCAGAAAGAAAAGGTGATAAAGTTATACACCATGCAAAAGGTATAGATTTTACACATGGAGATACGGTGCCGAACGGTGAAAAAGGTGATGCAAGTGCTTTCGTAAAGATGACAGTAGATGGGGATGGAGAAATTACGAACATTGAAGTAACTAATTTGGCATACCATGAAACGAAACAAACGGGTAGTGGAAGTGGTCAGGGTTCGGATGAGGGTATAGCAGATGAATATAAAAAAGTATTGGAACATACAAGCAGATTAAAAGCAGATGGTGATTTCTATAGCGGTTATGAAAAAATTGATAATGCATGGATTGACACATCACACATAGCTGTTAGAGAATATGATGTTAAAAACGGAAGGCTTGCACAACAAGGAATTAAATTGGAAAATGGGGATGTGGTTACACTTGTAGCAGATGTTTCTAAAGGCGGACTGAGAGATGATTGGATGTATAATGTCGATGGTGCTGTGGCTCCCGGAACAAATATAACCGTTTACGGGAAAGGCCCTGATGGTGAAACGTATTCCGTAGAAGGAAAGACAGGTAAAGATGGTGAAGGTTACAAATGGACAGATCTTACACAAGCCACTTTTAATAATACTGCATATGCTGTAAGTGAAAAATATGGTACTCCTATTACTGCAACCACAAAATTTTCTGTTACCGAAGGTTTTACTATTGTAAGCTTTGATGCGGAAGATATAAATAAGGATGCATATGAGGTAACAGCAGCGGCAGCTGCCGGAAAAGAGTACATACCTAAATATTTTTATAGTGGTGACGAAGGGTATGTCGGTGGGGTAAGAATTGCTGATGATGGAACAGTTTTAGGCGCACAAGGCGCAAATGTACAAATAAAAGATAGTAAAGGTGATACATATTACGGAACAATAGATAGTGATACGGCTTTAAGTGATGTGTTGGAAGGGAAAGGAGCAACATTTACACAAGCAGAGACGACCAAATACGGTACTCCTATAGTCTTGACTGCAGGAGAAGGTGAAAGTATAGAATTCGGTAAAGCAGATTTTAGAGAGAAAACAATCAATGCTGATGCTGATGCATTAAAGGAAGCTACCGAAAAAGGGCAAGACTATACTCCGAGATATTCATACAGAGATTCAAACGGTAATTCTATAGGCGGAGTAAGGGTAGAAAAAGGTAGTGGTGATAAATGGGTTGTTAAAGGTGCACAAGGAGCAAAAGTAACATTAGTAGATGGTGATGGCAGCGTATATTTTGGAACAATGACGGAAGATACGGAAATAAGCGCTGCACTGAAAGGTAAAGGCTCTTTGTTAACCGAAGGATATACGGATAAATACGGTAAGAGAATAACGGCAAAAGATGAAAACGGTCTTGAATTCGGTAAGGCTTTTAGTGCGGAATCCATAAATGCTGCGGCAAAAGAAATGGAAGATGCAATAGCAAAAGGAGAAACAGATTATACTCCGAAATATTTCTATCAAGACAGTAAAGGTAATTATGTAGGCGGAGTAAAGATAGAAGGAGATGGTTCTACAGATAATCCATATGTCATAAAAGCGATAAAAGGTGCAGATGTACAGATAAATAATGCGGATGGAATATTTTTGGGATATGTTACAGAAGATACCGATCTGGATTCTGTTTTAAACGATAAGACAAATGTAAAAACGACCGTGTCGAGCAAAGAAGTAGAAAATCCGGATGGAAGCAAGACCTTTACGTTATCGGGAACATACAAAGGAAAAGATGTTTATATTCAATATACAGATGTGATTGAGGGCGGTGTTTTAAAGAGAACTTTTGCCGCAGGTTCGACCATAAGTGCAAGTTCGGCTGCGGCGCCGGCACAATTCTTAGTTAGTAATGCAGATTTTATCGAACTTTCAAAATCTGCAACTTTTGAATTTATTGTAAACGAAGATAATTCTCTAACGGCAAGAGAAGGAGACAAAGTTTTTGTAGAAGGTACGTATAATCATGTAAATCCTGATGGATCAATATCAACGAGCAAAGTTTGGACAAAGGGTGAAGACGGATTAACAGAAGGTGCATATTTTGAAGTTGGGAAAAACGGTGATTACGGTTTGAATGCAGAATTAACAACCGATGGACAAAAATGGACAACCGCAAAAGGCGGTGGAGGCCAACAGGGAGGAGAAGAAGGCGATTCCGAAACTGTTAATACTAAGGGCTTAATAACAGAAACGGATGATTCTTTCTCTATTACGGATAATAAAGACGGTTCTAAAGGAATAATATCCGTAAGAAACGGAAACTTAACCATAGTAGGAAACGGAACAGTAGCAACTTCAGGTTCTGTATTGGGTTCCGGTGCAGGATATGTTATAACGGATGGAGGAGACTATATATATTCTAACGGAACATGGACTGCCGGTTCTTCAGCATCAACATTCAGTTTTGTAAGTCCAAATAAAGCAAAACAAACTTTAACCGACAATTTCTCGAATGTCGGATTAGAAGTTTCCGGATTGGAAAAATTTGATTTTACCGGAAAAATGTCCGGAGATATTTCTTCCGATACAATAACAATGTTCGGAACGTTATTAAATAATCAAAGTGATGAAGTTGCGGATAAGGGAGCTAATTTTGTTGATAAAACAAATACAGGTGTTCAAATAGCGGATGGTATAACTTTATCTCCGGGTGCAAGTTTTAATATAAGCTTGCAAACTTTAAACGGTGAAAAGGTAATGGCATTTAAAGCAAACGATAATTTAAATGCAACATATAAGTTACCGGACTCATGGAAAGCAGAGGGAACAACTAAAACCGAATTTACGGAGAAATTTACTGCCGGTCAGTATATAACCGCAGCGGCAATATTAAATAAGGCCGGAGTAAAATCTATTGTTGGAAAAGATGTTGAATGGAGAGGAGAAAAATACGAAGAAATAACGGTTTCCGTAAGTCATATGAATAACCACAATAGATCTGCCGGGTATGATAATTTGGCATATTGTTACTTTACATTGCCTACAAGCGGAACCATACATGATTCTGCAAACGATGTTGACAGGGATGTAACAGCGTTGACAAGTGAGTATAACGGAACGAAATATCATATACTTGCCGGTGCAAGAGTTTCTATAGGAGACGGTTCCCTTACTGTTACTAATGCTAAAGTATATGCGGAAGGCATGAATGTAACTGATCAGGAAAAACAAGATAAACCTGAAGGAAATGGCGGCGGTGCTGCAGGAGATCAAGACCTTCGTTCTACTTTTGAAGGAGAAATATATAGAGATAGCGACGGAAAACTCATTGCTTCCGGAGTATTTAACAATTATTCCGATGCTACTGCTTCTCAAGTATTCTCGGAATCGACAGTTTATAATGTCGGTTCTATATTGAGTGCAAAAGACGGCAAGATTGAGGGCTTAGGAAACGACGTCTCGGGAAAAGTCAGAGTAGTAGCAGGAGAGGAAGAAGGTACCATAGATTTTAAAGCTGTTGGTGAAACTGTTACATACACAACTGATTCCGGTAAAAAGTTTAGCTTGGATACAAAGGGCAATAAACATCATGAATTTACTGAAGACGATGTCATCCTTAATAAGGATCCTAATAATCCAAATAACGATCAATATCTTACATACTACGATGGTAAACCGGTTGTTGTTGATTATGGTAAACTTATGGAACTTGATAGGGGAGTAAGCTTTATCGGCACTTGTTGTACAAAAGATGGTTCTTGGAATAGAACCGGTAATGATGTCAAAATTATCGTAGATGGTAAAGAGTATTACATTGATCCTAAAGACATAAGAGAAGTAGTAGAATTGACAGATTCTGATGAACAGGGTATAGGACTTTATGTCGGAATGAAACCCGGAGATATGAAAAATCACGGACAGACTGTAGGTTGGGATAGAAGTGATGATATGACTGTGCTATCGCCTGATGGTACTAAAAAAGTTATAGATATTGACGGTACTTGGTTTGAAGCAGGTCTTCCTGATATTAATATTGGAGATAGAGTTTCTGGAGGAAATCCTGAATCCGGATCTTATATAGAGAGTCCTAACTTAAAGAATTTAACATTGAGAGATTTGGCCGGATATGGAGGTTCTTCTTCCGAGGATGCAAGACAGATAATGTTTGAAGGTGCTGTTGTTTATGTAAATACTTCCGCTTTTGGTGATGAGTGGAAAGAAACACAAAGAGATCCTGATTCCGGAAGGATGGTTACCATAGAACATGGAACAAAACAGGTGCCAATGAGTTATGCATATGGTAATGAAGTATATGAGTATTATGATACAGTTAAAACAGTTAAAGTAACATATACCGATGACCAGGGGAAGAAATATACTTATGATGGAACAGCAAACGGTAGTAACGAGTATAAACTTTCCGGAGACAATAATACATATGTTAATTTTGATTTAACCGGAAACAGCTATACCGCAGAAACAGTTGAACAGGGTCCAAATAGATCCCAAAAAGTTACAAGATCATATGTTGATTTTGTAGGAAATGCTGATGGTTCCGGTTCAAGTAGTGTTTATACTGATTTTCTGCGCGAGGGTCCGAACGGACAGTTAGAACCGGAAAACATAGATTCGATATTGAATGGTAGTACCACCCATAAAGCAACACAACTTGATACAACTTGGGACAGATTTGGAAGACAGACATATGTAAATAGTGCTAAATATACGTGGGAAGGAAGTTGGAAAAAAGATATAGGAAGAGCTAAAGATGTAAAGGTTGAAGAGGGTTCGTACAGAGAAACTTATGCTTATCGTTCAGATACCGATACTTACGCAGATAGAGTTGTAACTTCAAGAGTGGATTATTTTGGCAGCATGAGTAATATAAACTATGATAAGAACAAGATAAAAGATTTTAATTTAAAAGAAGGTGACAGTTTAACGGAAATTACTACGGAATACAGAAACGGAGAGCCTGTTTCCGTAAAGAAAGTAGTTTTGTCCGGATATACGGGAGAAGATTTAAGTGCATATGGTATTGATTCAACAGGAGTAGCAAAAATTTCATATCAATATGATGATGATGGTGTTCAATATTTACAATCTGCTTCAAATGTTAAGAGAGAAACTTATGTTGGGACAGTCACTGAAGTTTCGGAAGGAAGAGCTACAGGGGTTGATTGGAAGTCAACACCGAGTAAAGTAGACTATATTGTAAACTTCAAACAAAATACTGTAAATACAACAACCAGTGATGATGCTTCGGGCTCATTTAAAACAATAACTACAACTACTACGGAACAAGATATTGTTACCGTATATAATGTTGGTCAAGACGGAGAATTTGCCGTTGAAAGTAAGTTGTTGTCACCGGAAACAAGAAGTACTTTGTATGATAGTCAAAACAGAGTTGTATACGAAACCCAAGACGGTGGTATTTATGAGGTAAAAGCATTAACCGGCTTAGACAGCGATAAAGTTTTAACCGACACTGAATACACATTGGGTGACGGAACAACAAAAGTTGACTTATCGGCATTTGTAGGTAGCGGTATTAAAGAGGGTGACATTTTAAGTGTAGGTAAACAAGATAGTATAAAAACTTACAAGTATAATGATGACGGGACAGTAGAAACAGATTCTATTACATATAATTACAACTACTTAGATCAAAGTGCCTTATACGATACCGAACGATATGGATCGGAAGCTGCTAAAAACGGTACCGTGGAAATCGTATTGGAACATTCCGAAGGTGATGTTGTGATGAAAACAAGTAAAGAATCGTTTACCTATGCTCTTAATGCCGGAACGGCAGGTGAAACAGGAACCGCAAAAGATTATGATTCCAGAACAATTAACTATGATAAGGAATTGGGACATACATATTCTTATTCTGTATCGGTTGCTTTAGGCGGATATGGCTTCCTTGAAGGCGGAAGCAGAGAAGAAATGTTGTTTAAGATAAAGGCATTAGGAGATGATGACTTATTTGAAAGAGCATCCGGTATGACGGATGAACAATTGGAAGCGATGTTTACAAGTGATACATATACTTTCTATGGATTAAATGTTGATTTCCATTCAAATCAAGTTACTATAGATATTAATATGGCAACCACTGAGGAATATGATGCTCTTGGCAGACTCACGGAAAGAAAAGTAACAGGCCTTTATGGTGATGGCGGTGATAACGGAGGCCATTTCGTTTTCGAATTGGCTAATGCGGGATTCTTAAGTTCTACCGATGTTTCTGGCTTGAAATTGAACTTCACCGCAAGTGGAATATTCTCTTCTAAATCTGTATTGAATGATGCAGGTGAAGCTTTATTTGATCAATCCGAAAAAATAGCAGCTTTAGTGGAACAAGACAGAAAAACCGGTACAAATAATGTCTTAGGTTCTTTGCAGGATTTCTACGTAGAAAAAGTAGATTCGAATTTTGTTTATGATGCGCTCGGAAGAGCGGTTGCTAACGAGACAACAAGAGCAACTTATGACAATGACGGAAATATTGTTTATGAACATGGATTGGATGTAACTAAATATACAAGTACCGGACCAAACGGAGTAACTGTTGCCGAAACATATTCTTTCAATGTACAGAACGGACAAGTCGGATATCTAAACTCAGACGGAGATTTTGTTGCTTTCGGTACAAATGGAAAAGGTTTTGAATTATCATTAACAGATGCTAACGGCGATAAGTTTAAACCTATATCAACAAACGGATACGGATATGCCGGTGTAGGATATAATAGTGTACTTAAACTTGATTCTGCAGTTGTAGATCAATATAACAAGACTGCCGATGCAAGAGATGCACAGAGATTATCAAGAGACCAGGTAAGGAATGAAACAATAACGGCAGTAGTTACGGCTCTTTATATTGCGGCAACGATTGCTTTGGCAGTATGTACATTCGGTACATCTTTAGTTGCAAGTTTAACTGTTATAGCCGCCATAGCTGCCATACCGTCAGTTATGAAGAGTATGGATGCCGGAATGAAAGCTTTGACTGTCGGGGATACGGCTACCGCAGTTAAAGAGTTCATTTTTGTTGCTATGGATTTTGCTGTTGTAATAGGCGGTTTAACTAAAGCATTTTCAGCAGCTGCAAAGGTTGCTGATGCAGTAAAAGGTCTTGATGAAGCCGCCAAGGCTGCCAAACTGGCGGAACTGGCGAAAATATCGAAAGAAATGGCGACTGCAGTTGAAGTTTATAAGAGAATAGCAAGTTTAGGTAAATTGGGTAATTTTATATTCAAGGCTACAAATGTTGTTGGTGGTTTGAGTACCGCATTTAAAGGCTCAAAAGTAGGAAAATTCTTGTCGAGAGCAAAAACGGTTATGTCTCCGATGAGTACATTGTCACAAAAAGCTTCTGCTTTGGGATTTGATAAGGCAGCGGAAATGTTGAAGTATGGAGTAAAAGATGGTAGTACATTAGCTAATATTTTGGGAGCACGTTTTGCAACAGTTGGGTTAAAGGCAATAAATTCATTTGGTGCTATAGGACTAAATGCTGTTATGCTTGGTGTTGATATCGGTCCTATACATTTTGATGGATTGTTACCAAAATTTGCAAGAAGTATCGGACTTGGAGATATAGTTGACGATGAATTATTTAAAATGGCCTCAACAATAGCGGTATTCTCTCCTATATTCAATAAAGAAATCTGGATGAGTCAAAATGCAAGTAATGTTTATTTTAGGATGCAAGAAATAACAGGAGAAAGTTTTACCAAATTAGATGGATTTGTATCATCGTTAAATAAGGATTTAGCAAAACTTTCCGAGGATCAGGTTAAGGAAATGTTGGAGAGAATAGGTCAGAATTCCGGTTCGTTGGCAGAAATACAGGGGGCTGTATCGACGGAAGTTCAAAAATTAATAGCAGAAAATGCTCCTGCAATTTGGGATAAATCAAAAACCGTTTGGGAAAATGTGAAAGATATATGGAAAGATTCATCGAGAAGGGATAGCAGTAAATCTTTCTTACAAAATATAAAAGAAAATAACATATTCAAAGATTGGGGTAAGAGTTTTTCTGAACTTGGCCAAACTTTAGGAAAAGGTGTTTCTGAGGTTTCGGGATGGCAAAAAAAAGCTCTGACGGTTTTTGCTAATATGGCAGAATCTTCATTAATGAATTCATTTAGAATGATAAAAGATATTTCTGTGTTCAACGTTGTAGTTATAGATGGTATATTCGGTACCGTAAACACAGCATTGGATTCAGTCGGTTTGAGCTTTAACGGTGAAATACCATTGCCTATTCCAAATCTGTTCGGTATGTTGGGAGCGGGATTAAAGATTCTAAAAGGTGAAGAAGTTTCGGATGATTTCAGCTTCTTCTTAAAAGTTCAAGCCCCTGTTTATTCAACCGGCGGAGACTTTATAGGATCAGCATTGAAATCTGTCTCTGATACAGTTTCTTCACCAAATATGTGGGCATTCTCCGCAATGACACCGGTTCTTTCCGCGGCAGTCGGACCTGTTTTCCAAAATATACCGGGTGTAGGCAGAGTTGCCAGATTTGCAAGCTCTTTTGATGAAGTGTTCCAAAATGTTGGTAATGAACAAGTCGGTAGTATGTTGGGAACATTCTATTCGGAAAATATCAGAGAAGAATTCATGGGTGCATTTGTTGATATGATTTTACCTGGAATTTCACCTCAATTCAGAGAAATGTTAAAAGAATGTTTCGATGGTACACCTGATGGAAATATAATGGTAGATTACAATAACGGAACATATAAACAAATAGGTGCCAATACCGCACAAAATCTTGCAAATATGCAAGACCAAACACAAAGAGCACAAGAGATAGCAAGAATACAAAATACTATAAACAACAGAGCAAATGCACGTGATAACGGAACAAGAAGAACTAATCTTACTGCTCAGGATATTTTGAACTTAAATTCAAATTCAAGCGTTTACGGATTATTGTTACATTCTACAAATGCTTCCAGTATTAGAAATGAATTCGGAGTTAGAATCGCAGCTGCTAATAATAATTTAAGTGTAAGAGAAATATCGCAACTTAGACAACTTGTTAATTCAAATAATGCAAATATTGCTAGAAGTTCATATCTTAACGATATGATAAATAACGGAGATAGTGTTGGACTTATGGCCACATATTTGCAGGATGCTTCAGGTGTAGTGTTAAGTAACAGAGGCCATTCCGATTCCATAAGAACGGATACTGAAGACGGCTTGAAGCCCACACAAATGACAAGTTATGTAAGAGGATTAGCTCAAGTACAACAAAATATGCCTGTTAATGAGCAATTAACAAGAAACTTAAATACTGCATTTGATCGTTTGGACGGATCTTATGAAATGATAAATGCATTAGGGACAGCTTTGGACCTTGGAGTAGATTATAATGCGGTTCAACCGTATATAATGGGAATGCAATTCAGTAATTCTGAAGATTTTGATAGAAATGCATTTAACTATAATTTGCAAACAGTAGCGGGAGCTATTGCTAAGAACGAAGGACAAGATAGCCGAGAATTACAAGATTTTGCTGCAAAAGTAAGAAGTGATGGTATAATAAGCACCGTTATTCAGAATGCAAATATCAAAGGGTTGGATGTAAGTAAGTATACAGTTCAACAAGCAGAAGATATGATAAGTTCCGAAGATGCTTCTATGGAACAATTATATTTTGCGGCACAAATATTGAATGCACATAATGATGCAAGTCTTAACAAAGATATTTTAGGTAAAATAAATTCATTAGACCTGTCTAATTTGTCCGCAAGTCAAAAGACGACACTTGCCAACACTATACAAACATTGAGCCAAATGGAAGAGGTTGATATATCTTCTTATGATAATATAAATAGTGTCCTTGGAGAAGAAGGCGGTCATGGAAGATCTGCTGAAAATGCTTCTGAAAGTGCACCGATGCAAGAAGTCGCGAAAGTATTTGCCGGACTCACAGATTCTCAACAAACACAATTTACTGTTGATGAAGCCGGTATGGCAACCATAAAAGCAGCAGTAAGTGATTATATTGACGGGTATGCTGCAGCAAAAGAAGCAGGAAAGCCATATAAGAGATCTGCAAGCGTATCTGCTGTAGAGGATGCTTATTTCTTAACCGACGCACAGTTAGCAAAGATGGCAAATATGAGTGACAGTGAGATGCAGACATATTTAAGATACAACTTGGCTGCAAAACAGGTAGCCGGAGTATTAAACGACAATATGAGACAAGCAGTAAGACAATACATGATAGACAGTAGTTCCGATAAAGGAAAAGCTGAACAAGATTATGATACATTGTTAGGAATGGTTACCGGAGAAATAAAAGGAAAAACATCTATAACACCGATATTGGAATATTTACAAGATAGCTTTGATGAAAAAGATTATGACAATTTTGTAAGAGTGATGAATGGAGAAAAAGTTGAAAAAGACGGGGAAGTGCTTACCGAAAAAGATGTTATAAGCGGATTGATTAACGGAATGTCTAAGAAATACGGATTGAATACGGCAGTACCATATTCCGTATTGGCATTATCGGGCTTTAGAGACGGACAGAAAGAAGCCTTTAGAGATATATTGCAGGCAACAGTGGAAAACGGAGGGGAAGTAGAAGAAAAATCTGCAGGATATGCACAAGAATTACAGACTGCAGGAGGAAAATCTATAATCGGATTATTCAGTGTATTATTGTTAAGTGCAAATCCGAATATAGAAGGAAGAGACAATAAATTTATAACATGGTTAACAAATGAAAACTCCAATGCGGAAGAACTTTATAACCATATAGATTTTGTGTTTGGTTCATCATTAGGAAAGGTTGAATTAATAACAAATACCGAAGACAAAGAAGGATTGAGAGAAAAATTGGATAACGCCGGAATAATAATCGGAACATACAGCAGTTGGGGCAGTTTATTCTCTGAAGCAATGGCGGGCTTGTTATCGTACGGGCCGGAAGAAACAAGACAGGAAGTAATAGATCAAGTAGAACATAATAAGGCATTGCTTAAAGGAGCCAATATAGAATTGGAAGAAACTACATTATCCGATAATAAGACTGTGAAAGTACAATTTAAGAATGCAAAAGACAGTGCAGAAGCAATAAAATTGTTATTAGCGGAAGGACAAGGATTAGACAGAATTAACTTGCCGATAGGTAGAATATCGCAGTTGGTGGGAGATGAGTTAGATTATGCGGCAACTATACCTGCATCGGCACTTGCAAGTGCTGCCGGTAAGTATACGAAACAATATGGAATGGTAGATTACTATGATAAATTGCTTAGCGGAGCAACAATAGAAGCACAAGATTATGCATATCTTGGAGTAAATGAAGAAAAATTGAATGCAGATAGAGAGTTGCTTAACAGTAATAAAGGTAGAAAACAGTTAGAGCAGACAAGAGATGCATACAAATCTATATCTGATGCGATAGATACGGCTTATAAGGGAACAAGTGATAAGAAAAACAGGGATGCTATTGTTACGGAAGTACTTGGAAACGAAACTGTAAAATCCGCAATGAAATTATTGGAAATGGATGAACAACAAGTAAGAGACATAGTAAATGAACAATATTCATCAATAAGGAATTTGGAAGTAAGATCGAGATTATTAGGTTTGGAAGGATACGATAAACTTGATGTAAAAGTTGATGATCAACAGATAGATATAGCGGAAATGTCGAGATTTACGGAAGGTGATAAAGGAACCAGAAAGATTGCCGATGGACAAGATGCAGTGATAAGGACAGTGGCAGCGGAAGAGGCACAAGACGGTTATAAAGATAATATGATAACAAATATAAGAGAAACGATAGAAGATGTTAGAGCAAGACATGAGGGAGAAGATGTAGATGCACAAAAGGGACAAGAAGAAAAACCTGTAATTACTCAAGAGCAGTATGATAAAGCCCTTGAAGAATTGATAAGTACAATATATGCCGAATACAGTGATGTGTTTAGAACGGAAACGGAAGTAAGAGAGTTCTTGGTAACCGGAATGGATGCATTATCATTATTTACTGCAAAGAAAAATGTCGGAACAGGTTCATATTTGGTAGAAAAAGATGGTAACGATAAAGCACAGAATGTTTATATAACAAATAACGGAACACCGATGAAGAGCTTGAATATGCCGGGAATGTGGACGATAGAGTTGTTGGAAGGTTGTGATAATATAAATAAACCTTCATTAGAGACATTTATATCATCCAAGGAAGCATTGGCTGCATTTGAGTGGTCGGTAGGATTCTCCGGAACATTCAGTTCGTCGATAAGAACATTGTTAAAAGATTTGGATTATGGAAAGATAGGCGGAAGTATGCCTGACACGATGAAAGTAGGAGTAACTACGGCATTGACTCAAGAACAAGGTGAAATAACAGAAGTAATAGCACAAGCAAGAAAGAAATTGAATGCACAAGGAATAGCCGGTGTGGACTTGATAATGACGGCAAATTCCGATGTAACAACACAAATTGTAGAAGGATTAACATCTGAAAGTTTGGGAGAGTCCAGAGTATCTCCGGATGACATAGTAAGCTTGTCGTTAGACTTACTTGACAGCGAATTAACGAAATTATCCAACGGAGAACAATATCCGTCGGCAAGAGTAGCTGAAGTGATGTCCGCAAACGGAGTAGAAGATTATAGTGTCAGCGATTTGGCAAACATAGATATGAATGTTAAGATAAAAGTATTGCAAGAAGTATTAAAGAATGCAATGAAGAACGGAGAAGTGTCATTTATAGTGGGAGATGTAAGCTTACTCGGAAGAGGTTGGAACCCCGGAGATATGGGCGGTGCGGTAGAAAGCTTGAAGGCAAAACAAAATCTTACGGCAAGTGAAGCAAAAGTTCAAGCTACTATGTGGAAAGTAAACTTTGAAAAGATGGATGCAACACAATCCGAACAGGGTGACGGAAGATTTGCACACAGAGACGGTAAATCGAGATTTAGTTCAGAGTTCTTCAACAGAGATATAGTACAGATAACATCTGTAGATTCTGTAAGAGAGAATAAGATATTAAGAGAAGCTGCAGCACAAGAAGGCGGATATAGTGTAGGATTGATACTTAATAATTTGAATGATGTAATGGAAGCAAACGAAGAAGCAACATTGCAGAAAGCAAATAATGCTGTAGTAAATGAAACAAAACAATGGGCAAAGGCTCAGGATACAAAGGGCAATGTAGCACCTACATATGCACAAGCACGAGCAAGATTAAGTGAAGAATTGGGAGAAGAAGCGGCAAAAGGAATAATGGATAAAGTATTAGAGATAGGAAGAGTAAGAGTAGGAAACGAAGAAGAAAATATGACAAGAGAAGTTTGGTTTGCATATGAAAACTATGAGAGATATGTTGCGGCAAGTAAGGCAATGGGAGTAGAGGCAAACAGTGATGCAGGAAACGAAAAAGTTCAAAAGGTTATGAAGGGTGATGTAGTGGCAGCATTAGAATTAATAAAAGAATCGAATCCTAAAGCAAATGTAGATGATTTGATAAATGCAGTAAGGAATATAAATGATAATTATTCGATACAACAAGGAAAAGTAGCTGCAATGCAGGAAGGCTTATCAGCAAAAGATAAAGCAATAATAGCAGGTTTGAATAAGAAAGATATCGGAATATTAGGAAAATTAAGCGGCTCGTTAAAGGCATTCTTTAGTTCCGATATAAGAGCATTAATGAAAGAAAGTAAGAAGTTGGAAGGATACGGAACAGAATTTGCAAAAGCAAACGATGCTCTCAAAGGAAAGATAAAAGGAGACCTCGGAATAGTATTTGATAGAAGGTTAGGAAAAGTAAGTTTTGCTGTTCAAGATGGAATTAAGAAAGCAATAAAAGCGGAAGAAGTCTTTGATAAAGTAAAAGGAATGAGTGCGGAAGAGAAAAAGATAATGACAGCAATAGTACAAGCATTAACCAATCCGAAAGTACAATCCGTGGAAGTACAGGCGATAGGCGGATTAATGGGTAAGACTGATGCAAACGAAATAAGTATCAAAGAAATAGGTGAATTGTTCGGAATAGCAGATGTCAAAGGTATGAGTAATAATGAGATAATGAACAAAGTAATGGGTAGAATGATGGATATAAGGAAAGAAGGCGGAAACACAGCTGCAACAGAATTGTCGGTAGAATTAACGGCAATAGCCGGAGGCTTGTTGTTTGCGATGAAGTCACAGGAAGTTAATACCGTAGGAGAATTGGATCAGAAGAAGATAAATGGAAATCAAAAGACTATAAGCGAGATATTAAAGGTAGAATATAAGACAAATTATGCAAAAGAAGGTGCGGAAGATTTTGTGATAAATATCGCACAATTGAGAAAGACAATAAGTGAAGAAGGGAAAACTTATACTGCGGAACAGAGAAATAATATATTGGATATTTTGGCAATGGGTAATTTGAACTGGCAAGCAGAAGAAAACAAGATAGCAGGATTGTTTAATATGAGAAATGTTCATGCAATAGCGGCTTCTGCATAGTCGCAGAAAAAAAGAAACAAAAAAGGCAGATGAAAAAATCATCTGCCTTTTTTTGTATTCAAAACTATTACAAAAAAAATAAAACGCTCCCGTAATTGAGAGCGTTTTATTAATAATTAAATACAATTGTTATCTTACTAATGAAATTTTGTATGTGTATTCAAAAGGTACAATATTAACTTTGCCTTCTCTTGAAAGCCAACCCAATGCCAAATAAAGCATTGTGTTTGAAAGTCCTAAATGTGCTTTAATCTTTATCGGTGTAGATTCACCGTTTTCATCTAAGAAGTGCCAAATTTGACCTGCTGCCATTCCGATTCTGTCTTGCATAATCTTTTCCTTAAATTACATTTTTTCTATAACAAACAAATCTTGCTGACTGTTTATAGATTCGCCGTTTTCTACCAAAACTTTCACTATCTTTGCTCTTTCAGTAGCTTTAATTTCGTTCATAACTTTCATTGCTTCAACAATACATAAAGTTTTACCTACTTCAACAACGTCACCTTCTTTTACAAACATCGGAGATGTCGGAGAAGGAGACCTGTAAAACACACCCGTGATGGGGGATTTTATTGTGCTTTCACCTACAACCACATCTTGTTGAGAATCAGCTTTAACTTCTTGTTGAACAGGTTGAGCCGGTCCTTGTGCAACTCTCTGAACAGGTCTTGAATAATTTTTTCTTCTGATATGCAACTTCATATCGGAAGAATCTATTCTTATTTCTTCAACCTTTTCCTGCTGCATCACTTCATATAAAGATTTTACTTTTTCTTCTAAATTATTTTCTTTAGCGGACATAATTATACCTTTTATAATTACATAGTTTTACTTAAATTGATTCTTCCCTGCTTATCTATTTCGTCAACTTTAACTACTATTTCTTCACCGATAGAAACAACATCTTCTACTTTTTTAACATGTTTCTTGGAAAGTTTTGAAATATGAACAAGACCTTCTTTTCCCGGAAGAATTTCTACAAAAGCACCGAAATTCATAATTCTTGTAACTTTACCTTTGTATTCTTTTCCTACTTCAACTTCCGCCGTTAAACCTTCAACCATGCTCTTTGCTGTTTCAACAGCTAAAGCATTAGGGCTTGAAATAAATACCGTTCCGTCTTCTTCAATAGATATTTCAACTCCGGTATTTTCCTGAATACCTTTTATTGTTTTTCCGCCGGGGCCGATTACGGTTCCTATTTTACTTTGCGGAATTACAAAAGATACCATTCTCGGAGCATACTTTGAAAGTTCAGGTCTCGGCTGCGGAAGAGTAGCTTCTATCTTACCGATAATTTCCATTCTTCCTACTCTTGCTTGTTCAAGAGCTTTTGCCATAATCTCTGTTGTTAAACCGTCAATTTTTATATCCATTTGTAAAGCTGTAATACCTTTTCTTGTACCTACAACTTTAAAATCCATATCACCTAAATGATCTTCCATTCCCATGATATCGGTTAAGATAACATAGTTGTCACCTTCTTTCATAAGTCCCATTGCGATACCTGCACAAGTTGCCTTAATAGGAACTCCGGCATCAAGCAATGCCAAACAACCGCCGCAAACGGATGCCATTGAAGATGAACCGTTGGATTCCGTAATATCGGAAACTATTCTTATTGCATAAGGGAAATCTTTTTCTTCCGGAAGAACAGGTTTTAAACCTCTTCTTGCCAAATTACCGTGACCGATTTCTCTTCTTCCGGGTGATCTTTCAGGTTTTGGTTCACCTGTTGCATATCCCGGGAAATTATAATGTAATAAGAATCTTTCTTTATATTCACCCGTTAATTCGTCCATAACCTGTTTATCTTCAGGACTGCCCAAAGTAACGGTTGCAAGAGATTGTGTTTGACCTCTTGTAAATATTGCACTTCCGTGAGCTCTCGGTAAATAACCTACTTCGCAAGTTATAGGCCTTATTTCCGTTAATGCTCTGCCGTCAGTTCTTATATTTTTTGTTAAAACAAGTTTTCTTGCTTCTTTATAAAAAATATCTTCCATAACAAAATCTATTAATGCGGATTGTTCCGGATATTTTTCGGCAAGTTTATCTTGCATTTCTTTTTTGAATGTTGCCCAGGTAACTTCTCTTTCTGTTTTATCTTTTATAGTTACACACTCTTGAGCTTTAGGCAATGTTTCCGCTTCAACTTCAGCTTTTAAGTTTGCATCTATAACAGGTTCCGTTATAGGAAGTTTTTCCTTTGTAGGAAGAGCTTTTATAAATTTACAAATTTTGCTGATTTCTTCTTTTGCAAGATTCAATGCATCCAACATTTCCTGTTCGGAAAGTTCCGATGCACCTGCTTCAACCATTGTTAAAGCTTCTTCGGTTCCGCTAACAACCAAATCCAAATCGGATTGTTCTCTTTCCTGGATTGTAGGATTTACAACGAATTCTCCGTTGATTCTTCCTATTCTTACAGAAGCGATATCTTTTTCAAAAGGTATGTTTGAAAGATGAAGTGCAACAGATGCACCTATTATACTTATAATATCAGACGGATTTTCTCCATCATGAGATATTACCATTGCAACTATCTGAGTATCGTTTCTCCAAAATTCCGAAAATAACGGTCTGATACTTCTGTCTATAAGTCTGCTTACAAGAATTTCACTTTCTTTCGGTTTGGCTTCTCTTTTAAAGAAACCGCCCGGAAATCTTCCGGTAGAATAAGCTCTTTCCTTGTAGTCTACGGTTAACGGCATGAAATCCGTTCCTTCTTTTGGTGTTGATGATGCAACCGCAGTAACCAATACCATAGTGTCGCCAACTCTAACAACACAAGCACCGTTAGCTTGTTTTGCGAGTTTGCCCGATTCAATGGAAATTTCTTTGCCTGCAACAATCAACGATGTTTTTATTTGTTCCATTTTTACTCCATCAGTCCGCCTATAAACATCACACAAAAGATCCACACAACTACATATATAATGGAATTGAGTGCATCCTTTGTGTTTACGACGGACTTAAATTTTTTTTACTTTCTTAAGTCTAATTTTTTCAAAATAGCTGTGTAAGACTCTTTGTCTGTTCTTTTTAAATAATCAAGAAGTCTTCTTCTTTGACCAATCATCTTTAAGAAACCTACTCTTGAAGCAAAATCCTTAGGAAACTTTTTAAAATGATTTGCCAAATAATTGATTCTTGTTGTCAACAATGCAACTTGAACTTCAGGTGAACCTGTATCGGTTGCATGTGTTTTAAATTTTTCTACTACTTCTTTCTTTTGAAATGCCATTTACTTCTCCCCCAAATATAAATTGCTAAATAATTTTTAATTTTCAAACTATTTAAACTAAGCAAATATTTTACAAAATTGATTTTTAAAAGTAAACAACCAGCCTAGAAGATTAGATGATTAGAAGATTGGAGGATTGGAAGTTAAGTTGTAAAATTTGCTTTGCAAATTTTGTTATTATTTAGCTTTCTTCTTTCCTTCTAATCTTCTATTCTTCCAATCTTCAAATCTTCCAAAATTGCCAAAGGCAATTTTTGTGTTTGCAAAATTTATAAAATTTAGGTAACATTAAAAAACATACATATTATTATATATGTATATTTTTCGAAGGGTATTGACAAAAAGAAAACTAACAAATATAATCTAAACTTAATTTAGGTTATGGAAAAATTGTTAGTAAGTTTTGATGATTTTAAGAAAAGTAAGAAATTAGTCGTCGAAAATAAACCCTTTCCTTTTGAGTATGATAAGGAAATTATAAAGTCGGCTAATCTCGTTTTTTCTTTTGAAGCAAATAAGTATGATGATGTTATAAGTGTTACCGGAAACATAACCGGAACAATGTCTTTTGAATGTTCAAGATGTTTAAAAGAGTTTGAACAAAACATAAAGATACCTTTTGAATGTTCTTTTACTAAAGAAGAATATGAGTATGATATAGCGGAAGAAATGAGAGAATCTGTTTTATTAAATATTCCCATGAAACCGTTATGTAAAAATGATTGCAAAGGGTTATGCCCTGTTTGCGGTAATAATAGAAATGAAAAAGATTGCTTTTGTGAACAAAAAATGAAAGATGAATTTGTTGCCGAAAAGTGGTCAAAAATAAAAAAATTAAAAATATAATCGGAGGGAAAAATGCCAAATCCAAAAAGAAAACACACTCCTCATCGTAGGGACAGCAGAAGATCTGCAAATTCAAAAATAGAAGCTGAAAATTCCAGCAAATGTTCAAACTGCGGAGCACCGAAGATGCCTCACAAAGTTTGTCCTGAATGCGGATTTTATAACGGGAAATTGGTAGTTCCCAGAAAAGTAAAAAAATCTAAAGCTAAAGAACAACAAGCAAAAGAAGCACAAGAGGAAGCAAAGTAAAATGATTCTTGCTCTTGATGTAATGGGCGGAGACAGAGCACCTGATATAAATGTAGAAGGTGCAATCCTTGCTGTTAAGCAAACCGACAATGATGTTATACTTGTCGGTAAAGAGGATATTATTGCCGCTCAATTGGAAAAGTGGTCAAGAAAATATAAGTTTCCTAAAGAAAGAATATCTGTTGTAAATGCAACCGAAGTTATTGAAATGGATGAACATCCGGCAAATGCTGCCAGACACAAAAAAGATTCTTCAATGGCGGTTTGCTGCAAATTGGTTGCGGAAGGTAAAGCAGATGCATTTGTTTCAATGGGGAACTCCGGTGCTGCCATGGCAGTATCACTTTTATATTTAAAAAGAATACCCGGCGTTTCAAGACCGGTAATTTCAGTTCCTTTTCCTACTATAAGCGGAAGATGTATTATTGCTGATGCCGGTGCAAATGTAGATTGTAAGCCGGAACATCTTTTACAATTTGGAATAATGGGAAATATTTATTCAAAGAGTGTAATGGGAATAAGAAATCCTAAAGTTGCGGTTTTGTCTATAGGTGAAGAAGATACAAAAGGTAACGAATTAACTTTGCAGGCAAGTGAACTTTTAAAGAAAGCAAACTTGAACTTTATAGGCAATATAGAAGGTGGTGATGTCCCTAAATCCAAAGCTGATGTTATTGTTTGCGATGGGTTTGTGGGTAATGTCTTTTTGAAAACAAGTGAAGGCATTGCTGAGATGATGTCGAAGCTTATAAAGAATAGTATAAAAAGTAATCCTTTATATTGGGGAGCCGCACCTTTCTTAAAACTTGCCATGAAAAAAGTTAAGAAAAAAACCGACTATGATGATATAGGTGGAGCCCCGTTACTTGGTGTAAATGGTCCATGTATAATAGGTCATGGGAAATCTAATTCAAGAGCAGTAAAAAATGCTTTAATTTCAGCTGCGAAATTTGCAAAAAATAACATAAATAAGAAAATAGAAGAAGAAATAAATAGTTTTAACGGATAAAATAGTAATGGATAAAAAAATCGGTGTAAAAATTTTATCATCAGGTTCGTATGTTCCGGAAAAAGTTTTAACAAACTTCGATTTGGAAAAAATGGTGGAAACTTCCGATGAATGGATTTCCACAAGAACCGGTATAAAAGAAAGAAGAATAGCTGCCAAAGATGAAAACACATCGGATTTGGCATACAAAGCATCTTTAAAGGCAATAGAAAAAGCAAAAATTTCCGTTGATGATATAGACTTAATTATTCTTGCAACAATAAGCCCGGATGCACCTATGCCTTCAACTGCTTGTTACTTACAAAAAAAATTGAAAGCATTTAATGCGGTTGCTTTTGATATCTCAGCTGCATGTTCGGGATTTATATATGGTGTATCAATAGCAAAAGCATTTATTTCTTCCGGAATGTACAAAAGAATACTCCTTGTAGGTGTTGAAGCTCTTTCAAGAGTAACCGATTGGACAGACAGAAATACATGCGTTTTGTTCGGCGATGGTGCCGGAGCTATGATATTTGAAGCATCCGAAACCGAAAACGATATCGTTTCAACATATTTAGGTACGGATGGAACTCATACCGATATTTTAAATATTCCGGCAGGCGGATCTGCAATACCTACAACAAAAGAAACGGTTGAACAAAGACTTCATTTTGTTAAAATGTTGGGAAAAGAAGTTTTCAAAGTTGCCGTTTCGAAGATGGCTTTGGCGGTAAACAAAGCACAGGAACTTGTAGGGTTAACGGATAATGATATAGATTTATATATACCGCATCAGGCGAACATAAGAATTATAGAAGCGGTAGCTAAAAAAGCAGGTGTTACAAAAGAAAAAGTATATGTAAATGTTCATAAATACGGAAATATGTCCGCGGCAACAACAATAGTTGCATTGGACGAAGCATACCGGGAAGGTAGAATAAAAAAAGGCAATTTGGTAGAATTGGTTGCTTTCGGAGCAGGTCTTACTTGGGGTGCTTGTATATTAAAAATTAATTTTTGAGGTAATATGAAAAAAGTAATTTTGATGTTTCCCGGTCAGGGATCACAAACCGTTGGTATGGGGAAAGAATTTTACGATAAATTTCCAGCATCCAAAAATATAATAGATAAGTTGGATGATGAATTAAAAAATATTATATTTAACGGTCCGGAAGAAAGCTTGAAAGATACAAAATATGCGCAACCTGCAATATTTGCTGTATCTGTTGCAATATTTGAAGCATTAAAAAACTCCATAGATTTATCAAAATTTGAAATTGCAACGGCAGGTCATTCGTTGGGTGAATATTCGGCTTTGGCTGTTTCGGGATTTTTTAATTTCGAAGACGGCTTGAAAATGGTTAAAGCAAGAGGACAATTTATAGGTGAAGCTTCAGCCGAAAATCCGGGTTCTATGGCAGCACTTATCGGTATGAAAAAAGAAACCGTTATAGATGTTTGCAAACAAGCATCGGAACTCGGTGTATGCGAACCTGTGAACTTTAATTCTCCGGTTCAAATAGTAATATCCGGAACAAAAGCTGCTGTAGAAAAAGCGGTAGAACTTGCAAAAGCTAACGGAGCATTAAAAGCTGTAATGTTAAATGTTTCGGGTCCTTTCCATTCTTCGCTTATGAAATCAGCTTCCGAAAAAATGAAAGTTGAATTGGAAAAATATAATTTGACAGAACCGAAATATCCTATAATTACAAACTGCGATGCACAATTTACAAAAGATTCTTCTTTAATTAAAGAAAAGTCGGTAAAACAAATTTGCAATCCTGTTTTGTGGGATACATCAATGTCAAATGCAATAGCAGACGGTTTTGATACATTTATAGAAATAGGTCCGGGAAGAGTATTAACCGGTCTTATGAAAAAAATAGACAGAACTAAAAAAGCAATGAATATAGAAACAGTTGCCGATTTAGAAAAATTGTCTTCGACAATTATTGAGGGATAGAAGTTTGTAGGAATAGAAGTATAGAAACGACAACTACCAAAAAAGTTGTCATACCGCACTTGATGCGGGATCTCGCAGTTAAGTTGTTTCCATACTTCCATACATCTATACATCCATACATCAAAAATTGCGAAGCGATTTTTAAAGGAGAAAGTAAATGAAGTTAAAAGATCAGGTTGCCGTTATAACGGGAAGTGCACAAGGTATAGGTAAAACAATAGCCGAAACATTTGCAAAAGAAGGTGCAAATATTGTTATTACAGATATTAATATTGAAAAAGCTCAAGCTACGGCTGATGAGATAAAAAGTAAATATAATGTGGAAACAATTGCTATTGCAAGCAATGTTACAAAATTGTCCGATTGCGAAAATTTAATCGCAAAGACACTTGACAAATTTCAAAAAATAGATATATTAGTAAATAACGCAGGTATAACAAAAGACAACTTGGTTTTAAGAATGAGTGAACAGGAATGGGATGCTGTTATATCTGTAAACTTGAAAGGTGTATTCAATTCTATCAAAGCTGTTACAAGAACAATGTTCAAACAGAGACACGGTAGAATCATAAATATAGCTTCCGTTGTAGGTATAATGGGAAATGCAGGTCAAGCAAACTATTCCGCATCTAAAGGCGGAGTTATAGCTTTAACAAAAACTTGCGCAAAAGAATTTTCATCAAGAAACATTTTGGTTAATGCAATAGCACCGGGCTTTATAAAAACAGCAATGACCGATGCATTGTCGGATGAAGTTAAAGCAAAATATGCTGAAGTTATACCTTTGAAAAGATTGGGCGAAGCACAAGATATTGCAAATTCCGCATTGTTCTTGGCAAGCGAAGATTCATCTTATATCACCGGAAACGTTATAAATGTTAACGGTGGAATGTACATGTAATAAAGTAGCAAAAAATAGTAGTAAAAAATAAAAAAGGGTTTTAAAAAACTCAAAAACAAAGAGGGAGGCCGTAATCATGGCAGACATAGAAACAAGAGTAAAAGAAATTATCGTTGAACAATTAGGTGTAGATCCAGCAGAAGTTGTTCCAGGTGCATCTTTTATAAATGATTTAGGTGCAGATTCATTGGATACAGTTGAATTAGTTATGGCATTTGAAGAAGAATTCGGTATTGAAATTCCGGATGAAGAAGCAGAAAAAATTCAATCTGTAGGTCAAGCAATAGAATATATTACAGCTCACCAAGCTAAGTAATATAAAGTAAAAAAAAGTTGGTTATAGCATGGAAAAAAAGAGAATAGTTATCACAGGTATAGGAGTAGTTTCTCCTATAGGTATAGGTAGCCAAAATTTTGTTAATGCTTTAAGAGAAGGTAAATCGGGTGCATCTTTAATAGATACTTTCGATACAACGGACTATAATTCTAAGTTTGCAGGTCTTGTAAAAGACTTCAATGCCGAAGATTATATGGACAAAAAGAAAGCCAGAAGATCCGCAAGATTTATTAAGCTCGGTATAGCAGCGGCAAAAATGGCAATAGAAGATTCCGGTCTTGATCTTGAAAAAGAAGATAAAACAAGAATCGGATGTATTACCGGAACAGGTATTGGCGGTATGGATGTTCTTGAAGAAGAACATACAAACTTAATCACCAAAGGTCCTAAAAGAGTTAGTCCTTTTTTAATACCTATGATGATCAGCAATATGCTCCCGGGAGAAATTGCTATAGAATACGGATTTATGGGACCTAACTATGCTGTAACGAGTGCATGTTCATCTTCAAATCATGCTATGGGAGATTCCTTAAGACTTTTAAGATACGGTGATGCGGATGTTATGATTACCGGCGGAGCCGAAGGAACCGTTACACCTATAGCAGTATCGGGTTTTTGCAACATGAAAGCACTTTCCACAAGAAACGACGACATAAAAACCGCATCAAGACCTTTCGATAAAAACAGAGATGGATTTATGATAGGTGAAGGCGCGGGTATACTTGTGTTTGAAACTTTGGATCATGCTTTGGCAAGAGGTGCAAAAATTTATGCCGAAGTTTTGGGATACGGCGCTTCCGATGATGCATTCCATATGACAGCTCCGCATGCGGAAGCTAAAGGTGCTGTTGAAGCTATGGAAAGAGCTATCAAAGATGCAGGTATTTCAAAAGATGAAATAGATTATATTAATGCACACGGAACATCAACACACATGAACGATGCTATAGAAACTATGGCAATCAAAAAAGTGTTTGGTGAAAGAGCATACAAAATTCCCGTAAATTCAACAAAATCTATGACTGGACATTTGTTGGGTGCGGCAGGTGCGGTTGAAGCAATAGCAATGGTATTATGTATGAAAGAAGGTTTTATTCATCCTACCATAAACTATGAAACACCGGATCCTGAATGTGACCTTGACTATGTTCCTAACAAGGCAAGACAACAACAAATTACATGCGGACTTTCAAACTCTTTAGGGTTTGGCGGACATAACGGTGTAATTATACTTAAAAAATATGTCGGATAATTTTGAGGAAGTTCAAAAAAATTTAGGTTATGAATTCCATGACCTGAATTTTTTAAAGATAGCATTAACTCACAGATCTTATTCTTCGGAATATGGATTAAAATATTGTAACGAGCGGATGGAATTTCTCGGAGACGGTATTCTGTCCGCCGTTGTAAGTGAATATTTGTACAATAAGTACGGTGAAGATAATGAAGGAAAACTTTCCCAAATAAAAGCTCAAATAGTTTCCGCAAAAAGTTTAAGTACTTGGTCTAAGAAAATAAAGTTAGACAAATTTATTTTGATCAGCAAAAGCGAAGATTCAAACTTTGCAAGACAAAGAGAATCTCTCCTTTGCGATTCTTTTGAAGCGATTATAGGTGCGATATACTTAGATTCGAACTTTGAAATAGTAAAAGATTTTATACATAAATTTTTAAGTTTGGAACAAACTGTAGAGTTAACGGACTATAAAACATCTTTACAGGAATTGGTTCAGGCGCAATTTCAAACTTTACCGGAATATAAAGTCGTAAGGGAATATGGTCCCGACCACGATAAAAAGTTTGAAATAGCTGTTTTTATAGAAGGTAAAAAGTTCGGGTTGGGTATCGGCAGTTCCAAAAAAGAAGCTGAACAAAATTCTGCTAAACAAGCTTATAGAAAACTTAACAAATAGCTTAAAGCTGAAAGCTTAAAGTTAAAAAAGTATAAACTATCAGCTGTAAGCTATAAACTAATAATGGAGTGTAACAAAAATGATGAATTATTTTTTAAGCGAAGAAGAGCAAATGATTGTTGATACAGCAAGACAAATTGCTCAAGAAAAAATGAAACCTGTTAGAGAAAAATATGATGAAGAAGGAACATTTCCTTGGGATATCGTAAAAGAATTGGCAGATGCAGGATTATGCGGATCATATATTCCTGAAAAATACGGCGGATTCGGTGACGGAAACATAATGAACTTGGTTCTTGCTACCGAAGAACTTTGTAAAGTTGACGGCGGTGTTGCATTGTGTTTAGCTGCAACAGCATTGGGAACTTTACCTATTCTTATCGGTGGAAACGAAGAACAAAAACAAAAATATTTGCCTAAAATTGCAGCAGGAACAGTTGCAGCATTCGGTTTAACAGAACCTTCAGCAGGTTCGGATGCAACAGGTATGAAATCAGTTGCAACAAAAGATGCTAACGGCGATTATATTCTTAACGGAACAAAATGTTTCATAACAAATGCAGGTGATGCGGAAGTTTATACCGTATTTGCAAAAACAAATCCTTCCAGAGGTGCAAGAGGAATTTCCGCTTTCATACTTGAAAAAGGTATGGAAGGTTTTTCTTTCGGTAAAAAAGAAAACAAAATGGGTATCAGAGCTTCTTCTACAAGAGAATTAATATTCAATAACTGCAAAGTTCCTAAAGAAAATTTGTTGGGTAAAGAAGGTCACGGTTTGATGATAGCTCAAGCAACTCTCGATGCTTCAAGACCGGGAGTAGCAGCACAAGCTTTAGGTATAGCAGCAGGTGCATTGGAAGAAGCAGTAGCATATTCAAGAACAAGAGTACAGTTCGGCCAACCTATATCATCTTTCCAGGCAATACAACATATGCTTGCCGAAATGGCAACAAAAGTTGAAGCTGCAAGAGCTCTTTTATACTCTGTTGCAAGAATGATAGATGATAACAATAAAAAAGATCCTAAAGACAGAATCAGAACAAGTAAAGAATCTGCAATGGCAAAATTGTTTGCTTCCGAAACAGCAATGCAGGTTACAACAGATGCAGTTCAAATTTTCGGCGGATACGGATATTGCAAAGAGTATCCTGTAGAAAAAATGATGAGAGATGCAAAAATTACAACATTGTATGAAGGTACAAGCCAAATACAAAAGAACGAAATTGCTTTGAACTTGATAAAAGAACAAGCAAAAATGGCAAAATAAGCAGTACATTATTTATATAAAAGGAGAAAGTATCATGCCACAAGCAAGATGTATGAAATGCAAAAAGCAAGTAGAAGTTAAAAATCCTGAAGAAACAATCATGAAAAACGGAATGAAAGCAGTTAAAGGTGTATGCCCTGATTGCGGAACAAAAGTTTTCAAAATTTTGGGAAAGAAATAAACTTCGAAAACAAAATTTTAAGGAGCTAATTATACTTTAGGTATTTTATACCGTATATTAGCTCCTGTTTTACAACTACGGAAGATTTGAAGATTAGAAGAATAGAAGATTAGAAGGAAAATCGGAAAAATATTTGAATAGATTGCGGATCAGACCCGCAATGACAAAAAGACAGGATGTCATCCCGCACAACCAACAATGTCATCCCGCACTTGATGCGGGATCTCGTCGGTGTCATTCTGAACTTGATTCAGAATCTATAAAAAACGACAAAATTTGCAAAGCAAATTTTACCTTTGAACTTCCAATCCTCCAATCTTCCAATCCTCCAATCTTCAATATAACTGCAATATAAATCATAAGATTTAAAGTCTTAATTAAAAATATATTATAGGATAGGGTTAATATATATGTCTACTCAACAAAATATTATCAGTTGGATAAGTGAAGAATTAAGTTTAAATGAAGGTTCCGTAACGGCAACGGTAAACATGTTAGGTCAAGGCGATACCGTTCCTTTCATTTCAAGATACAGAAAAGAAAGAACGGGAAACTTAACCGAAACCGAAGTTAGAGGTGTTGCCGACAAACTTCAATATTATATAGAACTTGAAACAAGAAAAGATACAATATTAAAAAGTATCGACGAACAAAAAAAGTTAACTCCGGAACTTAAAAAACAAATAGAACTTTGCAGAGAAAAAACAAAGTTGGAAGATATATATTTACCTTACAAACCGAAAAGAACAACCAAAGCTACAATCGCAAAACAGAAAGGTCTTGAACCGTTGGCACAAATGATACTTGCTCAAGATATTATGGTATCAAAAACCGTAAACAAAGATGAAATCGTATCCAAATTTTTAAATAAAGAAAAAGGTGTATTAACGGTAAAAGATGCTTTAACCGGTGCAATAGATATTATTGCCGAACAAATATCCGATAATGCCGTATACAGAGGTCTTATAAGAAATTTTATACTTACCACCGGTGTTTTGAAATCTAAAGTTAAAAAAGGTCTTGAAGATCAAAAGACAAAATTCGAAATGTATTATGATTATTCCGAACCCATAAAAGCTATAGTATCTCACAGAATACTTGCTATAAGAAGGGGAGCAAAAGAAGGAATTTTAACTTGGAAAATAGATGTGGACAGCGAACAGGCAATAGAAACAATAGCATCAAAAATAGTTAAAACGAACATGGCATTATTTTATCCCGAACTTTGGACAGCAATGAAAACCGCTTTCGACAGACACTTATATCCTTCTTTGCAGGTGGAAATATTTTTGGCAAAAATGGAAGAAGCCGATAAAGAAGCAATAAATGTTTTTGCAACAAATGCAAAAAATCTTTTGTTGGCATCACCTGCAGGCCCGAAAGTTATTATGGGCGTGGATCCCGGTTTTAGAACCGGTTGCAAAGTTGCAATAATAGACAGAAACGGTAACTATAAAGAATATAAACCTATATTTCCGCACGAACCAATGTGCAGATTGGAAGAAGCGCAGGAAATCGTTGTAAATTTTATTAAAAAATATAATGTTGAACTTATAGCAATAGGTAACGGAACGGCATCCAAAGAAACGGTTAACTTTATAAAAGCCGTATTGAAAAAGAATCAGTTAAAAGCTAAAGCCGTTGTGGTAAGCGAAGCGGGAGCTTCCGTATATTCCGCATCACCTTTAGCCGTCAGCGAATTTCCCGACTTGGATGTTACCGTCAGAGGTGCAATAAGTATTGCAAGAAGATTGCAGGATCCGTTAGCTGAACTTGTAAAGATAGATCCTAAATCTATCGGTGTAGGCCAATATCAACACGATGTTAATCAAACACAATTGAAAAAGAATCTCGATGAAACCGTAGAATCTTGTGTTAACTATGTGGGTGTAAACCTTAACTCGGCATCGACTGAACTTTTAAGTTATGTTGCAGGTATCGGCAGACTTGCCGCAAAAAATATAGTTCAATACAGAGCTAAAAACGGTTCTTTCACAAACAAAAAACAATTGTTAAATGTCAGTATGTTCGGTGAAAAAACATTTACTCAATGTGCGGGATTTTTAAGAATTGCCGACGGAGATAATCCGTTGGATAATTCCGCAATACATCCTGAGAGTTATCCGATAGTAGAAAAAATGGCACAGGATTTATCCATGACACCGGACCAACTTATAGGAAACACTTCCGCAATTTCAAAAATAAATTTAAAAAATTATGTTACGGATACCGTCGGAATGTTAACATTGAACGATATTGTTGCGGAACTTAAAAAACCGGGAGTAGACCCCAGAGAAACTTTTGTTTCAACCGAATTCAGCGACGAAATAAATTCCATAGAAGATTTAAAAGAAGATATGATTTTAGACGGCACCGTTACAAACGTCACAAACTTCGGAGCATTTGTGGATATCGGTGTTCATCAGGACGGTTTGGTTCATATATCAAAACTCAGCGACAAGTTTGTATCTAATCCGCACGATATAGTTTCGGTAGGGCAAACAATAAAGGTCAGAGTTTTAAAAGTAGACACCGACCTTTCAAGAATAAGCTTGGAAAAAATTTAAAAAATACGTACAACCAACAATGTCATCCCGCACTTGATGCGGGATCTCTTTGTTGTCATTCCGTGCTTGACACGGAATCTATGAAAAATCAAAAATCGCTATGCGATTTTTACAATTTAACTTCCAATCTTCAAATCTTCCAATCCTCCAATCCTCTGCCGTTCTGTCATTCCGGACTTTGATCCGGAATCTCGTCGTTGCCTTTTTCAGTTCTAAACTATAAGCTAAAAATTGCTCTGCAATTTTTTAATAAGCTTTAAGCTTTAACCTAAAAATTTTGTTTTGCAAATTTTTACTATGCAAAACAAAATTTTTTTTGTATCATTTATATTAATCTGATTAATTGGAAAAGCAAATGGAAATGGAAATAAAATTATTTATAGCGGGTTGTATTTTTTTAGTACTTGCTATCATAATGCAGGTAGTAAAGAAAAAATTTATTAAAACGGAAAAAGCAAACAAAGTTTTTGCCGATGTTTATTCCTGGGTAGATACATTATGGACGGCACTTATAATAGCATCCGTAATAATGTATTTTCTTATACAGGCGTTTAAAATACCTACGGGAAGTATGGAAAAAACATTACTTATAGGCGATCACTTGTTTGCCGCAAAATGTGTTTACGGTTTCAGAGTTCCTTTTACCGACGGCAAAAGAATATTGCCTATAAAGAAAGTAAAAAAAGGTGATGTCGTTATTTTCAGATGTCCTCCTCCTGCATTAAGTCCTATTGAAAGAGCGGAAGGTGTAAAAAAAGATTACATAAAAAGATGTATTGCTCTTGAAGGTGACAAAGTAGAAATAAAAGATAAAGTGCTTTATGTAAACGATGTTGCTATGCAGGAAGATTATGTTAACTACGAAGATCCCGAAACTTACAAGAATTTTAATTTATATGAAAGTATGGAAGAATATCAAAAAGCTTGGGAACAAGGCGAATTTGCTACATTGCCTGTTGCTTTTGTAAGAGATAATTTCGGTCCCGTTACGGTTCCGAAAGGTCATTATATGGTTTTGGGTGACAACAGAGATGCTTCTTTTGATGCAAGATTTTGGGGCCCGTTACCCGATAAATATTTGAAAGGCCAAGCACTTGTAAACTATTGGCCCATAAAGAGAATTAAGATTATAAAATAGAAGAGCAGAAGATTAGAAGAGTAGAAGATTAGAGGAAAAGAGGGAAACTGGATAATAAAAAAATTTGCAAAGCAAATTTTACCTTTGAACTTCCAATCTTCCAATTATCCAATCTTCCAATCTTCCAAAAATTGCCTTCGGCAATTTTTAAGGAGGGAAAAATGACTTGGTACATTTGGTTAATTTTATTTTTAGTTTTCTTAGGCCTTGAAATAATGACTACCGGTGTGTTTTTCTTTTTATGTTTTTCTACCGGAGCATTGTTCTCTATGCTTTTTTCGTTGCTCGGTGCATCGTTTCAGGTGGAATTGGTAGTATTCTGTGCCGTATCGTTGGCATCAATATTACTTATAAGGCCGCTGTTTAAAAAATATATCGCAAATCAAAAAACTCAAACAAATGTAGATTCTTTAATAGGTGCAAAAGCCGTTGTTACCGAAAAAATAAAAGTAAACGATATGGGTAAAGTAAAAATTGAAGGGGAAGTTTGGCTTGCCGTATCAAAAGAAGAAATAGATGTTAACGAAACCGTTACTGTAGAAGCTGTAGACGGAACAAAATTAGTTGTAAAAAAATAAAATAGAAAAATAAGGGGGAAAAAATGGTAGCTTTATGGATAGTAGCTTTTATTGTTTTATTCTTTTTTATTGCAAACACGGTAAGAATTGTTCAACAGTACGAAAAAGGTTTGGTGGAAACATTAGGTAAATATTCAAGAACGGTAGGTGCCGGTGTAACTATAGTTATTCCTATATTTCAATCTTTGAAAAAAATAGATATGAGAGAGCAGGTTATGGATGTTGCACCGCAAAACGTTATTACAAAAGATAACGTTACGGTAACCGTAGATGCTATTATATACTTCCAAATTACCGATCCTGTAAGAGTAGTATATAATGTAGCAAACTTTGCTATGGCGGCACTTAAACTTGCACAAACAAACTTGAGAAATGTTATCGGTGATATGGAACTCGATTCCACCCTTACATCAAGAGAAAAAATCAATAACCAATTAAGAGCCGTTATGGATGAAGCAACGGATAAATGGGGTGTAAAAATAACCAGAGTGGAAATTCAGAAAATTGATCCCCCGAGGGACATTACGGAATCCATGTCTAAACAAATGAAAGCTGAAAGAGAAAAAAGAGCAAACATTTTGGAAGCCGAAGGTTTCAGACAATCCGCAATTTTAAAAGCTGAAGGAGAAAAACAAGCAGTTATTTTGGAATCAGAAGCTAAGAAACAAAAATCAATTTTGGAAGCCGAAGGTCAGGCAGAAGCTATTAAAAGAGTTGCCGATGCACAAAAATATGAAATTGATACGGTTTACAATGCAATACACCAAGGTAAACCTACAAACGACCTTATAGCTATAAAGTATATGGAAACATTAGGTAAAGTTGCAGACGGTAAAGCAAGTAAAATATTTTTGCCTTTGGAAACAAGCGGTGTTACGGCATCACTTGCCGGTATAGCGGAACTTTTTAAAGATAAAAATGATGCGGCAAAGAAATAACTTATATATAAATTTGTAAAAAATTTGTGAAATTGAAAAAATATTGTTGACATTTTTATTTTTGTTTATTATGCTATGGTAGTGTCGCGAAAAAGCGAAATAAAAAATAAAATCTAAATTGGGGGTAACAGGACATGAAAAAAGTCTTGAGCTTAGTAGTAGCAGCATTGTTCGTTAGCAGTTCGGCTTTTGCAGCAAGTGTTAACTTTACTGCAACGGCAACTTTTGCAGGAGCAGCAAGTTTTAGTTTTCAGTTGAAGAACATTTCAAATGATCAAAATGCAACAAATCTTGTATGGTCAAGTGCAGATGCATTTAACATGAGTGAGGACATAGCTTGGGTAAGAGCAGATCAGTATGCAGTAGTAACAGCAGACATTACAAAAGCAGGTGCTAATGTATACATGTATACACAAAATAAGATAGATAAGCCTAGCTTGGAACCTAACTATACAGATTGGAATGGTACTCAAGGTGTAGCAGGAACAGAATCATATGGTGGTTTGGTAAGAACAGCAGGTAAAGGTACAGCAAATGGTGGTGCTTACAGAGGATATATTCCTGTAATGTTCTCTTATAACACTACTAAAAATTCATCAATAACATCTAATGGTACAGAAGTTATTGAGAAAAATGGTACCGGTGCAAATGCACCTGTTTTGAGAGCAGATAGATATTTATCTGATAAGAGCAATGGTGAGTATGATGAAGATTATACAATAATTGCATCTTTGAACGGACCTACATTCGGTGTTGATGCAACAACCGGTGCATGGTCTGGAGCTTGCACAGATAACACAGCTTATATGTATTTCTTCGGCGGATTTAAGGATGTTATCGGTGGCGATACATATACAACAACAGTACACGTTGTAGAAGATTTCGAATAATTTTCTTTTAGTAAGTGCGGGTTTTTCCCGCACTTACTAACTTGCAGTAAAAGTTCTTTACTATTTTATTAAGTTATCAAAAATGGTTTAATTAAGCAGTAAAGATTTTAAAACAACTAAGAGAAATAAATTGTTAAATAGAAAGTTTTTATCATTATCATTAATATTAGGCTTCATGTTTGTTTCGGTTTCTGTTTTTGCAAGTAACCTAACCGAAAGAAATGTTTATGGTATATTGACCGACAATTATACCGGAGCTACATTCTATAACAGTTTGAGTCAGGACAATATAGGAGTTTGGGCAGGCAGTAGTTACGGTGCTTGGAGAGCTGTGTCTGCTGTTCATGTAACGTCTGCTCCGGCAAATGCAAAAGAAGGTATGAATTATTGGGAAATTGTTATGGATAATAAATGGAATTCTGTTACTCCGGAATCTCCGGAATTCCCTCAATATTATTGGACGTCTGTTACATTTCCTTTTGTTACTGCAGCAAGTAATGATAAAGGATTTGATGAGCAATCTACGGATATAAGCCATTTTAAATATCTCGATTTTTGGGTAAAACCAGTAAGAGGGGATGTTGATGTCGTTTTGGTGGGAATAAAAGACTATTTAGGCGAAAATTGCGTATCTCTGGGAAGTTTGGGTGTGTCTAAAAATAACAATAATTGGCAACATGTTGTTTTAGATTTAACAACTCTTTCTGGTGCGAACTTGCATAGAGTGTATAGCAGTTTTTTAATGAAAACAGAAAATAATCAGTTAACACAAAATACGGTGTTTTATATTGACAATGTTGTTTTAAGAACAGATAGTTCTTCCGCAAGTTTTAATGTTACTTTGAAAAAGAATGAATATGAACAATGGCCGGGAATTCCTGAGAATCCTACGCAAATCACGTGGGATGATGAGTCTGTTTTTGCAGGAAGAAAGTGGGAACCGTGGGTAGCATGCGGTCAATATGTTGAGTTGGATATGGATACGTATGCTTCTCAATGGACGGTTAGATTGTACACAAATAATGGTGCTCCGGAAGGTAACCTTAAAAGAAATGGAATGTATGCTACGGCAAAGGGTAAAGATTATATCGTTCCTCTGTGTTGGAGAGCATATAACGGAACATTGACAAACCAATCCGGAGATACGTATATTATAGGACAAGATTCAGATTATAATTTATATGACTCAGGTAGCGGAAATACGGAATATTTTCCTTGGTTTTATGTAAAAGATTTTACAGATGTAGATTTTAATAATCCGGAGGATGTAGACTATATTACTGTTTGGGATTCTTCTTTGGGATATCATGGTGCTAGTGAGGGGTTTCATAAGGGGTATTACGGATTTATGAAAAAGAACGGACAATATGATGAACATGGTGACCCGATTTATGTTCCGACAGTTGAGAAAAAACCTAAAGTTTATTTAGGTGGCGGTTTTGCTAATGCTGCGGGTGGCGTAACTTATGTAGGAAATATTGTTTTTGAATTGAACTATGAATAAAGCAGTTGTTATTTGAATAGTTTTGTATTAAAATAGTGTTTATAAAAAAATGAAAATGAAAAAAGTATTATTACCAATTTTAGTTTTAGCATTGATCTGTATGGCAAGATTATCCGTTTTTGCGGATACGTATCGTGCTTTGGCGGATTTTTATGATTTTACTCCGGAATTGATACACGATGAACCGAGAGTTACCGAACTAATAAGTTGTAACATGGTTTTAAAACCAAAAACCTTGGCACATTTTAGTAATCTTTGTGATTCTGCTGTTGGAAATGTAATGTACTATATGAATGATGAAACGACAAATATTCAAAAAGGACCGGATTATATAAGTATAATTTCCGATGAATTTTTTTATCCCGGAACAAGAGTAATAAATAATTCGTATATTGGTGGTATGATAAGTTATAGAGCAAGTGGCGACTTCCAAACAAAAAAGTCAAATGGTGAAAAAGTGCATTTGGAAATGCCAACGGATGTTTATCAGTCTGCAGTAATTATAAGTTCGAAAACTGTATATATAGATATGGGTAGAGAATATACCTTATCTCAACCTACCGGTGATCAATCTCAACCTAATTGGACTGGTACAAAGCCGGCTTATCCTGCTCTTTTAGGAAGACGTATGAATTGGACATTTAGATTCGGTACTTTAGATAACAGTGTTTCGGGCGCATTTGGACTAATGAAAACCAAATTGAAGAATGTTAATGTTCTTGAGGCTGTGAATGCAATTAATATTGTTCCCGGTGAGGCAGCTTGGGATGATGCTGAGGGTGGTATTGATACCACGAGTATTTTATATTTGGATTCAGCTCAACCGACACCGTTGCAGGAAAATGAGTTTGCAATTTGTAAAAAAGCAAAAAGGTTTGTTATGGAGTATAATGAAGATCCTGATGCTTGTGATGATAAAGGGAATATAAAAAAACAAGATGGGTGGGTAAGAATAGATGATGATCAAGCAAAACGTTTTTTAAGTTTTGATGAAAGTAGCAGAACCTTATCTTATCCGATGTTTTTTAATGCTTGGGGTAGGATAATAGCTGTATTGGAAGTTCCTACAGCTGACGATTGTAAACCTGTAAGAAGAACGATTGTTAAGGGTAGAATCGGTACTAAGTATCCCGGATTTGAATTCAAGAACATGAAAGAAGGCGATGTTCTTAAGATATACAATGTAAACGGTAAGAAAATAAGAGAAATTACTTCCGGAACAGCAGAAGGTTTTGTTTGGGATGGAAGAGATGATAGCGGCGATTGGGCAAAGAGTGGTATATACATTTATCAGTTGAAAGTTGATGGTAAGTTGATAAATGGTACAATAGCATTCGTATACTAAGGGGTATCTTTTGAAAAAGATTTTGGCAGTATTATTATTATCCATAATGGTAGTAGGTGTTCAAAAAGCACAAGCGGCTTTTGAAGATACCTATTGGGGAGTAAGAGCATTGGGAATGGGCGGAGCATTTACCGCCGTAGCAAACGATGCCAATGCACCTTTGTATAACATAGCAGGTATAGCAAACTGCGGACAAAGAGAAGTAACACTTATGGGATCAAGATTGTTTTCAGGTCTTGAAGGAGTGGAAATAAGTACAAACTATTTAGGAGCGGTATATCCTATTTCGGAAGAATGGGGAGCAGTATCATTTGCATGGTCATCACTCGGAACACCTGCTCTTGCAAGATACGATGCATTTAATTTAGGTTATGCAAGAAGGTTAAATGATGTATTAAAAGTAGATACGGATTTAGTAAATTTGAGTGCCGGTTTGAACATAAAGTATTTAAGAGAAGAAATAAACTTTGAAGATGATGAAGACCTTTCCGAAAGTAAAGGAGCGGTAACCGGCGATATCGGATTGCTCGCAACATTCGAGAACGGATTAAGAGTAGGTTTCAGCAGCAAATATTTACTTCCTGCAGATATCGGTTATGTAGAAAAAGATAACGTAAGTAACATGAATGTGTTGGGTATAGGATATTTCAGTGAATTGTTACCATATGTAAAAATTCCAACATTCACGGCAGATTTGGATATAATATTTATAGACGGTGAAACGAAGTTCAGATTAGGTGTTGAAAGTTATGTATTGGATGATAAGTTGGCAATAAGACTTGGTGGAAGAGAAGAAGCATTTGATATAGGTTTCGGATACGAATTTACGTTCTTGAACGATTCAACATTGATA
>JBGUZU010000022.1:0-55515 GCA_045223915.1 Endomicrobiaceae bacterium | reverse complement strand
GTTAAGGTTGTTTTACCGTGGTCAACGTGTCCTATTGTTCCTACGTTTACATGTGGCTTTGATCTGTCAAATTTTTCTTTTGCCATTTTATTCTTCCTCCCAATTTTATTGGTACTAATATTAATATAAAAATAAGCCGAGGATGGGAATTGAACCCACGACCACCTCCTTACCAAGGAGGTGCTCTACCACTGAGCCACCTCGGCAAACTCAGATAGAAATAAAAAGAGCGGGAGACGGGAATCGAACCCGCATGGCCAGCTTGGAAGGCTGGAGCACTACCACTGTGCTACTCCCGCACAGTAAATGGGGGCGGATGGATTTGAACCACCGAAGGACAAAGTCCGGCAGATTTACAGTCTGCTGCACTAGACCGCTATGCGACACCCCCAAAACTTTTTAAACATTAAAAAAAGAACAACTCTCAAAATAGAGAGTTTATAAGATTTTATATAAAAACTAAATAAAAGTCAACTACCTTTTTTATTTTGTATATTTTATACTATCTTATAACAACTACTTTGCCATCATGTTTACTGCCGTCATCTTCCGTTATAATCCAAATATATACACCGCTCTCAACATATTCGTAATTATTATCTTTACCATCCCAATGGACTATGTTAGTAACTCTCTTCCACTCATTTTTAGGATTTCCTTCATCATCCAAAACCGACTCGAGATATCTCTCCTTGCTTGTTTGAGGCAAAGGAATACTGGTTTCCTCTTTTATTGTCCATTTTTTAAATTTTACAAGATGTCCGGTAATATCATAAATTCTTAATGTTCCTCCATACTCGGGAGGAGGATCTCCTTCCAATCTTTCTGCAACACCTTCAAATTTTATCCAACCGTCTGTAGTATATGAACCATGTTTCATCTCATCACCCTTCTTTGTATCAAGAGATTTTCCCGATTCAGGTATCCAAGGGTTAGGATAAACTTTTAATTTAGCTCTTGCATATAAAGGAACGCAAAACAAAACAAGAACAAAAAATAAAATTGTTTTTTTTAACATTTTATCTTACCCTATCCAAAGCTCTTTGTGCCTCGATTTTATTTGGTCTGTAGTACAATGCTTTTCTGAAATATTCTCGTGCTTTTTCCATTTCGTTTTTACTATATGCAGTCATACCTTTTTCATAGAAACTTTGCGCAACTTGATCGGCAACTCTATTCAGCTCAAATTTAGCGGAAGTGTTTCCGGGATTATATTCCAACGCTTTCTTATACAAACTTGCGGCACCTTCAAAATCGTTCTTTCTAAATGCGGCAAAACCTTGCTTATAAAATCTTTCCGATAGGTTAGCGCTGATTTTAGATATATAGTTTCTGGCATTTTTATAATATTCTTCAAATTCGTATTTTTCTGCAATTGCTTTAGCTTTTTCAAAATGTTTAACAGCTTGTTCAAGTTTACCTTTTTCATAACTTTTTAAACCTGCATTATAAGCTTCGTATAACTGTTCTCTAACTTTGTTCTGTTCTTCTTCCAATGCGGAAAGTCTTTCGGCCTCTGCAATTTCCTGAATATTTTTTTGAGCCTTTTCGATTAACTCTTGAACATCAAGTCTGTGCGGAGCGGCAACAATAACGGCTTCAAAATATTTTATTGCTTCATCGTATTCACCATCTTTATAATATTTCATACCCTGATTATAAATTTCACCTGCTTTATCAGATGCAACTTTTGCAAGCTGATTATCTATATTTACTATCTTTTCATTGGCTAAAGCGTTTTCCGAGTCTATATCAAGTAAATATTTTAAAGAGTCTCTTGCTCTTACCAAATCCCCTTTCTTATAAAACTTTTCATATCTTGACCACAAATATTCTATTCTCTCACTGTTTTCAGCTCTTTCCTGTTCAACTTTTACATTGTGTGTTGCAACCTCACCTTTTTCTATACCGTACTTTGCAGATTTATTTGTAGGATCAAGATCCAATGCTTTTCTGTAGTACTTATCTGCTGTAACAACATCGTTTTTATTTAAAGCCCTATCGGCTTTTTTCATATATCTGCTAACTTTATCCAAGTTATAATCATCTATTTTTGCAAGTTCATCTATCGTTTTTCTTAAATATTCTTGCGACGGAATATGATCGGGATACACAGCCAATATATCATCAAATTGTTCTCTGGCTTTTACAAAATCTTTATCATAAAAACTTGCTTCCGCATCTCTGAAATGACTATCCAAATAATATTCGTAAGCTCTTTTCTGATCGGAAAAATTACCGAATGCAGCACTCAAACTAAATTGATGTGTAGCATTTAAATCGGTTGTAGGTATAAAAGCATAATCGAAATTTACTCCTTTGAACTGTATACCGACACCAAACCTTGTGTTATTGAATATAGAATCTCCGCCTAATTTTAAACCGAATCTAAACGCTAAAAAATATACCGGATTAAATGAAAAACCGATACTTGTAAAATTTTCATAATCTTTCATATTGTTAAAATCTAAAGCAATTTTTGCATTATAAAAGTCTTCATATGTAAAACCTAAACCTAATGTAAACATTTGAGGTAAATTGAAATTTTCTTTAACATATTTTTGGTTTGTTCCAAAATTTTTAAAAGCAAAACCGAAACTCAAATTTTTAACCATAGGAACAGCAAAAAGTCCACCGAAATCAAAAGCAATAGTTTCGGAAATATAATCGGCTAAAGAGCTCCTTATAAACTTCAAATTCGCTCCTATACCTCCATAATCTATAAAAGTGGGGAGAAATCTTTTAAACGGTAGTGAATAATTTAATACCGCTGATATATCGTAAGTAGGACCTAAATCGTTAATTTCGTGTCCCAAATTATCAAAATAGTCACCTGTTTGATAATCAACATACATTACTCCCGCGCTAAACACACCTATAGAACTTAAAAAAGCTATACTTCCGTAATCGTATTGAATGTTTCCCGTAATATTTGATACGGCAAGTGTTGCAACCGTCCTGTACACTCCTATGGTTGAAGCAGGGTTTATGTTTGCACCTGTTGCATATGAAGACATCAACGCAACACCGGAATCTCCCATACCCGAAGTTACAGGATCGGGATTCAATAAAAATACTTTACCGGTGGCAAAAACATTTTGGAACGGTAAAATAATAAAACTCAAAACAAGTATTACAGCCGCTAACTTTTTTATATACATCTTATTAAATTATCCTTAAATTCGTTTTAAATATATCTTATATATTATACAATATTTTATTTTTTCTTTACATTGGGAACAAACTTGAAGCCTCTTCCGAAGATGGTATTGATTTTGTCTCCCCAACTTCCGAGAGCTTGTCTTAGATTTTTGATATGAGTATCTATGGTTCTTGTTGTAACACCTATATTGTAGTCAAAAACATTTTCCAAGATATAGTCCCTGGTTAAAACAACATTCGGTTTAAGTAAAAACATATGTAATAAATCAAATTCTTTAGGTCTTAATTTTATTTCTTTTCCTTTTATCGTTACTGTTCTTGCCTCAAGATTCATAACAAGATCATCAGTTTCAATGGTAACACTCGTATCGTCTGTTCTCGATGCTCTTCTCAACAGTGCTCTTATTCTTGCAACAAGTTCTCTGTTACTGAAAGGTTTTGTTATGTAATCGTCGGCTCCGACGCCAAAGCCTATAACCTTATCCGTTTCCGTAGATTCAACTGTTAACATAATTACGGGAATATTTTTTGTCTCTATGTTTTCTCTTAACAACCTGCACAATTCAATACCGCCTATCTGCGGCATTTTAACATCGAGTATAACCAAATCGGGTTTGGATTTCAAAATCCTTTTATACCCTTCATCGGTATCGGCACATTTTATCACCTTAAAGTTTTCGGATTCCAACAAATCTCCGACTAACTCTCTGATATTTTCTTCATCATCAACAATAACAATTTTGTTTTCTATCATTAAAATCCTCTTAAGATGCAAACTTTATCTGCTATACTTCCTTCTTTCAAAAACATATGAACTTTTATTATTTTTCTTAGCGACTTTCTTTAATTCCGAAGCTCTCTTTGAAATTTCCGCAAAATGTACCAAATGAGCAACATCCGTCGTTATTATTCCTATGGAAATAGTCATTATGGGAAATTTCTGAACATTGTTGTTTCTGTCGGTTGAAACTATAAATCCGTTCTTTAAATCTTCTTCATTATAAAACTTCAATATTCCTTCGTCAAAATCTTTAATAATGTTTTCCGCTAAAATAATACTATTATTTTTTTCCGTAATAATAACAAAATCATCCCCGCCGATATGACCTATAAAATCGGATATCGCGCCATATTTTTTTACGATTTTTTGTAACAATTCCGCAGTAAATTTAATTACCTCATCTCCGTTATAAAAGCCGTATTTATCGTTAAAACTTTTAAAATTATCCAAATCAACATACAACAAAGAAAAATGTGTTTTAGCGGCAACTCTTTTTTCCACGTTTTCTTGTATAGATAAATTACCCGGCAACGAAGTTAACGGATTTACATCCATACTTTTCTTTTTCCTGTCTAAAATATTCTTTACTTTTGTAAGAAGTATAGGAGTTTTAAAAGGTTTTGTTATATAATCATCGGCTCCTAAATTCAATCCTTTTATTTGTTCGGATTCTCCGGATAATGCCGTAAACATCATAACCGGTAAATTTATAAATTTAGGATTTTTTCTTATTTGTGCCAAAGTTTCAAACCCGTCCATAACCGGCATCGAACCGTCTAAAATAACAAAGTCCGGCAAATGCTTTTCTATCATTTCCAAACCTTCTTTGCCGTCTTCCGCAGTTATAACATTATATCCGGCTATAGTAAAAATGTCTTTCAACATTTCTCTCAATAGCAACTCGTCATCTACGACCAAAATTGTAAATGCCATTTTAAAATTCCTTATTTAGGTAAAACAAATTTAAATGTTGTGCCTTTACCCAAATCACTTTCGGCCCAAACATAACCTTTATGTAATTTTATCATTTCAAAAACAATAGTTAAACCAAGTCCTGTTCCTTTAGGTCTTTTAAATTCCCCCGACTGAACTTGATAAAACTTTTGAAAAACCAAATCTACCTGCTGTTTCGGAATACCGACACCATCATCCTGAACCCAAATTTCTATAAAATCGTTACCGTAACCGCCGGAATTCGGAAAAGCTTTTACTCCGACACTTCCGTCTTCCTTTGTAAATTTCATTGCATTACTTACAAGATTTGTTATCACTTGTTTTATTTTTTCCACATCAATATTTACTTTAGGAATTGTGCCGTTTATTTCGGCATAAATTTTCTTTTTCTGTTGTGTTGCCAACGGTTGATACAAAGAAACTATTTCTTCTATCAAAGGCCCTACATCCGCACTGACCATTTTAACTTCAAGTTTATTTGCTTTCATTTTTGCCAAATCAAGAATATTGTTTATAAAATTAGTTAATCGAACCGTTGCCTGTTTTATTATTTTTAATCCTTTCAATTCTTGTTCTTTAGAATAATTTTTATCTACGCAATCTATTAACAAATCACAATATCCGTCTATTGCGGAAAGAGGAGATCTCAATTCATGAGAAACGCTGGAAACAAAACTATCTTTCATTGAATCAAGTTCCTTAATCTGTTTGGCCATATTATTAAAAGTATCAGAAAGTTTCCCTATTTCGTCCTTTCTGTTAACTTTGATTTCCACATCAAGATTTCCTTTGGTTATTTGTTCTGCGGCATTTGTAAGCATTTTTATAGGTTTGGTAAAAGTATAACTAAGGAAATAAGACAATAAAATACCCAAAATAATAGTTATTATAACTATTGTTTTTATTTTGGATAACATCATGGAAATTGCATCGTCTATTTGTTTTTTCATAATATCTTGAGAAAAACCGACGACGAAAGTTCCTACATTTTCTCCGTTAAAGAAAAACGGTGTGGCAAATTCGCAAATTTGTTCGCCCGCTAACGACGAGTATGTTTCAATATAATCTTTATTTGCTTTTTTAATTCTTGTTTTAAGTACGGAATCTATATTTCTGTCTTCATCTCTTGAAGAAAACATAACGAGATTGTCGGAATTTATGTATCCTGCATAAACTACGGAAGGTTTATATGTCGATACCAACAACTTAACCGCGTTATCGACTTGATTATCATCTTTTACTTTTATTGCTTCATTGCACATAGAAACAAAACTTTGAAAAGCTTTTGTTCTGTTTTCTGAAATCTGTTGTGTTAAAAATTTTTTTTGTGTAGTAAAAATGTTATATGATACGGCAACAATAACTATTAATAAAAGAAATGATACATATAGGGTAAACTTGGCTCTGAGTTTCATTAAATACCCTTCTTGTAGTAAAATTGAAAGCTAGTTTACCATAACATAAAATTACAATAAACTAGCTTTCTTTTATAAGGAATTAGTCTTCTGTTTGTTCTAAACTGATTACAGCACCTTTTCCAACTTTTCCAACAACAAAATTATAGATGAATGCAATAACTACTACACCAACTGACATTATAGCTGTGTAAAGAACTATAAATATACACCATGAAAGAAGTCTTGCACCAAAACCTAAATTTGCTGCTAAATCTGTTGGGAAAACAAAGAATGTAAATATTCCGATCAATGCTCCGAGTAATGCAAAAACTATCGGAAAATTTTTAATTAAAGACACAACACCAACACTTTTAACTTCATAATTTGCCATAACTGAAATTCCCCCTTATTTTTTTTACATCAAAAATTCATTCATTTATGAAATAATTATAACAGACATTTTTTTTATTGTCAATAATTTTTATTACTTGTTATAAGCTTTTTTCATATCTTCCAATGTTAAAGGAGCATAATCGCTTGCATGTCCTGCTGTACCGAAAGCTTTCATTTTACTTGCGATTAAACCTTGTAATGCTGTTCTTGCAGGGCCTAAATAATCTCTCGGATCAAATTTTTCAGGAGATTCCGTAAATACTTTTCTTATTGTTGCTGTCATTGCAAGTCTTCCATCGGTATCAACGTTGATTTTTTGAACACCCAATTTAATTGCTTTCTGTAAGTGTTCCATTGGTACACCTTCTGCACCCGGCATTTTTCCGCCGTATTTATTTACTGCATCTATTAATTCTTTAGGAACAGATGATGCTCCGTGAAGAACTATAGGAATGTCAATAAGTTTTCTAACTTCTTGTAAAACATCAAATGCTAAAACTTTAGCACCTTTAAATTTGTATGCACCGTGAGATGTTCCGATAGCAATTGCCAAAGCATCAACCCCGGTATCTTTTACAAATTGTAATGCTTCTTGAGGATCTGTAATGTGTGCAGAACCTGAACCTACTCCGTCTTCGATTCCGCCTAATCTTCCGATTTCAGCTTCTACGGTAACACCATATTTGTGTGCATATTCAACAACTGATCTTGTTACGTTAACATTATATTCATAATCTGAAGGTGTTTTACCGTCTTCTTTTAATGAACCGTCGATCATAACTGAAGAAAAACCTAAATCAATAGCTTTCTTTGCACTGTCTAAAGAATTTCCGTGATCCAAATGCATTGCTACAGGAATTGTAGGATTTTCTATAACTGCTGCTTTCATCAAATATCCTAAATATGTGAAATTGGAATATTTTAATGCTCCTCTACTTGCCTGAATAATTACAGGAGATTGTGTTTCTTGTGCTGCAGCCATAATAGCTTGAATTTGTTCCATGTTGTTTACGTTGTAAGCTCCAACACCGTAACCTTTTTTCTTTGCTTCTTCCAAAATTTGCTTCATTGGTACTAATGCCATTTTTACTTCCTCCTCGATTTTGTATTAGTTTTTTTGCTTTTTGTTTTTTTACTTGCTTTAACAGACTCTTCTTCAAAAACGCCCATCTTTCTAAACTTGTCATATCTGTCGTCGGCTAATTCTTGTTTTGACATTTTTGATAAAGCTGCCAACGATTTATTTATAAATCTTTTTATATTCATTGCGGTTTCAACAGCATCCATATGAGCACCGCCGACAGGTTCTTTTATTATTTCATCTATAACGCCGTTTTTTAAAAGATCTTTTGCGGTAACTTTCAAAGCCTCCGTTGCTTCTTTTGATTTTGAAGCATCTCTGAAAAGTATTGCTGCACAACCTTCGGGAGAAATAACGGAATAATAAGCATTTTCAAGCATTGCAATTTTGTTTGCAACACCTATACCTATTGCTCCACCGGAACCGCCTTCCCCGATAACTATACTTACTACAGGAACTTCCAAATAAGACATTTCTCTTAAATTTCTTGCTATGGCTTCGGCCTGTCCTCTTTCTTCAGCGGCTATTCCCGGATATGCTCCGGCAGTATCTATAAAAGTTATAATAGGCCTGTTAAATTTTTCTGCCATTTTCATAAGTCTTAAAGCCTTTCTGTAACCTTCGGGATGAGCCATACCGAAATTTCTGTCTATATTTTCTTGAATTGTTCTGCCTTTTTGATGACCTATAACAACAACAGGTTTGTTGTCTATAGTTGCAAGACCGCAAACAAGAGCAGGATCATCTCCGAATGCTCTGTCTCCGTGCAACTCAACAAAGTTTTCACATATAATTTTTACATAATCAAGGGTATAAGGTCTGCTGGGATGTCTTGCAAGCATAACCTTTTGCCAAGATGTAAGTGAACCGTATATCTCTTTTTTTAGTTTTTCTTTTTTTTCTTCAAGCTCTGCAATTTCACTTGAAAAGTCTATTTTGCTGTGTTCTGCCGAAACTTTCAAACTTAAAATCTTTTTTTCAAGTTCAACTACAGGTTTTTCAAAATCCAATAAAAACTCGCTCATTAAAATTCCTCTTAAAATCTGCTCTGATAACTGATTTTTAAAATTCTTTCGCAACCGAATCTGTCTTGATCGGGTGTTGTGCAATTTCTAAGTATAAAATCTATATCAAAATCGTCTGTTATCCATACTCTAAAGCCTAAATTCAATCTTCCGTCTTTACCGCCGCCGATATTATCGAATTCAAGCATTGCCATCAATGATTCTTCCAGTATTTCATAAGAAGCATTAATAAAACCCAAAACGCCCGGGTTTTTAAAATCGTTCATATTTATACCGGCGTTTATATTTAATGTAGGGAAAAATAACTCTTTACCTGCTACCAAATATATACCTTTGCCTTTTTGAATAAAATCTCCATCATCTTTATCATAAAAAAAGCCTTGTCCGTCATAACCAACGGCAAAGCCGGGCACATTTTCGTCACCGGAATAAATATTGCATTTTACTTGTAAAGCCGGAACAGCAACGGAAACATCATAACATCCTATAAGACTGCCCAACTCCCAAGAAACACCCAAATTCAAAATTTGAAAAACTCCGAAATTCAATTTTGCAAGAACTCCGCCACCGGAAAACACTCTAAACAATACATCGTAGCATCCATAATCCAATATGGAATATGTAGGTGTATCTACAAGATAAGTAACGGTAGATGCATAAGTTCCTTTTGAAAACAAACAAATACTTACAATAAGCAAACAAACGATTATAAATTTTTTAAACAAAATGAAAACCTCTTTATTAAAATATAGTACGTTTTATATTATCACTTTTTAGAAGTTATTGTCAAACCAAACGGCGAAAAAACGGAAGGTTGGAAGATTAGAAGATTGGAGGATTGGATGAATAGAGGTATGGATATATAAAAACAGCAAATGCGAAAAATTGCAAGGTCGGAAATTCAATTGTACATTGTACATTGTAAATTATAAATTGCGGTTCTGCGGCTATTGAATAAAAAAATCTTTTCTGTTATCATTTACTGATATGAAAACTTTAAAACATATTTTTACCATTTTTATATTATTTTTCTTTTCTTTTGTTACTTTGTATGCAAAGGAATATAACGAATATATAAAAGTGGGAATATTATCCAATCAAAAAGAGTTTACGATTGCAAGTGATAAGAAATACTATTTTGTTTCAAATGGCAAAAAGTACCATTTATCGGCAGGCAAAATAAATGTAAAAATAAAAGACAAAGAGGCTGTAATTTTAAATAAAAGTTATAAATTGCCTATAAAATTTGTTTCTTCAAAATGTTTTTTGGTTAACAACAAAATCTATAGAGGGAACATCATAATTAAAGGGAAAAATATAATAAACGAACTAAAAATGGAAGACTATTTAAAAGGAATTTTGCCTAAAGAAGCAAGCGCATCTTGGAATTTGGAAACATTGAAAGCACAAGCAGTTATCAGCAGGACTTATGCTTTAAAAAATATAGGAAGACATTCAAAAGAAGGATTTGATATTTGTTCACAAGTTCATTGTCAGGTATATGGCGGAGCATCCTGCGAAACAAAGAACTGTAATCAAGCCGTTTACGATACAAAACAAGAAGTAGTTTTGTACAAAGACGAACCGGCACAAACTTTCTTTCATTCATCTTGTGCGGGACATACGGAAGATCCCAAGTTTGTTTGGCAATGGAAAACGGAAACGCCGGAATATCTAAAAGGAGTAAAAGATGAGTATTGTAAAGACAATCCTCACCAAACTTGGACAACATCAATACCGGAAGCAACCATAAGAGAAAAACTTATAAAAGCCGGTCATAAAATAGGAAAAATAAAAAAGATATCCACTTCCGGAACGACTACAGCAAAAGCTGCAAAAGAAGTTATAATAAAACATGCAAAAGGAACATTAAAATTAAATTCTTATACTTTCAGATGTGCAGTTTCCGCAGACAAAATAAAAAGCACACTCATAACAAATATTGATCAAAAAAATAAAAATTTCATATTTAAAGGTAAAGGTTGGGGACACAAGGTAGGCTTATGTCAATGGGGTGCAAAAGCTATGGGTGATAAAGGTTTTACATATAAAGAAATTTTGGAGTTTTATTATCCGAAAACAAAAATAGGGAAAATAAAGTATGCAACCAAATAAAGATTTATTATTATCAAACTACAATTATGATATACCACAGGAACTTATAGCACAGGTTCCCGCAGAAAAAAGAAGCGACTCAAAGCTTATAATTCTAAACAGAGAAAACAAAACGATAACTCACAAAAACTTTTTTGATATTGTAGATATCCTTACCGAAAATGATTGTCTTATAATAAACACAACAAAAGTTGTACCGGCAAGATTGTACGGTAAAAAAAATACCGGCGGGAAGGTAGAAGTTTTATTTTTAAATCCTATGCAGGAAGGTCCTAAATACACCGTATTACTAAAACCAAACATCAGAATAAATCATAAAATTTATTTTGATGACGGTTACGAATGTACTTTTACGGGAACGGATGAAAACGGCAATAAAACAATTGAATTTAACAAAAAAGATATTAGACCTTTACTTGAAAAGCATGGTTTTATGCCTCTTCCCCCATACATCAAAAGGAAAGACGGACTTGCCGAAAAATTTTTCGATTTGGATAAAAACCGTTACCAAACAATATACGCAAAAACAGCAGGAGCTATTGCAGCACCTACTGCGGGACTTCATTTTACAAACGAAATATTAGAAAAGTTAAAACAAAAAAAAGTTACTGTTGCAAATGTGGTTTTACATGTCGGTTGGGGCACATTTAAGCCGATACTTTCCGATGATATACAGCAGCACAAAATGTTACCCGAAAAATATATTTTAGACGAAGAAAATGCAACAAAAATAAACGAAGCACTTAAAAATAAAAAAAGAATAATTGCTGTGGGAACGACATCGGTCAGAAGCATGGAAACAATAGCCAATTTAACAGGCAGCTACGATACGAATAATGAACTTACCGGCATAAAAGCTTGCAGCGGAGAAACAGGAATATTTATATACCCGGGATACAAATTCAAAATTGTTAAAGCAATGTTTACAAACTTACATTTGCCGTGTTCCACACCTTTAATGATGGCAAGTGCTTTTGCCGGCAGAGAATTCATATTATCTGCTTACCAAGAAGCTATAAAACACAAATACAGATTTTTTTCCTACGGTGATTCTATGTTTATCGAGTAGTCAGTTGTCTTCTTTTTTGTTTATATCTTAAGTATTGTTCACTATCTAATACATATCTCAGTTTTTTATCGATATTTAAATTTACGGTTTCTTTATCTACCACTAAAGCCTTTATTTCTCTTGCTATTTCTTCGACCAAAAATACATCGTACATATCATTGGCCAATTCTTCATCCAACATTTTTCTTCTATATGAAATTTCTCTGTCCAAAGCCAAAATTTTGCTTCTTCTTTCCAACTCAAGATAATCTACTTGTGCTTGCTGGTATTTTGTAAAAGCCAAACTTTTTGAATACTTATATATTTCTCTACCGTCAACATCGAAAGCACTTTTATATCTGTTATTTAACAACTCGGACTTACTTTCTCCGCCGGTTATATAGTAAATTATACTTTTTGGTTTTTCTTCTTTTTTTGCAGCGGAAACATCAGTATTAACTTCTTTTGTGCTTTTTTTATCGGATTTTTCTACTTCTGATGCTCTCCTTTCTAAGCCCAAATAAGCAACACTGCCGTTTTTTGTTTTTGTATCTTTTTTTATATTTTGGTTTTGCGGTGCGGCCATCAAATTGCCTGCTATGAAAACAATTGCAAGTAAATTAAAAAGTATTTTGTTTTTTTTCATAAAACATTTAACCCGCTTATATTTTTTATTGCAATGAGTTGGACTTTACAAAAACATCACTTATCGTCATTATAGCTTTATAATATTTATTTAACAACTCATGTTCTTCGGTTTTATCAACAACGGAAAGCATTTTTGTTTTATCATCAAATGAAAAAGATTGCATTGAACCGTCAACAAAATTATATTTTATGGCAATATTATCTTTCAATGCTAAACCGTCAACATTAAAAGAAATATTATTTTCCGTATCAAGCAAGTTGTTACCTATAGATGTGTATACGGCCGATGATAAAGATAAATTATACAAAGTAGGCATTATATCCATATGCGAGCCGAAAACTTTTGTATTTATTTTCTGAATATTCAAATCTTTTTTTATCTGTTGCGGTATATAGATATAAAAAGGAACGGCATACCTTACAAAACTTTCTTCAGGACCATAATTCGAGAGTTCTCTTAAATTATGGTCACCGGTAACTGCAATAATGGTATTATCGGCAAACTTGGATTTTTTTACATCGGTTATAAACTTTGCAAGTTCCCTGTTTGCAAACTGATACACTTTAAATAAATTTTCATTTTTTAAATCTTTTGCAGACATCATTTTTTGTATACTTAAAGGTATTTCCAACGGTAACGCGGAATAATCGTCGGGAATTTTATAAGGCGGATGAGTTTGTGTTGTTATGGCATAAATAAATTGCGGCTCATTTATATCTTCATCAAACAATTGTTTTTCCAACAACTCATAAAGTTTATCATCGTTTATTCCCCAAGAATGTCTGTCTTTGGCATCAACATGAACATTACCTTCACCTACAATATCGTCAAATCCTTGTATTTTAAAGAAACCTTCCAAATCTCTCCAAGTCATACTTCCGCCATACATTGCCGTAGTATGATACCCGGCTTTTTTATATGGTAATACCATTGAACTCGGGAACTGACAAAATGCATCTTGTGTTTGTGTAATTTGGTTCACATAAGGTCTTTGCGGTATACCCAAAGTTATAGACTCTATTGCATGAATCGTTATAAAGCCTGCAGCCAAAAAATTATAGTAGACAGTATCTTTATTAAAATGCTGTTTCAGTTCGCCCAAGACATCAAAATCTTTGCTGTTATTTAAAACAGGCATCTCACCGAACCCTTCCATAACTATAAGTATCACATTAGGTTTGTTCGTTTCCAAACTTTTGTTTTCGGCTGTCACTTTAACAAAAATATCTTCATACTCTTTAGCATTTTCATATTTCGGTAAAAAAGATAAATCTTTTATTATATTTTCTTTGCTGTTATATTTAAAAACATCTTTTAAGTTAATTGCATTTTTTGCATTTTTAATTTTTAAATATATCGTGTCTGCCAACGGATGTATAGGATTTACACAAAGTTTATTTATAAACTGGTTAGGTGAAATTTGTGAATAAAAAAGGCCTAACGGGAACATTGAAAAAGAGCCTCTGGCAAAAATAAAGTTTAAACACAATATTATAAGAACCGTTATAAACTTTTTGGTTTTAGACCAATACAATGTATTGAATATTCTTTCGTTATATTTAAGTTCTTTGTATGTCCACTTCGACAACTCAAATAAGAAAATTGCCAAAATACCAAACACTATAACAAGGAAATAAAATCTGTAATCGGACAATATAGTTTTTATTAAAGCAAAAGTATCATCTTCAAAAAAGCCGAAAATCATTAAATTGTAGTGATCTTTGAAATAAGCATAAAAAGCCAAATCTACAAATATTGCCAAAAACATTAAAGTAAATATTGCAAAATAATAGTATTTAATAAAAGAAATTATTTTCTTAAAGAAAGGATAACTTTTCAGTAACAAGCATATTAAAAACAACAATGTTACGGGAGCATTTATATATGCGACTACAGATAAATCGAACCTAAAGCCCATCCAAAAAGCTTTTAATACATACAATTTAAGTGAAGATATTGCTGAAAAATCCGCAAAATATACAAAGAAGAAAAACCTATAAACAGCAAGAAACACGAGAACTACAATGTTTATAGGTATAATAAAAACAAAACTGTTTAATATAACATTAAAATTAAATCTTTCTTCCATATATCAGTAGATTATAGCATTTAAAAAATATTAGAACAATGATTTTATTGATTTGGAAATGAAATAAAAAAAATCGGGGAGGCGGGACTTGAACCCACGGTCTCCTGCTCCCAAAGCAGGCGCGTTAGCCAACTACGCTACTCCCCGAAACATCTTAAATTGTGTAACTCGGCTAAAGATTATACTAAAATTTTATTTTTTTAGCAAACCGAAACGACAAAGAAAAGCCGGAGACTTGGATGTATGGAGGTATAGAGGTATGGAAGCGACAACTACCGGATCGCTTCGCCGAAATAAAAAATAAAAAGCACAGGGAGAAAACTCTTCCTGTGCTTTAATTGTTTTTTATTTTATAAGATTAGATGGCAAACTTATAACCAACTTTCAATTTGAACAATTTAAGTGTTGCATCTATTGTCGGTACCGTTTCACTTGGCACATCTATTGTTCCATAATTGAAAGCATATAACAATTCAACTATAAAGCTTTCTTTTATCGTTGTTCCTAAACCGATTGCCCAATATAATCCGTTACCAACATCAATAAAACCACTCATTTCACCACTTGTATTTACTATTCCATAACCTAACTGAGCTATGGGATAAATGTTGTTGAATATATCGTTTTGTAAAGCAATATCATATTTTGCTTGAACAAAAAGATTTGTTGTCCCTGCTTTTAATCCGGAAATGCTCTCTCCATCAAATTTATCAATTTCACTTGGAAAAACATATTCCAAACCGGCACCTATTGCAAATTCTTTTTGTACATAGTAGAAAAAATCACCTTCTAATGAAAGTGTTGTACTAAAGTCAATATCCGCACTCTCACCACGCGCCTCAACTTTCATTGTAGGACTAAAAAGAATACCCAATTTACCGTTAATTTCCATACTACCTTTTTCTGCCGCAAATGCAGGTGCTACCATTGCTACGGCCAACAATACTACCGCTAACAATTTTTTCATTTACTGCCTCCGTTTATAAATTTTACTGCAATTTCTTACTTACAATTTGCTGTCATTATAAAAAAAAGAATGAAATTTGTCAAAAAACAATGTAAGGACATAAAAAAACAGAATAGATTTTAGGCAAAATGAAGAAACGAAAAGTCAAAAAATCAGGTTATATGAATGTAACAACAGCAAAAAAACTGAAATATTTATCAGTGAGACAAAAAATTCCCGGACTGTAATGTACGTAAGTGAAACGGTACATAAAGTCCGGGAATTTGAAGTCGCAACTAAAATATTTCTGTTTTTTGTATCTTAATGTAATTTATTAAATATTAAATTTATAACCTACATTAACAGATGTTATACTGTATTGTATATCCGCCGAGTCACGACCAAATTTTAAAGTACCATTACATGATGAGAATACAAGTTCTACAAATACTACATCTTTTATCATTGTACCGAAACCTGCTCCCAAGTAAATACCGGAATCACAATCAATACCAGACATTTCTCCAGGCAAATCCGTTCTTCCGAAACTTAAACCGATTTGACCTATTAAATATAAGCTTGTAAAAATATCGGAATCTATTTTTGCTTCAGGTTTTACTGCCAAATAAATATTTGTCGTTCCGCCTTTTATTTCAGAGTCAACTTTTGCAGAGGTATCAAAAACGTAGTTTGCACCGAAACCTACAGACAAATTATCACTCATTCCATAGAAGAATTCCGCACCTAACATAAAAGGCATATCCACTTTAAAACCTTCAAAAACATCACTACTCGCAGTTTCTATACCGTAAACAGCTATATTACTATTTACACCTAAACCTAATTTTCCATTGATATACATATCTCCTTTTGCTGCAAATGCAGGTACTACCATTGCTACTGCTAATATTAAAGCCAATAAACTTTTTTTCATTATTTTTTTCTCCTTATATTTTTTTATAGATCCCGTATCAAGTACGGGATGACACCGCTACCGCGGTTTAACAACTGAATTACAATGCGAATTTGTAACCTACATTAATTGTTGTTGCGGTATATTGAACATCCGCAGTTTCTCCACGTTGTGATGCAGAACCGTTAGATGATGAAAATATAAGTTCAACAATAACACAATCTTTTATTGTTGTACCAAGACCTGCACCTAAATATAATCCGCTGTCTATTGAAGGCATATCTATTTCGGCACCATCAATATCACATCTGTTCATTGCCAAACCTATTTGACCTATTACATATATACTTGAAACAATATCAGAATCTATTTTTGCTTCAGGTTTTACGGCTACATAAATATTTGTTGTTCCTATTTTTACTTTTGGACCACCCACATTTGTTTCACTATTAAAAGTATAGTTTACACCTAAACCTACAGAAAACATATCAGATGTACCATAAAAAAATTCCGCACCTAAAGAAATAGGATTTTTTGCTTTAATACCCATAAGAAGATCGTCAGGCATTTCACCCGCACCAGACATTTTTAAACTGTTGCTTACACCCAACCCCAACTTTCCGTTGATAAACATGTCTCCTTTTGCTGCAAATGTCGGTGCTACCATTGCCACTGCCAACAATACTACCGCTAACAATTTTTTCATTTACTGTCTCCTTTTATAAATTTTACTACATTTTATTACTCATAACTTGTTGTTATTATAAAAATTTTAATGAATTTTTTCAAGACGACAACAACTACTTTTAAAATTTTCGTTTACAAGCATGATTAAAGCCGTCTATGAGTGCAGAAAAATTTAGAGCAAAAAGCTATAAATCAAAAAAAGCTTTTTAGTGCGAACATGTTTGAAGAAAAATCCGTTTCATTAGATCGTTAGGATTTTTCAAGTTGGAGCACGGCTTTAAATTTTTCAAACGAATGGCTTTTTTGCTTGTAAATGAGAAATTTTAAAAGGCAAAAAAAAGAAAACAGCAGAGACTAAAACTTCTCTCTGCCGTTTTCTTTTTATAGGTAAAAAATTTGTTACACATATTTCATAACAAAAATTGTAAAAAAGCATTAACATAAAAATGTAAGGATAGCAAAAAAAAACTGAAAGTTTTGTCAGTGAAATGAAGAAATTCCGAGCCGTAGTGTACACAAGTGAAACGGTACATAAGGCTCGGAATTTCAAAATTACAACTAAAAACTTTTCAGTTTTTTATAACGATGTAGCCTCGTTAAGAATTAATACATCGGAGGCATTCCCCCACCCATCGGAGGCATTGCCGGACCGTCTTTCTTTTCAGGAATATCCGTTACAAGTGCTTCCGTTGTAAGAACAAGTCCCGCAATTGAAGCTGCATTTTGCAATGCCGTTCTTGTAACTTTTGCAGGATCAACGATACCTGCTTTTATCATATCAACAAATTCGTCGCTGTCTGCATTGTATCCGTAAGAAGCATCCTTTTTGTTTTTAATCTTATCAACTATAACCGAAGCTTCAATACCTGCATTTTCGATTATTTGTCTAATAGGACCTTCCAAAGATTTCTTAACTATATTGATACCTGTTTGTTCGTCACTGTCTGCACCTTTTATACCGTCAAGTACGGATTGTGCTTTAAGTAATGCAACTCCACCGCCTGCAACAATACCTTCTTCAACACCTGCTCTTGTTGCATTCATTGCATCTTCTACTTTAAATTTCTTGGCTTTCATTTCAGCTTCTGTTGCCGCACCAACATTGATAACTGCAACTCCGCCTACCAACTTTGCCAATCTTTCCTGCAATTTTTCTTTATCGTAATCCGATTTTGTTTCTTCGATTTGTTTTCTGATTTGAGCAATTCTTTGTTCGATTTCTTTCTTGTCGCCCAAACCTGAAACGATTGTTGTGTTTTCTTTATCTACAACAACTCTTTTTGCCTGACCTAACATTTCTATTGTTGCCGCGTCAAGTTTTAAACCTGTTTCTTCTGAAATTACCGTTCCGCCCGTAAGAATTGCGATATCCTGCAACATTTCTTTTCTTCTGTCACCGAATCCCGGAGCTTTAACGGCGATAACTTTTAATGTTCCTCTGATTTTGTTAACAACTAATGTTGCCAATGCTTCACCTTCGATATCTTCCGCTATAATGATAAATCCTTTACCTGTTTGAACAACTTTTTCGAGCAAAGGAAGAATTTCCTGCATGGAAGAAATCTTTTTATCCGTAATTATTATGTAAGGATCTTCCAAAACACCTTCCATTCTTTCAGCATCTGTTACAAAGTAAGGTGAGCAATATCCTCTGTCAAACTGCATACCTTCAACAACATCCAATGTTGTATCTGCGGATTTACCTTCTTCAACGGTAATAACTCCGTCTTTACCAACTTTATCCATTGCATTTGCAATCAAATCACCGATTTCTTTATCACTTGCCGAAATTGATGCTATTTGAGCAATTTCTTCTTTGCTGGAAACTTTTTTTGCTATTTTTTTAATTTCTTCTATAACTGCTGCAACTGCTTTATCGATACCTTTCTTTATATGATTTGCATTTGCACCTGAAGTTATATTTCTTAAACCTTCACCTATCATTGTTTGTGCCAAAACTGTTGCGGTTGTTGTTCCGTCACCTGCTATATCGTTGGTTTTGGAAGCAACTTCTTTAACAAGTTGTGCACCCATATTTTCAAAAGGATCTTCAAGTTCAATTTCTTTTGCAATGGTTACACCATCGTTTGTTACTGTAGGTGAACCGAACTTTTTATCTAATACTACATATCTTCCTTTAGGTCCTAATGTTACTTTTACTGCATTTGCAAGTTTATCTACACCGTCTCTCATAGCTTTTCTTGCATCATCCGTATACTTTAATTGTTTAGCCATATTTTTTTCTCCTTTTTCGTTTCCTGCTTACTAATTATTACTACTTATTACTACTCCAAAATTCCTAAAACATCATCTTGTGACATTATTAAATATGCAACGTTATCTATTTTAACTTCCGTCCCGGAATATTTACCGTACAAAACTTTATCTCCGACTTTAACATCCATAGGTATAACCTTACCATCTTTACCCATTCTGCCGTTACCTGCTGCTATAACTGTTCCTTCCTGCGGTTTTTCTTTTGCGGTGTCGGGAATAATTATTCCGCCGATTTTCTTTTCTTTTGGTTCTTCGGCTTTAACCAAAATTCTGTCACCTAATGGTCTGATTTTCATCTTGTTCTCCTCCTAATTTATCTGTATTTTTTGAGTCTTTTATTAAAATTTATTTTTAGCACTCTTACTAAACAGTTGCTAATTATATAACAAGTTTTTACTTTTGTCAATACTTTATATAAAAAAAATATTGACAAACAAAAAAATAAAAATGTAAAATACTTCCCAACACAACTATATATGATTTTAATAGAAAACTGAATAATTCACGAAAGCAAGGATGCTTTCACAAAGCAGCACGGGATGAATTATTCATTTTTTTGTGTAAAAAAACAAATTTATATAAGGAGCCAAAAAAGATGAACGCTTACGTAGAAAAAGTGTTAAAAGAAGTAGAACAAAGAAATCAGGGCGAAGCTTTGTTCTTACAAGCAGTAAAAGAAGTTTTGGAATCAATCAGCCCGGTAATTGAAAGACACAAAGAATATCAAGATGCAAGTATTCTTGAAAGAATTTGTGAACCTGAAAGACAAATAATTTTCAGAGTTCCTTGGCAGGATGATAAAGGTGCTTTCCATGTAAACAGAGGTTTCAGAGTACAATTCAATTCAGCTCTCGGGCCTTACAAAGGCGGATTAAGACTTCACCCTTCGGTAAATTTAAGTACAATTAAATTTTTGGGATTCGAACAAATTTTCAAAAACTCATTAACAGGTTTGATGATGGGCGGCGGAAAAGGCGGTTCGGATTTCGATCCTAAAGGTAAATCAGATAACGAAGTTATGAGATTCTGCCAAAGCTTTATGACAGAACTTTGCAAATATATCGATGCAGATACAGATGTTCCTGCAGGAGATATCGGAACAGGTGCAAGAGAAATCGGTTATATGTTCGGTCAATATAAAAGAATAAGAAATGTGTTCCACGGAGTTTTAACAGGTAAAGGTCTTACCTACGGCGGTTCACTTGCAAGAACACAAGCAACAGGTTACGGAGTTGTTTATTTCTGTAACGAAATGTTGAAAGACAGAGGAACTTCTTTTGACGGAAAAACAGTTGTAGTTTCCGGTTCGGGAAATGTTGCAATATATGCAGTAGAAAAAGCTCAAAGTTTGGGAGCAAAAGTTGTTGCAATGTCAGATTCCAACGGATATATATATGATAAAGACGGAATCGATTTATCTATAGTAAAACAATTGAAAGAAGTTGAAAGAAAGAGAATAAAAGAATATGCAAACTTGAAGAAGGGTGCAGTTTATACGGAAGGTTGCAAAGGTATTTGGACAATAAAATGCGATATCGCATTACCATGCGCAACACAAAACGAACTTGACGGTGAAGCAGCAAAGACACTTTTGAAAAACGGTGTAATTGCAGTTGTAGAAGGTGCTAATATGCCTTCAACGCCGGATGCAGTAGAAGCATTCATAAATGCAAAAATTGCTTATGCTCCCGGTAAAGCATCCAACGCAGGCGGAGTTGCAACATCAGGTCTTGAAATGGCACAAAATTCTCAAAGACTTTCTTGGACATTTGAAGAAGTTGATAACAAATTACATCAAATTATGATCAACATTCACAAAAATGCTAAAGAAGCTGCAGAAGAATACGGAACACCTGGCAACATGGTTAACGGTGCAAATATTGCAGGTTTCAAGAAAGTTGCAACAGCAATGTTGGCTCACGGATTAATCTAATAAGTATTTGTATAATAAAAAAGCAGGAAGATTTTTCTTCCTGCTTTTTTTATTTTTACGGGAACAAAAAAAAGGAAGGAGATTTTTTCTACTTCCTTTTTGTGTATTATAATAAGTATTATCTCTTTGAGAATTGGAATCTCTTTCTTGCTTTTGGTCTTCCCGGTTTCTTTCTTTCTACCATTCTCGGATCTCTTGTTAAAAGACCTTCTTTTCTCAATGTATCTTTCATGGATTCATCTATTGTTAAGATTGCTCTTGCCAATGCATGGCTGACTGCTCCTGCCTGACCGGAAACTCCGCCGCCGTTAACATTTACATAGATATCATATTTCTTTGAACCGGACCATACTTCGATAGGTTTCAAAGCAATTTTTGTGTTTCTTTGTAAACCTTTAAAATATTCTTCAACGGTTTTATCGTTTATAACAATTTTGCCTGTACCTTCAGACATTCTTACTCTTGCAACTGCATTTTTTCTTCTTCCTGCTTTTAAATAACCTGTATTCATATTTTTTTATTTCTCCTTATTTTGTAACTGCTTGTGCTTGGTGAGTATGTTCTGCACCTTTGAAAAGTTTCAATCTTTTCATTTGTTTATCTGCTAATTTATTTTGTGGCAACATTCCTTTTACTGCAATTCTTACTGCCTTTTCAGGATTTTCTGCCATTAATTTTGAATAAGGAGTTAATTTTGCTCCACCGGGATAACCTGAGAACGAAAAAGCTGTTTTTTGTTCAAGTTTCTTTCCCGTGAGAACAATTTTTGAAACGTTTGTTAATACAACAAAGTCTCCACAATCTATATGAGATGTATAAATTGCTTTTCTTTTTCCTCTTAATAAAGCTGCTACTCTTACTGCCAATCTTCCCAATACCTGACCATCAGCATCTATAAAATGCCATTTTCTTGTTATTTCTTCCGTTTTTGGAAGATAAGTTTTACCATTCTTCATTTTAGTCGAACCTACCTATTTAGTATATTAAATTTGTATTTTATATAATTTTGGGCTCATAGTCAACAGAAAGTCCACTCTTTCGCTGACTATAGGATTATAAAAATACAAAAATTTTAGTTTCTTAAAGATATTCCCAAATCTTTGTTCCACTTTTCCAAAAGAATTGCGATATCTTTATTTACTTCCGTATCGTTCAATGTCTTATCGTTGTGTCTGTAAGTTAATCTAAACGAATAACTTATTTTCCCTGCACCCAACTTCTCGTTTTCATATACGGAAAACAATGACCAATCTTTTAATATTCCGCCGTCTTTCATTACGTGTTTTATAATTTTTTCTATCTTTTCAAACTTAATTGTTTTATCTGCAACAACGGAAATATCTCTTTTTACCGCAGGGAACTTTGCTACATGTTCGTAAGCATTAATTTTGTTCTTATAATTCTTTTCTATATTTTCTATTTCAATTTCAGCATATATAACTTCATCGTTTGTGCTTTCTGCAACGTCCGGTCTTAAAACGCCGAACTGTCCTACAACTTTACCGTGATAAACTATTGCTGCGGTTTTTCCCGGATGATAATATTTTGCAGGTGTTCTGTTTTCGGCTATTGTAAACTCTTTTGAAGGCAATATGTTAGATATGACACCGCTTGCAAAATAGAAATCAAAATTAGGATTTTGTTTTGATGATTCCCAGTTCCACCATGGTTGCCATACAGGGCCTGACATAAGAATTCCCAAAACTCTTCTTTCGCCTTTATCATCAAATATTTTTCCTACTTCAAACAATTTTATATCCGTCGTTGATTGCCCTACATTAAAATCGAAATTTTTCATAAGACCGGTTAACAAAGAAGGTCTTAAAACTTCATTTTCTTTTGATATAGGATTTGCTATTTTGTATGTATACTTTAAATGCAATTTATCCAAATCTTTTATTTCGGCAAAACTGTAATTCATAGCTTCGCAGAACCCGAGACCAACCAAAGAATTTGTTATTTGTTTTACTAATTTATCCGATCCTTTTTGTTCGGTTGAACTTATACCGGAATCTATATCCATAGGAATTTTTTCATAACCGTCAACTCTTGCAATTTCTTCTATCAAATCAACTTCTTCTTTGATGTCATTTCTGTAAGAAGGAACTTCTGCTATAATAACATTCTGTACTTTTGAACTTATTTCTATACCTAAAAATCTTAATATGTTTGCTATTGTCTTTTCATCAACGGCATATCCTAAAAGTTTTTCTACTCTTTCCACTCTTAAATTTATTATAACTTTTTCGTTGTCGGGACTGTTATAATCTTCTCTTGTTTCAAGTCTTCCGCCGGCAAGTTCCGTTATAAGATTTAATGCTCTCCAACTTGCCATTTCTGCAACTTCCCAAGATGTTCCTCTTTCATATCTGTAAGATGCATCGGTGGAAATGTTTAATTTCCTTGCTGTTTTTCTAACACTTCCCGGATTAAATACTGCCGCTTCCAAAAACACTTCGGTTGTTGCATCTGTTATTGAAGAACTTTGTCCTCCGATAACACCCGCTATTGCAAGTGCTTTTGAACCGTCTGCTATAACAAGATTATTTTTATCCAACTCGTGAGTTTTTCCGTCGAGTGTTGCTAACTTTTCACCGTCATTTGCTCTTCTTACTACAACTTTTCCGCCTGAAAGAGTGGTAGCATCAAAAGCATGTAACGGCTGACCTAATTCCAACATAACATAGTTGGTAATATCTACAACATTGTTAATTGATTTTACTCCGCAACTTTCAAGTTTATCTTTCATCCATTTGGGAGAAGGAGCAATTTTTACACCTGTTATATGGCAACCGATATATCTTGTACACAAATCTTTGTCTTTTACTTCAACAAGATTTTTTTCGGTATATTTTGCTGTTTTAAGCGGAGGCAATGTAACGATTTTTTGTAATTTTGCCGCAATTTCTCTTGCTACTCCCCAATGACTTAAACAATCGCCTCTGTTTGTAGTAATTTCTATTTCCAAAATTGTATCTTGTTTTTCCAAAACATCTTCAAGCTTTTTACCTAAAGGAGTTTTTTCATCCAACACCATTATACCGTCGGAACTTTCTTCCAATCCCAACTCTTCTTTAGAACATATCATACCTTCGGAAGATACACCTCTTATTTTAGATGCCTTTATAGTAAAATTTCCCGGCAAAACCGCACCGATTAATGCAAGAGGTACAGTTTGACCCGCTGCAACGTTGGGTGCGCCGCAAACGATTTGATAATCTTTTTTTCCATCGTTAACTTTACATATTGAAAGGTGATCCGAGTTAGGATGTTTTTGCCTGTCTAAAACTTTTGCCGTAATAACTCCGGACCAATTTGTTCCGCCGCCTACAACCGTTGTTTCAACACCCAAAAATGTGAGCATCTTGCAAAGGTCTTGCGGCTCCATATCGAAATCTACTAACTCTTTTAGCCAATTATATGATATTCTCATTTTTTATATTTTCCTCTTTTCTTCTATTCTTCTAATCTTCAAATCTTCCAATCTTCTAAAACTGTCTTAACACTCTTAAATCGTTTTCGTATAAAACTCTCATATCATCAATTCCGTATTTAAGCATTGCAAATCTTTCAACACCCAACCCGAAAGCATATCCCGTATATTTCTCGGGATCATATTTTACTGCTCTGAAAACATTAGGATGTACCATTCCGCATCCCAACACTTCTATCCAACCGCTGCCTTTACAAACTCTGCAACCTTTACCGCCGCAGAATACACATTTCATATCCACTTCCGCAGACGGTTCGGTAAACTGGAAATGTGAAGGTCTAAATCGTATAGGCAATTCCTGATTAAATAATCTGTTTATAAATAACTGCAATGTTCCTTTAAGTTGTGCAAATGTAATATCTTCACCGACTACAAGTCCTTCTATTTGGTGAAATATTGCGGAATGTGAAGCATCTGTTGCTTCGTTTCTGTAAACTCTTCCCGGCACAATAACTTTTATAGGAGGTTTCGATTCTTCCATAATATGTATTTGTGCTGCAGAAGTTTGTGTTCTCAACAAGTTTTCCGAATTTTCAAGATAAAATGTATCTTGAGTATCTCTTGCTGGATGATCTTTAGGAATATTCAATGCTTCAAAATTGTACCAATCGGTTTCTATTTCTCTGCCGCCGGTAACATTAAATCCTAAAGAAACAAATATATCACTCATTTCTTCTATTGCTTTACTTATTATATGATAATGACCTTTAGGAAAATTAAATGAAAAAGCCGTAGATATATCTATCTTTTCATTTTTCATTTTTTCTTCTAAAAGTTTGTTTGTTATCTCTTTTTTCTTTGCTTCCATCGCTTCGTTAAGTTGTGTTTTTGCCAAATTAACCTGCGAACCTACTTCTTTTTTCTCTTCTATCGATAACGAAGAAAGAGATTTTAAAATTTCGGTAATTTTACCTTTTTTACCCAAATATTCAACTTTGATATTTTCAATATCTGCAAGCTGTGCGGCTTGAAGCTTATTTAATGCTTCATTAAGTATTCCAGTGATATTATTATTCATTGTTCATTCCCGTAATTTTACTAATATGTTCTTTTGCGACCTTGTTTTCTTTATTTAATTCAAGCGTTTTATCGTACATCTGTTTTGCTTTAACAAAATCTTGTCTTTCTTCATATATCAATCCTAAACTGCAATATGCCTGCCAACATTTAGGATCTTTTTCCAACACTTTATAAAACTCTATTTCCGCTTCTTCAAACTTACTGTTCAAAAAATAAAAGTTCGCCAACTCCAACAATTGTTCCTGTGTACTTTCTTCTGTCATATATAACCTACAACTTTTTAAACTTTTTTAACTGCTCGTCTTTTCCTACAACCACCAAAATATCGTTTTCCAATATTTCGTCTTCCGGACCGGGAGCAATATTTGTTTCTTCTTTAATATCACTTTGTCCGTCATCGTTTACAAAAGGAACATTCCTTTTTATTGCTATTATATTTACTCCGTACTTGTTTCTTATGTTTGCACTTTTTATTGTCTTTTTCCAAAAAGGTTCCGGAGCAATTATTTCTACAAGATTATAATCTTTAGAAAACTCTATCTGTTCCAATATGTTCGGACTTGCCATACTTTCCGCAAGTTTTTTTGCCATTTCAAGTTCCGGATAAATAACTTTATCGGCACCTATTTTTACTGCAATTTTCGAATGCCACATACTTGTACATTTTACAATTACGTTAGGCACTCCCAAATCTTTTGCTATAAGTGTTGCAAGAATACTTGTTTCAATATCTTCACCCATAGAAATTATAACCGTATCGCAGTCTGCAATCCCGGCATCTTTTAAAGCAATATCGTCGGTTGCATCTGCTACTATTGCCTGTGTTACAAAAGAACTTATTCTGTTAACTACTTCTTCTTTATGGTCAATCGCAAGTACAGGGAATTCTCTTGCTGCCAATTCTTTTGCAACATTTGAACCGAATGTTCCTAACCCTATCACTCCAAATTGTTTTTTTGCCATAATTTCTCCGTTTGTTACAGTTTTTATCCTATAAGGATTCTGCCTTCAGGATATTTTATATTGTTTGCAACAGGTTTTCTGTTCATTAAATATATAAGTATCGTTATTGCTCCGATTCTACCTACAAACATAGCCAATATCAACAATATTCGGCCAGTTACAGACAGTTGTGAAGTGATACCAAGCGACAATCCTATGGTACAAAAACCGGATACCGCTTCAAATATAACTTTTAATGTGTCAAGTTGCGGTTCTACAAACAACATCAAAGTAATAAACAATACAACCAACACTATCATAAGTATAAATACCAAAAGAGCTTTTCTTACCAAATCGTAATCCATACTCTTTTTGGCAAGGACATAATCATCCTGCCCTTTTATAACACTTCTTATAAATACAAAGACCAATGTTAAGGTGGTAATTTTTATACCTCCGGCAGTACTGCCCGGTCCGCCACCGATAAACATTAACATTATTAAGAAAAATGCGGTAAATGTTGTCATGGTAGACATCGGCAAAGAGTTAAATCCTGCCGTTCTTGAACTTATTGCCTGGAAAATCGAATTGTTTACAACCCAACCCCAAGAAGAATCATGATTTATAAATGTACAAGCCTGGCCTGCACAAAAAGCAACAAATCCCAATCCTATTAAAAGTGCGGTCATCCATAAAATCACTTTTGAATGAAAAGTAAGTTTTATGTTTTTGCCTCTGATTTTATCCATTACATCCACTAATACAAAAAATCCGAGTCCGCCCAAAACAACAAGTGCTACAACAGTATAAAGTACTGTCGGGTTACTTGAAAATCCTTCCAAACTGTTACCGAAAGGGCTGAAACCCGCATTACAAAAAGCGGATACGGAATGAAATATTCCACAATATATTGCTTTTCCCAAAGGGAAATCTTTCATGAAACCGAAAGTAAGAACTATAGCACCCAACAACTCTATATTAAGCACAATAAATACTGCTTTTTTTAATAATTTAAAGAGCTCACTGAAAGAACTTATATCAAAAAGTTCCTGCATTATTTTTCTGTCTTTTAAAGCCATTTTACCTATTAAAAGACCCAATCCTGTTGAAACTAACATGTACCCAAGACCGCCGATTTGTAATAATAAAAGTATTATTATTTGCCCGAATTGAGTAAAGTAAGTTCCTATATCTACAACCGTTAAACCCGTTACACAAACCGCCGATGTAGCGGTAAACAAACATGCCAACACCGAGAAAGCAGCACTATCTTGCCTTGCAAAAGGTAGGCACAACAATGCTGTTCCCAAAAGTATTAAAGCTATAAAAAATAAAATTATAGTTTTAACAGGTGATCCGTTCATCCGCTATTATGCAGCTTTTGCTATTTCTACCAATTGTTTAAATGCTGCATTATCTGTAACTGCAATTTCCGCAAGCATTTTTCTATCCAAAATAACGTTTGCTTTTTTAAGACCGGAAATAAATCTGTTGTAAGATAAACCTTCTTCTCTTACTGCAGCATTCAATCTTACTATCCACATTCTTCTGAATGTTCCTTTCCTGTCTTTTCTGTCGTTATATGCATATACTAAAGATTTTTCAACTTGTTGGATAGTCATTCTCCAACGATTGTTTTTATCTGAATAGTAACCTTTAGAAAGTCTAAAGACTTTTTTCTTTCTTTGTCTTGTTTGAACAACGTTTTTTACTCTCATTATCTTTTCTCCTTAATTTTCTTAAAACAAAAAAACTACTTTGCGTAAGGCATAAACTTTGCCATTCTTTTCATATCAGTACCATCTACTATTTGAGATTTTCTCAATTTTCTTGTTGTTCCGCCGGGATTTCCGGTAAGTAAATGTCTGTTACCTGATTTTTTATACTTCAATTTACCTGTTCCGGTAGCTCTGAATCTTTTCTTTGCGCCGGTGTGAGTTTTCATTTTAGGCATAATTAGCATTCCTCCAATATTTTATTTTTTAATTTTAGAATCTTTCTTTTTAGGGGTTAAGGTTGCAAAAGACCTTGTTCCCATAGAAGACAATTTTCCTTCAACTACTGCTATATCTTCAACTGCCGTTTGAACTTTTTCCAATACGGCAAGACCTAAATCTTTATGCTGCATTTCTCTTCCCGAAAACATAACGGTTATTTGAACTTTATCTCCGTCTTCAAGAAAATCTCTTATCTTTTTTAACTTTACATTAAAATCGTTTTCGGCAATTCTTGTTCTGAGTCTGACTTCTTTCAACTGCATATTTTTCTGTTTCTTTTTAGACTCTTTTTCTTTTTTCGCCATTTCATAACGAAACTTTGAAAAATCTATAATTTTACATACAGGCGGTTTAGCTTGCGGAGCAATTTCTATTAAATCCTGCCCTGCATCTCTTGCTTTTTGTAAAGCAACCGCTATTGGTACTACACCTACTTGTTCACCTTTCTCATCAATAAGTCTTACTTCCGGTACTCTTATGTACTGATTAGTACGATATCTTCGAATATCTATACAATCCCCCTCGCAGGACTTTCACCTGCAAAAATAAAAAAAATAGAACGGATAAAGATACCCGTCCCTGTATATAAAGAATATAATTCTAAACTTCTAAAACCTTTTCCCTAAAAATAAGGTGAAGGTGAGTCGGGACGACTTCTTTACCAATTTAGTTTGATTATTATAATTAAATTATTTTAAAAAGTCAACAGCAAAAGCAGAAGATTAGAAGATTGGAGGATTGGAAGGTTGGAAGCGAGTAAAAATTCACAAAGTAAATTTTTAATAATTGCTACTTATTTGCGGCACAAAGGATTGCTTCTTCCATGGATGAAGGATCGGCAACATTTTTACCTGCAATATCAAATGCCGTTCCGTGTCCGGGTGAAGTTCTTACAAAAGGAAGTCCCGCGGTAACATTTACTATTTTTTTTGGATTTAATATTTTTAAAGGTAACATTATTTGATCATGATACATTCCGACAATCAAATCATACTTATATTTTAAGAACTTTGCCCATGCAACATCTACAGGATAAAGTCCGCAAATATTGTACCCTTTTTTCTTTAAAGTATTTATTGCAGGAATGATTGTTTTCTTTTCATCGTCGCCTAAAATTCCGTTATCTCCGGCATGAGGATTTAATGCACATACCAAAATTTCAGGTTTTCTCTTTAAAAAAGATTTAACAAAATCCGCCGAAAGTGCGGTTGTTAAAACAATATCTTTTTTATTTAAAACAGACGAAACTTTTGATGTCGGCAAATGTCTTGTTACCATAACGGAATTTATGTTATCACAAATCATCATCATGCAATAATTTTTTGTTTTTGTAAGTGCAGCTAAAAATTCCGTATGTCCTGAATATTTTAGTCCGGCATATTTAAACGATTCTTTGGATACGGGAGCAGTGACCATAGCTTTTGCTTGTCCGTTCATACACATTTTTACGGCTTGTCTTATGGCATCACAAGCAATAAGCCCCGATATTTTTGAAGGTTTTCCCAAAACAAATTTTTCGGAATAGTTTGAAGAAAAAACAAAATCTGCTTTTTTTGATTTTTTGTTTATATCGAAATATTTTGATATTACATTTTTGTCACCGACAACAATAGGGCTGCAAACCCTTTGAACTTTCAAAGAATTTACAGCCCTTAAAACTATTTCCGGACCTATACCTGCCGGGTCACCTATTGTTATTGCTACTTTCGGTTTTAACATCTATTACCAAACTTGGTTAATTTTTATATTTGCTTTTGTTTTTAAACCTTCAACCCATTTATCGTAAAGTTTTTTACCGTTTTGTCTGTATAAAACTTCTGCCAAATCATTTCTAACATCTTCAAATGTAAAAGACTGGCTTGCTCTGCTTTCGGTTACTCTTATAAAATGATATCCGGAATCTGTTTGCACAGGTTCTTTTGTATATTGGCCTACAGTCATACTGAAAGCTTTTTCTTCCAATCTTTTATCCAAATCACCTTTTACTACAAAACCCATATCACCTTTTCTTTGTTTAAGTAAAGAATCTTCCGAATATTTTTCGGATGTTGCTGAAAAACTTGCACCGGAAGCCAACTCTTTTTTAACACTTGCAACTCTGCCTTCGGCAGCCTTTCTTTCTTGAGGAGTTGCATTTTTATCGCACTTAATATAAATTTGGTTTAATCTTACTTGTTCCGAAGACATTCTTTTCAACAATTTTGCAACTGCATCAACAGTTTCTTCATCATCTTTAGAAAGGCCGAGTTTTTCACCTTTCATTTTTGCTCTTACATTATCATAGAATTTTTTAACATCCGTTTCACTTGGCGGTTTAACATTGTTCTTCATTTCTTTTTCAACAAGTTTTTGAACCATCAATTGTTCTTCTATTCTTTTTTCAAATTGAACCTGAGTCAATCCTTCATTTTTTAATTCAGCTTGAAAAGTTTCGTCGTTAGGAAATCTTTTCTTTACTTGATTTATTGCTTCATCCAATTCTCTTTTTACAATTTTTATTTTTTGCTTTTTTGCTTCTTGAGTTAGAACCATTTGATCTATTCTTTGTTCCAAGATTTGATTCTTCAACTCGTTTATTTTTGAATCGGATTGTTCCGTTACCGGTGTCATTGCCATATACTGTTGAACCATAGGTTCGGAAATCTTTTCAAATTCCGAACTCATCAACGGCTCACCGTTAACTATTGCTAATGTTTTATCTACAACTTCTTCGGAAAAAGCAACTCCTCCGACAAGAAACATCATACATACTAATGATAAAATTTTTTTCACTTTATTATCCCCCTATAACCAAATACTAATTTGAAAACTCTTTTAAATCCGGATCTTCCTGTTGTACATCAACAGTATCCGCAAGACCTGAACCGTTTATATTATCCAATTTTGAATAATCAACAGAAACATTTAATTTCTTCTTTGCATCTTCAAACCATTTTTCAAATTTTGTTTTTTCTATAATATTTTTTATTTCGGCTTTTGCAACATCTTCCGGTATCGGCTGTAATTTTTCTTCGGAAACTTTTGTTATTATATGTAATCCGAAAGGTGTTTCAACGATATCAGATATTTCACCGGTCTTTAAATTAAATACTACTTCTTCAAATTCTTTTACAAGTTCACCTTTTCTGAAAGGTCCGATTTGACCGCCTCTCTGTGCCGAAACTTTATCTGTAGACATTTCTTTTGCTACAACATCAAAAGATTCTCCTTTGTTTATTCTGTCAAAAGCAATCTCGGCTTCTTCTCTTGTAGGAACAAGAATATGTTTTGCAATTACAGCTACAGGATTTGTAAAATCGGTTTTATGTTCTTCATAATATTTGTTTATTTCATCATCCGTTGCTGATATCATATTTTCCTGAACTTCTTTAATGTACATTTCTATCATCAAACCGTCTTCATAATCTTTTAATTGTTTTTTCTGTTCATCTTTAAAATCTTGTATGGAGTTTTTGTATTCTTCTCTTTTATCCACACCGGCTTGTTTTGCGGATTCCAATATCAATTTTTCTCTAACCAATAAATCGATAAATTGTTTTTTGCCCGGTTCAGTATTAATATATGCTTGATATGCCGGAGGTGCAGACATTAATCTTTCAGAGAAATCTTCCGAAGTTATTGCATCATTACCTACTTTAGCAATCACATCTCCTTTTTGTTTGCAAGCACCTAAAACTAATAAACAACAAATAAATAATACGACAAATTTACAAGCTTTCATTTTCAACAACTCTCCTCTAAAATACTTACTTCTTACTGCTGCAAATATATCAAGCACAACATTTAGACTACCGCACCATCATTATTGTTTCACCCGGTTTCAAAAAACAAATGTTACGCTTAAAATATAAACATTATTATTATATTAAAAAAAAACTATTTTTAATAGTCTTATTAAGATTTTTCACAGGGACTTGACTAAAATACAAATGTATATTATAATATTGTATAATATTTAATATTATCTTGGAGGTTATATGAAAAAAGAACTTACGGAAAAGCAAGAAAAAGTTTTGGAATTTATTAGAAAATTTCACACAAACAATGCAATGATGCCTACCGTTAGAGAAATTGCAAAAAATTTTAAATTATCTATAGGCTCTGTTCAACAACATTTAAGAGCACTTCTTTCTAAAGGTTTTTTGGTAAAAAGAGGATCTTTATCAAGAGGAATAGATTTTCCTAACAGGAAAACTTTTAGTCAAGTTCCTGTTTTGGGAACTGTTCATGCCGGAACTTTTTTGGAACAAATCGAAGATGCAAGTGATTATATTTATATAAACACCGATATTACAAGGAACAAACAATGTTTTGCTTTAAAAGTAAAAGGCGACAGCATGGAACCATCCGGAATAGTTGAAGGAGATACAATTGTAGTTTCTAAAGGAGAACAACCTTCCAACGGAGATATTGTTGTAGCTTTGGTGGATAATGAATCTGCGGTAAAAATGTATTTTAAAGAAAAAGGTAAAACATTCTTAAAGTCTACAAATCCTAAATACCCTACGTTAAGTTCCGACGATTACGATATAGATATAGTCGGTAAACTTATATATTTGGTAAGACAATATAAAGGATAATAAGAGTTGGTTATGGAAAAAGGTTTAAAAATATTTTTTTACATATTGTTTATACTTGATATTATTATCGGAATAATTTTATCTGTACTTTTAAATGCTATAGTAGGCATAACAACAGCCTGTGTTTTATTGTTTATAAATATAGTTACATTTGTTGTTATTTTAAAAATAGAGAAAAAGAGAACTGAAGCAATAAATAAAAATTTTTAAAGAATAAAAATTTTAACAAACAAAAAAGGCAGATGAAAGAATCATCTGCCTTTTTTGTTTCTCTTTTTTCTGCGACTATGCAGAAGCCGCTATTGCATGTATGTCTGCAAGTCTCATCAACGGAGTTCTAAATCTATTATTATCTCTATCTTTCAATATATCCATAACTTCTTCTATCTTTGCATTCTTTGCGAACTTAATGTTCTTATCTACTATCGTGCTTTGTAATTTCTTTACATCTATAACAAAATCATCACCAGAAGCATTGGTTACAGAACCTTTAATTCCTTTAACAAACATATTTGCTATTACATTTTGATTTACTGCTTTGCTTACTACTAATTTTGCTCTTACTTCATTTACATCTGCTGTTTGTAACCAATCCTTTTCTTGTTGACCTGCAACTATTAACAAGTCTCTTAATGTTGTAATTAATTCTATTTCTACTTTAACTTCCGCAGGCTGCAATTCTCCTTTTTTACCTAATTCTACTACTTCCGTCATCTTTCTTGTTGCACCTTGAACTATTGCTTCTTTATTTCCTAAAGCACTTGAATCTAATCCTATGTATTTCAACATTTCACCCGCATCTTTACCCCAAATTGCCAATACATAATCCAATGCTTTATTTAATTCTTCAGGAGCAGTTACTCCGTTTATTATTGCAGCTAACATCTCTTTTCCGTCTTCGTACTTACGAGATTTTACAGCTTTGTACATTTCTTCAACAGCATTGTTTACTCCGCTATCTAAGTAGTATAAGCCTTCTGTACCTTTCTTTGCTAATACCAAACCTGTAAAGCCTTCTGATTTGAACTCATCTACAGATTTTGTTATTGTTTCTTCTCCGTCAACATATGTTACCTCATTATCTTTGTATGATGTGACTGTCACTGTATGACCTACTTTATCACCACTTCTTTGCATGTATGCAATAAACGGAGTTTCCAAAGCTTCCGCTCCTTCTACGACTGCATACTCAAATCCGGTTTTTGCTCTTGCTTTAAATAACTCATCTGCTAATTCACTTGACGAACCTGCTGCTAACAATTCATCTTGAGCATATATTCTGGTCGCAAAATCAGACAAATCTCTTATCGGTGTACCTAATCTTCTTAAAGTTTCTATTGAAGCATCTATACAATTTTCAACTACAGATGTTTCTTGTTGACTAACAACATCTGTTGTATCTTGTGATTTTGTCGCTTGAGGTTGACTTGCCTTAATTTCAATATTAAGTATTTCTCTTATTACTTTTGCATCTTCTGCAGGAATATTTACTTTCTGTTCCTCCGTTCCTATACTTGCCATTATTTCTCTTTGTGCCGCACTTGTTGCAAAATAATCTACCATATTCTGTTGTTTCTTCTCGTCACCTTGTGATATTTGTTGTGCCATTGATACTATATTCTCATCTTTTTTCTTTTCATCGGTCAAAGCATTTACGGCAGACTCTATTGTCTTTCCGTATCCAAGATAATTTAACTTATTAAGTAGTGCTTGTTGTTTATTAGGTTGCGCCAATATACCCTTAACATCCTGTAATGTTAATTTTGCCAATTCTGATGCAAACTTACCATCTTTATTTTGTTGGTAAATATTCGAAACATTACTTATAAACTCTCTATCCTGTTCACTCATCTCATCGAATGTTATTTGACCACTATTTTGATTCAATCTTAATCCATAATATGTGCCGTTTAAGCCCTCTATTACATTCTCACTTTCAGCAAATAATTTGTTGTTAGCTTCATCAAATGCTTTCATGTTTTCAGATATTTCCTTATCAATCTTCAATAATTTTTTGATATTACTTGAAGACATAATTCCAACTTTTCCATCATCATAAGCTCTTTGTTCTCTTATTGATAAAGATTGATAAATCTCACTTCTTTCTCTTAATTTGCCAGGATAATTTTCTTCAAACCATTTAATTTCATTTATTAAATCACTTAAAGCACTATTATTTGAAGTATCTGCACTCTGAATCATTTCAAACATTTCCAAAACATTACCTTTTGCTAATTTTGTATAATCCATCTTTTCTCTATCAATACCTAATGAATCAGCTAAACCTAAAATCTTGCCATAACTGCTGACAGCAAACCATTCTTCTCTATCTAATTGTCTATCCATATCTGTCAATATATCTGCATTTCCGGTTATTTGTTGCAAAATCTGTCTAGCTTGTTCAACATTTGAAGTTTGGCTTGCAATCTGTTCTACCGCAGAACTTACTGTCGGTGCAGTTTCTCTTGCTTCAAGTTTTTGTTCTCCAAAAGTTTGAGAAGCAAGAACCTTTGTTTGTTGACCGGCTCTTTGTAATGCATCTAATTCATTATCTTCTTGTATTGTCCTCAAATTATCCAATATATCGGATATTTCCCAAACACCTTTACTGTCCCCGGATTTACTTTCAACTGCTTTTGCCAATTTGTCAATTGTTCTACATGTTTCTATTGAATATAATGATATAATATCTTTAGAGTATGAATGAGAATCGAATCTGTTGTTTCCGAAAGGATCTATTCTTCCTGCACCCTGCCTCATCTGAGATTCCGTCATCAATACACCATCTAATAACCAGCAGTTTACTTGACCTCTGTTATCTTTTCCTTCTACATCTTCTATATTCTGATTTGTTTTCAAACTTTGTAATGTTTTGTTCATCGTTCCGACATCCCAACCTCTTCCAATCAAGTAAGCATCTCCGATGATATATTTATATGCACCGGTCTGAACTTTATTTGATAAGTTATTAAGGGCATCTTCATTCATGGAAGAATCTGCAAACAATATGGTATTTGTCATTATATCATCTAACTTCTGTGTATCCGTTATTCCCGCATCTCTGGTCAATATGCCTTTTACCGTTTTTATATTTTGCGCAAAATCTTCACTGCTGCTGTGACTATCCGATAATACCGTTTTTACCAAGTCGGCATAACTCATTTCTACATGACCGATACCGGCCAAATCCACTTCAACTTTAGAATCTTCCGAATCCCAATCAAAGCCTTCCTTACCTAAAGATTTTAAATCTTTAACGATATTTTCACATATAGTGTTAAATGTTAAATAACTTAATTCCGAGTTCGGTGTCAAAACTAATTGGAAGTTTGCTATTCCTTTCTCTGCTAATTTAGCCGCAGTTCTATATATAGACTCTGCCATACCTTGTTTGGTTGAGAACAATTTACTATGAGATTGAACTCCGGGAGCTTTACCTACTTTCTCTATTCCCATTGCTCTGAATATGTTAATATCAACCATACTTGAAACTGTACCGGTTAATCCTACCAAGTTATTAAACAAACTCATTGCAAATACTGAATTAGACACATAACTTTCGGTGCTCGGTTTACTGATACTTGCACCGTTTTTAACTTCCAAAACCTGCATCATTCCGGAAGGTAATGATAAATCTTTAACATCATGACCTTCGTTAATTACAACTACTCTCTTAACTCCGTCTTCTTCTACCACATTGAAATCTTTATGCAGTACAAGTTCTTGAGCACCCATACCATTTCTAACCTGCTCTAAAATTTCAGTATCAGAGAAAAGGCTACCATATTTTTTACTTAATTTTTCCGCTGCCTCTAATACCATCTTATTTACATCTCTAACTTCACTCGAAGATTGTGTAGCTGCATCATCTTCTCTTACCTTTTGCTCATATTCACTTTCATTAACACTAATATCTAACATCTCACTAACCAAACCTTGTCTGGAGAATTTTGATAAACTTGCATCCAAAATACTTATTATACTTTGTCCTTTCTTTAATTCTCCGAGTTTTTTCTTGCTTTGTTCGTATAAGTCTTCCGTTATTTCCGTTAATTCTCCAAAATATACTTCGGTGTTATAGTTATCTATCAATTCCTTAATATCACTTGCAACAACAGAATCTTCCAATAATTGTCTTACACCATCAGTCTTTTCTGTTACCATTGAATTATCTTTTCTTGCCTGTTCTATGATATCCGACAATGTTTCTATGGCTTCTATTTTTGCCTTCAAAACTGATGCAACCAATCTAACATCTTCTTCTATTGATGCACTATTTGTTATACCGCTGTCACTGTATTTCTCTAAAATTTCGTCTCTAGACATTTTACCGTCTAATATATCTTGATAATATGAAGCTTTTTGTGCTGCAGAATAATATTTTCCGTTACTGTTTGCAAGAGCTTGCATAGGTATTGTTCCAAAGAAATCTATTTCATCTGCAACAACATCTCCTATTTTTTCTAACGGAATCGTTGTTTTTTCCAATGCATCTTGTATCTTAGTATCACCTTCTGCTGCCAATTTCTGCAATATTTCACTTGCTTGTCTTGCTTGCGTGGAATCTTCAAATTGATATTTACCTTTATTACTCTTTGTAAATTTAATATTTTCGGCTTCCAATTTTCCTCTTATATATTCGGACGTTGCGGCATCTTGTTCATTGGAAACTAAACTTGCCCAGTCGGATGCAACTATACTTGACCATGTACTGTAATCCGAACAAATAACTCTTGCTTTAGATATTTCTTCTCTTAATTCTTGCATCTTGCCCGGATCTTGTCTTGCTTCATTATATCTTTCGGCACTTAACTGAATCACAGCTTCGTTAATATTTGTTCCTTGTTCGAATATTCCACCGAATATTTTTTCCATTGTTGTTGTTAAAACAGCTGCATTGCTTGATGTATTTGTAAATACTCCCACAAATTGTCTGTCGGAAACATTTCCGTTTGCTATCAACAAAGCTGTACTTATAGCTGCCAAGAAAGTCTTACCTCCACCTGTTGCCAACTCTCTTGTAATTCTTTCTTGTGTATTTGCTCCTAACAAACTTTCGGAAATATCAACAAAACTTTCTCTTTGTCCGGTTGTAAATCTGAAGGTATTTCCTTCAACACCGGCATCAAATTTAGATTCCAAATTCAACATAACGTATTCTGCTTTTAAAATAGATATTTGTTCGGCAGTCAATTCTTGTCCTTTTTCGATGCTTTCTTTTATTTGTTCCAATTTTTCTCTGTATTCGTTTCCGGTACCGTTATAATTTCTACTGTTTTCCAATGAGTAAATTGCAGCATCTACGAGTGGCATTGTTTTATCTAAACCGTTCGGAGTAACTTCTGTTTGTATTAGTTGTTCATTACTGAAACTTCCGACATTTTCAAACACTTGTCTAACTTCAGTACTTGCTTTGATACCTTCAGCACTATCTCCTATTATAGCTCCCATTTCAATTTCTTTGTTAAGGTCTTCAATGTAACGATTTGCATAAGTTTCTCTAAGACCTTTTTCTCTTAATGACAAACCTTCTTGATTCTTATAATTTTCAAGTTCGGATATAACTTGTTCTGCCGATTTGTCTCCTCTGTTATTAATTATTTGTTCTATTCCGGCCGCTGCATCTTTTACATAATCATCAGCTTTTGCCAATTCTTCGGATGCAGCATCAAATTTATTTTGTAATTCGTTTATTTTGGCATATTTTGAGGCATCAACCGTATTACTATAATACTGCAATTCAACAGATAGTGCTTTCATATAATCACTCAACTGTTGATTTGTCATTTTACCCACATCTATGGAACCGTCAGTCTGTATTTCTTGGTCTGCTTCCATTTGCATTATAGGTATTGTTCCATTGGCAATATTATCTACAAGTATTCCAAAATTTGAACGTCCTAGTCTTGAATCAACAGTATCTCTTATGGCTTGTTGTTGTTCTTGAGAAAGTTCGGTGCCTGTTTGTTGAGTATAATTTTGTATTGCTAATACCGTAGCTAAAGCTGTATCGAACTTTGTGTTTCCTGAAAGCATTGTGTTAAGTAAGTTTTGAGAACTTTCGGATAAGCCCATAGTATTGAATACACCCTGTCTTGCCGCCGCAACTCCGTCAGCATTAGCATTTTGTCTTCCCGCTACAACATCCGCAACAGAATAGTCCGCGTTCTTAATATCACGTGCCGTCATATCCATACCTAAGAATTGACATTGTTCTATGGCAGCATTTCTTACTGCTTTTGCAGAGTAAGAAGATTGCATATTGTTACCTATATATTGGAAACCTGCTCCAAGTTTTCTTGATACAGCATTAACATTAGAACCAAAACCTCTTACAACATTTCCAACAAATCTATTATTTGTTCCATTCCAATTACTCAAAGAAGATCCAAAGTTTTGGAAAGCATTACCGGCTCTTTGCATAGCAGCGGCAGATCTGCTTCTTGTGTTGGATGCATTGAGCATGGCCTGTGCAGTTCTGTTTCTTGCACTTTGAACATCCGCACTATTATTACTACCTCCAATCAACAAAGTTGCCAGCATTGCTGCTGCTGCTTGTTTCTGTTGTTGTGAAGAAGAAGCGGATGCCAATATTTGAGATGAAGATTGATTTATTTGATGATAAGAATCGTTTATAGCCTGAACATTAACATTAATATCCGGGGTATCATCAAAACATTCTTGTAACACTTCTCTAAGTTGATCACTAGGAACCCAATCCCATAAATGACCCAACAACTCTTCTTTAACATTTTCCTCCAAGAATGTGCTCATGTAATGGTTACTTGTTGCATCTGAAGCATAATTAAATGCCCTTATAGTTTCGCCTAATACAGGTATCTTCTGTAATAAAGGAGTTAGAGCCGTTGTAAATACCGGTGTCAAGAAACTAAATGCCCACATTGAAGAATTCGTCATCATTGCAGCACTGGAAGTTAAAGACTTTTCAAGGAAATCTCCACCACTTGTATATACACTTGTGTTTCCAAATAAGAAATCCAATAATCCATTACCTGTTTCACCCAATACTATACTGCCACCGCTAATATTATAAACAGCAGTCTTTATAGTGCCAAATACTCCATTAGATACAACCAAATTGAATTTCGTTATATCAGCTATCATACCTGCACTACCGACAAGTGCGTTCGTTGTAAAATTAACAAATGCACCAAAACCCTTAGCTCCACCAAGTGTATTTGTTTTAAATGCATTGATGGATTCCTGATATAAAGTTTTAAGAGATTTATTTCCTTTTATACTTTCAATAAAGCCCTTATCAGAATCTTTAGCTACATTTCCTCCTTCTCTTGAAAATTCTTCATTGAATATAGGAGAGAAAGTTATTAATGTCGTCACGGCTTTGTATATATCATTGTTTACAATTTCTTCAGCTCCAAAAGCTTTTAATACGGCGCCCAATGCTCCATCCCAATGCATAGGTATAATAGTTTTGTCCCATATAGGAATTTTTATATCCATATTCATTCCAAATACAAGACTGTTTCTTCCTATAGAAGCTATTAAGTCAACTGCTTTACCCAAACTTGTATTAGCAAAGCCGGCTATAGCCTTATATGCACCAGAACCTTCGTTGAACAACATCTTAAGTTGTTGGGTAACAGTTGTCTTAGGATTAATAAATTTCAAAACCTTTCCAAATTTCGTTGCAGATATTGCAGCAGTTATTCCATTTAAAGTCTGTCCAAACTTAAATGCAGCTATCTCAAATTTACCTACCGTTTGTCCTGTCTTAGCAGCAGCCTCTGCAAATTCTTCAACCGTTGAATATGTTTTTGCTGCGGCACTTGCGGCTTTTACAAACGAACCTAAAACTATCGCAAAATCTAACACAACAAATGCCGTTTCCATTATTCCTGTCTTTGTATCACCTACAGTAAATGCTCGCGTTGCAGCATTCATACTGTTATAGACCATAGGTATCGTTGCTAATGCCATAGCCGCGGTTATTGCAGACGACAATGTTAATTGTATCAATGCCGAGCTACCAAATGTTACGATAGCAAGAGCTACTGATGCTGCAACATAAGCTGCAGTTACTATGCCTGTTATTGTCTCGTTTTGTGTCTGATATCTTGTCAATCTTTCAGCATCCCTGAAATCTGCTAATTGATTATACTGCTGAACTGCTACAGGATTGAAATTCATCTGTCCCGTATATCCAACATTATTATAACCATACCCGCTTGTTGATGTTAATGCTTCGGCTTGAGGCGTTAATTTAATAGGATCTGACTGTCCAATATTACCTACCGAAACAAAACCGTCATTGGTATTGTATCCAATCTGTCCGTCTTGTATATCAAAAGAATATGTCTTAGCTACGGTTACCGAATCTCCGCCGGCACTTTCATATTTAACTACATCCACTCCTTGTCTTTCGTTACCATTAAGATCAACAATGGTATTTTCGCTTGCAACAGTTCTTCCGAGTGCATCGTAAACAAAATGTGTATCTACCCTTTCAACATAACTTGCTGCAGGATTTAAATCGCCTAAAATATTATGTGTACCTGCTTGTCTGTCTTGTTCTACAAGATCCATTATACCTGCGTTTTGATCTGCCAAAGCACGACCGGCATTATCCAACATGGTCTTATCCGTAAATACTCCACTTGCATTAAATTTCGGTTTCAATGCAGAAACATCCGTAGTCTCCAAGAAATCCGTATTTGCCAAAGTGTAAACTTCATGAGCACCGTTTTCTCCGTCTTCATATAAACCGGAATGTGTTACCTTACTAACTTTTCCGGATTCATCATATTCCGTGTTGCTTGCCATATTGATATCAACAGTAGCCTGTTTAGTATGGAAATCAGCACTAAATCCGTAGAAGGTGAATGAATCGCTCGATAAGAGAGCGTCCAGTTGATCATTTGTCATACCGGCAGCTTGTTCCGATAATTTTTCATCACCCAATTCATCAATTTTATCCAACAAACCTGCTTTTCTTTCTTCCAACTGTCTTTCTCTTTCCGCTTTCTCTTCGTCACTTGCATCTTCGGATAATTCATCTACTTTATCCGGCAAATTAAACGCATAAGCACCTAAAGCTGCCGACTTGGTATAAGAATATGTATGTTCCAAATCTCCGGCTGCAAAGTTTGCTGTTCTGGAATTATAATCTTCCGCCGTTCCCGCTTTCTCTTCGTCATCAGCATACTTTCCTGCATCAAGAGCATAAGTAAATTTCTCAGTGGTAGTCTCCGTAAGAACCTTTCCGTTGGAATTTTCTATCGTTATATCTACCGTTCCATGAGAAACATCTATTTCTTCTTCAGAACCTTCTTTTTGCAAATCTTCTCTTCCCGCATACAAAGCAGTCTGATCTCTATAATCATAGTCATAAGTAACAGAATTAGTTTCAACATCCCCGTTTTCATGATATGTGTAAGATCTTTCATAATCTTGTTTACCTAAACTCAAAACAGATCCTTCCTTAATACCGTTTCCTTTGAATTCAGATAAGTCAAGAGTTGTTCCGTCGGCTAAAGTATATTCATCCTTACCTGTAGTCTCACCGGTATTCTCATCAGTTGAAACAAAGGCATTCGGTAAAACAAATTTTTCTGTTCCGTCTTCTGCTGTTTCTTCCGTTCCTAAATCTGTTAACGATGTTACTTTATATATGCCACCTTCTTGAGATTCAAAAGTAACTCTACCCTGGTCATCATATACAACACTAGTTTTTTCAGGTGATAACAATTCACTTTCAACAGCAAACGCATTTTCAGTACCATTGTTATAAACTGTCACTATATCCTGTTCGTTAGTAGTTGTGGTGGTAGTTTTGTATGATTTGGAAGAATCTTCGTCATAAACAGTAGTGTTCTGAGTATTTTGTTTAACACTAAGAATATAATCTACAGTACTGGGAGCAGCTGTAAATTCAACAGCTCTTGAGCTATCACCACCGCTTGCATCCGGATAAACATAATACCTGTTATCCCCTACTTTAGCTTCAGAAGGATTTACAAAAGTTCCTTCATAAGTTTCTCTCTTCACATTTGAAATGGACTGTAAATATGAAACATCATCAATATTTTGATAAGAAATTCTCGCCTGTCCGCCACTAATTATCCTGTCTATTGTACCGCTGTCAACACCTGCAGCTTCCAATGTACCTCTATCGGATTCATTGTATGCTGACAATACTTCTTTTGATACTGAAACAGGTATGCCACCACGATACGCTGTTGTAATTTCTGTTAAAGAATCCTTTCCGGTCAACGTAAAATCTTTAACCATATTTTTGTCATAATCTATATCTCTCATCGTACCAAAGTAATCAACCCTGGATGTTACAACGCCTACTCTGTCATTGTCAGAACTATAAGCATAAGTTTCTCTATAGCTTGTACCTTCCGGAATTTCAATGGTCGTTGCTCTGCCAGCATTTTTGTCATAAGAACCGGTCCATGTATATTCCATATGGTCAACACTGGTTGTTCTACCAAATCTATCCCAAGTAGTTGTTATTGATGAAGAATCGTGAGTTGATCTTTCGTTATTGATTATACCATCCAAAACAAATGTACCATCATCACGTCTTTGACTTAAATCATATTCACCTATATAGTTCTGATAATTAGTCATTGAACCGGAACCATCAGCAGAAGAGTGGTAGTCAATTATACCTGTAGTAACACGATCATTAGGACGTCCCAACAACCAAGTTCTGCTACCTACCAATACGCTCTCGCTCTTTATCTCACTACCGTCAAATGTAAGATTAATATATCTATCACCATATTTGGCTTTATCAACAACTTCCAATGTAAACGATTCTTTCGTACTGGAGAAAAATCCTTCCGTAGCTGAACCAACATATCTATATTCAACACCATCAGCATCTACATAAGTTACCGTTACGCCATCATAGAGATATGTGTCAACACCATCCATACTATAACTATAGTCCTTATATGTAACGTCATAATAATTGATACTAAGAGTTGACTTATCATCACCGCAAGTCATTACATATTTTTCATCAGTAATATCTAGGGCATCTTTCTTAACATAAATAACAGAACCATCATCAAGAATAACCTCTCTTGTATCTTTATCGTTTATTCTTGCCAAATCTTTTACGGAAATATTTATTGTAGCACCACCGTTAATATAGGGACTTGATACCTCAATATTTTCCGAACTTACCTTATTTCTGTTAATAGCAATCGTATTTCCGTTTCCATCCAAAGCAAATATGTAGTCTTTATTGCTGCCTGCATCACTCTGTTTCTTTGTATCTCCCGGTTTCACACCTATATAAATTCCAAGTCCATTGCCGTTAGTGTCAGTCAATTCCACAATTTCTTGCAAATTGGATTTATTGTACCATTTCCCATTAATTTCAACATATTCCTGTCCCCATGTCCCCGGATTATACCATGCTGACGGATTATTATCACTGGCATCTCCTGCATTGACAACATATCTTTGACCACCATAATAAACTACAGACTGTCCAGCACCGAGAGAAATATCTTCATCCAAAACTATACGTGTTTTATTGCCTTCAGTATCCAAGTCATACTGTTTACCTGAAGCGTCTGTAATTCTAACTGTTCCATCTGCAGCAACAAAAGTTTTCTTCCCGTCAACCATAGCAACTTTTACACTTCCGCCGTCAAGAACTGTTAACTTAGTTCCAAGTGCTGAAATTTCATCCTTTGATGTAAGTACAGAACCTACATTGTAAACTGTTCCTTCAGAGAATACTTTAGAAACCGTGGCATCGGAATAATTTGTAAATACACCGGTAGCAAGTACATGCCCGTTATCTGCCTTAGAAATTTCTCCGTTGAAAGTAGAATCTATATCCTCACCTTCATAGTTTGGTGCACCTGAACCGCCTTCATTGTTTCCTTCCGGTTTCTCAGACACATCCATGCCTTTGGCATAAACATTTGCTTTTGTAACTGTTAAAGAATTTCCTGAAATATTAACTTTTGCACCAGTAAGAATATAATAATCGGTGCTATTATAATTTGCAACCAATCCTGTTGCAGAAATACTATCATCTTCGGGATAATTGCTACCATCGTATGGTTCGTAAAGAGTTTCTCCCATAGGTTCTTCTGTCCCTTTCTGAACTCCGCCTTCAGGCACTGCGTTTGTTCCTAGAGAGAAGTAACAATAACCAAATGCTTTATATTTACCGCTATATTCATAATTTCTATCGGTACTTATATCAACCGTAACAGAGTCTAATTTTTCTCCGTTCCAAAGTATATCCTTTCCTATTAATTGTCCAACTCCTGCCTTATTCAACAAAGCGGCAGCCGTTATATATTCATCTTTGTCGAATTCTACTGCGAAATCTCTTTCTTCCTTATCTTTTGCTTCCCAACTATCTGACAGACTATAAGTAGCATTTACTTTGTCGTTTGCTCTAAATGCTATTACTTGTTCACCGTCAAGAGTTTGCAAACTAACATTAAATTTTGCGCCCTCTCCCAACACTATACCATCAGCCAATTGGGTAGTTTTATTTTCTCCGGCTTCAAAATCCACACCTTTTCTTGCAACTTGGGTATCTTGATTTTTTAATACTGTTCCTAACATTGTCATCGCATCGGAAGAAATATCACCTTTCATTTCTCTTGAAAAATCAATATCATCTCCCATGGAAACAGTATAATCTTTAAAACTGCCTGCCAATGCTTCTTTCGCATCTTTTCCTTCATTTGTAAATGTGAAAGATGCACCATCTGAATTTGCACCCCATACACCATTTTCATATTTATATTCACCTTTTGTTTCAACTGTGCCGGCAGCAGAATCCAATATAGAACCTTCAGTTGCTACCGTCCCATTTCCAACAATAGTTAAGTTGCCATCTCTAATAGAAATTACACCATTACTTCCATCTTTGTTATCTGTTATGGAAATTGAACCATCATCATAATAAGTTATCTTTCCTTTTGTATAAACCGGTTTGGATTCCGATTCGGTTCCTCCTTCTTGTCCGCTACCTCCGGCAGTAGTCCAAGTTTGACCACCTGTTGATACTTCTCCGCTTAAGCTATAATTACCATTACTATCTACCGCAAAAGTTCCTCCCTTATCCAACTCCTTGGTCTTTTCATTATAATGGCAAATTTCTCCTGTTTGTTTGTTACCTTCAGGATCGTAATGGGTATAAGTTCCATACACAGTAACTTCACTACCCTCTTTAGGTACCAAATTCTCACCATCTACTGTAAATGCAAATGTAGCATCTTCAGAAAGTGTAATGGTATCAGTATTGTAACTTGAATAATATTCCGGAGTCATGCCTGCAGAACTTGCACTCAATGTTGATCCTGAAGCAAAAGTTCTTTCCAATGTGTCACCATTTTCTACATCACTATACTTAATATAAATTTCTTCTCCGTTATACTTACCTTTTATTGTAACAGTTACAACTCCATCATATTCTTCTTCGGTACGCGATACCGTAGATTCAAAATTTGTTCTATTCTTCAAAACCTCACCTATCTCAGTATCATCTGTCATTTCACCTATGTATATACCAGATGCGCCATTTAAAGTAACCGAAGCACCTTTTGCCGCCTTTACTACATACTGATCTCCATCACCATCTATTTTTACTCCGCCTATATAGTTATTTCCATCATTGTAGAAATATTTAGGAGTATACCCGGCTTTACCTATGTTCTCAGCTTCCGCATTTATTGCCTCAATAGTAAATGCCTCTCCAAATTTTAATCCGTCCTTATCATCTTTTGCATCTATTCTTGTTCCATATTGCTCGGTATAACCTTCCGTTAACTTTGTTCCATTACCTTTTAATGCGGAACTCAAAAGCGTATCTTCCGTAACTGTTCCGAAATATACTGCTCCGTTATCATCAGTTAATTGTACTTTTGCTCCCTTAGCTGCACTTACTACATAATCTCCCTCTTTTCCGCTTACTTTTATTCCACCTACATAATTACCTGACTGATCTTGATATTTATACTTCGGCGTATAAGGTTCTGCTCCTTCTTCTAACGATGCTGCCAATGCTGCCGCATCAGCGTTTATTGCTTCCATACTAAATTCTTTACCAAATTCTAAGCTTCCACCTTCTTCCGCTGTTGTATATATTCTTTCTCCATATCTGTCTGTATATCCTTCTGTCAAAACTGTTCCTTTTCCTGTCAATGCGGAACTCAAAAGCGTATCTTCCGTAACTGTTCCGAAATATACTCCTCCGTTGCTATCGGTTAATTGTACTTGTGCACCTTTGGCTGCATTTACTACATAATTTCCTTCTTCTCCGTCTACTTTTACCCCACCTATATAATTCTTACCGTCACTATAGAAATACCTCGGTGTATAGTCTTCTTTACCTATATTTTCTGCTTCTGCATTTATTACATCTTTATCGAATGCTTCTCCAAATGTCAAACCATCTTTATCATTTGCAGTTATTCTTGTACCATACCTATCAGTATAACCTTCAGTTAATTTTGTACCTTCACCTCTTAATACCGAGCTAACCGGGCAATTCTCTTTTTCTACAGTTCCAAAATATACATCTCCATTATCATCGGTTAATTGTACTTGTGCACCTTTGGCTGCACTTACTACATAATCTCCCTCTTTTCCGCTTACTTTTACCCCACCTACATAATTCTTACCATCACTATAGAAATATTTAGGCTCATAATTTTCCGTACCATTTTCTATATTTAGTGCATCAGCATTTATTGAAGATATGCTGAAGTCAGCAGTATAATTGTTACCCAATCTTGTAACGTTTGTAGTAATTATATCTACCCCACCGATGTTTTTCTGAGCTTTTACATCTTTTAGTTCCGGATTTGCATTATCTTCTACCAAGCCTCCAGCTGCAACATTACCGAAGAACATAACATTATCATCACCAGACCACTGGCATACTGTCTTATCTGTATATACCGCTTTACCTTCGGAATCTTTTCCAAGTCCGGTAACATATCTTGATGTTCCATCTTGATTTCTTATCAACATTGTACCATCTTGATCATTGATAACGGATACAGTGCCATCTTTATATACTGAAGTATAACCATCTCCGTCATCTCTAACATAATGATCACCTACTTTCGTAAAACCTGCTGCAAGGATATCAGCTTCGTTTACATTAGTGTTACTTCCTGTTAATATATTTACAAAATTTATAGCCTCATCCGCAGCCCAAGTAGTTATATCTAAACCAGTCAATGCTTTTACTGCATCCGCTGCCGTTCCAAATAAAGCAGCATCTACATCACTCAACTGTCCGCTTTCAAGCAAAGATTGAAAATCTTTATCACCGAGATTTAATTCTGCTAATGTATCAGCAAGTAAACTCAACTCTTCATCAGACAATTTATCCATGGTCTGTAAAGTATTGTATGCTGCCAATGAACTCTTTGAAATAATTTGTCCATTTTGAATTACACTTTCTTGCAGTACATCCTGTCCCATCAAATGAGAACCAGCCATTATTACACTACCCTCAGCATAAACAGAAGTTGCGGATACACCTGCAAATAAGTTGTTAGAACTTACGTTCTTAAATACACCTTCTTGTATATACAATAAGCCATCTTTTCCTTCCACATTATCTAATACAATACCTTCAAATGTAGATGGTTTTGTTTTAGTTCCGGTTCCATCACCGCCTGCAAGAATATTTGATCCGCTTCCGGAACCACTTTCTTGAGTGTTTTCTCTGTCTTTAATTTCTATATTTCTTACTGCCAAATCACCTATAACAGTTGCAGAAATATTGCCATCATTATCTTTACTGAAAACAAGTGCTGAACCTTTCGTCCAATATGCCTCTGTGTTTTCATCACCGACTTTTATTTCATATCCGGAATCGGTTGTAAAGTTAACATTCAATTTATCACCAACAGTTGCCTGTCCGTTATCATTACCGGACAATTCTAAGTTTTTCTTTACATTTGTAACATTTCCTTTATCATCTGTTATCGTAAATTCAAAATTTGTCGTAACTGTTTGATCAGTCTTGCCTAATGCTGTCCAGAAGTTAACAATATCACCTTTATTAAATGTTATATCAGAAAGACTGTCGACACCAGAGTAATCGCTATTGGTCAATGTAACATTTGAAGATTTAAATGATTCTTCACCTGTATATCTAAAACAAATTTCATTACTATCATTTACAGCCAACTCAAATGTAAGTCCTTCTCCAACATCAACAGTACCATAATCAGATTTTATCGAATCTGCTCCAGTGGTAGAATAAGTTAAAGTTTTACCACTTGCAACATAGGATCTTATAGCATCTTCCACCATACCTGCCGTTCCATACATGTCCGTACTTGTAAAATCTTTAACTTCTATATTTTCACGTTTTGTCCAATTATCTTCATTACCAAGCATATTATCTGCAATATAAGCTTTCATTGCTTCTGCCATTACATTATCGTTATAACGGAATGTAGAAGAACTGTCACTCGTAGTCCAATAACTACCATTGTAGTGCATAGAACCACTGTGAACCGTAAATGATGTTTGTTGGCCATCAACGGTAGTATTAAGAGTAGAACCTGCCATAGCCTGTGTTCCTTTACCTGCTACTATAGCTTGAGCACTACCGTCGCCCGCAGATAAATCAAATGTTACTCTGCTACCGGTTCTGGTAACTTCATAATATTCATCTGTTTCTTTTATTACACCTTTCGTTTGACTATCTTTTGGTTCTTGAGGATCTCCGTTCGGATCACTTTCTCCGGTCGCTTTATATTGTCTTACCGAACCTATGCTATCGGTTAAATATGCATTATTCATTCCGTCAAGTTTTACACTATATGTTGTTCCATCATCATTAATTACCTCTTCAAATTCCCAAACTAAAGAGTATGCCTCATTTAGATGAATTACAGGATTCCCGTCAGCATCGGTATGAGAGGTATCGAATATAATATTACTTCCGGTAACACCATAAATTGTTGTTCCGTTACCAAGTTCACAACCTCCTATCTGACTGAACGAGTGTCTGCCATCTACGGTAATAGTCTGTAAATATTCTCCGGACTTAATGTAGTCGCTATTTGCAACCGAAGTCGTGGTATTAGCACATATAGTATGATTATTGTCCATACTATATGTTGTCCATCCTGCTTTTTCGGCATTTGTTTTTGCTTTTTCTATATCTTCTTTTTCATCAACAAAAGCCTGTTTTACAGCATCTGTCCAAGGTGCCTCCACACTCTTTATTGTCTGCGAAATTGCTGCATTTTCCTCTCCCGTACTTACAGATGCAGTTTCAGTTTCGTTCTTTGTTTCTGTAACAGCTTCTCCGTCTTGAGTTGTTCCTGTTGTTGCAGAATTATTATTATTTATTACACCATCTAAAATATCAGCCAAAACATCTGCTTGTGTATTTGATATAATTGCATTTTTCCCTTCACCGCCGAAAATAACTTCCTGTGCGGTTTTACCTATTAAGACAGCATCATTTTCTTCATCAAAACTTATATCCATATTATTCATCAAATATGTTTCAATATCACCAAAAGTCACTTCTTTCAAATCTTTATTAACACTTGATGAAACAGTCTCAACTACGGAAACATATTCTTGAACATATTCTGTAGTATGATTAAAACTTACAGTTCCATTATCGGTACTAAACATTCCAGCAAAAGCGGAATTCTGTCCGCCCAAAACATCATAAAGTTCTTTTACTCTCTCTTCACTCGCATCACCCACAATCACACTTTCTACTAAATCTCTATCGGTGGTATCTGCCGCAGAACAAAGAGCATCAACTGCAGCCTGTCTATCTTCATAGACTTTAGTACATTCATCTTTTACACCTTGTATAATTTCATCTTTTTTATCTTCGGAAGCAGCTGCTATCATTGCTGCCTGTTCATCGGTAACCTTAGGCCTATTAATACCACTCTGCAATAAGTCTGTAGTTACACTTGTTACTATATCCAAATTATCTCTTGTCTGTCCGTTATCATCCAATAAGTCTATTTTTGCATTTGTTTGTTGGTGAGTCTGACTGTTAGTATACGTTAAATCTACCGAAGTCTCGCCATTTTTGAAAGTGACCTTAAAGTCTTTAGGTATTTCTCCGGTCTCTGCAGACATAGTATCTACTACAGTCCTTAATCCATCAATTACAGGTGCAGCATCCCTGTAATCTATATTATCATCACCTTCTACTTGTAAACCTAAAGCTTCCATCGCTGCCATATTATCCATTCTTGCTCTTGTATCCTCTTCACTTTCTTTCGCGGAATATCCAGACAATTCTTTTTGTGTCATCGCATCACTATTTCTGGCACCCATATCACCTGATGCCAATATTATTCCATCTCCTTCACTCCAACCATATCTGGTATTCAATGTATCTTTCAACTCTTCCATACTGCCACATACTTTGTCTTTATAATTATTATCCTTTAATACTATCTTCCCGTCTTCATTCGTGCCTATTGTTACAACATGGTTTTCTTCTTCACCCGGTCTGGAACCAACATACAGAACGACATCATTTCCGTTTGCTATACCGGTCTGCATATCTCCTATTGTCGGTTTTTGATAACCGGCATAACCGTTACCCAATACATGTTGCATTGCTGCCAATGAATTGCCATTAGATGTATTGGTACCCAATACATAATCTGTTATATTTAATGCTAATTGTGCAAGTTTAGGATTCATTCCCGTAACATTTGATACTGCATCTGCTGCACAATATACCGGGCTATTTGTTGAACCGAATACACCGGCACTCTTTAATGCATTAAAACCTATACCATTTTGTGCTGCAAAACTTACTGCACCGGCAACAGCTCCTATTCCGGTTGCCACTCCCGCCACCTTAGACGCTATGTTTGATATCGCTGATGTTACAGGATTGTTATTTCTATTGTTATTAGCTAAATTGTTTGCAAAATTATTTAATTTATTTCCTATATTATTGAATAAATTCGATGCTGCTTTCGCAATAGCGGAGCCAACACTACTTGACGGACTTGCAGCATTGTTTGTCGTATTACTTACCGATGATCTTACTGCACTGGCCGCACTACTTACCGCTGATCTTACTGCACTGGCCGCACTACTTACTGCTGATTTTACTGCACTGGTTACTTTACTTGCCGCTGATTTTACTGCGCTGGCTGCTTTACTTACTGTTGATTTTACTGCGCTGGTTACTTTACTTGCAAGATTCTTTAAGAATCCGGCACCTCCTATCTGCTGCATTTCATCTTTACCAAGCTCTCTTGCATTACCTGCTTGTATCTGTTTTTTAAATTCTGAATTTGTTATAGCTACTATATTTAATTTTCCTTCCTCTTTTGGGAAATATTGTACTCCGGTTTCTTTTCCTTTTACATCTACTCCCTTTTCGCCACTCAACACATCTGTTAATCCTTGTGCAGTATATTCTACAGCTTTTCCTTTCCTTATATTCGGATCTTCTACACTATAATTACCATTGTCCAATTTGGTTACTGTTATATAGTGATCTATCTTTTCGCCATTATCTCCCTCTATCTGAGTATTCACTATAGCGCTATCTCCAACGCCCATATTTTCAAGATCTTTTGGACTTCCTATAGAAAGTCCGGTAAATACTTTATCACTTTCCGATTTACCAAGATTTGCATTCAACACTTCATTTACTGCATCCATACTTGTGTTTATTTGATCCGAATCTTTGCTATTAAGATTTGTAAATGCACCCGTAACTATATCTATTGCCAACGTCTGTATTGCCGCCGTTGCCTTTTCTTGATTCGTCAAATCCAACACATTCCCGATTGCCTCTGTAGCACAATTCATCACTTCTGCGCCATTTTGCAATAATTCTTGCAACATTGTCATTGACTCGTTAAATGTTTCACTGTTTGTTGCTCCAATTGTTTCAAATGTTTCTCTGACTTTTTCTTCCTTTTCACCTGTTTGTTCTGCTATCTTACCGTATATGTAATCCTCGTCATAACTCTTTATATTTTCATCTTTAAATTCTATCTCTGCTTTTCCAAGTTGATTATCTTCCCCTTTTGTAACAGAAACGTCTGTTATATATAAATCATTCCCTTGTTGATCTGTTGTTTTTATATAGTTATGTTCAGAATCCCCAAAATCTCCTCCTGAAAATTTTCCATTTCTTGCATTAAACTCTACCCCTTTACTTGTTGTAACACCAACTATAGACTTTTCTCCTCGTTCGTCCGTATACGTAAACTTTTCTGTTTTCCTTAATGAGTTTTGATCTACTGCTTTATTCCAATCTTTTACTTTTCCTTCTCCTTCCAATACAGCACTATATTTTGAACCATCTTCTTGATATTGTTCTACTTTTGCTCCATCACTATACGTTACCGTACCTTTTCCATTCTTTCCTAATTCTACAGTTACTCCGGTTACCTGTGTTCCGTCTTTCAATGTTGCTACATTCTGTTCAGGATTACTGGTGAAATTGCCTCCGCTGAAATTCTTTCCATCAAAATCAATTTCAGCTTTCGTCGTTACCGTTACACCATCATATTCTCTACTTGCCTGCGCTGTTTCTTTTTGTACATTTATGTTCTTATCACTTCCTACTGTAGCCTCAGCCTTGTATGTCGTTCCATCTACTTTCTGTTCTACTGTAGCTTTTGCTCCATTAGACACTTGTACCTGTCCATCATTACCTAATTTCAAACTATTAGGATTATTTATTGTTACTCTTACATCCCCTTTGTTATATTGATAACTCTTATTACCATCTGCTGTCTCTGTATATACTGATGCCTTACCTAAATCTATTTTCTTTATCTTTTCATACCCTTTGTATACACTGTCACCCAGTTTTACTTTATCTGTATGTCCATCTTTATAATTTACAGACAGACTATTTACCTTTACTACACCTTTATCACTATTTCCGTTTCTTACATTATTGAATTGTTTTGCAAATTCACCCAATATATCATCGCCTTTCTTTCCTCCGCTTCCGCCTTTCTTCTGTTTATCTGTAAACTGATCTTCCGTCGCATCTATCTTTGTTATATTCTTTCCACCGTTTTCATCATATTCGGTCTTTGTTAAATGCATAGTCCCGTCTTTATCTACACTCATATCGTATTCTTTTGATTTAGTTCCATCTTTATTGTATTCTGTAGTCGTAATAGATGCTCTATCTGCATCTACTTTTCCTCCAGGTATATATATATTTGACCCATCTTTTAAACCGAGTGTACTATTCTCTACTGCAGGATCTTCCGTTATATTGAATCTTTGCTGTGTCGTTACTTGCATATTCTTGTTGTATGACTCTAAATTCAATTCTCTATGATCAACAGATTGCATACTATCATCGGTATAGTATGTCTTTATCGTCGCTCCCATCTTACTGTTTTTCCCATTTGTCGGAGCAGCCTCTTCCTTGTATGTTCTACCTTGATCATCCTTTCCTATAGCCGATTTAAACACTGTCTCTTTATCTTCGTTCTTCTGCGTCTTCATATAGTTCAACCCTGATTCTCCGCCGTTGTTGGCTACATGACTTAACATCTTCCCGTATTGCTGATCACTCATATTATTAAATTGAGCTATCACTTTATTTCCGTTCTCATCCGTAAAGCTCATAGTCCCATTTTTTCTATCTATCGATACCCCATTTATTTCTACTCCATTCGACACTAATTTATTTGCCGCATCAGTCTTGGCATTCTCTTTATTATTTCCATTTGCCAATACATTTACTGCTGTCGTATTTATAGCGTTGGTTAATTCTGTAGGAACTCCTGTTTGCCCTTGTCCTACCTCTATACCTTTTCCTATACTCTTATTTACTTCATCTACAAAACTTTGATCTAATTGTTCTCCATCCACACTTATACTATTTACTTTCTTCACTTCACTCTTTACTACATTTATCTCTCCGGATTCCATCGCTGCTATAAACTCTTCATCACTCATCTCATCTATCTTTGCTAATCTTTCATTACATCTATCTATTCCTTCTTGTGTCCTTTCTTCTTCATCGCTGCTTATTACTTTTCTTTCTACA
>JBGUZU010000021.1:0-30881 GCA_045223915.1 Endomicrobiaceae bacterium | reverse complement strand
ATCATAGTGAGAAGACGGTATACAATTACGCTAACAATGCGGCAAAGGAACCGTCAAGCACGACAACAACGATAACCGGTAAGAACGGAGAACAGTCTTTGTTTAGCAAGTATACCGATGTATATAGTACAGATGCCCAAGGCCATAAGATATTAAATAGAGAATATGAGAGTGATGATGAAAGAGGTAACAGTATAATAACATTCAAGTCAGATGGAAGTATTGCTGTTGAAGATTTAGGAAGAGGTTCATACTCATTAAAATACGACATTACGGATGATATAGCATTAGAGACAAGCAAACATATAATTATAGGAACGGATACAGATTATACCGAAACGACGGTATACGATAGAACCAAAAAAGAATCAACAACAACGATTGATGGTACATATAGAGGTCAGGATATATATAGTAAATATACTGACAGATATACCAAAGAAAATGGTCATGATATATTGAACAGAAGATATGAGAGTGATGAAGAAAGAGGTAACAGTATAATAACGTTCAAGTCAGATGGTAGTATTGCTGTTGAAGATTTAGGAAGAGGTTCATACTCATTAAAATACGACATTACGGATGATATAGCATTAGAGATAAATAAACATATAATTATAGGAACAGATACAGATTATAATGAAACATTGGTATATGATAAACAAACAGATACGGCAACAACAACGATAGAAGGTCTGTATAGAGGTAAAGAAATATATACGAGATATAGTGATCAATATGAACAGGATGCCCAAGGTCACAAGATATTGAACAGACAATATATGAGAGTAGAAGGAAAAGAAAATAGTATTATAACCTTCGCGGATGATGGCAGTATATCAAAAATAGAAAAGTTAGATCCACATATACAAACATATACTCTAACTATTGATACGACCGAAAGTAAACTTCTTAAGACAGTAACTGTGGGAGAGTATGAGGGAAGAAATGGAACATTCACAGAAACCACAGATTTTACAAAAGAAGGTTTAATTGTAACAACTATCAAGGGAAATTGTGATGGGCAAGAATTTGAAGGTGTAAAAACCGATATTTTAGGAGACAAAGGGGAAATAAAATCTACAACTTATGAAGGAGTATTCTGTATTGGCGGATATCTTTGTGAAGCTAAAGGTGTCGATGAAAAAGGTGTTCCCAAATTCGATTTTGTTTCCGAAGAAGAAAAGAATAAGTATATAGCGGATAATTTTAATTACGAAGAATTTGTAAATACGGTTAGTGAAAAATATGGTATAGAGTTAAAATTGTCGGCTGATGGTAAGGGAATACAAATAGGTGATGATGATACAGTTTACACTTATGCGGATGTAGCGAACGGAAACTTATTGGAAGCATTGAAGGCCAGCGGTGTTTCGGGCAATTCATTGGTTACTCAAGATATGAGAGATAAAGCCATGGAAATATGGAATGATTTATATTCCGATGGAGACAAGAGAGTAAATGCCGGTTATAGGAAATATTATGATGAAGCTACAGACACTTGGCGCGAATATGACTTATCCGATCCAAATTGTCCTTTATACTCAGATGAAAATGTTTATTATATGGGTATGCTTTATGATATGGCTCTTCAACATTGTGGAGGAAATGACAGTAAAGCTAAAGATTTAGTTGGTTCGATGTGGTCTGTTGCATCCGCTCTTTGGTATGATGTATGTGGCTTAAGTTATGATAGTGGTTCGGCAATGACGGCTGTTGATGTATACTTCATAACGAAAATTTATCAAACAAAAATGAGAGAATTGGGAAAAGGTGAGTACTCTTATGAAAGATATGAAGAAGAGTATTATTCCGGTAAGAAGACAGATGTTCAGGCAAGTAATGAGTTATCTGCAGATATTAGTGCTGTAAACGAAGTATTCAAAACAGGCAATAACAGATTTGTCGAAATGTTTGAAAATTTGGACTACTTCAAAGACAGTGGATTTATTGAAGATTTTTGTCGTCGTTATGGTAACGATACCGTTATATATTTAATTCAGAAAAATGGTAGAGATGGCGTTTATACCGGTTTTTCGGATTATCTTTCAACAAGATATGGTAAAGATGAAGAATTTGATTTTACCGGAATGATGAATGATTGGTTTGGCGGTTCTACAAACGGCTTTGAATTCCAGAGAATGACAGAAGTTTTAGATACCACATCTTGGATATACGAGTACTATAGTAAATATGCAAAATCAACATGGTTTTACGATCCAAAGAAAATGGTTAGTGGTATGGATGTTGATTTCTTAGACTGTATCACAGAGGTTTTTGATACCATAGTTGACAATGCTTTACAATATGATTCTGACGGATCATGGACCGTAGATACTATAGGAACAATAGATACAGGAGATTTGGACTTGTTTGTAAGTCCTATAGATGGTATATCGTCAGGCTTATATTCAAGAGGCATAAGATATGATGGACAATCTACTTTAATAGATGTAAGGGGTGAAAATGATGAAGAATTAAAAGATTTCTTTGGTATCAGAGCTTATTATCAGGGAGCTTTGGCAGACATTAGTTTATCGGTTAATGTTGATGATAATAATTTGGCAAGTATGGGTAATTTTGGTGCAAATTTTGCAAGACTTGCAGATAATGAAGGAAAGATAACAAACACGGTTGATCCTCAGGTTTTAGATGGACTAAAGATAACAGTAACACAAGGTCAAAGTCAAGGATTAGGTCAAGAAGGACAAAGTGGCGGAATTAAATTTACATACGGTAATAACGAAATAAGTATGTTGTCTGTGGACTTTGATAACTTCACAGTTTCTGCATCAGGAGAAGGAACATTCCTTGCGATAGATTTTGGCCAAAAGTATGGTGGTTATTCTGGTCTCGATGAGGCAACGACTAACATATTAACTCAAGGAGCTGTTATACATGACGGATTAGAGTTCTTAGGAGATTTTGATGGAGACAAAATCTCGGATCCTGTACAATTTACTTTCCACGATGGGTTCCTTACATATAACGGAACAAGTTTTGATGCTTCCAAAAATTTCACAGCAACATTTAATAATGAATCTTCAGTAGAAAATTATGGTAAATATGTAGCGATGGAAGAAGGACTAGTATATGATTCTATCGTTCCTATTGACTTATCTACGACATTCCATTGTAATCCTTTTGATTACACTAATGTAATGAAAGATACGGGATTGAAAGTAAATGTTATAACTCCGGAAACAGGTTGGACCAGAGATGAAACAATCGCTCAAGTAAGTCTTGAAGGTGGAATAGGCTTACAATTAAGTGCGGATGAAAACGGAATGTTGTATCAAATTAACAGTATCCCCGGAGGGACAACGACAAACGCGACTACACATCTTATGCATGGAATTAAAACGGATGTAGATATAACAAATACGGCAATGTCTGTTGGTGATTATGTTTCGTTCGGTAGTGTTTTGAAAAATAACGGTATAAAATCTTTTGATCTTACGGAAAATATAGCTGTTGCAATTTTCGGTCAAGATGTAATGTTTGAAAATATGACCATATCTTTGGGTTGGGATGATAAAGGTCGTCTTTTAATGGCAAAAGATTGTTCGTTAGTGGATAGTGAAGATGGTGAAATTTTCAAATTAGGAAATTCAACATTAACTTTGAATAAGTTAACTTTAAAGGCAGAGGATAAGGAAGCCGGTACAGAGGCAAGTATTGTTACTTTGAGTAATAATAACGGTTCCCTTGAGTTGAAAGTCTTAAACGGAACTTCATATGTTGAAGGAAGATGTGTAGAGGTAAAAAAAGATGATTCTTCCGGTGATAACGGCGGTTCAGAGTCAGATTCTCTGTATAAAGGACATTTGATTAAAGAAACCGAAGGAAACACAACAACATATGACTTCAGCGGTATTTTGAGCAACTGGTCGACGGACACAATGGCTGATGATTTCGCTCCTAGTGTATTCAGCAGAGAAGGAACCATTATAACTGCGGGTTCTCAAATAGAGAAAGACAAAATCAAACATGATGTTATTTATCAAAAAGATAAATATGGAAACGTTACATATGATTTTGTAGATCAAAGATATATTAATGAAAGAAATATAATAGCAGGAGTAACGGCAGGAGTAGTTGCTGTAGGAGCGTTTGTATTCAGTGTCGCCACATTAGGATTGGGAGCTCCGTTAGTTGTGGCTTCTGTCGGTATAGCCGGAGCTTCATACGGTGTATTTACAAGTACGCAAAGTGCAGTCAAATCTTTCCAATATGGTCATGTTGCTCAAGGACTCGGTTACTCCGCTCTTGCAGCGATAAATGCAGTATCTGCTTTTGCAGCACCGTTGGGTGTTTCAAGAATGTCAGATGAAGCAATAGAAATGGCTCTTAGAGTTGGAAAAATTACAGCGGGTGGTTTCATGGGGGCAACGGCTGCATTTAAAGCTGTTGATCATTTTTCAACAGGTAATAGTTGGACAGGACGAGACTTTGCGGATATTTTCCTTTCTGGAGGTATCGGTTTCTGTGTTGGTGTATCGTCCGCTTTAATATTCAGTAATGCAGCTTCAGCTAAATCCTTAGCAGATACACCTACTCTGGCACGAAATATAAATTTCTTGAACACCTTTGCAAAAGGTAAAGGTGCTTTCATGGCATTAAGTTCTTTCGGTATCGCCAACAGTTTATATAATACGGCCAGTGGCGGTGTTTCTTTATACGGAGAAATGCTGATAGATCATTCCAATTTCAATGTTGAGACAAAGGCTCAAATATCTTCAGTTTATAACATAGGAGCAGGTATATTTAACATCCTTTTGTGGAGATCTGCTTTCTTAAGTGGTGCTCAAAAAGGACCTGATGTTGCAAGTCAATTAGGTGAGACAATAAAAACTCATTTACCTCAAATAATAGGCTTGGCGGTTGGTGGAGGTTTAGGTGCTGCTTATAATATATCGACACAACTTGGCAGAAATGGTGGAAAATGGGAAAGTATAAATTTGGGAGAAGTACTTAAATGGTCTGTAATCGGTGGCTTTGTTGGTGCAAGTGTTGGTAATTCCGTAAGTATAGGTATGAAAGCCGGTTTCTCGGCCGGTTTTATTACATTCGGAGTAACAACGGCCGGTTTTGGTGCGGGAGTAGGAGCATATGCCGGATATACTTTTGCAAAATCCCAAGATTTTGAAGTTGTTGATGCATTATGGTGGGGAATGATGGGTGGAATGTTTACCGGTTCGTTTGCAACAATGCATTATACAACCGGTATTGCAAAAGCTTTTTCAGGTTGGTGGAACGGGAAAAACGGAATATTGACCTCATTAAAGAATCCGGGAGAAACTTTAATGAGAACAGGGAACATGATAGCAAGAATGCAAGAATTCAATTTGAAAACATCAATAATAGGAACGACATTAAATCTTGTTACGGATGGCGGATTAATAGAATTTATGAATTCTATTCCGGGATTCTCCGGATTGGATTCAATTGGACTTAACTTAATAGATAGTATTGAACGAAATACAGAAACATTTAAAAAAGACGGATTCCTTGCCGTTGCAGAAAACACTATTTACGGTGTTGCGTCTATGCCGAGTGAAGGATCAATGTGGTTGTTTAGTTTGGGTATAGATGTATTAAGACCGGTATTGTCACCTATATTAAAAAATATGCCCGGACTTGGTGATGTAATGAGTGTTCTTAACGAAGTTGATTTTAGGAACAATACTCTTAATACAATGTTTGAAGAAGGATTTAAAGAATCTATTCCGGGTTATTTATTGGGAGATTTGGGAACTTTTGGTGAAATAATTCAGGAATTGTTTGATGATGACGGTAGCGGAATGATGAATGAAATGTTCAATAATTCTCCATCGGCAAGAATAAGTGCTCAAATTACTGATGCTCAAATAAATACCGTTTCAAGAAATATCAGTACTATAAACGAAAACACAAATGCTTCTACTGCAGAAAGAGCTGAAGCTGTTAAAGTTCAACTAAATGCTGCGGGAATAACAAGTGAAGCTTTGGTTACCATTATTACAAATCAGATTGTTAATGGCGGAAATGTTAACATAGAAAGTTTAATTTCTAGAGGATTAGCATTAGAATTGGCACTGAGTGACGGTTTGATTCAAATAGATAGTAACGGACAAATATCAGGTGCAAACAACGTTGCCGTTAATGTTGTTGACTATGTGTTTAGTTCAAATTTTGGAAATATATCAGTAAAATCTTCTGCTGCACAAATTCAAAATTTTGTGTATGGTTTTGCCGGAATACAAAATGCAAATATTATCTCCAAAATGGATTTTGATATAAATAATATCAGAGTTGAAAATATAGAAAGTGTTCCTACCGATGTATTGTTATCTTTCGCCAGTGGTATAAGTAACATGAATACATTATCTCCGTTTGTAGTAAATATTGCCGAAGTATTGCAGGCAAGATATACGGATATATTATCCAATGATGTGGAAAGATCAAACAGAGCTTTGGAAATTGACGGTCAGTCTTCAATACCTACGATAATACAAGGTGCACAACAAGTATTTGCAAGTAAAATAGAAGCTTTGCAGAAAGTTAATGGTTTGTCATCAGAGCAGAGAACCAGATTTGAACAATTACAAGATGCAAATGAATCGGCTATATCATTTATTGAAGGAAGAGCGACAATATCCGATATTATGAGTCAAGATAATGAGCTTACACAAATGCTTTCTCAAGTTTGGTTAGAGTATCAAATGTCAATGTCGATAAATATGAACTTGATGGGAGAGATGTTGTATGGTTCAAATCTCAGCTACTATAAGGAATACAGAAATACTGTAAAGAATATCGATAATTTTGTGTCTGCTACAAATAAATCGATAAGAAACCAAGAAAAAGAGATAAAAGCTCAAAGAGCCAGTCAGCAAATAGTATCTTCCGAAACAGGAACGAGTACAAGAGCTAACAATAAAGTAAATACTTTGGTAAGCGAATTCAAAGCTAAATATGAATCGGCAACTACGGAAGAAGCTAAAGCCGAGTATATTCATAATTACTCTATGGAATTGGCGGATATGTTAAAAGCCCAAATGTATGGCGGAATAGAAAGAGCAGTGGAAAGAGCGGATTTAACAACAATAAAAGATTCCAATGGTAATCAGAAGTATTCAAGTAAAGCCGAAGTTAAAGAAACTTTGAGAAACTTATCGGAAGAGTACGGCAGGCTTGTTGAGCAGGGAGTAAGCAGTGATGATTCGAGATTTAAATTTGTAACGGAACAAATCGGTTCCTTCGAAAAAGATTTTGGCGTTCCTTTTGCGCCTATAGCATCTATCGCAGGATTTAGAGCCGGACAATTAGCTGCCTTTGAACATATATTTAAAGCAACCATTGTTGACGGTGTATCGCCTGATATAAAAGGATACGCGGAAAAATTGCAGACTGCGGGAGGAAAATCATTAATAGGAGCATATACGTTACAATTGTTGATGTCTAATCCGAATGTTGATATGTCCGGAAAAATGATTGCATGGCTTACAAATGAAGATGGTAATGCGGATGATTTAAGGAAACATGCTGAATTTATATTCGGTGACACTTTTGGAACAGTTTTGACTTTGAATCAGGCAACAATAGACAAATTACAAAAAGAACCGGGAAGATTAAGAGAAGAAATAAAGAATTGTTCTATACTTGTAACAACATATAGTTCATGGAGCAGTTTATTCTCTTCTTCAATGGCTTCATTGTTGGCGTATGGTGCGGATGAACAACAAGATAAGAAGGATATGGTTGATTATAATAGAGCATTGTTAGACAGCAAGGGTATAAAATTAGATATTACCACAAAGAAAGGAACTACAAAGGTTCAATTTAAAGATGCTTCTCAAGCCAGAGAAGCAATAAAAGTTCTTCTCGAATCGGGAAGAGGATTGGAAAACACGGATATTCCGTTGGAAAAAATATCTCAAATGGTCGGAGATGAATTCGATTACTCATTCACTATACCGGCATCGGCATTGGCAAGCGCTTCAGGATACTATACATCTCAATATCCATTAATTGAATATTATCAAGGCATTATAGATGGTGTTGATGTTAAGATTGAAAAATATGCATCTTTAGGAATAACGGAAGATCAGTTTGCTATTGACAAAAAGTTATCTAAGATTCAGTTAGAAGCAAAAGTAAAATTATTTACGGATATATCCGAAGCAGTAAAGAATGCCACAAATGACGGCAGTAATAGTATTACTAACAAACAAAGACAGTCTTTGATAGATAGTTTTGTAGCAAATGCTGAAGAAATAGGTGTAATACCAAGTGTAATAGAACAAGCTATAGAATCTCAGATAGAAAATTTAAGAATGAAAAATGTTTATCAAAGATTAATATCCGGTACAAATAATTTTGGAATGACTATACAAGATCTTGCTTCTCACAGAGGTGAAGATAAGGGCGGATATGGTATAGATAAGAACAAAGTTGTTCAAAATGAAGATATTGAAGCTGAAGATGCCAGAACAATTCAATCGGATTCCAGAGGCATAAGGGAATTCTTAGGTGGTATAGTTGGCGGTATTGTAAGAAATGAAACGAGAGTGGAAAGAAAAGATACTGACAGCAAAGATAAATGGACACAAAAACAAATTGAAGAGTATGTAAGTAAAATGGCAGATACAATATACGGACAATATTCTGACATCTTTGAAACAAAGGGTGAAATAGTTGAAATGATAATGACCGGAATGTCTGCATACGAAATGTTTGCATTGAAATCTGCGGGAATGGGAACCGGAGGATATCAGGTTAACAGAAATGCAGAGACAAAAAAAGCGGAATCGATAACTATATTGAATTCAGGAAAACCGATAGATAATTTGAATATGCCGGGTATGTGGGTATTGGAAATGATGGAAGGTTGTGATGCTATAAGCAAACCATCAGTAGAAACATTTATTTCTTCTAAAGAAGCTATTGCCGCATTTGATTGGAGCATAGGTTTCTCCGGAACATTTAGTACAGCTATAGAGGGAATCGTAAGAGATTTGAGTTTTGCGGAAATAGGAGGAACAGCGGCAACTGCCATGAGAGTTGGAGTTTCAACGGCACTGGTTAGAGATCAAAAGAATGTAATAGAAGCAATTTTGGGGGCAAGGAAAGCTTTCTCTGCGAACGGTATTGCTTCGATAGATTTAGTAGTTACTCCAAATTTCGATATAACTACAAAATTTGTTTCTGATTTGAAAGAGAAAGGAATAGATATGTCTAAAGTTGTAAGTTTATCTTTAGATAGCTTGGATGAACAGATAAAACAGATATATGAAGAAGCTACAACAAGTCAAGCAGGAACTAAATATGCCGAAAAAGTGACAGAATTATTAAATGATGGAGATATATCGAGTTTAACAGTCCAGGATAAATTAGCATTAATGACAGAGTTGTTAAAAATAAAAGCTAAGGCCGGTTTGGTAACATACATAATCGGTGATGTAGATTTGCTTGGTAGAGGTTGGAATGTGGGTGATATGCAGAATGCTCTCCGAGGAATAAAAGATATATATACTGAAGAAGGTACGGATGTTTCTCAAGAGAAAGTACAAGCTACATTATGGGCGATAAATTTTGAACAGATGGACGGTACACAATATGAACAGTTATTGGGAAGAATGGATCATAGAGGTGGAAAATCGAGATTTAGCGAGGATTATTATCATAGAGATATTGTTCAAATAACATCTGTAGAATCTGCAAGAGAAAATAAGGTGTTGAGAGATGCCGCAAAGAAGGCAGGCGGATTATACTCAACAGATTTGTTGTTGACTAACTTAGATGAAATTCAATTGGAAAACGAAAAATCAAAACTTGCTAAAGCCGGTAATGCTTCCAACATTATAACGAATAATGCAAACAAACAATCTCCTGATATTACGTATGAACAAGCAAGAACCGAGTTGGCGAAAAAGACAGGAAATAAAGATTTGGCAAATGACATAATGAATAGAATATTGGCAATTTCAAATGCTCAAATAATATCCAATGATGATGTTATGCCAAGCTCGGTACATGATTTGTATGAAAATTATCTGAATTATATTGCTGCTGCTAAGGCATTTAACATAGATACGGTAAATATTTCAGATGATGATTTAAGAACTGTTACTTCCGGAAGAGTATTGGAAACATTAGAGGTATTGAAGAAACAGGGAAATGTTCCTGTATTTGATGGCCTTATAAGTGAAGTTAGATGGCTCAATGATAATTATAGTAAAGAACAACAGAAAATTAACGATGTATATCAAAATATGACAAAGAAACAGCAAGAAATAGTTGATAGAATGTCGAAAGGTGAAAAGTTATCAATAAGGGATTGGATGGCAATTTCGGAAATGAGATCTGCGAGCAAGGATTTACAAAAACATCAAAGAGCATTTGACAGAATAAATGATAGCTTGTTTAGAGATGCATTTATGAACGGTGAAAATTATTTTGGAATTAAGTTGGATGAAGGTACAGGTAAAGCATCATTTGTGGAAGCCGGTGAAGAAGGTATAAGCTTTATAGAACAACTTAGAACGATTTCTAAAGAAAATGAAGATAGCAAGTTGCCAATGGCATTGAATAAGCTAAAAGTAAAAGATATTCAAGAAATTTTAGAAAGCGGTAGCGACAATATGAATATGACATTACTGTCAAAATTGAATTATTTAGGCTATAACAGAGCAATTAATGCCGCAACAAAGAATTTGGCAAGAGAGAAACAAAAAGATGATAAAGTTATATCGTTGGCTCAAAGATTTGCAAGAGGAAACGAGCAACAACAACAAGAAATGATAGAATACTTTGCGGAAGATGCAGCACAACAAGAAGTATTGGCAAGTATAGGAACTTCAGCGTCGAAAGTTAAGATTAATAACTTTAGTGATGCTAAGGTAATAAGAAGAGTACTCGATATGAATATACAACCGAAGGAAGAAGAAGTTCCTTCTGAAGCAACACAGGCAAAAACAGATACTAATGTTGTTGTTCAAGGAGCATCTGTGGTTGAAAATTGCATAGACGCATCTATAGAAACATTGAGAAGAATGGGTACACCTATAAGAGATTTGTCGGATTTCGCGGTTAGAGTATATGCTCAAGACGAATTGAAAGCTGCAGGACAATCAAGTGAATTGGCAGAAGAATTATTTAAAGCAAGAGCAAAAACCGGTTTTGAGTATGCTGTAGTAGAAGCCGGAACAGATAATTTATCGACTCCGTTTATGGCATATATGCAACAAAACGGAGATAAAATAGGACATATTGTTACGGTTACGTCATACAATAATAATGAGGTAACATATGTTGACGGAGAAGAAACGATAACGAAATCTGTTGATGAGTTCAAGTCGGAAGGCTTCACCGGATTGGTATTGGCACAAAAAGGAACTGAAGGTTTATACTATTTGGATAGTGGAGTAAATGATGTAGTTGAACAAATGTATAAAGCTGTAAAATCTCGTAAGTATGAACAGGGAAAAGAAATGTTAGCGGCAATTATAAATGGAGTAACAGCGCCGGAAGAATTAAATAAAGCATTAGATTATGTGTTAGCTATTTGGAATAAAGATGAAGGTGCTATGTTAAAATATATAGGATTAGATTTGAGTGAATTCGGAAACAAAGAGAGAATAGTTCAAGGAGCAACAAGAAAGATAATGGAGATAGTTGAATTAGGTAAGAAAGATGAACTTGAACCTGCTGAGGTTAAAGTGGAAATAGAGTTAATTACCACGTTGAGAGATTTATTGATAGTTGCAGGTCAACAAGATAAAAACTGGTTACAAACAGCGGGTGAGAATGAAATAAAAGATAAACTGATAGTAAGTAAAGCCGTAAATCAACAGGTAATACTTAATATGTTTGTTAAAGGTATTACAACATCCGTAAAAGATGTAATGAGTGACGATTTTGTAATAGATGTAAAGAAATTACAAAGTATCATAGTGGATAAGAACATTAAGTTTGCAAAGAACGCAAAGATAGAAGAAGTTATGGATGTGTTAAAAGACAAGAAGAATAACAGATATGTTACTCCGTTTATGAAATATGCGGAAATTCATGCGATAGTATCAGCGGCATAAAAACAATAATTTGTGACTTGTTAATTTTTAAAAATAAAAAAGGCAGAGAATAAAGTATCTGCCTTTTTTATCATAAAGTGGTATAATGTGAAAATACGATGAAGAATATAATAGATAAAGTTATAATAAAAGAATACAAATTTAAATACTTAATATTTTCGGTAATATCGGGAATATTGCTTGCATTATCATTCCAAAAATTCAATCTTTTTATTTTTGTATGGATAGCATTAATTCCGTTAACAGATTGCATACATAAGAATAATTTAAAGAAAACGATACTGTATTCTTTTATTACAGGATTTGTCTTTAACATTATGTACCTTTATTGGATGTTTCCGTTTTTATTGTTACATACCGGGAATATGTTTGATTCCGGTTGTGTTTCGGTAATTACATGGTTATATTTCTCGGCTTATTTAGTTGTTTGGGCGATAGTGATTAATTTGTTTAAAAATAAGATAGAGAATAAAATATGTTTCTCGATATTTGCCGCATCATTGTGGACAATTTTGGATTATCTGAAGGTATATGTTGTAACAGGTCTTTCTTGGAATTTGTTAGCGTATACGCAGGCATCATTTATATATTTAATTCAAATATGTGATACCTTTGGTGTTTATATAATTTCTTTTGTTGTTGTACTGGTTAATGTGTTGTTTTATTTTTCAATTAAAGAGAGAAAGTACATTTATTGTATAATCAGTTTTACCTTAATTGTGTTGTTGTGCGGTTATGGGTATTTTAAAATAAACAGTTTGAATTTAGAAACAGAGCAGAAATTATCTGTAGGAATAGTTCAACCTAATATTGAACAAAAAAAGAAATGGGAAGACAGATACAAAAAAGAGATTTTGTCTTATGTGGAAAGTCTCGTTATGGAAAGTTTTAAAAATAGCGATTTAGATTTGGTAGTGTATCCTGAAACTGTATTACCGGGACTTTTAGCAAAAGATGACGATATAAAAACATTTGTTAAAAAAGTTTCCGACGTGGGAAAAATAAATTTAATCGGTGGAATTAATGTCAGGTATAGCGTTAAGAAACAAAATTCCGTGTTTGTTGTTTCTCAAGATGGTGAGATTGTCGGTAAGTATAACAAAAATCATTTGATTATTTTTGGAGAATATATACCTTTTGAATTTGTTTTGTCAAAAATATTAACAAACTTAAATACTACGGGAACAATGTTTAGAGAAGAATATGTTAAAATCGTGAAATTACCGAACTATAACTTGGGAATAAATATATGCTCTGAAAATTATTATCCAAGTTTGTCGAGGAAATTATCTTTGCAAGGTGCGGGACTATTTACTACGCATGCAAATGATGCTTGGTTTGATGGTACTGCTGCAATTAATCAACATTTTGTTTTTAATATTTTCAGAGCAATAGAAAACAGAAAATATTTAATTGTTAGTGCAAATACAGGTATATCCGGAGTAATTGCACCTACCGGGAAAGTTATAAGACAAACAAAAAACAGAGAGAGAGTTTGTTTAAAAGAAACAATATACACAAACGATTATATAACAATGTATGATAAAATCGGAGATTTGTTTGTGTATTTGTGTATGACATATATAGGAATATTTTTGCTGGGTGCTTTTCTCTTCAGAAAAACGAAAAACAGATGATTAATATTCATCTGTTTTATAAAAATACAATCTTTTAATTCTTGGTGGAGGTGGCGGGAATTGAACCCGCGTCCGAAAAAGTTTCAGTAAGAGTACTACAAGTTTAGTCCGGAAAAATTTATCTCGTTTATAAAACCATTACCGGACGGAATTGTTTTATAAACCAGTTCCGTTAGAGTTTCATGCTAGCTTGACGGAACAAGCAAATTAACACTAACCTGCTCTTGTCGGTTTATCCTAATAGCAGGTGTCAAAGGTAAACCGTAGCTGAGTTAAGCAGCTATAGGCATGAATGCTGGAACCATAGGTTTCAACATCATGTTAGGAACGATTTGTTTGTCGTTTCTTTTTTGGTCGATTAGTAACCGAGCCATCGACCAACTCGGACTTGCACTCTTTACATCTTTCATTCCCGTCGAACCCAACTCACCCCCAAGTTCGTTGGATGTATGGAAGTATGGAAGTATGGAAGAATAGATGTATTGAAACAAACTACTTTAAATTAACAATTTTATTATATAGCTGTTTCTGATGTACTATACCTCTGTCCCTCTATACCTCAAAACGCTTTGCGTTTTTGCGTTTGTTTTTAAAGAACTCTTTTATTATTTTAGCACAATCTTGTTCTAAAAGTCCACTATGTATTTTTATTTTGTGATTTGTTTTTGCTTTTGAAATATCTAAAATACTACCGCAAGCACCTGCTTTAATATCTTTTGCACCGAAATATAAACTTTTTATTCTTGCAAGGATTAATGCACCCATACACATCGAACAAGGTTCTATGGTAACATATATGGAACAATCATTTAATCTGTAATTGTTTAATTTTTTACAAGCTTTTCTTATTGCAACAATTTCGGCATGAGCAGTAGTATCTTTCAGCGTTATACTTTTATTATAACCTTTGGCAATGATTTTATTATCTTTTACAATAACGGCACCTATAGGCACTTCATCTTTTTTCTGTGCTGTTTTGGCACATTTTAATGCCTGCTGCATAAAATAAATGTCTTGTTTAGTAAAACATTCTTTTTCTTCTTTCATCCAATCATCCAATCTTCCAATCTTCCAATCTTCCAATCTTCTAATCTTCTGTTTCTTCTATATGAGGAATAAGTAATTCTCTTATATTTTGCGGGATTCTTGTCGGTTTAAAAGCATAATTTACCAAAGGATGTTTTGTAAAACCCGTAACCAATAACTTATCGTTACATTTTACTTTATAACTGAAAGTAACCGTTACATGTTTAAGCTCCGATATTGTTGTTTCAACTGTTATGAAATCATCATAGTGTGCCGGAGCGTGATAGTTACATTGTGCACTTACTACCGGAAAATAAAAACCTTGCTTTTCCATTTCATCGTAGGTGTATCCTATTTGCCTCATAAGTTCCGTTCTGCCCATTTCGAAATATTTTAAGTAGTTTGAATGGTAAACCACGCCCATTTTATCCGTATCAGCATAAGGTATTCTGTAATCAAACTTATTCATTTTAACACTCCGTTACAAAAATTTTTTTGATATTTTATAAAAATCTTGAAAAAAAATATAGTGTATACTATAATAAACATAAGTAAGGAACGGCTATTATGGTGAAATTTATACAATTTATATTTTTAAAGTTTTACAAAAATTTCACAAGTTGTTCTAAACTTTTTTTAAACAAAAAACTATAATAAGAGTAGGAAAATAGGAGTTAAATTTATTTTAGGAGGTGGAGCCATGAACAAAAAATTTATGTCTTTTGTCTTGGCAATGGTTTTAAGCGTAGGTCTTGGTTTAAGCAGTTTGTATGCTGTTCCTGAGAACACGTCAAGTAGAACAAATTCCGGAATAGCAACATCTTCCGGTACTGCTAGCGGTTTGAACCCGGCAGCATCTAAGTTGGCAGATCGTATCAGTCAGGTGTTTCATTATGAAAGTGGTATCCTTGTTAGTGCAACAGGTGCAGATGGCAGTGTAACAATTTACGATCAAGGTAAATACAGAGGTACTATGGCTATGGGCCTTGATGGTAGTTATACATGGTCACATCTTGCATTCTATGGTTCGGATTACGGTACTATAATGAAAGCTGGTGGTATGGATAATTTCTTATTGAGTATCGGTGTAAAACCTGAACAACTTAAAGGCGGTGGAGAAGAAGAAGTTAATTTCTACGTTGTTGATCCGACAGCAGAAATGGAAGAACATCTAAATGATGAAGGCTATTCTGTAACGGATGCTGATAAGGGGAAATATTACCAGTACAAAACAAAAGTAAATGATGAAGAGGTTACTAAGATTTTAACGGAAGAAGAATATAATAATCTTAGTGATGAAGAAAAGAGAAATTGCACAGAAGCAAAAGCCGGTTCAGTTAAAAAAGTTCATAAAGATAAAACAGAACCTCAGAGATTGGGTTGGTTGGATAATTCATTGGATCATTTATCCAAAGGTCAAAATTATTCTATGAGTATAGATTTTACTGCTTCTCAAGGTGCATCAGTTACTCTTAATATTGATGGTAAAGCAATGCAGACTTTTGCATGGGATGGAGCTTTAACAAGTCAAAATGAATATTCTCAATATGGTGTAACAACATATACTTTGGAAAAAGGTTCTAAATTGGCAGAGTCTTTGCAAGCAGGTAAAAATGTTACTGAGGATAAATGGGTTGCAACGGTTACTATCGGCGGTAAAGTAATGGGCGTATATGATGCTCAGATGACGGGTAGTGGTTTCACTGTTATAGGCGGTGTATCTTCTAAACAGTATACATACAATGCAGATGGTACCATACAGAGTGTTTTTGATGCTACAACAAGTAATACAACCCACTATGTAGCAAATCAGGTTAAGAGTGTTACCGGTCCTTTAAAAGATGCTAACGGCAATACTATTTATGAACAATATAAAGATAAGAGTGGAAAAACAATAACATACGACGAATACAAAAAATTGACTACCGATCAGCAAAAAGCATACGAAGGTTCTACACCTGTAATGGCAACGGTAGCTTTGTATGAATACTATGATAACGGTTTAATAAATACGGTTCAATCAAGCGGAGCGGATGGTGCTATTGAAACTACAGCATTTATTAACAATAAAGCGCTTACATCTTATGCAGGTACTGCAGCAGCAGCAGATGCTATCAGAGCAAATGTTTTATATAATATGTCTTTGGTTGCTAATGGCGAAAATCCGGATTCCATTGTTGTTGATTCTAGAATAAAGACTATTAATTGGCAACCGGAACAATTGGCTAAAATATACAATAATGGCAATTGGGATGCAACTCGTTTGGCAGCTTTTGTAAAAGTTTGTGGTTGGGATAATACAGAAAGAACTACAGCAGAAGCAATGGATTTAATAAAGAATTCGTTGACAAACACCAACTGGTTATCTCAAGCTATGACTGTAACATATTCTGCAACTGCTTATAGCCAATCGGAAATTGATTCCATCGGACAAACAAGTACAAAGATACCTGCAAACAAATTCGTTTCTTCTGTTACAACATTCAACAGAGGTGCTGCATATGCAACTTACAACTTTGCAAATTTAGATCCGAGTGTAAGCAGAGCATTCTACTTATTTGTAAATGATACATTCAATACTGGAAGTAACGAATGGAAAAATTTCATTAAAGATTTGCAGAAAGACTTTCCTGATGTAAACTTTAATTTCTCTGAAACAATGTCTTCCAGTGAATATAGAGCGGCATTTAAAGCAATTTTGACAGGAATGACAAATATAATAGAAGCCGGAGAAGTTAGGACAAAGAACATGGGATCTAGAGATTCTACTGCAGAAGAAATGGCAGAGTTTAAAGATGTTAAGAATGCTCATAATTTCAAAACATCGACTACAAGATATTACAATACCGGAATAGAAAAGGTAAAGAAATTATTCAAAAATAATAAATTTGGTGAGTTCTTTGTTGATTTGAACACAGTATCTTTCAATAGTGGTACTTCTAAATCTAATAATATTGAAGCACAGCAAGGTGAAGCTAACACAGAAGCAAAAAAATTGGGGAGTGCTGCTATTTCTCAATTGGAAAAATTCTTCAACGATATAATTGGTGGAATAGAATCCGGTTCTTATAAAGAATTGCAATCTGCAATGAATCAATCTATTAAAGGCTTTACCAATTCAATTGATGCTTATAGTAATAACGATCCTGCTGTCGAAGGAACTTTATTCCCCAATGTTTCCGATGATGAATTGATTGCAGCCGGAATAGATCCTACAGATGCAGCGGCCGTAGCAGAATATAAAGAAAATAAAGTATTGGAAATGGCACAGAAACTCGGTATAGATGTTAATAATGCTGAAGCTATGGCAGATTTAAGAAAAGGTTTTTATACCGATAAAGCGACAGGTAAAACTTATGCTATAGTTAGTGCTAAAGAAGTTAACATAATGGATGGTACCGGTTTCCAAGCAGCAAACGGAGAAACTATATTTGTTGAAGTTACAGGAAAAATGAAAGATGATATTATTGCTAAAGGTGAAACTCATGTTATGTTTATGGGTGATGTTACCAATGCTGTAACCGATGCTGATGGTAATTCTTATATGACAATGGTTGTAAACGAAAATTATAGCGGTGGTGTTGCATTAGGTTCTGATATCGCACAAGTTAAGTATGATATACAAAATGAGAACTTGGCTTGGGTAAGACAGAATACAGCAGTTAACAGAGCGATATTCGGTAATGAAGATGGTGTTACTGTTAATTGGAAAGACGGTTGGAATGATTTAGTAGAATTCCAATCTAAACCTTTTGTAGAAAAAGCTGAAGTTCTTTTTGATGCAACTAAAAACTTCTTGAAAAATGAATTAGCAAGATTGTTTTAGTAGTTAATGTAAACAGAAAGACGGGTAAAAATATTTTTACCCGTCTTTTTTATTGAAAAAAAAAGATATAAATGCTATAATTGAAACAAAGATTTTTATTTAATAAATAGAGGAGAATAACAGAATGGGAACATCATCCAAGAAAAATATTAAGTGGATTATTTTAGGATGTGTAGTAGTCGTTATTGCGTTATTGGTAGCATTTATGCCTATAATTTTTTCAAGGTATATGAGGACGAAATGGGAAACAACCGATAGATTTAAGGTTAATGCTCTTCTTATGAATGTAAGTGGTACATTGCAACAAAGCAGTGATAAAAAACAAATTTATTTAAAAGGGGATAATGGCTTGTTTTATGTTTTAGAGGGAGTAAATGACAATCTTGAAGATAAAATAGGAAAATCTTGTTCCGTGTTAGGTAAATTTAGAAAGCCCGAAAAAGAAGAAACTGTAGATGGTAATACGGTTAGATTGTTTATCGGTGTTAATAAAATTGTTTTTGAGGATAAATCAACATATCCTTCAAATATTAATGAGAATAATTTAGATAAAAATGTAAGCGATATAGAAGAAAAAAGTTTAAAGAAACTAAGATTAAGAGTAGAAGTTAATTCTAAATTAAATAAGCAAGTTTTATTTGATGTAATAAAAGGAAAAGTTGAGCCAAAAAGCAGAAAGGACTTAAACAAAGAAAATGTCGTTGCTTATGTCCTAAGGGATGAATTCGGAGATTCTTATTCATTGTATAAAAAAGATGCAAATTTAACCGATTTGGCCGGTAAAGAGATAATTGTTCTTGGTAGAGAAATTTTGCCTCCTAAGAATATGCCTTTGGTTTTTGATGAGTTGTCTTTTGAAATATATGAAGTCTATGATGAAAATTACAATAAACTGATGTAATTTTTTACAAATATTTTACAATTTTTTCGACTAAATTTTATATGTGTTTGTTATAATTAGTATAGGATAAAAAGGAGGTATTTTATGAAAAGAATACAAGCTTTAATAATATCGCTTTTATTCCTCATAACTAATAATATACAAGCATCATTTCTTCAAGGCCCGAACCCGTATTCTTTCGGCCCTCAGGGACGAGCAGTTTCCGATTTGAGAGATTTTGCTAAACCTAAAAATATGGCAAGAATTTTACCGAATAGACCGGTTGTAGCAACTGATTCTTCAGGTAATAGAGTTTATTATACACCCGATGGCAAAATGACATTGAGTATCGCAAAAGATGGTTCAATGTCTTTTTCTTTGGGTGGAATAAATAAAAATTATAATTCTGACGGAGAATTTTCCGGATCAGTAAAGACAATAACAGGTAGCGGATTGTTACAAGAGGTAAAAAATAAAAATGATCAGTTAGTCGGTTATAAAGCTTTAAACGGAGAAGGTAAAGTTAGTAGAACTTATGATAAAGATATGAATTTGACGGCAACGTATGTTTATAAAGGACAAGGTGCGAAACTTGACTATGTCCAAAATGAGATGACTAAAGGAAGAACTTATTTCGACGATTATGGTAGAGAAATGGTAGAAAAGGATATTGAAGGTTTTGTTTTGGCTACATACCAATATCAAGATGTTTCTTATGAATACGGAGAAGATCAAAAATCGATAGTGAAAAAAGAAAAAAAAGGAGATAAGGGTACAGGTCTTCTTGTTTCTAAGAAAAGTTATCAGAAAGATTTGAATAGAGAAATAGTTTTTGCTACTACTTTTTTTGATCCGGAAGGAAAAATTACGCATGTTAAGGATGCTAAAGGTTATATAACTGAGGAATATCATTATAAGCAGGATGACAAAGGGAATAAAATTTTGGATTATGTTCTTGATAATGATACTCAGGAAAAAACCTATTTTGATGAACATGGTAACAAAGATTATACTGTAAATGACTTACAAAATGTTATTGCAAGGTACTACGATGATTATAGTATACATATTGCTCCGGATGGTGGATATACAGTAAAAAGGTATGATATTGATGGTAAGGAATTGTATACGACTTTTCAAAATGTTGAATATAATGATGACGGCAGTATTGATGTTGTTAAAGATGTAAATGATATAGATTCAGAAAAGTATGTTTACACAACCGATAAAGATAATAACAAAATTATAGATCATGTTATAAATTACAATGTTCCGGGATATGGAACAACGTATACTTGGTATGATGAAGATGGTAAGCCTATATATGTAACATCAAATGAAAAAAGGCCTACGGATGATAAGTCTGATAAGATTATAAAAGATTTTAGCTGGAACGGGAATACGTTAGTCTATACTTTTGATAGAAAAACAGAAACAACCAGTTATTATAACATGGACAAAGAGTTGGTTTATGTTGCTCTTAATGACAGAATAGTAAGCAAGAATATATATAGTAGGGGCCAATTAGTCGGACAATGGGATGCTCAAAATGAAAGACTATCTGTTTATATTAATGAAAGGACATGGCTGAATTTTGAGGGCTATTCAAAAGAACCTACAGAACAAGAAATTATGTGGATGATAACAAATTCTGCTATAATAGAAATTGAAAAAGAAAAACAAAAAGTAGCCGGAGGTGTAAAGGGCGGAGAAGATCCTATTAGCCAGTTACATAATTTAGGTGATGCTTGGTTGAAGGATGTGTTGGAAAATCCCAACTAAAACTTATTGACAACAGGCGGTGTTTAACCTATAATTTATAAGAGATATTATGAAAAAAAACACAATGAAGTTTTCTATTTCTAGTGCCGGTTTGTTGCACAAGTTTTTTTCTTGTGTAATAGTTTTTTTTATGTTAATGAGCTCTGTTTGTGTTGCTGAAATAAAAACAGATATCTCTTTGGTTGAAACAGCCAAAATTTCTGCAGACACATTGTTGGTTCAATTCTTTTATATTTCTACTTTGCCGTTGAATGTTATTTCCAAAATGTTTGTAAATACCGAAGAAAAAACACCTGCGGCACCTGTAAATAAGCAGGACAAAAATAATGCTGCAAAAGATTCAACTTCGGCAAAAGCATCTTTCGGTTATTCAATTTTACCTAACACGATTTCTCTTTCGCAAGTCGTTAAAACAAAGACGGTTAAAGTCTTTACGTTGTTGGATAAAGTGAAAAAATCAAGAACATTTATGCATTTTGAAGTGTATAAGTTTATCTGTATAGAAAATGTTCTACTATTTGGTTTTATTATGATGTTATTATTAGCAATATTACTTACAAGAAGAAATGTTGGTAACGATAATATTATATTAACAATAAAAAATAATAAATTAGCTCGGCTTATTTAGGTAAGCCGGGCTGTTTTTGTGTTTATAGCACAAAAACAAGGAGACAAAATGAATATACTCAAAAACTTTTTTAAGGGGCTTATAAACAAAGAAAGAATCGTCGATTCCTATCTTAAAACAAAAGATTGGATTGTCTCGTTAACCTTCATGAAGGTAACGGCAATAATAGTTGTTAATTGCTTTTTATTAACAGCTGTTTACGGACAGGCAGTTGCCGGCTTGTTGGAAAACAACAGAGCTACAGAGCAGTTTAAACAAGTTTTTGACGATTTTAATCTTCCTTACAGTTACGGAAAGATAACATCGGCAGATTACAAAGGTAGCGATACGGTTGTTGTTAATATTCAGGATTTGCATAGCCATGCCGAAGTTCAAAGAAATATTAATAACATAATATCATTGTTTGATGAAAAGTATGGTGTTAAGAATATTTACCTTGAAGGTGCATACGGACAAGTTAGCACAAAATGGCTTACCGTAGCTAAAGATGAAAACATAAAGAATTCCGTAATGAATAAATTGTTGGAAAACGGAAGACTTACCGGTGCAGAATATTTCTCGGCATCAAAAGGTAAAACGGAAATAATAAAAGGTTTGGAAAATAAAGAAGCTTATTTTGACAACTTAAAGAGATTCGGAACTTTAATAGACAATCAAGAAACAATTGCACTTCACATTAATTCAATAAAAGACACCGTAAAACAATTACAAGAACAATATTATAACAGACAGCAGAAAAAAGTAGAAGAACTTTCTGCGGGTTATGTTGCGGGAACAATTGAATCTAACAAATATTTTGCTTTGATGAGAAAATATGCCGAAAAGTTAGCTGTAGATATAGATAATTACCCCAACTTATCGATGTATATGTCTTTGTTGGATAAACAAAAAGAAATTAACTATCAAAGAACAACACAAGAATTGCAGATGTTTGTTTTAAAATTGAAAGAAAACTTACCGTACAATGCATACAAAATGTTGTTAAATGAAACAAAAAATTTCTCTCAAATGGATAAATTGTATGGATACATGATAAAACTTTCAAGACAATACAATTTAGACTTATCTCAGAATTTTAAAGAATTGGAAAAATTCTTTGCATACATAGAATTAAGTCAGGCAATAAATCCGTTAGAGTTGATTAAAGAAGAACAAAACTTTAAAGATGAAATTAACGACAGATTTTCAGAAAATAAAGCTGAAGAAGAAGTTGTATTTTTAAGTAATTTTGTCAGATATTATCAAGATTATTTAACAGGTAAAATAACAACCGATGATTGCAAATATTATCAACAAAATATAGACAGATTTAAAAATGTATGGGTAAAATACATAGATAACAGAGAAATAGTTGCTTTGGAAGATTATGAAGCTATATCCGATACATTCTATAAAATAAACTTCGAAAGAAATAATTATTTTATGGATAACATGAAAGACGTCCTTGATACTAACAGAATAGCCGAAGCTGCTGAAGGTAACGATGAACTTCAAAAAGCAATGAATTCTTTGCAACAAGCCAAAGAAGTTTATGTAACGGTAACCGGTGGTTTCCATACACAAGAAATGTCTGATATGTTATCAAGAGCAGGAGTAACAAATATTGTTATTACTCCTAATGTAACCGGTGACACGAAGATAGCAGAAGAAACATATTATAAAATAGCTCAGGAACAGGCAAAAATTTCTTTCCAGGCATTGGCTACTTTAGCATTGTCAGAAACACCTATGCAAGAAAGATTGAAAGCTATAATGGATATTCAAAGCGTAATAAAGGATATTGGTGTAGCTAATGCAAAAGAATATATTAAAGCTATTGTACAAGATGCTGAACTTGGAAATGTTTCAGATGTTAATTTAGAAGTTAAAAATGATAGTGAGTTGGAAAGTGTTACAATATCATTTACCGACCAGCCAAGTAGAACAATAAATAAGAGCGGTGAAGTTACAACTGCACAACAAAAATCCATAAGTACAATAAATACCACAATAAAAGCTGCATTGGGAATAACAGGTATTTCTGTAGCAGCAACAATAGGTTTTATAATGGCAGGTGTTACAGGTTTATGGGTAGCTCTTCCTATTATTTCTATAATTTCTGCTTTATACGGCGGACTTTCTACCGGAGCTCAGTTTTATCAGAAGAATTTGCTTGCTAAAAATGCAATTGAAGAATCTGATGCTGCAGACAAAGAAACAATAAATAATTTCTTGCAGGAAAACTTTAGTGATTTGAAGAGTGATCAAATTGCAGAACTTACTGAAAGATTAGATAATACATTGGCGGAAATAAAAGAAGAAGGCGGCAAAAAATTAATTCATTTAAACTATATAATGCTCTCTAAAATGTTTGTTAAGAACGGCGAAATTAAAAACGAAGCATTATTAAGAGCATTTATAAATCATGAAATGAGACACATTAACCATCCGAATATGCCGGAGGTTCTTGTTGGTCTTGGTGATACTTTTGATTTTATTGGTGCTATTGCAAAAACATTTTTAAGAAATTTTGTTATAGTGAGAGCTCCTACGGCAAAAGGAGACGCAAAACTTTCTTCAGCAGATGCAACAATAAATTCTGCATACTATGATTTTATGGACAGAACCTCGCAAGGTAAGTTTACCTTTGATAGAAATTCGGAACAAACACAAAGACAGATGAAATTATCAGACCAAATGGCAGCATCTCAATTTTCACAATTAGGTATGGGTAAAGGTAAACAAGGTGGTATTGCTATTGCTACAGCTAAATTATGGGCACATCAAGTTTTGAGCGGGAATGAGAATTTCGGTATAATTTTAACTACCAAAACTGATATTCTTGCAGGAAGAGATGCCGAGTACATGGTAGGATTTTTAAATAGTCCGGAAATGATAGCAGCTTTTAAAAAAATAGGCATTGATGTTCCTAAAATAGGTATTTTTGAAAAAGATAAATATTTTATTTATTCTGCCGACGGTACAAGAACAGAAGTAAAAGATTTTGAAGAATTGCAAAGAGAAGCAAACATATTGTTTGGTATTCCGGAAAATGAAGGCTTTGCTTTTATGGGTGGAAAATTCGCAGACAAACAGTGGTTTGGTATTAAAGATGAAGCCGACGATGCTTTGGTATCAAGTTTGATGACTCCGTTAATTCAAACTGGCAGAAGAGACAAAGAAAATGCACAAATGTATATAGAAATGGCAAAAGCAGCAGATGCTTTGGCAAAAACTTTAATATCTAGATATGCAGATCCGGCAAATCCAAAGAAATTCAGAAACAATCCTTATTTTGATTATTCCGGTGGCAGCATAGTTTTAACAAGCGATGCTGTGAGAGGAGAATCTTATTCTGATGCGGAAGCTGCATTAAGAGAACTTGGTATTAGAATTGTAGATGGAAATGTTCCTGCCGGCTTACAGAATGCTGTTTCAAGAAGAACTTTTGATTTTGAATGGGAAAAGGCAGTTCAAAATGCTTTGCAAGCAAATATTAACCGTGATGCAAGTGCCGGAGAAAGAACGATTGTTGGCGACAAAGGTAAAACAGAAATTATAGATGAAAATACCGGTATGATAAAGCATGGACAAAAAGAAAGCTTTTTGGATGTTGCTATAGCAATTGCAAACGGTTTGGAAGCAGATGCTCAAAAACTTATCGAAGATCAAATAAGTTATCTTTCTGTATTAAGAGGACTTTATGGCGAGAATTTTGAAAGATTGGCAGCAACTTCCGGATCATTCATTTTAAATAAAAATTTTGTTGAATCTGTTTACAATAAAGAGATAAACGATTTGGATGATGATGGCGGAGAATCCAAGATAAATGCTTTTAATTTGGGAACAAAAGTTTTCAGAACAATAGCTCAGAAAAGGCAGTATATCGTTGATGTTGTTAAAAAAGTTAAAGCAGATAACAGCGAAGTATCTCCTATGATAAGAGTTAATTCTATAGAAGAAGGTAAATCGTTAATTTCTGCATTAACGACCAATTCGGATTTAGTTACAATAGAAGGTAATAGAAATATAAGAAGGATTGTAGAAGAATATAAAAGAACAGGTAACATTCCCGCAAGAATAGATTCCAATTTTATTTTGTTGGTAGATGCAAACTTAAAAGAAATGTTAGGAGATGATTTAAAAGGTTTTGTTCAAGCCTTTTTTTATAGACATGCAATAATAGTAAATACAAATGTTATCGCTACCGGAGAAAGTTTTAGAGGAACTATTTTCGGTATAGATTCTGCTTTCTCTTCTCCTATAACCAGAAAACAATTTTCAGGAAGACCTGCAAGAAGCGGGGATAGCGGTTTTTATTTGAGAACAATATCTATAGAAGATTTGGAAAATTTACATAATGACAAGATAGAGAATATAACCAGATTGTTAAGTTCTTCAGCATTAGACTATCAAGAAGGTTCTTTTGCAACTATGGCTTCTTCTGCTGAAGGTTTAGAAATAGATGAAAAATATAGTCCTTACAGAAGCCTTATAGGTAGTTTCTTAGGTGGACAAGATAGTTTGGGAAGAAATATTTCTTCTGTTGATACCGCAAGATTAGATAAAGTAGAAGAAATTGTTGAAGCAGATAAAACTACAAATGCAATTTCTCAGGCGACGGATGATAAAATTTCTTTCTTTAGGCAATCCATACAAAAAGTTATAGATTCTTTTAACACAGATGAATGGCAGAGAGAATTTTTCGGTAAAATTTTAGCAAGATCTGATTATGTAAGAATTGGTAGAAAAAATTCCACAAATAAAAATATTTCAGAAAAAGAAGCTTTTGAATTGGGAATGAGAATCGTTGATACAATAAGAACTCAGAAATTAGAAGAACTTAAAGAACAAAAGCTGCAATTTATAAATAAAATGTCTGAAGTTGAAAACAACGAAAATTATTTTTCAGGAAAAAGATGGATTAGTTTTATACTGGAAAAAGCAAATATTAATACAAGAAATATAATTACTGGAAGATACTACGGAGCTGCAAGAAGATTTATTAGACAAATTCAATCATCTAAAGTATCAACTTTACAGTATAAGGGTTTGAGAGATAGTTCTTATGTAATGTATAGAATTTCTAAGTTCTTTAGAGAAACACCGCATAGATTATTATCCGCATTACTTGGTATAGTTGATGTTGTGGCACCTTTGCTTCCTGTTTTCGGAACTCTAACAATTGTTACAGTAGCATCCGGTATTTTAGTTACAGGTGCGGCAACTTCTATAGCTTTGTTGCCTCTTGCCGGAGCTGTAGTATTGATTTTAGGTTTATATGCTGCAAAGAAATTTTTCATAGACAAATTAAATGCTTATCAAGTTAGTCAAAGTTATGATACGGCTGTTGAAAAATATAAAAATAGTTATAGTTGGACAAATGCTGCAAAAGCAACAAAGGGTGTGCTTAATAAGGCATCATCAAGTATAGCTACAATGTCCCTTTTCTCTTCAGTAGCTTTCTTGACAATAGGATTATTTGCTGCAAATCCGGCTACTTTAATTGCAGCGGCAGCATTTTTTGCTATATTAGGGTTGGCTTCTACAGCAGTTTCAGTAGGCTTGAATTTCAAGAGTTTAAAATTAATCTCAAGTCGAAATACTATAAATGAAAAGAGTCATATATATGCAGGATTCCTTTCAGGAACAGTAGCTACTTTTGCTTTAGCTTTTATAGCAAAACTTGCATTGGCCGGAACATTTGCGTCTTTCTTACCTGCTATAATTATAGGTGGAGTTATAGCTGTTTTAGCTTTTGGCTTTATTCAATATTCGGATAGATATCAGTATATAGGTAAGAAGGATAATTTAGTATGGGGTAGTTTAGGTGCCGTTGCCGGAATAGGACTTTTTGCATTTTTGAATTTCATAGGTGTTGGCGCCATAGCTACTGCACTCGGATCTGTTACAGGTATTTTTGCAGCTATAGCAATTTTAGGCTTGGCTGTATGGGCCAACAGTAGAAAAGTAGTAGAGGAACCGGTCCAAGGTTTGGTATCAAAAGCATCAACAACTAATACGATTGTAGGTAAAGCTTTATCTAATGTAATTTTAGTTTCTATGGCAGCTTCCGCTTTGGGAACGTTGGCTTTAAAATTCTTTTTAGCTGCTACATTGGGCGTTTCAATGCCATTTTTGGTTCCGGGAATAATAATTCTTGCAGCTTCAATAGCTTTTATATATAGAAAACAAATTATAAAACCATTTAAAGATTTAATACAAGATTATAAAGATTCAAAAGAAAAAAACTTTATCTCTTTTATTTCGAGTAGTATAAAAAATAGTATAGAAGTATCAAAGAGAAAATCGGAAAATAAGAGTAAAATGAAAAATGTTTCTGCCGTTAGAGTTGTTCCCGATGCTGAATTGCCTAAGATTCAGGAGGTAATTAAGGCAAATCCACAAGATAGTCGTTATAAAGGAACAATGTTTATTTCTCAATCTCAATATGATAGAGCAAAAAATGCAAGACAGAGAAAATTGGAAAGAAAAATTGTAGAAAATGACGCTATTGATAATTTCTTTAGATCTGTTTATTTAAAAATTAAAGATACTGCATTCATAAGATTTTTGAAATCTAATAAAACTTTATATAAAGTTGCAACCGCAATGTTTGCTGTGGCAACCACAGTTGCAATGAATACAACAAGAGCTTATGCTGCGGAAGAAACGGGAGAAGAAGAAGTTGTTGCAGCGGAAGAAGTTACTTCTGATGTTACAGAATCTCAAACTGTAGATACTTCTTCCAGTGTACAAGAAGAAGTTTATGTTGAACCGGAAATCGTTGATGAAATTATAGAAGATAATACAGTTTATGAAGATGAGGGTGTATATTACGCAGAAGAGCCGGTAGCAGAAGTAGCAGAAGCTCCTGTTGAAGAAGTAGCAGAAGCTCCTGTTGAAGAAGCAGCAGAAGCACCGGTAGAAGAAGCAGCAGAAGCACCGGTAGAAGAAGCAGCAGAAGCACCGGTAGAAGAAGCAGCAGAAGCACCTGTTGAAGAAGCAGCGGAAGCTCCTGTTGAAGAAGTAGCAGAAGCACCGGTAGAAGAAGCAGCGGAAGCTCCTGTTGAAGAAGCAGCAGAAGCACCGGTAGAAGAAGCAGCAGAAGCTCCTGTTGAAGAAACAGCAGAAACGCCAACAGAAGGAGCAGCTGAAGTAGCGGTTGAAGCAACAGAAGAAAAATCTGATGTTCAAGACGTTATAGATCCTTTGAATTTAACAGATGTAGCCGCAGGTTTGGTATCAGAGGAAGAAGAGGTGGAAGAAGTTGCGGCTGAAGGTGAACAAGGCGAAGAAGTTGCAGCTGAAGGCGAACAAGAAGAAAAAGCGGAAGAAGTTGCAGTTGAAGGCGAACAAGAAGAAAAAACAGAAGAAGTTGCAGGTGAAGGTGAACAAGGTGAGGAAGTAGAAAAGAAAACAGATGAAGAGACAGCAGGAGAAGAAGGTGAAAATGCAGCAACTGTGGGTGCAGATGCAGCTGTAGATACTGCATTACCCGGTGTAGATGCATTAACAGATATCGCATCGGAAATTGGTGAAAATATAGTTGGAGAAGAAACTGAACCTGCTACACAAGAAGAACAAGCAGAAACTCCTGCTGAAGAACAAGGCACAACAGTATCTTCAGCATTATCGGAAGTAAAAGGCTTGGAAGGAGCAAAAGGTTGGGAAGATGATTACATATATTCATTAATTTTGAATGAAGACGGAACATTAAAAGACAATTATTTGGATATAGTAAACGGAATAATAAGAGAAGATAAGATAGCTGAAGAACAAGCTACAGCAGTATCTTCGGCATTATCGGAAGTAAAAGGCTTGGAAGGAGCAGAAGGTTGGGAAGATAATTACATATATTCATTAATTTTGAATGAAGACGGAACATTGAAAAATAATTATTTGGATATAGTAAACGGAGTAATAAGAGAAGATAAATTAGCAGAAGAAAAACAAAAAGCGGAGGAAAAGGCAAGACAGGCATTAGATACAGCAAGAGAAGTAAGTGGAACAGATAGTTGGAGTGATGAATATATATATTCAATTGTAGTTGATGGTGCAGGTAATGTTAAACCGGAGTATTTAAATGAGGACGGAACTTTAAATAAGGAGAAAATTAAAGATGATGTTGAAGATATTATAAAAGAAAGCAGAGAAAAAGTTAGAGTAGAAAAATTAGTAAGTGATTTGATGAAAGATTTGGGAATAGATGAAGAAACAGCACAAGGAATTCTTTACCCGCAATGGAAAGATAAAGATGGAGTACAACAGAGTGAAGATAGAAGTAACTGGAGTTTGGAAGATTTAAAAGAAGCATATCTTACGAATAAAGCTCAAGAAGAAGAAAATGCCAGAATAGATCAAATGGTAGAAGATTTGATGAAAGATTTGGGAGTAGATGAAGATACTGCCAGAGGAATAATTTTCCCGCAATGGAAAGATAAAGATGGTAACGAACAGAGCGAAAACAGAAGTGATTGGAGTTTGGAAGATTTAAAAGAAGCTTATCTCAACAATCAGGCTCAAGAGGCGGAAAATGCCAGAATCGATAAAATGGTAGAAGATTTGATGAGAGATTTGGGAATAGATGAAGCAACCGCCAGAGGAATAATTTTCCCAAGATGGACAGATGATAAAGGAAATATACAAAGTGATAATAGAAGTGATTGGAGCTTGGAAGACTTAAAGAAAGCATATAACGATTATAAAGCACAAGAAGCAAGAAATGCTGAAATAGATCAAAAAGTAAAAGATTTGATGAAAGATTTGGGAATAGATGAAGAAACCGCCAGAGGAATCCTTTTCCCGAAATGGAAAGATGCTGATGGTAAAGAACAGAGTGAAGATAGAAGCAATTGGAGCTTGGAAGATTTAAAGAAAGCATATAACGATTACAAAGCCCAGGAAGCGGAAAATGCCAGAATCGATAAGATGGTAGAAGATTTGATGAGAGATTTGGGAGTAGATGAAAAGACAGCCAGAGGAATTATTTTCCCGAAATGGAAAGATGCAAACGGTAAAGAACAAAGCGAAGATAGAAGCAATTGGA
>JBGUZU010000020.1:0-1906 GCA_045223915.1 Endomicrobiaceae bacterium | reverse complement strand
TGGAAAAAAATACTAGACAACCACCAACAGATAGTAGCAAAAACACTAAGAGAACAATACCATTGGCTTAAAAATGAAGATAAAATTCAAAACAATGATAAAACAGTAGCATTACTTGAACTTGAATCTATTAGTGCGAGATTAGGAATTGATTTAAATTAATTTAAATGTTACAATATCTGCACTCCAATAACAAACAATACTCTATAAAGTAATTATAGTTATTAGGTGAGTTTATGGAGTTAAAAGATTTTACAAAAGAATTCTTAAAAGAGTTAAAAATAGATAATGTATATGATTTATCGGATGCTTTAATGAATTGCATTATAAATGAAAAAAAATTAAGAAAACTACTTAAAGCATATGATAAACTCCTAAAAAAAGCAGATGATGAAAACATTGATTATCTGCAAGGATTATATGAATTCTTTTTAAGTAATCGTGATGAATTAAATCAAGACTACACTCCTAAATCATTAGCAAAACTTGTTGGTATGTTATCTAACCATGAAAACGAGAATGTAATATATGACATGTGCTGTGGAATGGGAAGTTTAACAATTGCTAAACTAAAATCCCATGAAAAATGTAAATACATTCTTAAAGAGTTAGATACTACTGTTTTACCTTTTTTATTATTCAAATTATGTTACTATAAAGTAAATGCGAAAGTTTACGCAGAAGATGTACTTTATGGAAATCGTAAAGCAGAATACACAATAAGAAATGGAGTATTAGTTAATGAATTACCAATAGGAGAGTTAAAAGTAGATACAGTTATTAGTAATCCACCATTCAATTTAAATGCAGAAGAACCAGTTAAAACAGAACATATGACGTTTGATAAAAGTTTAAATTATGCTTTTATATTCAAAGCATTAGATGACTTAACTGATACAGGTGTTGCAGTATTTATTTTGCCTAATTCTATTCTAACAAGTGATGTTGATAATGAATATCGTAAATATTTGGTGGATAATGATTTACTTGATGTTGTAATTACCATTCCTAATAAATTCTTTATTAATACAGATATTCCAACAACAGTAATTAAAATCAACAAAAACAAACCAGAACATCGCAAAGGCAAAGTAACACTAATCAAATCTAAACCTACTGGATTATTTGAAAGAAAACAAAAAGGCGAAGACCATATGAAAACAAGAGTCTACACTAAAACCTTTTTAACATTTAGGAATGAGGATCTTGTTGAAATTGCAGATGCGATTAAAAAACAAACATCAGAAACTGAATTCTGCATAACAGTTACTAATGAAGAAATCAAAGAAAATGATTATTACATCACACCATCACGATATGTTGGATTAAAACCAATTGAAGATAAATCAAGAAGTTTTAAAGACATTATTTATGATATTAAACGATGTGATACAAGAAGAGGTTTAGTAAAATTAACCATTAACCAAACATTAGCCAAGAATTTTAATATTGAATGTGTCAATGCAGATTTACAAGGTGCAGAACAAATCTTTGAAACTTTAAGACAATTGTTAAAATCTAATCCAGAAGCAATGGGAGATTTAACAATGGAAGATTTAGAGTATAAACCTTTAAAATATCTCCAATTATCTAAAAAGAAAAATGAGTTGAAGTTTGAACAGAATAGTAAAGATACTGAACTATCTGAAATGTTTTTAATGATGATGCAATTGTGGATTCAAAATGTTATGATGTGGAATAATGAAGAAAACAATTATCTTAAAGAATTATTGGATAAAATGCTTCCTTTATTGATGAATGGAAAATTAGATGTTAGTGAACTTGAATTAAATATGGGTGAATAATATGGATGAGTACGGGGATTATTTGAATGGTGAAGATGAAACATTATTAAAAACATTTCAAAATGAAAGACAGTTAAGTGATCGTACAATGTATGGTTATC
>JBGUZU010000019.1:0-27195 GCA_045223915.1 Endomicrobiaceae bacterium | reverse complement strand
TTGTATCTATATCCAGTTCACTTGAATAACTAGTCCATCCTCCTGTATTTAAAAAATAACCATGCTCTACATGATAGGCAAGTTCTGCCTTTGCTATTGCTCCTATCAACACTTTTCCTTCCGTCATCATTGCTTTTTCTACATAGCCTCTATATATCGGAACAGATATTACAGACAATATTCCCACTATCACTATTACTATTACCAATTCTACTAAGGTAAATCCTTTTTTGTTTTTCATCTTTTCTCCTCCATAACTACTTTAACTCATATACAATTTTCATAATAAAACTTTACTATTATTCTCTAATAAAAAGAAACAAGAAAATATCAACATACTTCCTCATAAGACTCAGGTTCAGGAGCTTCTACTCCGCGATTTATAATGTCGGAACATCCTCCGTTCGAACTTGCTACCATTTGAAGAACAATGATACCCTGCGGTGACGGATAACCGACATAAATATCAACATAATCTATACGATCTTTTTCATAATCACCTTGCGCTGTTTTATAAACTAAACTTTCTCCTTTTAAAAGAAAATTATTTCGCGGTTGTGCAGCCCAAAGCACAAAATATTTATTACCGCTTGAATCTATATCCAAATAATAACCTTTTCCTCCATAATTACCATATCCGCTGCCATCTGAACAAAAATAGCCATATTGAACATAATATGCAAATTCCGCTTTTGCTATTGCATTCAACAAAATATTACCTTCTGTTAATTTTGCCTTTTCTACATATCCTCTATATACAGGCACAGATATTACCGACAATATTCCCACTATCACTATCACTATTACCAATTCTACTAAGGTAAATCCTTTTTTAGTTTTTATTATATTTTTCATTGCTTTTTTCTCCACTTTTGCAGTATTTCGCGCATACTACCCCTACTTTAAGTATAGTACAAAAAACTCATATTTTCAATAAAAAAAAGCACTTATAAATCGGAAAATTTAATCAATTCTATATTGTTTCTTTGGCAATATTCTTTCAACAAAGCATCGCAACAAACCAAAAGCTCTTTTTCTCTCCAAATTTCGCCATATCCGGGATGAGTCATAATTTCGGAAACATTATAATCTTCATCAACATTACCGTAATACCAACCTTCAATAAAATGTTCCGGAAATTTTATACTGTTGGAAATTAATGTATCTTTTAACTGTAAACTGCCAAACTTATCAAAAAATCTTATTTTATTAACATTGTATTCCTTACACAAATCTATAACTATTGATAAAACTTCGGGAAATAAATGTGTATGGTGGTGACTATCGAAATGATCTATTTGTATACCCGCAGATAACAACTTTTCTATTTGTTGTTTTATTTCATCTTTTATAATTTGTTGTGTAGGAATAGTATTATTAACCCATCCTTTTACGGTCCCTACACCATGTTCGATATCAAAGTATTTGTCCAAATCTATATGAAGACCTATACCCAAACCGGGGTTTTCTTTTGCCAATAAAACAGCTTCTTCAAAAGCATCTCTGTTTACAAGCATCGAAGTGCTTCTTACAATACCGTTTTTATATGCATAAATAATGGCATTATTTATCTGTGTTCTATATCCGAAATCATCTGCATTTACTATAATTTTTTTCATGATTTTTCATTTTGTTAAAAAAAGCTCACATCCTAAAAATTAAAGATGTGAGCTTTTATTTATAGAATTTTGTATTACAAAATACCTTTAGATACCAACATCTCGGCAACTTCTACGGCATTAAGTGCAGCACCTTTCAACAAGTTATCGGATACTACCCAGAATGTTAAACCTTTGTCACAAGAAATATCTTTTCTTATTCTGCCGACAAATGTTTTTTGTTGGTTTTGTGCAAATAACGGCATAGGATACTTATTTTCTGCAGGATTATCTATAACTTCCACACCTTTTGCAGCAGACAAAAGTTCTCTTGCTTTTTCAGGTGTTAATTCTTTTTCTGTTTCAATCCATACGGATTCACTGTGAGCTCTTAAAACAGGAACTCTTACACAAGTTGCACTTACTTTTATACTTTTATCACCCATAATTTTCATCGTTTCGTTTGTCATTTTCATTTCTTCTTTTGTATATCCGTTTTCTTCAAAAACATCTATATGAGGAAGAACATTGTAAGCTATTTGATACGGGAACTTTTCAAAAGGAGGCAAAGGCTCACCTTTACCTAAAGCTTTTGTCTGGTTATCCAAATCGTGAATACCTTTTGAACCTGCACCTGAAACAGCTTGATATGTAGAAACAATTACTCTTTTGATTTTTGCATAATCATGTAAAGGTTTTAATGCAACAACCATTTGAATTGTTGAACAATTAGGGTTGGCAATGATTTTTTTATCTTTGGATAAATCATTTGGATTAACTTCAGGAACTACTAACGGACAATTATCATCCATTCTCCAAGCACTTGAATTATCTACAACAAAACAACCGGCCTTTGCAAATGAAGGTGCAAACTCTTTTGATGTGCCTCCGCCTGCACTAAACAATGCCAAATCCAAACCTTTACCGCTGTCGTGTGTTAAAAGTTCTACAGGTATATCTTGTCCTTTAAATTTTAATTTTTTACCTACACTTCTTTGTGATGCTAAAAGTTTTATTGACTCTACCGGAAAATTTCTGTTTTCCAACATTTTTATCATTTCGTTACCTACTACTCCGGTAGCACCTACTACTGCAACTTTGTACTTCTTCATTTTCTTCTCCTATATTGACCTTAATATTTGGGCTACAACTTCGAGTTTTTGAACTTCATGTACCTTGTTCATTGTACACTCCAGCTCATAAACTCTTCGTTTCGCCTCAAATATTCAGGTCTTTAAAAATTCTATCTGAAATTTTTTTAAATTATATTAACTTCTTTTCTTAAAGATTTCTTAGTTCTATCTAAAACACTTAATTAGATTTTAAGATTTTAGGCGAACCGAAGCATTTTTTTAATGAAGTTTACTCTTTGCGGTAAATGAATTAGAAAAATGCAAAGGTGCAGCCAAAATATTAAAATTGTTATAAGTTGTTTGCAATCAAGTCGCCAACTTCAGTCGTTCCCATTCCCATCTTCCCGGCAGCCAAGGATTTTATCTTTCCGCTTGCCAAAGATTTTGCAATGGAATTTTCTACCATTTTAGCTTCTTTTTCAAGGCCTAATGTTTCAAGCATCATAGCACCTGCGGAAATTGCGGCTAACGGATTAATAACATTTTGTCCCGTATATTTAGGTGCGGATCCTCCCATAGGTTCAAACATGGACACACCTTCGGGATTAATGTTTCCGCCTGCGGAAATTCCGATACCGCCTTGAATCATTGCAGCTAAGTCCGTAATTATATCACCGAACAAATTGTCTGTAACGATAACATCAAACCATTCGGGATTTTTTATCATCCACATACATACTGCATCAACATTTACATAGTTTAATGCTATATCAGGATAACTTTTTGCACCCATTGCTCTGAATGCTCTTTCCCACAAATTAGATGCAAATGTTAAAACATTTGTTTTACCGCACAATGTAAGTTTTTTATCTTTGTTTCTTTTTTTTGTTAATTCAAAAGCATATTTCAAACATCTGTCTACACCGAATCTTGTGTTAATAGATTCTTGTGTTGCAACTTCGTAAGGAGTATCTTTTTTCAAGAAACCGCCTGCTCCCAAATAAAGACCTTCGGTGTTTTCTCTAACAACTACAAAATCTATATCTTTAGGTTCTTTGTTTTTCAAAGGACAATCTACACCTTCAAAAAGTTTTACCGGCCTTAAGTTTATATATTGGTCTAGTTCAAATCTCAATCTTAACAATATACCTTTTTCAAGTATTCCGGGTTTAACATCGGGATGACCTATTGCTCCGAGATACATTGCATCAAACTTTTTAAATTCTTCAACACAACTGTCAGGCAAAATTTCACCTGTTCTTTTATATCTTTCTCCGCCTAAATCAAAATTTGTAAATTCAAATTTCGCACCTGTTTTAGCTGCAACGGCATTTATAACTTTTACACCTTCTGCTATTACTTCAGGACCTGTTCCGTCACCGGGAATAAGAGCAATTTTATAAGTTTTAGACATTTCTATTTTCCTCCCTTAATGTAGGAAAGCAAACCGCCGGCTTTTATTAATTTCTGCATAAATTCCGGAAAAGGTTGAGCTTTATATGTTTGTTTTTTTGTTACATTTTTTATTTCGCCTTTTGCTAAATCTATTTCAAGTTTATCGCCTTTATCTATATTATCAACAGCTTCATCGGATTCTATAATAGGAAGGCCTATATTTATACAATTTCTAAAAAATATTCTTGCGAAAGATTTTGCAATAACACAAGAAACTCCGGCGCCTTTAATTGATATAGGAGCATGCTCTCTGGAAGAACCGCAGCCGAAATTTTTATCTGCAACGATAATGTCCCCCGGTTTTACTTGTGATGCAAAATTGTCGTCTATATCTTTCATACAAAATTTTGCAAGTTCTTTAGGATCTGAAGTTGTTAAATATCTTGCGGGAATAATTTCATCGGTATTAACATTTGCGCCATACTTAAAAACTTTACCTTTTAAGATTATATTAGCCATAAAAACCTCTTTGACTTTGGATTTAAATTCAATAGTAGATTTTATAACATTTATAACTAAAAATCAAAAGAACTGATGATTTGAGGATTGGAAGATTAGAAGATTGGAAGTTCAAATGTACAATTTGCTTCGCAAATTTTATTATTATTTATTTTTTCTTTCTATCTAATCCTCTATTCTTCTACTCTTCAAATCTTCCAAAAATCACTCCGTGATTTTTTGTTGACAACAATAACTTTTTATGTTAGATTTTAAGCACATTATTATTTACGAGAAAGCAATGATTATACCTGTAAATTTTGTAGAAATAGAAAATATTAAAGCAAAACCGGAAACAGTTAAAGATTTGGTTCATTTATGGAAAACAGTCGCAAAAGAACCGATATCCAAAAGAGTTCAACATTATAAAGATGTGTTTATAAAAGGAAACGATGAAGCAATTTTTGCCGAACTTGCATTCTGTATTTTTACCCCTCAATCCAAAGCATTATCCTGTTGGAAAGCAATAAATATTTTAAATGATAAGAAACTTTTATTTACCGCTTCGGCTCAAGAAATATCAAAAAACATAAGTAATGTAAGATTTCAAAATAATAAAGCAAGCTTTTTGGTTCAAGCAAGAAAACAGTTTACTTCCAACGGAAAACTCAACATAAAAAAATTCTTAAAATCTTTTGATAATCCGACAACTTTAAGAAAATGGATTATAGATAATATCAAAGGTATCGGTTACAAAGAAGCGGGACATTTTTTAAGGAATATCGGATTAGGTCTTGATTTGGCAATTTTGGACAGACACATTTTAAGGAACTTGAAATTTTATAATGCAATAGACGAAATTCCTTCAACATTAACACCTAAAATTTATTTAGAGATAGAACAAAAAATGATAAAATTTTGTAACGATATAAAAATACCGATGTCACATATGGATTTACTTATGTGGGCCATGCAGACAGGCGGAATATTTAAGTAGAAGAATGGAAGATTAGAAGAACACAGAAAAAAACGGGAAGAAAATTCTTCCCGTTTTTTATTGATTACAAGGTTTTATTAAACTATTTTTGTATAAAAGTCGGAGCGTTTTTCGGAGTTAAACCTTTCTTTACTTTGTGATAATAATCATAAGTCATTGTAGGATTATCGTTTAATACTTCACAATTTATTACCTTACATAAAAACACTGTATGAGTTTCCGTTTCAAACTGTGAAATGATTTCTGTTTCAAAATATGAATTTACAAATTGAGTTACTATAGGTAACCCGTTTTCGTTTGTTTTATATTCCACGCCTTCAAATTTATTAAAATCTCTTGAACTTCTAAAACCGAATTTTCCTATAAATTCGAAACTTGCTTCTTCGGTTATTGTAGATATAACTGCTTTTTTGCTGTTGGATAATAAAGAGTGAGTATTATTTTGTTTTGAAATACTTATTGCTATAGTCGCGGGATTAGAGTTTATTTGGAAAACAGTATTTGCTATCTGTCCGCCGATTTTTCCGTCAAAAGCAGATGTAATAATAAACATTCCGTAAGGTATCTTTGTTAATGCCAATGTATTCATTTTATTCCTCCATTCTCTTCTAATCTTCTATTCTTCCAATCTTCCAAAATTGCCTTTGGCAATTTTTAAATATCTCTATACTGAAGTGTGACTGTTCCGGGCCCCAACAATGTTTCCAAATCTTTTATACATTCATCACTGTATTTTACCGTATATTCGGTTTCTATGGTATAATCTTCCGTTTTATAATCTTTAATTTCCAAATATACTTTAGATTTTCCGGGATATTTTTCAATTGTTTTTAAAATTTTGTCGGACATTGCATCATCTAAAGCAACAGCCGAAACTTGTATTCTTAACGAACCCAAAAACGGCGGAAACTTTTTCTTTGCTTCTTCCATGGAATAAAATTCTTCTATTGAAAGTTTAGGTTTACCTTTATCGTGCAACACTTTACCTTTAACAACAACTATCATCTTTTCCTGCAACTTATCACTTATCTTTTCGTACAATTTATGGAACACTATACAATCCAAATAACCGTACATATCTTCAACTCTGAATGTTGCATATGTTTTTGTTTTATCGCTTTTTGCCGTTAAATGTTTTAAAGATGTTATCATTCCCGCAACTCTTATAATTTTTGCTGTTTCAAAAGTTGTGTTTTCGGGCGGAACGGGAACTGTATCAAGCCTGTACATTGAAAAAGCTATCATATCTCTTTTATATTTTTCCAACGGATGTCCCGAAAGATAAAAATCCAACACTTCTTTTTCATATTCCAATGCTACGGTTTCATCCAAAGGAGGAATTTTTTTGTCCATTACACTAACGGTAGCCGTAGATATTTCTTCACTGCCGAACAAAAATCCCTGACTATCGTTTTGCTCTTTTTTTGTTTTAATTGCCTGTTGCAATGTTGCTTCTATATTATCAAGTATTTTTGCTCTGACTTCCAACTTGTTTTTACCGAAACAATCAAAAACGCCTGCTTTACAAAGGCATTCTATTGCTCTTTTGTTTACCGCTGATAAATCTATTTTCGATAAAAAGTCTTCAAAAGATTCAAACTTACCGAACTTTTCTCTTGCTTCAACTATATTTTGTGCCGCACCTTCACCGACATTTTTTATGGCAAGAAGGCCGAATCTTATATTTTTTCCTTCAACCGAAAATTTGCTTTGTGAATATCTTATATCAGGCGGTAAAGTTTTTATACCGAACTGTTTAACATCATCAATATATTCAATTATTTTGCTGTCTGCCGATTTACCTATTTCATTATTCATACATGCTGTCATGTATTCAAGTGTATAATGAGCTTTCAAATATGCTGTTCTGTATGTAACATAAGCATAAGCTGCGGAATGCGACTTATTAAAACCGTACCCTGCAAAAGTTACCATGTTATCGTAAATTTTGTTTGTTATTGAAGGATCTATGCCTTTAGCTTGGCCGCCTGCAACAAATTTTTCTCTTGCAGCCTGCATTTTATCTATGAGTTTTTTACCCATAGCTTTTCTTAAACCGTCTGCCTGACCTGCCGTAAAACCGCCTATGGCCATAGCCATTTGCATAACTTGTTCCTGATACAAAATAACTCCGTAAGTGTTTTTAAGTATAGGTTCCTGCAAAGGATGATCATAAGTAACTTTTCTTCTGCCATGTTTACAATCAACGAAAACATCAAGCATACCCGCACCTATAGGTCCGGGACGATAAAGAGCATTTAAAGCGGTTACATCTTCTATACTGGTCGGTTTCATTCTTCTAACCAAATCTTTCATACCTTCCGATTCAAGCTGGAATATACCGAATGTTTTTGCTTCCTGTAAAAGTTTAAATGTTTTTTTATCTTCAAGAGAAATTTTTTCCAAATCAAAATCAGGTTCTTTTTTCTTTATAAGTTTTACCGCTTCATTTATAATTGTTAAGTTTTGAAGTCCCAAAAAGTCAACTTTTAAAAGTCCTAAATCCGGTAAAATTCTACCGTCGTACTGTGTAGTTATAACATTCTTTTTACCTATAGCAAGAGGTGAAAAATGCCTTACATCTTCCGGAGCAACAATCAAGCCTGCGGCATGAACTCCGGTATGTCTTTTTGTTCCTTCAAGTTTGGAAGATATTTTTATAAGTTCTGCAACTCTGGGATCTTTTTTTATAATTTCCTGCAATTCTTTGGAACTTACCATGGCATCCGGTATTGAAGAACCCGCGGGAATTGCATTTGCTATTTTTTGTGTTTCGGCGGGAGTAAACTCCATAACTCTGCCTACATCCTTTACCACCATTTTTGCTTCCATGGCACCGAAAGTTATAATCTGAGCACAGTTATTTTGACCGTACTTATTTCTAACATAATCTATAACCTGTTCTCTGCCGAAATCCGCAAAATCGATATCAAGATCAGGCATTGAAACTCTTTCGGGGTTCAAAAATCTTTCAAAAAGCAAATCATATTTTAAAGGACAAATATCTGTAATTCCAAGTGTATAAGTTACAATTGAACCTGCTCCGGAACCTCTACCCGGACCTACGGGTATTCCGTGATCTTTTGAATATTTTATGAAGTCCCAAACAATTAAAAAGTATGAAGCAAAACCCATTTTTTTAATAACGGAAAGTTCATACTCCAATCTGTCTGTATGTTTTTTTTCTATAACCGGATACCTTCTTTTAAGACCTTCTCTGCAAAGATGCTCAAGATAAGTTTGAGATGTGTACCCTTCGGGAACTTCAAAGTTAGGTAAAAGGTCACCGTTACCTTTTCTTATTTTAACATCCACCATATCGGCAATAACAAGTGTATTTTTTATGGCTTCGGGAACATATGAAAATGTTTTTATCATATCTTCCGGTGAACGATAATAAAACAAATCGGATCCCATTCTCATTCTGTTGGGATCTTTTACCATTTTTTGTGTATTGATACATAATAAAATATCGTGATAATATGCATCTTCCTGCTTTAAATAATGACAGTCGTTTGTTGCTACAAGAGGTATTCCCGTTTCTTTGGAAAGTTCAAGCAAAGGTGCAATTATTGCTTTTTGTTGTTCAAGCCCGTTGTCCATAATTTCAAGATAATAGTTACCTTTACCAAACACATCCTGATACCAACCGGCAACTTCTTTTGCTTTTTCTTTGTTACCGGCAGAAAGAAGTGTTGCAATTTCACCTGCCAAACAAGCTGAAGAGCAAATAAGCCCTTTAGAATATTTTTGTAATAATTCTTTATCTATTCTGGGCTTATAATAAAAACCTTCCGTAAATCCGGCACTTACAAGATAACATAAGTTTCTGTAACCTTCGTTATCTTTTGCAAGAAGTATCAAATGGTGATATCCGCCGTTTTCTTTATCTTTATCGAATCTGCTTTTTTTAGCAACATAAACTTCGCACCCTATAATAGGTTTTATACCGCTGTCCAAACATGCCCAATAAAATTCCATTGCACCATACATATTACCGTGATCGGTAATTGCAAGCGCCGGCATTTGATACTGTTTTCCTATAATATTAAAAAGTTCCAACGGTTTACCTTTTTTCGTTAATTTAGTTAAACCGTCCAACAATGAATATTCTGTATGATTATGTAAATGTACAAATTCCGCAGCCATTATAAAAAACTCCGTTTTTTAGTTTATAGTTTATAGCTTATGGTTTATAGTTTATAGTTTAACAACACTTTTAAAATTTTCATTTGAAAAGCATGATTAAAGCCGTCTATGAGTTTAGGAAACGCTGAATAAACACCGGCACAAAATCTTGCGATATATTTTGCCTATAAATTCGTCGTGTTTTCTTGAAAGAGTTATCCAACTATTCCTACAAAAACACTCCTTTTTATAGACAAAATCTCTTCTCAATGTTTCGCACCCTTGTTTATTCAGGGTTTCCTGAAATTTTTAAAGTAAAAAGCTATAAATTTAAAAAGCTTTTTAGTGCGAACATGATTGAAGATTTTTCCGTTACGTTAGGTCGTTAGGAAAAATCAAGTTGGAGCACGGCTTTAAAATTTTCAAGCGAATGGCTTTTTTGCTTGAAAATGAGAAATTTTAAAAGAACTATTTTTTCTTTTTAGTTTTTTTTACTGTTTTAGTTTTTTTAGCTACTGTTTTCTTTGCTACTTTTTTAACTGCTGTCTTTTTGGCAGCAACTTTTTTAATGACTTTTCTTTTTTTCGGTTTAGGTTCATCACTTTCCCATATATGTTCAAGATTATATAACTGTCTCAAATCTTGGCTCATAACATGAACTATGATACCGCCGAAATCCAAAACTTTCCAATTAACCGCCGCATTTCCGCCATCTCTTCTTAGTACTTCAACGGAATAATCATATTTAAAAGTTTTTTCTATTTCGTTTATAATTGCATTTATTTGGGGCATAGAATTTGCAGTTGCAATAACAAAATAGTTTGTAATAGGAGTTTTTTCCTGCACATCCAACAAAACAACATTTTCAGCCTTTTTATCTTCGGCTATTTTTACTGCCTGTTTTGCAAGTTTCAAAAAATCTATTTTTTTCATTTTCCCCCCAATAAAAACACTTCGTGTTTTTTAGCTTATAGTTTATAGTTGATAGTTTAAAGTTTATTGTAAAAATTCACGAAGTGAATTTTTGTTATCTATTATAAAATTTTGTTTAACAAAATTTTACATTAAGCCACAAACCTCAAACTATAAACTACAAACCTTATTCTAATCGTCTGATTCTCTGTCCAATTTGTCGTATATGGTACAATCTTGTCCCAACAATACAGACACATCCATCAACGAACTTTCTTTCGGTCTGAAAATTATTTCGCCACAATCTAAAACTTCTTTTATTTCTTTTATTTTTTCATAATTATTTACAAAGTCAAAAATCGTTGTAAATTCATACTGTTTTGAAGACGAACCCCAATCCATAACATCAAAATCATTGTCTCTTATTTTATCAACAGCTTTTATGGCAAGTCTTGATTTTTTTGTCGTGTTCAAAACTTCAACTCTTAAATACTTATCACCATCAAAATAATCGTTATCAAAAAAATCCATAATTTTTGTTCTGCTGTTTTCATCTATTTCCGTTCTCTTTCTCTTATTCACTGTAGGAAAATCGGCATACTTTATAACTTTATCTTCATTTAAGAAATATGAATATAATAAGAACAAATCTTTCAACTCAAAGTTTGTGTTTATAACAATATTTTTATTATACAAATCTTTTATTAACTTTATAAAAGAAAACCTGTTAAAATTGTTATATACGTAATTAAAAGTTTTTATCCATGCAACCATTCTCGTATCTCTGTCAATTTCCTGTTGAAAACATATATCAAACAAATTTAAGTTATCTTTCAAATCTTCTTGTTTGGAAAATACTTTTATGATATTTTCAAAAGTTCCTTTGGTTACGCATATATGATAATCTATAGTCAACTTGTTATCTAAAAGTTTTTCCGTTTCGGATTTTATGAACTCTATTCTCTTTTCCGGAGGAGTTTCCAAAATCATCTCTTTCAATATTCTTGCTTTTTTAGTTTTGTATAGTATGGTAATATTTTCATCCGTAAACAATACTTTTATATACTCATTTAAAGAATTGTATTTCACAACAAAAAACTTTATATTTTCATTATTATCAATGTCATCCAAAACAAGCAACACATTAATATTTTTCCCGTCTTTAAAATCTTTAACTATTTTAGAAGTTGCGGAAAAATAAATTAATACACCCAACAAACCTACTATTAAAATCAATAAAATTTTCTTTATCATTTTAACCGTTATAATAATTCCATATCTTTATAATATCGGGATGCACAACTTTAAATTTTGATATCACATATTTTATTTTACTTTGTAACACCAACTTAAATGTTTCATCCAAATCGCTGAACATTATTTTTTTTGATACAAAAGCTTTTTTATATTTCCTATCTAAGGATAACGCATCCGCTATAAAAATTACCTTTTCGTAATCACTCATACCGATTCTTCCGATAGTATGATTATATATTGAATTTATAATTTCTTTATCTTTTATATGAAATACCTTTTTGGCAATATCGGCACCTATATAAGAATGTAAAACTTGAGGAAGATACTTTATAATAAAATCCGCATACTTTATTTTCAATTTGTGTTTCTTAATATACTTTAAATTTTCTTCAAATGTCATATTTTTTGCACAATCGTGAAGCAAAGCGGCAGTCGATATTCTCATAATATCAAGTTTATAAGTTTTTGCAAGTTTCACAGCTAAATCGTTAACCGCTAACACATGATTATATCTTTCCGGTTTTAAATGTGATGATAAATAGTTATATATTTTTTGTTCTGTATTTTTATTCACTGTAAAGTCCGTTTCTTTTTATATAGTCAGCCGCTTGTTTAGGTACAAGTTCGGAAATATCTTTTTTATCATTCAAATATTGTCTTATATCCGTTGATGATATATCTTCCATAACATATTTTGAAAACTTGCAATATTTATAATACGGGCTTTCAATATCTATCGTTATGTTCGGCCTCGGAAAAACTATAAACCCGTATTTTTTTACTATATAGTCCGTATTTTTCCACAAAGCTAAATTATTAAACGAATCCGCACCTATTATCATTTTTATAGTGTCTGAATTATGTTTACTTTTAATGTAATCTAACATCTCATAAGAATAAACGGATTTTTTTGAATCAAGTTCATAAGTATCAATTTCGTATTGTTCTGTATCTTTTGTCACATCTAAAAGCATGTTATATCTGTCTTTGTCCGATGCAACAAGTTTCTTCTTATGAGGAGGAACATATGCCGGAACGAAAATAATTTTATCCAACTTAAACTCTTTTAACGCAACTTTTGCCATTTGAAGGTGTGCATTATGAACAGGATCAAAAGAACCGCCCAAAACCCCGATATTCATAATTCAGTCACACCTCCAAACATATATAAAAATTATTTTCTTATAACTCCGTTACCTCTGACAACATATTTCGTTGTGGTTAACTCTCTTGCACCCATTGCACCTCTTGCATGCAACTTACCGGTGGATATTCCGATTTCCGCACCCAACCCGAAAACTCCACCGTCATGAAGTCTTGTGGAAACGTTATGGAACACTGCCGCAGAATCAACTTCTTTCAAAAACTTTTCCGCTCTTTGCTTATCTTCGGTAATTATCGAGTCGGAATGTTTTGAGCCGTATCTGTTAATATGGTTTATTGCTTCTTCCAAAGAGTTAACAACTTTTATTGATACTATCTTATCCAAATATTCCGTTGCCCAATCTTGTTCGGTAGCATCTTTAACTTCCGGAACAACAGCTTTTGTCAATTTACAACCTCTTACTTCGGTATCATTGGCAAAAAACTGTTTACATAATTTCGGTAAAACTTTGTTTGCTATATCTCTGTGAACAAGAACGGTTTCGGTAGCATTACATACTCCCGGTCTTTGACATTTGGCATTTATGGTAACTTTTATTGCCATATCGATATTGGCAGCTTTATCAATGTAAGTGTGACATAACCCGCTGCCGTGAGAAAGTATAGGAATGGTGGAATGTTGTTTTATAAATTCTATCATTTTCCCGCTTCCTCTCGGTATCAACAAATCTATATAATTATCAAGTTTTATCATTTCGGAAACTGCAGCTCTGTCAACTACATCTATAAAAGTAATCGCACCTACCGGCATACCCGCAGATTCTCCTGCGGAAGAAATAATCTTTGCAAGTATTTTATTCGAATTTATAGCTTCCGAACCGCCTCTTAAAATAATAGCATTACCGGACTTTATACATAATGCCGCAGCATCAACGGTAACATTAGGTCTTGATTCGTATATCATTGCTATAGTTCCTATAGGAACTCTTATTTTTTGAATATTTATACCGTCAACATCTCTTGTTTCCATAATTTCGCCGATCGGATCTTTTTGATTAACGATACTTCTTACACCGTGTATCATATCTTCAATTCTTTTATTTGTTAATGTAAGCCTTTCTATCAAAACTTTATCCATACCGGAATTTTTCGCGGTTTCAACATCTATATCGTTATGAAACTGTATTTCACTGATATTTTTTTCCAAAGCATCGGCTATCGATAACAATATAGCGTTTCTTTGTTTAAAATCCAAAAGTCCCAACTGCATGGAAGCAACTTTTGCCAAAGAAACTTTTTTATTAACTATTTGTTTTATTTCTTGTTCTTCCATATTATTTTATTCCCTCTTTAATCCAATTTAACAAACCGCCGGCAAACAATATTTCTTTTTGTCTTTCGGTAAAACTGTAATTCAATTTAATATTTTTACCGTTAACGGTTATAACCAAATCTTTATTTTCTTTTATAATATTTTTTATATCTTTAAACTCTATTTTATCTGCAAGTTTTATAAGCTCATAATCGTTGACATCAGCAAAAGTTAACGGAATAATTCCGAAATTTATTAAGTTTGCCAAATGTATTCTTGCAAATGTTTTTGTAATAACAACTTTTATTCCCAAATATCTCGGTGCAAGTGCGGCATGTTCTCTTGAAGAACCCTGCCCGTAATTTTCCGCACCTACTATAACTCCGTTTTTAACGGATTTTGCTCTTGCAACAAAATCTTTATCTACGGCACCGAAAGTATGTTCCGATATTGCGGGCAAATTAGATCTTAAAGGCAATATCTTTGCACCTGCCGGCAATATGTGGTCGGTAGAAATATTGTCACCGACTTTCAAAACTACATCTGCCGAAATAGAATCGGGCATCGGTTCGAATTTCGGTAAAGGTTTTATATTAGGTCCTCTGACAATTTCCCCTTCATTGGAAGGTTTTTGGAAATGGTCATCGTTAATATAAAAACTGTCCGGTAAACTTATTTTAGGTTTTGCACCGAACAAAGTTGTAGGATCTGTTATTTCTCCGGTTAAAGCTGCAGCCAAAGCAACTTCAGGTGAACACAAATAAACCTGAGCATCTTTTGTTCCGCTTCTGCCTTCAAAGTTTCTGTTAAATGTTCTAAGTGACACCGCTTTAGTCTTTGGAGCTTGTCCCATACCGATACACGGTCCGCAAGCACATTCCAATATTCTTGCACCGGCATTTATTATGTTAAACAATTTACCGGAACTTGCAAGCATTGAAAATACTTGTCTTGAACCCGGAGAAATCGTTAAACTTGTATTTTTATTTATCTTTTTATCTTTTAATGTTTCGGCACATAACATCATATCCGCATAAGATGAATTTGTGCAGGAACCGATACAAACCTGATCAACTTTTGTTCCTTTCAAATCTTTAACTTTTTTTACATTATCGGGACTGTGAGGCATAGCAATCAAAGGTTCAAGTTCGGACAAATTTATTGTCAATTCATCGTCGTATGTTGCATCGGAATCGGCAACCATTTCAACCCAATCTTTTTCTCTGTTTTGTCTTTTCAAGAAATCTTTTGTTATTTCGTCTGAAGGAAATATTGTAGTTGTTGCACCGAGTTCCGTTCCCATATTTGTAATTGTTGCTCTTTCCGGAACAGACAAAGTTTTAACACCTTCACCCGCAAACTCAAATATTTTTCCTCTTCCGCCCTTAACGGACAATATCCTTAAAAGTTCAAGAATTATATCTTTAGCACTTACCCAATCTCTTAATTTTCCAATTAAATTAACTTTAACTATTTTAGGCATTGTTATATAAAAAGGCTGCCCTGCCATGGCACATGCAACATCAAGTCCGCCCGCTCCGAAAGCAAGCATACCGATTCCGCCGCCCGTAGGGGTGTGTGAATCGGAACCTATCAATGTTTTACCCGGAACACCGAATCTTTCCAAATGTACCTGATGGCAAATTCCGTTACCCGCAGGTGAAAAAACTATCCCGTGCTTATTTGCTATAGTTTGTAAAAACTTATGATCGTCGGCATTCTCAAAACCGGACTGCAATGTGTTATGGTCAACATAACTTACGGAAAGTTCCGTTTTTACTTTAGGAACGTTCATTGCTTCAAACTGTAAATATGCCATAGTCCCCGTTGCATCTTGAGTTAATGTCTGATCTATCTTTAATGCAACTTCACTGCCCACTTCCATTGATCCCGAAACCAAATGCTTTTTAATAATTTTTCTTGCTAAATTCATAACAAACTCCGTATATATAAAGTATTATTTTATTATCTTTAATATTTTACAAAATTATAAGAAATTTTTACATAAAAAAAGAGCAGATTGTTTATATCGTAAAATTGTCCGCTCTTTTATATTTTTATGGAATTTAATTATTGTTATTTTAATTTTATATGAATGAAGTGCAATATTTTTTTTAATTCAAATCTGTAACACAATGACGCTAATATTAATCTTGAATAAGATTTATAAGCAAATTGAAAAATTTTTGCTTTAAAGAAATTTTTTAATTTTTTTTCATAATAAAAAGAAACATTATTATCACTAAGATATTGATTTTTAAATTTTGTATATATAGGTTCAAAAACATCAAGATATTTCCATGCAAAATCTAAAAATCTGTTCATAATAAAAGAATTTAAAACAGGATCAAAAACTTTTTTATTGTTTTCATCTTCATATACTAACTTTTTTAAAGCATAAAACAAGTTCATATTATTTGGTATATCGTTAACTACCATTGACATAATAGAACCTTCTCTGTTTGTTCTATAAAAATATATTTTGTTATCAATAAACATGAATTTATTTGTTTTCAACATAACTTCCCATGTAAAAAGAGTATCTTCTAATTTATTTATCGTAAAAGCAATATCATTATCTTTTAAAAACTGTAATCTGAATATTTTCCTTGCATAATGTATGCCTTCACAATTCAACACTTTTTGTTTAATATTTATTGCAGAGATGGGTATATTATAAAATTCTTTCGGATGATTACTTTCAAACATTTTTTGTGTAATATTGTTATATTCATAAAAATCAGGGCTTATAACATCATATTGATATTTTTCTATTGTTTCGTATAAAATCTCAACAAAATCATTTGAAACCCAATCATCTGAGTCTATAAAAGTAATATATTTACCTTTCGCAACCTTCATTCCCTCGTTTCTTGCAAAACCGAGTCCTACATTTTTACTTAAATTGATTACTACAAATCTTTCATCTTTTTGTTTATATTCTTCTATTATTTTTAAAGAATTATCCGGGGAACAATCATTTACGACTATTATTTCAATATCTTTAAATGTTTGATTAACAATACTATCCAAACATTGTCTTAAATATTGTTCTACATTATACACTGTAGTTATTATTGATACTTTAGGAATATTATTCATAATTTAATTTTCATTTATATTTTATTGCTTTTTAATAAAAATATCGCAAGGTTCGCCCTGCGATATTTTTATTTTATGCCAAGCTAATTTCTATAACGTAACGGTTATTTGTTTTGCTTGTCTGTTTCTTATTTTTTCGGCATTTTTTCCTACAACAATATTTCCGTCTACAACATCCTTTGAATTATCGTTCCACAAAATTTCGATTTTTTTGATGCTCATATTCGGCAAATATGTGCTCTTTTTAGATTTGTTTACATAAACCAAATCGGTTGTTGAAAACAATTTTGCCTTAAATTCGCCTTTCTTATCAAAGAATTCTCCGCTGATTATAGGTTTCAAACTAAATACCAACTCATTTTTATCGTTTACGGAAAAAGGTTTGTAACCTAAACTCATTGTAAGCCACATATCTATAAACTCGGCTGTTGAACCACTGAGTCTTGCAACAAAGCCTCTGCCCCAATTTCTTTTATCGGGGAAAGCACTTGAAGAAATAAAAGAAGAATTTTCAAGTATACTTCTTCCGTAGACTTCAGGTTTTAAAAAGCACGGAAAACATGTTTTTATGGATGAGAAAAATTCTTCATACAAACCCGCTCTTAAAAGGCCCAACAAATATTTGAATTCCATATGCATAAATACTGATTCATTTTCAAGCCAACCCGGTAAAAACACTCTCGATCTTCCTATTTCGTTGGACTCGCTGAGTAATGAAGAACAAACTTTAAACATCTTTAACTCTTTATCGTAAAGTCCGCTCTTTTTAATGGATGCAAAATGTTGTTTTGCTTCCTTTTTATCTTCTGACATTCTCATATAATGTGTTTCTGATTCCAAAAATAACGGTAACGGATATCTTTGGAATTTGGAAACTTTAACACAAGGTAATCCTTTGGAATTTTTTTCGTTATTTTTCTGATATTTTGTTGCTTCGTATCTGAAATAAGTAACATATAATCCTGTTTTCGGATCTATAGCTTTTTTAAGACCTGCATTTATTTTTGCTACAGCTTTATCTATAAATTCTATTACCGAATTTATATTTATTTGTTCTTCTTTACCGTTTATACCGAATATAACGGATTTTCTGTACTCTTCTTTCAATGTTGTTGCTTTATCCCAGAAATCAAAAGACGAAAGTTTCTGTTTTAACAAGGACAAAATGCCTTTAAACAATTTTGCAACTTCTACAGGTACAAATATTTTTTCATCTTTATTTTCTTTCAAAAGATTTGAAAAGAAAACCATCATCTTTCTCAACTCAAAAACTTCCGGAGTCGATGAACCGAAAAGTCCGGGTAAACCGTTTAATGCATCGTACCAACCCGGTTTATCCGATTCCATTTCTATACCGATACCTTCACTGTCCAAAGTTGCAAACTTTACCGACATTATTGTTATAAACTTTGAAGCAAGTGTCGTATAATAAATATCACCTTTACCGTTATTTGTTCTTAATGCATTTGGGTTAACTTTTCTTGATGCTATAAGTTCCGCTTTTTCATCGGATTTTGCTACGGAATTATATTGTCTTACCGTTCCCTTCGGAGTTAAAACATACTTTTGATTTCTCGGTAAAACATAATGATCGTTATCATAATAAATAAAAGATTTATCGTTAAAGAAAATATCTTTTTTCTTATCGGGATATATTGTTAAAAAGCTTTCCAATATATCGAAATTGTATTTCCAATGGTCTACCCAATATCCTTCACCGTGATTTGCATCGTTTTGAGCTTTTGCCGTTGTTACAACTTTTGAAATAAAATCTTCAAACTTTATTTTTGTTTTTATGTTTGAAAATTCCATGAATGTTGCAAGCGAACCGGGCTCAAACGGTTTTTGGAAAAATTTGTTCAATTTTTCTTCATCTTTTTTGTTACTTAAATCACTTATTATATTTTTATATTCTTTGCTTTTTGTATCTAAAACAAAAAGTGTTCCTTTAACCACCAACGGGTTACAGGCATCTATTTGTAACAAGTTATAAAATATTTTTACCGCACTGTCTTTTACATTAGGGTTAAAGAAAATATCTTTTCTTCTGTTTTGATTTACATCCCTGTAATTTCCGTTACCCTGCGAATAGTAGTTAGGTGATACTTGGAATTCGTTATAATCTCTTTCCAAATCTCCGTGTTTTCTTGAAAACACATAATACATTGCGGACTTATCGTTATATTTAAACTCTATCGGAAGACCGCCTCTCATAACATTATCAAGATAATTTTGTCTGCAATACATATCAAATTCAGGTATTGAAGAATGTGTTTCCATATTGGAAGTAATGGAATTTATTAAATTTTTATTTTCTTCCTGTTTTGCTTCAAAATATTTTATGTCAAACTTTTTAACAAAATTGTTTAAAGATTTTGCACTTTCGATGTGACCGACGATAGAATATATTTTAAAGCTGTCTTTTGATTTCAAATTTTGTTTTGCATAACTGAAAGCCGTAGGATACTTGTTATCCGCAAACTGTTTTTTAGGGTACACAAAATTTTCATTAAACAATTTTTCCGGACAAGCAAAACTTGTATCGGAACCGAACAAAATGTCCGGATCAATTATAATATCGGCTTTCTTTACTTTTTTGTCTTGTACTAAAGAACAGTAAAAGTTACCTTCGGTAATTTCCACAACTTCGGAACTGTCTGCCGTTTCAACTTTCAATTTATAAAAAGGAACTCCGGTCTTATCGAAATTATCAACTTTCGTCCAAGCTTGAATTGTTGTAGACATATATTTTTGCGACCAGGAATTAATATAATACGGAAGAATTTTCGGCATACCGTCAACAATTTCTATTTGAGCATTTTGCTTGGATATATTTTCAACCGTAACTTTTCTTAAAAGACCGGCTAACGGTTGGTTAGGCAACGTAAAATATGTAACTATTGTTTTGATACCGATTTTTGTATTTATTTCTTCTATCGTTAAATCGTAAGCGGAAACATACATATTTTGTTTTACATCTTTTATATCGGCACTATTATTTTTGAACGGTTCATAGCAAATTGTTTCCTTACCTTTTTTTATTTTCAAAAATGTTCTGAATCCGAAAGTATTAACTAAATTATAACTTACATTTGCGGGATAAAATTCCATTATTGCATAATTTTTGTTCTTTATACCGAATGTACAAATTCCCTGCCCTCTGTTAACATAATATGCCCACATCGGAATACCTTTTACTCCGGAAATACCCGGGAAAAAGCTTGAAAAAGTCGGTGCCAAGTTATAATTTTCGATAACAAAACTTCCGTCTTGGTTAAGGTAATACTTAAATTTGTTAGCCATTGTTCCCCCAAAAAAAATCCTACGGATTTTTTAGTTTATAGCTTATAGATTATAGCTTATGGTTTATTGTAAAAATTCACTTCGTGAATTTTTGTTATTTTTTATAAATTTTTGTACAGCAAAAATTTACACAGAACTTTTAGCTTTAAGCTCTAAGCTTTAAGCTGTTTTTATTTTTTAAAAACTCTCTTAAATATAAAATCTACATTTTTAAAGTGCGGTGACAAATCGCAATCTCTTCTTATTTCTTTTTCGTTCATATATTTTCTTATTTCTTCATCTTTCAATGCCACTTCTTCAAGACTGACATTTTTTTCTCTTGCCGAAAATGCAAGTCTTTGCATAATTGCATATCCTTGTTCTCTTGTTAACCCTTTATCTACCAACGTTAACAAAAGTGTTCCGGAACAAATAACATCCTGGGTTTTGTTAAGATTCTTTTTCATGTTTTCCGGATATACATTTAATCCCGAAAGTAATCCCTGCATTCTTTTTAAAATATAGAAAAGTCCCATCGTTGCATCCGGCAACATTATTCTTTCCGTCGAAGAATGACTTATATCTCTTTCATGCCATAAAGCAATATTTTCCATAGCGGTTACTGCATAACCTCTCAAAAGTCTTGCGAAACCGCAAACATTTTCCGATATTATCGGATTTCTCTTATGCGGCATTGCGGATGATCCCTTTTGACCTTTTGTAAAAGGTTCTTCGGCTTCCGCAACTTCGGTTCTTTGTAAATGTCTTATTTCAAGAGCTATTCTTTCAAGGTTAGCACCTACATGTGCAATTGTTGATAAAAATATTGAGTGTCTGTCTCTGGGAACTATTTGTGTTGAAACAGGTTCCGGTTTCAAATTTAATTTTTTACAAACATACTCTTCAACTTTCGGGCTTAAATGTGCAAATGTTCCTACAGCTCCGGAAATTGCTCCGTAACTTACGGTTTCCAATGCATAGTTTAATCTGTCGAGAGAACGACTAAGTTCGCTGTACCAGTTTGCAACTTTCAAACCGAATGTTGTCGGTTCTGCATGAACACCATGACTTCTTCCCATTGTAGGAGTATATTTATATTTGAAAGCCAACTTTTTTGTTATTTTCATTAACTCTTTAGTTTCTTTTATAAGAAGCAAACATGCCTGTCTCATTTGAACGGCAAGTGAGGTATCCAAAACATCGGAAGATGTCATACCCATATGCAAAAATCTTGCCTCAGGGCCTACAGTTTCAACGACACTTGTTAAAAATGCAATTACATCGTGTTTAACCGTTTTTTCTATTTCGTTTATTCTGTCTTTATTTATCTTAGCTTTTTTTCTTACCTTTGCAATTGCCGATTTTGGAACTACTCCCAACTTACTCATAGCTTCGGATGCTAAAATTTCAACTTCCAACATTATTTTGAACTTGTTATCATCAGTCCAAATTGATTCCATTTCAGGTTTTGCATATCTTGGTATCATACTTTTTACCTTCTTTATTTTAAATTTTCTATAACTTTTTTTATTGCTTGAGGGAATATTATATGTTCTTGAACCAATACTCTTGCAGCCACATCTTCCGGACTATCCGTTTCATAAACGGGCACTTCTTTTTGAAGTATTATAGAACCGGTATCATAATTTTCATCCACATAATGAACCGTAGGACCCGATTTTGTTTCTTTTGCTTTTACTACCGCTTCGTGAACAAAATGTCCGTACATTCCTTTACCGCCAAACTTCGGCAATAAAGCAGGATGAATATTTAATATTCTTGACTTATACTCTTTAACAATATTGTCCGGAACTTTCTTCATATATCCCGCCAAACAGATCATGTCCGCACCGGATTCTTTTATAAGCTTATACATTTTATCGTCATAATCTTGTTTGTCCATGTTCTTGTAATCAAGAGCAATTGCTTTAATATTTTCTTTTTTTGCTCTTTCAAGTCCGTAAGCGGAAGGATTATTCGATATCACAACAATAACTTCGGCAATACCTTTAAGTATTCCGCTTTTTGTTGAATCTATTATAGATTGTAAATTTGAACCGGTGCCGGAAACTAATACCGCTAACTTTTTCATTATATTATTTCCACACCTTTTTTCCCTTTTTGAACAAATCCTATAACTTTAGAACCTTTCAAAAATTTGTGAACGGCTTGTGCATGTTCCGGTCTGACAAATATTGCCATACCGATACCCATATTCAATGTTCTGTAAATATCTTTTTCCGGAACATTACCTTTCTTTTGAATTATGTTAAATATTTCAGGAACTTTCCAAGAACCTTTATTTATTATTACATGTGCATCCTGCGGTAAAATTCTTCCTATTTTGTCGTAAAAACTTCCGCCCGTAATATGTGCAATACCGACTATTTTATTCTTTTTGCCGTTATTAAATTTTTTAAGCGCTGCCAAAACTTCTTTAACATAAATTTTTGTAGGTGCCAACAATTCTTTGGAATATTTTTTCAATTCTTTTTCACTAAAAACTTTTCTTATCAAAGAGTATCCGTTGGAGTGAGGACCGCTTGAAGGAAGCCCTATTACGACATCACCTTCTTTAATATCTTTACCTGTAATTTCTTTACCTTTTTCGATTATACCTACGGCAAAACCGGCCAAATCATATTCTTCACCTTTATAAAAGCTCGGCATTTCCGCTGTTTCACCGCCGATAAGTTGAGCATTGGACTGTTTGCAACCGTTAATAATACCGCCTACCACTTTTTCCGTAAGAGAAACATTTAATTTTCCGCAAGCAAAATAATCCAAGAAGAAAAGAGGTTTTGCTCCAACACAAATTATATCGTTAACATTCATTGCAACCAAATCTATACCTACAGTATCGTGTTTATTTACCAAAAATGCAATTTTTAATTTTGTTCCTACTCCGTCGGTGGAACTAACCAAATTATATTTCGTGTTTTCTACGGGGAATGCTCCTCCGAATCCGCCGACTTTAGGAAGTTTTTTCTTAAGTCTTTTAACCAACTCGTTTCCCGCATCAATATTTACACCTGCTTTTTGATAAGTAATAGCCATTTTTCCCCCAATATAAACACTTCGTGTTTGATGTATGGATGTATGGATGTATGGACTAAAATTCCTACGGAATTTTAACAACAAAATTTTCTATACATCTATACTTCTATCCCTCTATACCTCAAATTTTTACGAAGTAAAAATTCACTGATATTATAGAATATTTATTGATAAAAGACAAAAGAAAAATCAATATATTTTTTTGTTTGACAAAAGGTGAATTTTTATAGTATCATAAATTATCATTTTAAATAGAATATGTTATGGGGGTCACCACCTCGGGTGGCAAAAACTTCATTCATATTCTATTTTTTTATTAAGGAGTTAAAATGAAAGTTAACGGAAAAGAAGTTGTTATAAAACAATCTCAAACTATATACGAATACTTAAAAGACAACAATTACAATTTGGAACGAATTGTAATTGAGTTAAACGGTAAAATTGTTTCTAAAGATAAATATAACACTGTAAATTTAAAAGATACGGATGTTATGGAAGTGCTGACTTTTGTCGGCGGCGGTTAAAAGAACTTAAGGAGAAATATAATGGAAAATAATGATCAATTAATAATTGCAGGACATAAGTTTTCTTCTCGATTCATTTTAGGTTCAGGAAAATTTTCGTTGGATTTGGTAAAAGCTGCGGTTGAATCGGCAGGTGCGGAAATCGTAACACTTGCATTAAGACGAGCAAACACTAAAACAGAATATAACATATTAGATTTTATACCTAAAACGGTAACTCTTTTACCTAACACTTCAGGTGCAAGAACCGCGGAAGAAGCCGTTAGAATCGCAAGACTTTCCAGAGAACTCGGATGCGGAGATTTTGTAAAAATTGAAGTTATAAAAGATACGAAATTCTTGTTGCCCGACAACTATGAAACTATAAAAGCAACGGAAATTCTTGCAAAAGAAGGGTTTGTTGTAATGCCTTACATGTATCCTGACTTAAATGCAGCAAGAGATTTGGCAAATGCGGGAGCTGCAACAATTATGCCGCTTGCCGCACCTATCGGCAGCAACTTAGGACTTCTTACAAAACATTTTATTAAAATAATTATAGATGAAATAAAATTGCCTGTAATTGTTGATGCAGGTATCGGGTCACCCTCTCAAGCTTGCGAAATTATGCAGGAAGGTGCTGCCGCCGTTATGGTAAACACAGCAATTGCAACTGCTAAAAACATAAACGAAATGGCAGAAGCTTTCAAACTTGCAATTATCGCAGGGAGAAAAGCTTATCTTGCAGGGCTTGGCAGAGTACTTAATTTTAAAGCGGAAGCATCCAGTCCTTTGATAGACTTTTTGGAGGACAAATAAAATGTATTATAAAAACATGGAGCAAATAAACTCCGATATGTTGGAACAAGTTTTAAGTTTAACTAAGGGCTATGATTACAATATCTATACCGAAAACGATGTTCAAAAAACATTAAACAAAGAAATTTTGGATATTGAAGATTTAAAAGTTTTGTTATCTCCCGCAGCAACGGATTTTTTAAATTTAATTGCACATAAAGCACAATACGAAACAAGAAAACATTTCGGGTCAAGTATATCTTTGTTTACTCCGTTATACATTTCAAATTATTGTGAAAATCAGTGCACATATTGCGGATACAATTGTAAAAACAATATACACAGAGGAAAACTTACAATTGAAGAAACAGAAAAAGAATTTAAAGCAATATCTCAAACGGGACTTGAAGATATTCTTATACTTACAGGCGAATCAAGATCCGCATCAAGTGTTGAATATATAGGTGAAGCCGTAAAACTTGCAAAAAAATATTTTTCTTCCATATCAATAGAAATTTATCCGTTAAATACGGACGAATATAAATATCTCTGTCAATGCGGAGCGGATTTTGTTTGTGTTTATCAGGAAACTTACAACAAAGAAAGATATAAACAGTTACATTTGGCAGGACCTAAATCCGTTTTTGAATACAGATTTTATGCCCAGGAAAGAGCGGCTCTTGCAGGTATGAGAGGTGTATCTCTGGGAATACTTTTCGGGTTAGATGATTTCAGGAAAGATGCTTTTTCCACCACAGTTCATGCTTATTTGTTGCAACAAAAGTATCCGGATCTTAAAATAGGTTTTTCCGTTCCCAGATTAAGGCCGTACATTCACGAACATAAAGAGCAAAATCCTCACTATGTTAATGAAAAGCAATTGTTCCAGGCATTGTGTGCTTACAGATTATTTATGCCGTTTTCCGATATTACAATTTCAACAAGAGAAAGAGCAGGTTTCAGAGATAATGTTATAGGTGTATGTGCAACAAAAATTTCGGCAGGTGTAAAAACTTCCGTGGGCGGACATAAAGATGAAGCTAAAGGTGACGAACAGTTTGAAATTTCCGATTCAAGAAGTGTAGCCGAAATTGTAGACACAATAAAACAAAAAGGATTATATCCGGTATTTAGCAACCACATACGTCTTTGAAGATTTGATGATTGGAAGATTAGAAGATTGGAAGTTTAATTGTAAAAAACGGGAAGGAAAAATTTCCCGCTTTTTGTTATTTTTTATAGATTCCGGATCAAGTCCGGAATGACAAATTTTTTGTCGTTTTTGTCTCTAGAAGACTTTTAAGATTTTAAATTATAACGAAGTATTTGGCGAATGAAGTGTACGTAAAAGAAAGCGATAGCGATTGGTACTCGATTGAGGCAAATACAAAGTTATAATTTAAAAGATAAAGTCGCTTCACCAAAATAAAAAAAATAAAAGCACAGAAAGATTTTTCCTTTCTGTGCTTTTATTATTTTTTATTATGAATTATAGAGCAAATTTGTATCCTACATTAATTGTTGTTGCTGTATATTGTACATCACCTTTCTCTCCAGAAAAAGATACACTGCCGTTAGATGAAGATAGTAACAATTCAACTATAACACAATCTTTTATTATCGTTCCTGCACCGAAACCTAAATATATTCCCATATCTGCAGTTTCGGATTCACCGTTTGCTTTCGCAGTAATACTGCTTCCGCCGATTTGACCTATTAAATATAAGCTTGTAAAAATATCAGATTCCATTTTTAATTCAGGTCTTACCGCCAAATAAAAGTTAACTGTTTTTATTTCAGGTTTGACACCATCTATCTCTCCTTTACTTTCTGAGCCGAAATTATAATTTATACCTGCACCTACAGACAAGCTATCCATTAATCCGTAAAAGAATTCCGCACCTATTGAAGGAGCCATTTCCATTGGAAAACCGATACTCACACTGCTTGGTAGCGCTTCGGGAGTCATATTGAAATTGTTACTTACACCCAACCCTAATTTTCCGTTGATAGACATATCACCTTTTTGTGCAAATACAGGTGCTACAAGTGCTACTGCTAATATTAAAGCCAATAAACTTTTTTTCATTATTTTTTTCTCCTTATATAAAAAATTATTTCATAATTTTTTGCTTATAGCTTAGAGCTTACAGTTTATAGTTTTCGGTAAAATTTTGTT
>JBGUZU010000018.1:0-80053 GCA_045223915.1 Endomicrobiaceae bacterium | reverse complement strand
TAATTTCTATTGCTTTATTTAAATACTCCAAAGCCTCTTTTGTTTTTCCTCTTCTTTCCAAAATTTGTGCCTGTGCTTCATATAAATCAGTATTTGTCGGTTCAAATTCTATTGCCTTATCATAATCTTTTATTCCTTCTTCATACTGTCCTAACATACATTGATTATATCCTCTATTATGATAAGCTTCCACATATCTTGAATCTAGTTTTATTGCCTTTGTATATAGTTCTATTGCTTGTTCATATTTTCCTATCAATTCTGAACCTTTTGCTTTTGAGAAATAATCATTTGCTGTCATTTGTTTGTTCTCTATTTCAAAATTTTCTCCAAAGTATTTCTTTGATTCTTTTGCTATATCTTCTTCTAATTCTACAAATGTTTGATATCTATTATCTGCTCTTTCTTGTAAACATTTTTTTATTATTTCGCTACAAAATTTACATTTTTTGTTTTTTATTAATTCACATACTTCTTTTCCTGTATTTTTTATTGTATTCTTTTCTAATATAATCGAATTAAACATTTCATACATTACTATTCCAAACGAATATATATCACTTCTTATATCACACTTTAAATCTTTATTTCCATGTTCGGGAGAAAAATATTTTTTTGTCCCTCCGGTATAAAATATTCCTTCAAAACTTGCTAATCCAAAATCCGCTATTTTGATATGATTATCTTCAGTTATAAATATATTTTCCGGTTTTATATCTTGATGACTCTGCAATCCTACACTATTTAAATATTGCATTCCTCTGCAAAACTCTATTGTCCATGTGAATGCTGTTTCTAAATCTATTTCATCATTTATTATTTTATCCTTCAAAGTCTTTGCAAACCACCAATCTTCTTTCAACGGATGTTTTTGCTGTTTTTTCACCAACTCCATTACCATATAAAATATATCTTCTTCTTTTATGGCTGTTTGTGTATATACTATATTTGGATGTTTATCTAACTTTAATGTAAATTCTATTTCTTTTTTAAATGCTTCAGATAGTTCTGTTTTTTTTAGTTTTGCTTTCTTTAAAACATAATACTTATTATCTTGAAGTCCTCTACATAATATAGCTTTTCCCATTCCACCTTTTGATTGTTCTGAACTTATCACTTCATATAAATCACTAAATTTTGTTCCAATAGGTATAGGTTTATCCACCATTTCTTTATTTTCTAAATCTTGCTCTCTATATTGTCTATCTTCATCTTGTTTTGTTTCATTATCAAACAATTGATTAAATTGTTTTTGTTTTGTTTTGTTTTCTTTTTTTTCAAGTTTCTTCTTTTGTTTCATAAATACTCCTTGTTTATTTTTATATAAATTATTATTTTATTAATTTAATTCTATTATTTTTTACTTATATATAACAATTTTTTAAATTATATTCTATAAACAAAAGCAACTACAGCAATATTAAATTATAGCTGTAGTTTTGTTTTGTGCAACATTTATAAACTTATCTTTTATTCTAGTTCCTTATATTTACGATTAAATTTTTGTAGACCAATATATGTTGTAAATTTTTGTATAGTTGTAGCCAATATATTATCTATATAAGAATAAAATTTATTATATGGTTTATTTTTATTACCATTAAATATTTCATCATTTGAGACAACAACAATTGCTTTTGTGTATTTTTTCAGTTCTTTTAAACAAACTTTTGAATTTTCTATTATTTTTTCCCCACCCTCAACATTTGAAGGTATAGTAACTACAGCTATTGTAGGAATATTAAATTGTTTTGCTATTTTTGCTATTTCATAAACACAAACTGAACCGAATCCTCTACCCAAACCGGTTGTAAGTATTAAAGCATTAGATTCTTTTACTATATCTTTTATTTTTTCTATATTATCATTTATTTCTTTTTCTGCTTTTTTGATATCACCGTCACAACCAACACCATTGCCTATTACAATTTTATTTTTGGCTAATGAAAATTTTAACATGGAAGAATCCGAATTCAACGTATAAGTTTCTATATCATTTCTTAATTTAAATTTTGTTATTTCATTTACAGTTCTCGTTCCTGAACCACCACAACCAATAATTTTTATTTTTGAAATATTATTATATTTTGTAAAAGAATCAATATATGTATATATTTTATTAATACTATTCACTTTGATCTCTTTTTTTTCGTCTAATATTTTATATTTTGCTAATACTGTTTTTAATATTTCTTTATAAATTGAAATTTCTTCTCTTGACAATAAGTATTTATTAGCTTCTCTTCTGTATTTTTGTGCTTCTAAATATTTTTTCTGTTTACGTTTTACAAATGCTAGGCAATCATAACAATTAAATAAAAGTTCTTCTTCTGTATCAGGAGCTAAATTATCAGTGTTGTTTTCTAAACAAATTTTCAATGCTTTATTAAAATCTTTAATAGCTAATGAATATTGTTTTAAAATATATCTTGCAATTCCCTTAAACAAATATGCACATATATATTCTCCAAAATAGCTGATTTTATTTGCTTTTTTTAAAAAATTATCAAAACAATCAATAGCTTCTATGTATTTTTTTGAATCAAAACTATCAATACCTTTGTTATAAATTTTATATTCAAATGATATTGGCTCTCCATTACAAGTAGGAATAATAGGATGCATTATAGTAATATCGAATTCTAATTCTCTATTATCCCAATCTGCGGTAGCATTGTTATAAGCCACAATTAATTGCTCTTCATTATTCGAAAATTCTATTGCTTTAATAAAATCACCATAGAGTTCTTCGATTTTATATGGTTTATACCCCATAACATCCCAGTATCTACATCTATCTGTTTCTTGTCTAGCCAAACCTCTGTTATTGTATGCTTCAAAAAACCTTGGATTTAAATTTATTGCTTTTGTATATAATTCCACTGCTTGATCATAATTTCTTATTACTTCTGAGCCTAATGCTTTTTTAAAATAATCATTTGCCGACATTTGATTATTTGTTATTTCAAAATTTTCTCCAAAATATTTCTTTGATTCTTTTACTATTTCTTCTTCAAGTTCCACAAAAGTGTTATATCTTTGTTTAGGCTCTTTATCTATACAATTTTTTATTATTTCATCACAATATTTAGATTTTTTTGAATCTAAATCTTTGTCATTCGATAATATAATAGAGTTAAACATTTCATACATAACTATACCAAAAGAATATACATCACTTTTTATGTTATATATTTTATCTTTTCTGCTCTCTGGTGCTATATACTTTCTGCTTCCTGCTGTATATTCTTTACTTTCAAATTTAACTAATCCAAAATCTGCTATTTTTATATGATTATCTTCCGTTACAAAAATATTATCCGGTTTTATATCCTTATGACTTTCCAACCCTATACTATTTAAATATTGCATTCCTCTACAAAATTCTATTGCCCAAGTAAAAGCTTTTTTCAAATCTATTTCATTATTTTCTATTACATTTGTTAGAGTTTTTGCAAACCACCAATCATCTTTTAACGGATTCTTTTGTTGTTCCTTTACAAGTTCCATTACCATAAATAAAGTATATTTGCCATCAACTGTTTCTTGTATTGCAGTTTCTGTATACACAATATTAGGATGTTTGTCTAACTTTAATGTAAATTCTATTTCTTTCGTCAACATAGCTGCATTATTTGCTGCTAAAAAAGTTTTTAACACATAATATTTGTTATCTTTAACACCTTTACATAGAATAGCTTTTCCCATTCCACCTTTTGATTGTTGAGAACTTACAACTTCATATAAATCACTAAATTTTGTTCCAATAGGTATAGGTTTATCTAGTCTTCCTTTATCTCTTATATCCTTTTCTCTCTCTTGTCTATCTTCATCTTGTTTTGTTTCATTATCATATATTTGCTTAAATTCTTCTTGTTTATCTTTTTTTTGTGATTTTATTTTTTTAACCATAATAAATATTCTCCTTTTTACTATTCAGATTGATATTTTGAATTTGCTATATAACTTTTTACTGCTATCGTATCCCTTCTACTATTTTTTATTTCTATATACCAATGAAAAGGTATAGTTTCTAAAAGTGTATGCTTTATACCTATATGAGCATTACCATTATATTTGAAAGGCTTATCTTCAAGTCTATAAAATATACCTACACAAGATAATTTTTCAAGACGAAAAGGTCTTTCCGGTTGTAAAGGTATAAGTATGTCTTTATATAAATCATTGTTTTCTATATTTTTGTTATCATAAAGTTTGCTAGTAACTACTTGCTCTAAAATATTATGAAAATTGTTGTTTTCAATTAAATATGAATTTTTTTTAAAATCAGACTCTTTTTCCTTTTTGATTTCTTCTCCTTTTTTTGCAATTCTTTTATCATATTTCCAATATTGTTCTAAAGGGAAACCTGTTCCCACAACCCAATCTTTATCATTAACATCAAATGCAAAATACAATTCCGCTCTTGAAAGATGTTGTTCATCGTCACTATGCAATATTATTTTCGGTAATTTTTCTTTTTCTCTACCTATTATTACAATTTGAGATCTTAAAGCATTGAGTGTGTATTTTTTTATTTCTCCGCAAATACAATGGACTTCTATTTCATAACTTAACATTGTTTTAAATTCTCCTTTATTAATTTCCTTATTGAGTATAAATTATTGTTCTTTCATAAAAATATTTTCTTTATACAACTCAAAACCTTCATTTAAAAGTTTTTCTGCATGTTTTTTATTGCCATCTTTTATATATGCTGAAACCAAATAATAAAAATTAGTTTCACAAGGATTTTCTCTAAACTGTTTTTTCAAATAATTAATATTATTATAATTTTCTTCATTTAATTGTTCTTCTACATATGGATTATTTACTACCTTTAAAATCTTTTTATTTCTATTTTCTCTTAATGTTTTTGAGCTGGATATATAATCTTTATATGCTCTACAGTTCTTACATTTTTTTATATGTTCTTCTATTTCTTTTTGCTTATCCAATCCAAAAGCAGAATATTTTATATAGCTTTTATATTTGTCACATGGATTATACTTAGATATTTTATTTGCTAATTCATTTATTTCCAACTTAGTTAAAATTTTACCCTTTAAATATAATAATCTTTTTAACAAAGATATAATAACTTCTATTTCTTCTTTTCCTATTGAAATATCTTTTGATATTGAATAATTAACAATAATATCTCTCATTTTTAGAATAATGTCTTCTTTTAATCTACTCTCATTTTTTGACTTTATTTTTTTATACTCTTTCACATAGTTAATCTTATTTATATCTTCTTTATATTTATCAGAAAATGTTTTCCAAAAAGAAATTGGATCTAATTGCTCTTCTATCCACTTTTGCTTTTCCATTTGAGAAACATTCTTTATTTCTCTTTTCTTTTGTTTTGTTTCTTGTTCGCCGAAATATTTTTCCAATAAAGTAAACACCTTCATATCACTTGGAGATTTAGAACTAACCGTGGATATAAAATTTTTATATTCTATATAAAAAACAATTAAAGATTTCTTTATTTCTTCTGTTTTATTTATAGAATTATTTTGTAAAAGTTCTTTTAAAATAATATTGTTCACTTCTTTTCTGTTTTCTATTAAAAATTTTATTAATTTATTATCCATATTCTTTTTTATTATTTTATTTGATATCTTTTGTTCATCTTGTTGATTATCTTCATTTTGACCTTGTAAAAATTGTAAATATTTTTCTTCATTTAATGATCTATCTACAAAAATATGTTCTCTTATTGTCTTTTTACAAAAATCAATAAATTCTTTTTCGTTATTACTTATTTCTCCATATTCTTCATAAAATGATTCAAAAAAACCTTCACAGAACAATAGTTTTTGTAGTTCGTCAATAATATCATTCACCCTTAAATCCGGAGTAAAATCTGAATTGCTAAACTTAACATTTTTGTTATAATCACCATCGTCATCATTATAAAAGCCATCACTTTTATATTCTTTTTTGTATTCTCTTATTTTTTTACCTTTGTTTTTTTTAAATGATTCTTGTAATTTCTTAGTTGTATCATTATAATTTGCATTTTCTTTTCCATTAAGGACTTCTATCAAATCTTGTTCATATTGTGTAAGAGTAAATATTTCTCCATCCCTTTTTAAAAGATACCATACTATTTTTGCTATCCATTCAATTGCTTTTTTCTTACTTTGTTCATCAACTATAATATCGTTCATTAATGGGAACTCTGTTAAATCTAAACTTATAAAAAATTGTTCTTCAGCTTTTTTAGCTTTTTTTTCTAATTCAGCTATATCTGCTTCTATTTGTTCTTTCTTAGAACCCTTCATTTAATATTACCTCCGTTGTTTATTAAACAACATTAGTAATATTATAAATCAAAATAATATATTTAACCAATAGAAATTTAAATATAGTTTTACCTAATAAGCACTTAACTTTTCCGGAGTTAAAACAAAATCTTTTTGCCCGTTTGAAACGGCTTCAAACAATATCTTATTTAAGATATTGCTTAATATTGTTTTTAGTCCTCTTGCTCCGGTATTATTTTCTATTGCTCTATATGCAACAGCTTCTATTGTTTCGTCAAGAACATTAAGTTTTATACCTGCTTCGGAAAAAACTTGCTTATATTGAGATATGACATTATTTTGACTTACAGTTAAAATGTTAATTAAATCTTGTTTAGTTAACGGGTTTAATATTACTTTATTCGGCAATCTTCCTACAAGTTCAGGCATAAGGCCATACTCTACTAAATCTTCAGTAGTTGTTTGCTGTAATATATTTGTTTTATCTTCTTGCAACGAAACATTTTCTTTAAAAAAACCTATTTTCTTTTCTTCGTTAGATTTAGTTCTTTCTTCAATTATTTTTTCTAATCCGCTAAATGCTCCGCCTAAAATAAACATGATATTTGATATATCATATTCTCTTGAACGATATCCTCTTCCACCATCAAAAAAATATTTGTTAGATTCAAACATTTTTAAAAATTCTTCTTGAACACCTTTATTCCCAACATCATACTTATCAGTCTTTTTAAAAGCAATTTTATCTATTTCATCAACATAAATTATGCTCACCGGAAACTTGTTATCTTTTAAACTTTCTCCACACATTTTTTCAAGTCCTATAAGTATTGATTCCGGACTTAATCCTATATATCCGGATTCTGTCATTTGACTTGCATCCGCTACATATATCGGTATATTCAATATCTTACTTAATGTATTACAGATAAAAGTTTTACCTGTTCCGGTAGGACCTATTATTAATGTATTTGTTTTATCTAATTTATCTTTACTATCTGTTTTCTTGTTTATTTCACATTTTATTATATGCTCATAAACAGCTGCAGTAATACTTTTTGTTGCATTATCTTGCCCAATGACATATTTATTAAGTTCTGTATATATTTCATTAGGTATTATGTTAAATTTCCTTTCTTTTTTATCTTCTTTTTTTGTTTCTTTATTTTCTTCAAAATCTGTATTAACTAAAATATTAAACAAGTTATCGTCTATTTCTAAGTTTCCCTCTTCATATGGATTATTTTTTTCACATATGATACATTTGCTCTTAAACAATTTAGAATTTTCACTTAATATTTTAACTATAACACTCGGTTTAGCAAGATGTTTTTCTATTAATCTTTCAATAAGATCACTTTTACGTATGCCATGTTTTTTAATTTTGAATATCGCAAGATATAGAAGAACATATATCTCAAAGATATTAAAGTTATATTTTTCTATTTCTTTAATAAATTTAACTTTAGAATCTTTTTGCATACTTCTTTCATAGATATGTTTAAAATCAGTATAAACTTCTCTGTTATACTTACCCGAATAGAAAAAATCTAAAACATCATCAAGATATTCTTCTGAGGTGTATCCCGGAAACTTTGCTAACGGTTCTTTGTTTTTTTCTGTTGTTTTCATTTCTTTTTCGCTAAATAATTCTTTCATTCTTTTCCTCCGATATAAAAATTTAACCCCACCATTGAAAAAGTTGTCCTGAATTAGAACCACCTCTATAAGTTTTTTCTTTTGGAGCTGTTGAATATCCTTTACCGGTAGCATTTTTTGATGCTTTCAAATAACTATCCCAATGTTGTAAAGCTAGAAATAAAATTCTGTCATTTTCAATAAAGCCTTTGTATTCATCTTTTAAATACATTGGAAGAATAAAATATTTTAATCTTTCATTAAAATATTTATCTTTTTTTAATGCATTTAGTTTATCTTCATCATTTACTATTACTTCAAACAAATTCTTGAATGTATCATACATTTTATTTTCCATTGCATTTTTTAAATCTATTATTTCCTGGTATTCTGTTTTGTTGTTCATTTTATTTCTCCTTTTTTTATTTATTTTTGCTTTTTACGCTGCAAATCCTTTTTTAGGTTTGCTTGTTAAGTGCCAATATCCGCAATCACAATGATAAGCTCTTATAGGAACATAATTAGAATCCTCATATTCATTTACAAACTCTAAAGCACGCTCCGCTTGTTTTTGTGTTTCATAGTGGATACAACTTTTGTTTTTGTAACTGCAAAACCAACCATTTTTGTTATGACTTTCCTTTCCGTAATGACTTCTTCTAAAACCCATTTTGCTACCTCCTATTTTTTATTTTCCTTACACCCATTGGCCGCTATTGGCAAATTGTGACCATCTTTTTCTTTGTTTTTTATTTTTTTATTTTTAAAGAACTTTCTTCCCTCACTAATAAGATTATATTGGCAAATTATGACACAGCAATATAAAACATATTGATTTTTCAATATATTTTGTTTGGTATTTTTACTATAGATTAAGCAATTACAGGTTTTAAATAGCAAACAAAAATACCCGGATAGAATGATTCTATCCGGGTATTTTTAATATTAGTTAAAGTTTTTTTCTACAACAAAAAAAATAGGAAGATTTTTATTCTTCCTATTTTCAAATTGTTATTCTGTCGTTAATTTCTAATTGCTAATTACTAATTTCTAATTGTTTTAAATATATTCCAACAGTTTATTACAATCCAAACAACCTTTTCTTATAACAACATACGGAAACTTCACCATATCTATAACCGTTGATTCAAACGAAAATTCACATTTACCGCCGTCAACTATCAAATCTATTTTGCTGTCAAAATAATCTATTGCTGTTTTAGCCGTTTTTGCACTGTCTTTACCGGAAACATTTGCTGATGTTGTCATTAAAGGAATATCGTACTTTGCCATAATATCCAAAAGTATCTTACAATTAGGTATTCTTACACCTAAATTGTCTCTGCCGCCTATCAACATTTTACCAAGTTCGGTGGTAGGCAAAATTAATGTTAATTGTCCCGGCCAAAACTCCATTACGATTTTATCTATACCTTTAGGAAATATAACAAACTGTTTTAATGTTTCAATGTTGTCAGACATCAATATTAAAGGTTTTCTTGCTGCTCTGTGTTTAAGTTTGTATATTTGTTTTTGACCTTCAAAATTAAACACACTTGTCATTATTCCGTAAACAGTATCAGTAGGCAACACAACTATACCTTTATTTTTCAAAATATCGTTTGTCGTTTCTATAATAAATTCGTTACTTTCTTTTTTGATGTTAAGTATTTTTGTTTTCATTGCGATTATAAGTTTCCTATTGCTATAGTGGTTTTATTCTACCATAGTTTAATTATAGTAGCAAATGTTTTTGCCTTTGCCGTTAAAGACCTTAAGATTTTGTGTTAGAATGAAGAAACTCAGGAATGAAGTGTACTTGGATCCCATAAGGGTGTACTTGATTTCCTGAGTTTCAATATTATAACCTAAATATTAAGGTTGCTATATTAATTTCGCTAATAAATTATTCTATATTAAATTCTTTCGGACCTGCAGAAACTTCTTTTGCTATCACTTCTTCTTGTTTTATTTTACCTTCGGTTTTATATTTTGAAAGTTCTGCACATATCGATCCAACGGGAATTTTGGATTTCATTTGTACCGGCATTTTTCTGTCATCGTTTGTTACCCAAACTTTCAGTTTACCTTTAGCTTTAAATATTCCGGCATCTTCTCTGAGCATAGGTTGTAATATTAAACAATCAAAAGTTCCCGCTTCAACTTTAACGGTTTCTCTGCCTATAACCTTAGTTTTTAATGGCCATGTATCATCACCGGAATGAGCTTCAAAAACATATTCTTTTCCTACTTCCAAATCCATGGTTCTCATAAAATATAAAGAAGATATTACATCCTGTACCCACTGAACGGTATCACCGTATTTCATTGTTCCGTCATCGTTTCTTGCAAATCTTGCATTTTGATGATTAAAATCAAGCTGTTCAAACTTTTTCCAACCGCCTTCGGAAATATTGGTAAGATATCTTAAAGAACATAAACTTTCCGTATCTATCCAAGATTGGTTTGTATCTCTTACTTTAAAAAAGTTATCAAAAAACGGAGCGGATTTTGCTTCCGAATATATATGATATGCAGTTCTTCCGTTAACTTCTTCAAGACCTTTAATTTCCAATGTTCCTTTTCCAACTTTAACGAATTTCCAGTAAACATCGAAAACCAAATTTTCTTTTTCCGGCAAGTTACCGTCTAATTGTCTCCATTGAAAATCGGGACTATACTCAAAAAATTCTTTTGTTGCAGATACATTGGTATTTTTTTGAGCATAAATAGGTAATGTTATAAGTACCGCCATTATTACAAATTTAATTTTTTTCATAATCATTTTTTATAACCTCCACCGTTTGACTTAAACTTCTTACGATTGCTAAAGGTTTTTGCTTTTCATCTTTCACTTTTGCGAACTGCTTTTTGCCGTGTCCCGTAAGAACCAAAATTCCTTTTCCGCCGAAATTGTAACCGAAAATGTAATCTCTGACACTGTCACCTATCATATAAGACTTTTTAAGATCTATGTTCAGCTCTTTTGCCGCCTTCAGAGCCATTCCGATTTTCGGCTTTCTGCAATCACAGTTATCATTCGGACCGTGCGGACAATAATACATTCCATCAACTTTCACTTTCAACTTCTTTAGCATCTCTATTAATTTAGAATTGATTTGTTTCAATTTTGTTACAGTAAAATATTTTCTTGCGATACCGGACTGGTTTGTTACTATAACAATTTTGAACCCCATCTCTCTAAATTTAAGCAGAGGTTTTTCTATATGTTTATATAATTTTAACTGTTTTACATCACTTAAATAATTTCTGTCATAATTTATTGTTCCGTCTCTGTCTAAAAATATTGCAGGTGATAACTCTTTTTTATTTTTCATTGTTTATACCCAATACAGATTTTATTTCTTTTTCAAAAATTTCTTTTCCGCTGTCAAAAGATATCGAAACATTAAGCACATATATTTTTTTCTGCATTTCCTTATCACTTACTTCTTTTATCTTTACGGCATCTTTTGCTGTTGTTATAATCAGCTCATTATCGGCTAAATTATTTACAACATCGGATATATTCTTTGTTACGTATTTATGATGGTCTGAAAAAATAATTTCTTCTTTTATTTTTAAGCCCAACCCTGAAACAGTGTTTATAAAATTGTCGGGCGAACCTATTGCCGAAACAGCCACAAAACGATCGTTTCTTCTAAAATCTTCAATATCTTCTATTTTAGAATTATCGGACATATTTACTATTTCATAATTTTTGCAGGATGTTTCTATCGGTAACTCTCTTGTTATTCTGACAATTTCTTTTTTTACACTATTTAATTTATCTTCGTTAACTAAATTACAATTTGTTAAAGCAATAAGTTTTGCTCTTTTAAGTGCCGATTTTCTTTCTCTTAAAATACCGGACGGAATAGTCATTCCGTTACCGAAAGGATTTAAAGAATTCACACAAACGATATCCAAATCTCTTTGCAGTTTCCAATGTTGAAATCCGTCGTCTAAAATGAAAACATCGGGGTTAAATTGTTTTGCAAAACTTACACTTCTAATTCTATCTGCCCCTACTATTATAGGACATTTTACAAGTTGTGCCATCATGTAAGGTTCATCACCGGAAACGGAAATATCGGCCAGAATTTTATTTGTATCTCTTACGACAACATTTCTTCTTGAACTGTTTTTTCTGGCATATCCTCTGGATAATATTACCGGCATTTTTCCCAAACTCAAAATATATTCGGCAACTTCTATTGTCATTGGAGTTTTCCCGCTTCCGCCCCAAGTAATGTTACCTATACTGATAACAGGTTTATACAATTTTGTTGATTTTGTTAATAATCTGTTTAATTCGGATAACAAATAATAGATGATAGTTAACGGATACAATAAATATTTAAGCATTTAATATACTCTCGTATATTTTGGTAAGATTATCAACATGTTTTTGTTTAGTGAAAGTTTCTTTAACAAATTTATGTCCCTCAAATCCCATCTTGGTTGCATATTCTTTATCTTGTATCAATTTCTTAACACAAGATATAATCATATCAACATTTCTCGGCTTTATAATAAATCCGGTAACTCCATCTATTATAGTTTCGGGTATTCCGCCGATATTTGTTGTTATAACCGGAATTTTTAAAAATTCGGCTTCAAGATTTACATTACCGAAACCTTCGGTATCACAAGATAATAAACAAAAAATATTCATTACTTTCAAAAATTTTGGAACATTAGATTGATAGCCGACAAATTTAACGACATCATCAACACCTAAATTCTTTGCATATTCCTGCTGCAGTTGTTTCCCCGCGCCGTCACCAACAATTAAACCTACAATATTGGGATACTCTTTTCTTAATTTTGATATCGCCTCTATAAGATATTGTTGCCCTTTTCCTTCCAAAGAAACTATCGCACCTACGGTACCTATAACAAATTTATTTTCCAAGCTATACTCTTTTATTATGTCGGTACAATCTATGTCCTTCTCAAATTTTTCGGTATCAAAAGCGTTGTATAAAACTTTTACTTTGTGTGCCGGAGCATTTTCGTATTTTACTAAATTATCTCCAACAACTTTTGAAACTGTCAATGTAATATCCGCAAGTTTATAGTGCCATTTTGCATACCATTTATGTCTTGTATCTTGCCTTCTGTGAAGAACAACTTTTATATTTTTGAAAAACAATTTCATCAACAATGCTGTCCAATAAAGTTTACCTTGTTGGACATGAAGTATTTTTATATTTTCACTTTTTATGATTTTTATTAACCTTATTACTCCGGTGGGAGTAAACGATCCTCTGCACAAAAAATCTTTAACTTCAACTCCGTTTTTTTTTGATTCTTCGTAAAGGAAACTGTTTTTCGGAGCGGCAACTATAGGTTCAAACTTTTGACTTAACTCTTTAAAACTTATTGCCGTAAGCAAAGTTTGTTTTTCCGCTCCGCCTATTGTGTATGACGAGAAAAGATGTAAAACTTTTATTTTATCCATATTACAATATTTTCTTAACTAACGAAACATATTCGCTGCTTGTTGCTTTAAAAAAAGCTTCACAATGTTGTGTATTTTTACCTTTTACTATAGCCCAATATTTGGATATAGATTCTGCCATTGTCACATAATCTCTTGTTGCAGTTTGTGTCTTATAACAATCTATTGCCTGTTTTTTTTGTTCCCATTGTTGACTTACATCAACAATAACATTAGGTATTAAAGTGGTCCATACCGAATAAGCATAAACCAAACAATTTACTGCTTTATTTTTATATGCCTTTGCAAATGCTCTGGATATCGCAACATGATCCTGATGATTATCTATCATAAAAGGTAAAAATACTATTTCCGGCTCTACTTTATTAAAAAGTGCCGTAAATCTTTCTGCAAGTAAACTTGTATTTTTATATAAAGATCTTATATCTAATTGTAAAAAATAATTTACTTTTGATCCCAATAATTTTGCCGCATCTTTTGCCTCATACAATCTTTTTTCACCGCCGGAAGTACAAAAAGCGATTTCAACTCTTCCGCCGGATTTAGCATGTTTTATAAGAGTTCCGCCGCAACCGATACTTTCGTCATCCTGATGAGGAGCAATTACCAAAACTTTATTACCCGGCAATTTTTCTTCAATCGGTAAAGAATATTTTAAAAAAGGTTGTATGTATTCATACATTCTGAAAATATTTCTGTAACTTGCATATTTCATAAAACCCTCTTAATTTTATAATCACTGAAAATTATATATAAAACAACTGTTTTTATCAAAAACTTTAATAAATTTTAATATCGGAACCTGCTTTTAATTCTGCCATTAATTTATCATATTCAATCTGTATATTCTGCTTATATAATAAATCCGACAAAGAGTCTTTTACTTCGTCAAACTCTATAGGCATTTTTGCTTTCTTTTCTTCTACCCTGAAGAAGTGGTATCCGTTAGCCGTTTGTATTGGTTTTTTGTTATAGTCACCTACCGGTAAAGCAAAAACAACTTTTGCAACCTCCGGTGTAATGTCTTCTTTTAAAACGAAACCCAAATCACCTTTCTTTTGTCTTAAAGCCTGATCATCGGAATATTTTACCGATAAGTTAGCAAAATTTATATCTTGTAAAGATAACTCCTTTTTTAATTCTTTGATTTTTTCGTTAACTTCTTTCTTTTGGTCTTTTGAAAAACTGTCGGAATATTTTATGAAAATCTGTCTTATTTTAACTTGTTCTCCGTAAGTTCTTTTTAAATTATTCGCAACCGAAGAAACAAGTTTATCTTCCTGTATGGAAAGTTCCAAATCAAGACCTTTTATTTTCGATATAACATTATTATAAAATTCTTTTACTTCTTCATCCGTAGGATTTTTGGTTCTGTTCTTAATTTCGTTGGAAACATACTTTATTCTCATTAGAGATTCTTTGACTTCATTTTCAAATTCTTTTTTTGTTAAGCCCTGATTTTTAAGGTCGTTTTCAAAATCTTTTTCTGTTCTGAAGTTTGCTTTTATATTATTTATTGCAGTTTGCATTTCATCCTTTGAAACTTCAACATTAGCCTTTTTTGCAGCATCTATAAGCAAGAATTCTTCTATTTTTTGGTTAACTATTTTATTTGCAAGAAGCTTAACATTTTCTTCTGTTTTTTGATTATCGGATAAATTTTTAAAATCTTGCTGTAAAACTTTATTCACATAAGTTTTTGTTATGTTTTTTCCGTTAACGCTCGCTATGACATCCGGATTTTCCTCGGCATTAACAAATGTTGCTAAAAATACAAATAATGACATTACTAAAAAAATTTTTTTCATTTTATATTCTCCAATATATCAGTTGCTATAACATCTTTCGCACTGTTTTTTTTGATTATTATGTGATTTTGTAAAGGTCTGGGACCTATTTGAGACGGGTCGGTATTACCATATAATGCAATACATTTTATTCCCAAACTTGCAGCCAAATGCATCGTACCGGAATCTATTCCAATAAACAGTTTTGCTTTACTTATAAGAGCAGCAAGTTCAACAAGTCCGTTTTCCGGGCAAAAAACTTTTACGTTTTTTGATACATATTTCATTATTTTCATTAAAGATTCTTTTTCCCATTGTGCACAAACGACAACAACATTTTTTTTCATTTCGGCAAGTTTGTTCAATGTTTCAATCCAAACTTCTTTTCTTAAACATTTTTCTTGTCTTCTTCTGCTTGCACCGGTAGACACTACAATAAAATCTTTATTTAACATTCCGTTATCTTCAAGCCAAAAAGATACCTTAACATCGTTTTCTTTATCGATATTTAAAATATTCAAATAATCTTTTTGAACATTATCCAAGCCTATGGATTTTGCAAGCACAATATTGTTGTTAAGTGAAGGTACACCTTTTTTTTCTACCGTCTGTGTAAGTAAAAAATTTAAACTTGCGGTTTTAAAGCCCACCCTGTTTCTTATTTTCGAAAAATATGACAAAAGCAATGTTTCCGGAGATTCGGAAAATAATACCGCCGTATCAATCTTTTCTTTTCTTATTGCGGCAATCAAATCTATTTCCGCACCGAGCGAACCGACTTTCAGAAAGATTTTATCTACAAGTTTTGTAGACTTCAACAAGTCTGCAAGATTTCTTCTTGCCACACAATAAATTTTTATGTTGGGATATTTTTGTCTTGTTGCCTTTAAAACAGGCAAACTGAATAATAGGTCTCCCAACTGATTCATATGAAAAAATATTATTTTATCCATTCTTTTATACCCTCGAAAACATCGTTAGGTTTTATTTGTTCCAAGCATTTTTCTTTATTAAACTTACATTTTCCTCTGCAAGGACTGCAACTTAAATTTGCCGATATCACTTTTGAGTTATTACCGAAAGGAGAAGTTTCTTTTATATCGGAACCTCCGAAAATAAAAAGATTTTTAATACCTATTGCATTTGCCAAATGCATAGCACCTGTATCGGCTCCAACGGCAAATTCACATACTGACAGTATTTCCGCCAACTCTTTTATATTTGTTTTTCCGCACAAATCAATTATATTGTTTGACTTTATTTTACCATAATCCGATTGAGAACCTAAAATAATAATTTTGATATTTTTGTTTAAAGATTTTATCATATCTGCCAAAACTATATAGTTGTCACTGTTCCAAGTTTTTGCTTTCCCTCTGGAAAAAGGAACAAAAGCAACAATCTGATCTCCTTCTTTTATACCATATTCACCTAACATATTATATGGAATGGTATTTATACTTATATTAAAGCAAGGTTCATATTTTTCTTTCGTTATATAACTCAAAGAATTAAGATTTCTAATTACGGCATTTTCATTTTTGTTTCTTTTGTAAGGTTCTTTTATAAAAAGCCAACTGAGTTCTTTCATTCCGCTTACACCTATTTTTTGTTTAGCTTTTAATAATTTACAAAACAGAGCAGTTCTTAAAAGGCCTTGCAAGTCTATAACCAAATCGTAATTTTCTTTATTACATTCTTTAAGTACATCAAAAAAAGCTTTTATCCCGCCTTTTCTGTTCCAACATTTTATACTGTTAATATCAGGAAATAATTCCGCGACCTGTTTCCATTGTGAGAAAACAAGCCAATCTATTAAGCTATCTTTCCATTTACTTTTTATAGCTTGCAATATAGGGTTTGCCTGAATAATATCACCAAAAGAACTTGGCTTTACTATTAATATTTTCATAATAAATAATCTTAAATAAATATTATCATTATTTTACCAAAATAAAAAACATATTGAAATATTAATCTTTTTGTGTTATACTTTTATAACTTTATGAGAAAATTGAAAGACCTTCTTAGAGAACTAAGAAGAAAGGTTACTATTGTCTTTATTCACCATGGAAAAATTAAACCTATAAAATTTAATTTTTCCGTGCTTTTTCTTTTGGTTGTTTTTGTAGGTTGGACAGGAATGACTTTGTGGGCAGGTTTTATATCCGGCAAACATATAGATTATTTGGCAGTAAAAGCCGATAACAAAATAATGAAAGTAAGAATGTTATTCTTCGCAGACCAAATAAAAAAATCAACGGAAATGTTAGCACAGGTAAAGCAGAACGATGATCATATTCGTTCACTTTTAGCAATGGATTCTAAAAGAATAATAATAGAAAACGGTTTAGGTTCCGGCGGACCTACACCTATAGAATCAAGTGCTTTATCTATGTTACTGTCCGGAAAAATAGATAGTATTGATTATCAGGAAATATCAAGACAAACTTTTGAATTGCTTGAAGAATATAAAGCTTCAATGAAAAGTTATTCCGAAGTTATAAATCATATATCAAAACAAAGAGAAATGTTTAGATATACTCCTTCGATATGGCCTTGCAAAGGAATAATATCTTCTCCTTACGGCATAAGATTTCACCCTATATTTAGAACAAGATTCTTTCATCCTGCTATAGATATTGCAAACAAAAGGAATACTCCGATAGTTGCAACTGCCGACGGAGTAGTAGTTTTTTCGGGATGGATGTCCGGTTACGGCAATGTTATAGCTATAGAACATGGACACAAATACAGAACTGTTTATGCTCATCTTGCAAAATCATTAGTGAAAAAAGGCGAGTTTGTGACAAAGGGTCAAGAAATTGCAAAAATGGGTAATACGGGAAGATCCACCGGTCCTCATGTACATTATGAATTACACCTAAATAAAAGACCGATAAATCCAATGAAATATTTAGGTAGTTATTTAGATTAAGGAATTGTTATGAGTAATAAGAAAAATAAAAAATTATTTGATACAATAGAAACATTAATCGGAAACGGAACAACTTTTAAAGGTGACATTACGGTTTCCAACAGTTTAAGAGTTGATGGCATTTTGATCGGCAATGTTAAAGAAGCTACAAATGTCATTGTCGGTGAAACGGCTCAAGTAAAAGGCAACATTAACGCAAATTATGTAGTTATAGACGGAACTGTTGAAGGCAATATTACCGCAGGAGAATGTATAGAGTTGTTAACGAAATCTAAAGTGACAGGCGATTTAACAACTACTATTTTATCCATAACGGAAGGAGCTGTTTTTAAAGGTAAAAGCTTGATGCTTGAAAAAGAAGAAGAAAATAACGAAGAAAACATATAAAAGAGGTCTAAACAATCATGATGAATTTTTTTAGGAAACATAAAGTAGCTATTATATTGGTAATATTAGTAGGATTTTTCGGAGGAACATTTATAGCAGGGTTTGGAGTATCAACTTTTGGAAACTCGGCTTCTTCTTTTGATACGGTAGCAGTTGTTAACGGAACAAAAATTCCTTATAAATATTATTACAGTTTATACAATAATATGTTAAGTGCGGCGAAAAATACCGGAAAGGAAGTAAGTGAAGAATTCATGAAATTCGCACAAAAACAAATACTGAGATCATTAATTCAAGATGAACTTTTTTGGCAACATACAAAACAATACGGAATAACAGTAAGTGACAATGAGCTTGCACAAGATATTCAAAGTTATCCTTATTTCTTAGATTATAATGGACAATTCGATAGCAGAAACTATTATCAGTTTTTGAACAATTTAAGAATGTCACCTAAAGATTTCGAAAATTTAAGAAGGAAACAAATTGCAGCAAACAAATTACAAATTCTTATAGCTTCCGCAGCAAAAATAGCAGATTCCGAAATAACCGAAGGATTAAATGAAGAAGACTTAATACAAATTAAAGCCAACGAAATTTTAAACGATTGGTTTGACAGTGTTAAAGAAAAATCGAAGATACAAATTTTGTTGAACGAAGACAGAGCTTAAACTCTATTTTAGATAAATACCGAATTTTTTTAATTCTTTTTTAAATCTTATATACGGCAAACCTACTACAGTATAGTAGTCGCCGTATATTTTTTTTACAAAACAATCATCTTTATCTTGAACGGCATAAGAACCGGCTTTATCCATATGTTTACCGAATAATTTTTTTAATTGATCGTAAGGTAAATTTTTCATTCTAACACGAGCTACATCATAAAAAATTATTTTTTTATCATCACTTATTATTGAAACACCGGTATAAACTTTATGTAAACTTCCGTTCAACTCTTCTATTATTTCAACGGAATGTTTTTTGTTTCTCGGTTTACCTACAATCTTACCGTTTAAAACAACTATTGTATCCGAACCTATAACAATGCTGCCCGGATTTTGTAATTTAACATTTTCCGCTTTTTTATATGATAAATATTTTACTATCGAAGACGGCCTTTTCAAATTATGTTTTTCATTGATACTGCTCGGTATTATATCGAATTTAAGTCCCCACTTTTTTAACAATTCTATTCTTCTCGGAGACATTGAAGCCAATATTATTCTTTTATTTTGCATATTCTTTTATCCAATTTAAATAATCTTTATTTGCCGTTATATCCACACAAACAATTTCCGGAACTTCATAAGGGTGTAGTTTTTTTATTTCTTTAACTATCTTATTAAAATTATTTTTTACTGATTTCATAATCAATAGTTGTTCGTTACTTTTACAAATTTTGTTTTCCCACCAATAAACGGATTTTATTTTAGGAATTATATTTACACATGCAACCAATTTATTTTCCACTAAAAATTCAGTTATTTTGTTTGCAACTTTAACATTAGGAACGGTAACAAAAATTGATATATATTTCTTTTTCATATTTTTTTCAAAATAAAAAACTCCGACAGTAGGACTCGAACCTACAACCCTCCCGTTAACAGCGGGATGCTCTACCATTGAGCCATGTCGGAATCAATTACTCATAATCTATTAAATATTATAAGTAAGTATTTTACACTTTTTTTTTATAAAAAGCAAGTATTATCTTAAATAAAAAAAGAGCTTCGATAATTACTTACCGGAGCTCTTTTATTTATCTCAACTTATTTCTTTTTAGATTTTTTGCAAGCTTTTTTTGCGCAAGCTTTCTTTGCAACTTTTTTAACTGCTTTCTTTGCAGCTTTTTTTGCAACTTTCTTAACTGCTTTTTTTACTGCTTTTTTTGCAACTTTTTTTGCCTTTTTAGCTTTTTTTCTTTTCTGTCCGCCTCTTGACATTTTTGCTCTTGAGATATCACCGTTCTTATCCAAGAAATAGAGGAAACCAGATTCTTTTTTTACACCTGCTTTAGCAACTTTGCTGGTTTTTCCACCTTTCTTTCCGCCTCTTGCCATTACAGATCTTGAAACATCACCATCTTTGTCGATGAAGTAAAGATAACCATCTTCTCTTTTTACGCCAAGTTTAGCAACTTTTTCTGCCATTTTTCCATCCTCCTAATTAAATTTGACTACTCAACTATTACTATTAAAACCAAGAAGTTAAAAACTATTTTGTTACTGTCGGTTCTTTCTTAGTTATAATTTTATCTTTTAACCAACTATCAACAACTTCTTTTGAAAATCTGTACTGTTTGCCAATCTTCGATGCAGGAATCTTTTTCTTTTTTATTAAATTATATATCGTAGATCTACCGATACCGAGATATTCTGCTAACTCCTTAATATCCATAACTTGTTTATCGTTTTTATTTTCCATTTGTTATCACTCACTACTTTTATTTTTTAATTACAAGCATTATTTTATTTTATTTATTTTATTTTGTCAATAGTTATTTTTTATTATTTTATTTTTTATTTTATTATTAAATTAATTCTGTTATTACTAAAATATTTTGTTTATTATTAAAAATTATGTTTTATATTATTTTGTTGCTTTATTTTACTATTTGTTATTAAACATTATTATTTTTTATAAGTCAAGTAGTTTTACATTTTTTTTATTTAGTAGTATAATCTTGTTCATCATGGATATAATAGATTTTCATACTCATATGTGGCCGGAAAAAGTTGCAGAAAAAGCTAAAGAATATTTGGAACAATCTTTTAAAATGCCAATGAATGCAATCCCAATCGAGAAAAATGTTTTAGAAGCAATGGACAAAAACGGTGTTACAAAAAGTGTAATAGCATCTGTTGCTTCCAGACCTAACCAAGTTGAACATATAAATAATTGGCTGTTCGGTTTAAATTCCGAAAGATTCATAAAGTTTGCATCAATACATCCTTTTTATGAAAAATGGTCTTACGAGCTTGACAGAATAAAAGATAATGCTCATGGAATAAAAATTCAACCGGAATTCCAAATGTTTTATATAGACGACGAAAGAGTATTTCCGATGTATGAAAAAATTCAAAAATTGCAAATTCCCCTTCTGTTTCATTGCGGATATGAATTATCTACCGGTTTAATTCAAGCAGGTCCCAAGCAAATGTTAAATGTAAAAAAACATTTCCCCGAGATAACATTCATTGCCGCTCACATGGGCGGATTTAAATTATGGGATGAAGTTGAAAATTCCATTATAGGTGATGATTATTTTTATATCGATACTTCTTCGGCTTTATCTTTTATGAAAGAAGATCAGATTTACAGATTTTTAAACAAACATAATAAAGATAAAATTTTATTCGGAACGGATTTCCCCGTAGGTAATCATAAAAAAGAAATAGAGTTAATTAAAAATTTAAACATAGATGATGAGTTTAAAGAAAAAATATTTCATTTAAACGCTGAAAAACTTTTAAACTTGAAATAAATGTTAAAAAAATTTTATTTATTTTTATTCCTTATATATATGCTAATATCTTGTTCAAATAATAATCTAATTAAAATCAATTCTATTGTTTGTTTCGGTGACAGTTTAACTCAAGGATTCGGTGCAACGGGAGAACAAACATATCCGTATTTTTTGCAACAGTTCACAAATCTTCCGGTAATAAATAAAGGTGTTAACGGAAACACATCAAAAAACGGATTAGACAGGATAGATGACATATTACAATTCAAAAATTCTCTTATAATAGTAGAATTCGGAGCTAACGATTTTTTTCAACAAATTCCAATTTCCGAAACCAAAAAAAATATTGAAACAATTGTTGATAAATTAAAACAGAACAATAATATTGTTGTTCTTGTATCCATAGAAGATAGGCAACTAAACCAATTACATAACATGCTAAAGACTTTAGCTAAAGAAAAAGATGTTTTATTTATAAATGGAATACTGAACGAATTTTGGGATAACAGAAATTTGTTTTCCGATGAGGTTCATCCTAATTCAAACGGTTATAAATTAGTGGCCGATAAAATTTACAAAAACATAAAACATTTGCTTTAAAAAATCGCCTTGCGATTTTTGAAGATTGGATGTATAGAGGTATGGATGTATGGAAAAACAGCAAACTGCAACTACAAGATTCCAAAAAAAATATTTTCAGCAATTTTCAATTGAATATTTTTTATAAAATATATATAATTTTTGAAATTTATAATAGTGAGAAAGATATGTTTAAAATTATAAAAAAAGAAGTTTTATCGTCAGTAATTAAAAGCTTTGAAATTGAAGCTCCGGATATTGCAAAAAATATTAAGCCGGGACAATTTATAGTTTTAAGATTGCACGAGAAAGGTGAAAGATTTCCTTTAACCGTTGCAGGTAAAGACTTGGAAAAAGGAACTATAAAAATAATATTTCAAACAGTAGGTAAATCTACCACGGAACTCGGTAACTTAAAAGAAGGTGACTTTATAAGAGATATCGTCGGTCCTTTGGGAAAACCTACCGAAATCGAAAATTTCGGAACGGTTGTTGCAATGGCAGGCGGAGTAGGAACTGCAGAACTTTTACCTGTTATAAGTGATTTATTAAAAGCAGGAAACAAAGTTATTACAATAGTTGGTGCAAGAAACAAAGATTTGTTGTTATTGCAAGATGAACTTAAAGCAAACTCAACGGAACTTTTAACTGCAACCGACGACGGTTCTTACGGAATAAAAGGTTTTGTTACCAACGTTTTGGCGGATGTAATAAAAAGAGAAAAAGTTAATATCGTTTATGCCATAGGACCTGTTCCTATGATGAAAGCGGTATCCAATATGACAAGAGAATATAATTTAAAAACTCTTGTATCGTTAAATCCTATAATGGTGGACGGAACGGGAATGTGCGGTGCATGCAGAGTAAGTGTAGACAAAAAAATAAGATTTGCATGTGTTGACGGACCTGAATTCGACGGACATTTAGTAGATTGGGATGAACTTACAAGCCGTTTAAGAGCATTTAAAGAAAATGAAAAAGCAGCTTTAGAAAAATATAAAGAAATTCTTAACATGGAGTGCAAATGCCACAAAGAATAAAGATGGTCGAAAGAGACCCAAACGTAAGAAATAAAGATTTTGAAGAAGTAAATTTAGGATACAGCGACGAACAAGCATTAACAGAAGCAAAAAGATGTTTGCATTGCAAAAATCCTATGTGTGTAACAGGTTGCCCTGTTGAAGTTAATATTCCCGAATTTGTACACGAATTAGCAAATAATAATCCTGCCGGTGCAATAAAAGTTATTAAAACAAAAAGTAATTTACCTGCCGTTTGCGGCAGAGTTTGTCCTCAGGAAAAGCAATGCGAAAGCAAATGTATATTGGGAATAAAACAAGAACCTATCGCAATAGGTAATCTTGAAAGATATGCTGCAGATTGGGCAGCAAAAAATATTAAAGAAGAAAATTTTGATATAAAACCTAACGGTATAAAAGTTGCTGTTATCGGTTCCGGCCCTGCAGGTCTTACTTGTGCAGGAGATTTGGCAAAGTTAGGTTACGATGTTACCATATTTGAATCGTTACACGACAGCGGCGGTGTTTTAAGATACGGCATTCCGGAATTCAGATTACCGGTAGCGGTTTTAGATAGAGAAGTAGATTCATTAAAGAAACTCGGAATAAAATTTGTATTTAATTATTTAATAGGCAGAACTAAAACGGTAGAAGATTTGCTTAACGAAGGTTTTAAAGCAATATTTGTAGGAACCGGTGCGGGACTGCCGACATTCCCGGGAGTTGAAGGCGAAAATCTTAACAATATTTATTCCGCCAACGAATTTTTGGTCAGAATAAATTTAATGAACGCATTTCAATTCCCCGAATATGATACTCCGGTACACAAAGGAAAAAATGTTGTTGTTATCGGCGGCGGAAATACGGCAATGGATTCTGTAAGAACAGCAAAAAGAATCGGAGCCCAATCCGTAAAATTGTTGTACAGAAGAACACAGAACGAAATGCCTGCAAGACTTGAAGAAAGAAAACATGCTTTGGAAGAAGGCATTGAATTTATAGAATTAACAGCTCCTAAAAAATTCATTTCCGATGATAAAGGTTTTGTGAAAGCAGTGGAATGTGTAAAAATGCAATTAACCGAACCTGATGCTTCCGGAAGAAAAAAACCTGTAGAAATTGAAGGTTCTAATTTTGTAATAGAAACAGATTTGGTTATACTTGCATTAGGATTAAATCCTAACCCGATATTACCTTCATTAACAAAAGGATTACAAACAGATAAAAAAGGTCATCTTATAGTTGATGACAAATTCATGACAACAAGAGAAGGAATATTTGCAGGCGGTGATATAGCAGGCGGCAGCACAGTTATTCAAGCTATGGGAATGGGTAAACAGGCTGCAAAAAATATTCACGCTTATTTAACAAAATAGTTTATTTAAATTGACAATAAAAAAAGCAGGAAGAGAAAATTTTTCTTCCTGTTTTTTTTATGTATATAAAATTTTATTCTTTTTTCAGTTCCCAATCTTCAATATCACATTGATAATAATAATTATTACCGCAAGCAAAAAGTTTTCCGTCTTTTCTTAGACCAATAGTAAAATTCAGCCCTGCTGCAATTTCTACTACATCAGTCCACCAATTAACATCACATTGTCCGTAATCATTACTTCCGGTGGCAACAACTGTGCCGTCTTCTCTTAAACCTACACTATGATCTTCGGCAGCAGAAATAGCAATTATATTTTCTCTTCTTGCTATATTACATTGCCAATTATCATTATTACCGACAGCAACAACAGTTTTGTTCTTCATTAAACCTAAAGTATGATATTCTCCTGCGGATATTTCCGAAATTCCTTTCCAATCTCTGACATTACATTGTCTGTTTTTATTATAACCGGTAGCAACGACCGTTCCGTCCTTTTTTAAGCCTACAGTATGATTTCCTCCTGCAGATATTGCAACAATATCTTTCCATTTACCTACATCACATTGTCCAAAAACATTATTACCGGCAGCAACAACAGTTCCGTCTTCTTTTAAACCGACTGTATGATCTTTACCTGCTGAAATTGCAACTATGTTTTCCCATTTTATAACATTACACTGTCCGTAATAATTATTGCCGCAAGCAACAAGCTTTCCGTCATTTTTTAGTCCTACGGTATGACAATTACCCGCAGATATAGCTTTTATATCTTTCCAATGTTCGACATTGCACTGTCCGTTATCATTATTACCGACAGCAAGAACAGTTCCGTCCTCTTTTAAACCTACGGAATGATAACCTCCGGCAGATATCAAATTATATTTTGTATTAATTAACTTATATATACATCTATACTTGGAAAGTTTGTTTATATTTTTTATTCCGGATATACCCGGAACATCTATAATTTTTTCAATTTTCATTCCTTTATGTTTAATTTTGAATGCCGTTAATTCTTTATTTAAATCACCATTTACGGAAAACAGCGGTTCTACATCAAACTGATATTGCGTTTGATACATCAACTCGGCATTTTCCTTTCCTATACCGGCAAAATCAAACTCTACCAAATATTTTTTTTGGTTACATTCTACATTTAAAAGAAAATCACTTACATTGAATTCTTCTATTGATACAAGTCTTGCTTTAGATTCGTTATTATCAGAAAATTTTTCAGTGTTAAAATATCTTAACATATCCATAAACGGATCTGTAAATTTTACCATCATTTGTAAAATTACATCTTCATTTATAAACAAATCTCTTTTTTTGTTTTCTTCCAAAATTTCTTTATTTCTTTTTACCCTAACATTATATTCTTCTTCAGTTTCCCACTGTGTCTTTTTAATACTATTATGGGACATTTTGTTTTGTTCATTATAAAAAGACATTATTTGGTGATTATTTTTATTTAGTAACTTTTCAAGTTCATCAACAAAAAATATTACATCTTGTTTTATTTTTAAAGATTCCGATATTGCCTGTTGTATTGGCATATCATTATTATACTGATTAAAAGATTTTGTTTTTTCTTGAACTAAATCTTCCAAGTTTTTTATTTCTATTTGAGTTTCCAAATCTATCTTTGTTATAACATCTTTTTCTTGCGAAAGTTGTTCTTTTAATTTTAATATTTCCTGTTTATTACTTCCGGCAAAAATATCTTTTTCCAAGCATATCAAACTACCAAACAACATTATTATAATTATAAAATTTAGTCTTTTCATATGTCTTCCTAATATAAAATCAAAATATTTTATTTGTACTAACGCATCATATTATGTATTATATATAACTCATTATAGATTATAATGTATTGTATAATATACATTATATTGTATTTTATTTATTCAAATATTTTACCGGAATTTTAACTATACACTTTCTAACAGTACTCAAACAACATAAAGGAGCATGTGTATCTTCCGGAAAAAATATCACAAAATCCCCTTTCTTTAAGTTTATATATGTATCCGGAATATTTGAATAAAAAGCTATATCTTTTTTGATGTTATATCTTTTTAACGTTTTAAAAGTCTTATCAAAGAATTTCCAACCTATCTTTTCTTTACCGGAAATAACATATTGTAAATCTATATATTTTTTATGCTTCTCCAACAATTGTTCTTTTTTAGGTTTAGGATCACATGTTTGAACAACTGCATAAATACTTTTTGTTATATTATATTTACCATCCATAGTTTTATTATTGATATTTTTCAACATATAATTAAAAACGATATCCAATTGCGGAAAAAATTTTAAAATATTCTTATAATTCTTTATTGATGACACTAACATTTATGACTCCCTAAAACCTTCTAATCTTCTAAAATGCTTCCATCAAAGTGAAATATGTTCCCTGAGACTCATTTGAATAAGCAAAATCTATCCTGAAATTCATTCTGGGATTATCTTTTATTTTTATTCTAACACCAAAACCGGTAGCCGTATTTATCTTATTTAAATCTACATCTTCCAAAGTATTATAAACATTACCTACACCGGTAAATAATGCCAACCAAATACTATTGGTTATTTTTATTTTAAGTTCCGGTTGAAGAACTAATAAAATATTATCGGAAAATCTGTTGGCATAAAAACCTCTTAACAAATTTGAACCTCCAAGTGCAGGTAAAATTTGTATAGGGGCATTTCCATTTATAAATTCACTATAAAACTGATAAGAGAATAACAGTTTTTTATTATAAATATAAAAATAATTTCTAAAATCAAACTCTGTTTTTGAATAATTATATTTGCTGCCAAACCTGTTGTTGTAAAGAAGATAATCGGCTCTTATAAAAACTCCTTTTGTCGGATATATATTACTGTCTCTTGTATCAAATTTTGCTTTAAATCCGAATCCGGAAATAACCCCGTTTGTTTTGCAATATTGAAGTTGCCCGTCGGCATCTGTATCTTGTATAGTCATATCTGATAAATCGTATTGTATCCCAAACATTAAATGTTCTATTATTTTTCTTGAAAATCCTATTCCGAAACCATGAGCTCTGTTAACAAATTCTTCTTCATCATCTTTTGAAGTATCGTTTCCTACACCATAAAACTTTCTTAAAAAGTTTGTATAAATAAGTTTACCTTCCAACAAATAATTTTGATTATCAAAATAAATTGCGGGAGCAACTCCAAAAGTACACTGATTTTTTAATGTGTACATTGCAAATAAATTTAGTGCCGAAAAATGTTTTTGATTATCGGATTTAAAATGTAATATATCGGTAAAAACCAAACCTAAACTTGTTTCCGGAGCATAAAAAGGAAACAAGAAAAAAATATTTTTTGATTGGCTATACGCTTGAGATACGAATAAAAATAAAATAAGTGATATTGATATAAAAATTTTTTTCATTTATTTTGTTTACTCTCTATTTCGTTGAAAGGTTCCAAATGTACCAACACATCCAAAATATCTTCGTTCGATTTCATAAGATTTAATTTAACTTCTTCGGATATATCATGACCTTCTTGAACAGATATGTTACCGTCAACCAGTATATGCATATCAACAAAAAAAGTTTCACCGGCCTTTCTCGTTCTTATATCATGAACTTCTTTAACATCTTTTGTTTGCAATGCAATTTGTTCTATCTTTGACAAGGTTTCACTGTCAACACTTTCATCCAAAATACTCAATATAGATTTTTTAAATATTGTATATGCCGGGTAAATAATAAACACCGATACCACAATTGCACCTATAGCATCAAGCCATATTAATTTAGGAAATATTGCAGCTATTATAATTACTATCGCTACAGGCAAAGAACTTATTGCATCGGATCTGTGATGCCAGGCATTAGCTTTCACTGCAGGAGATTTTAATATATTTGCTTTTTTCACCGTATATCTGTAAAGCCACTCTTTTGATATTATAGATAACATCGCACCGACAAATGCTACCAAACTCGGTGACTGAATGTTGTTTTGTTTCAATGCCAATACAGCTTTACCTAAAATAGATATACCTACAAAGGCTAAAGCTATGGCAATAAAAATCGTAACCAACAACTCTATTTTTCTATGCCCGTACTGATGTTCTTCATCTGCCGGAGCCAACCAATATTTTACACCGAAAATTATAGATAAATCCGTCGCCAAATCGGAAAAGCTGTGCACACCGTCGGCTATTAAAGCCTGACTGTTTCCCAAATATCCTATAATAAGTTTTGTTATCGATAAGAATAAGTTTACTATTATTCCTACAACAGTAACATTCTTTATTTCTTTTTCTTTATTTTCCATTTAACTGTTTTGAAATCTCGTATATTGCAACCGAACAAGCAACCGCAGCATTTAAAGATTGAGATTTTCCCCACATATCTATTTTTATCTTATCGTCGACAATATCTAAAATATTTTTATTTATTCCTTTAGATTCGTTACCGATTATCAAAGCAACATTATTTTCAAATTTAAAAGTCGACAACATATTGTTTGTATCAAGCGAAAAAGCATAAGTTTTTATCTGTTTCTGTTTCATTACCGACACTAAAGAAACAATATCGCACTCTTGAACTACAGGTATATTAAAGATTGCTCCCATTGTCGAACGAACTACTTTATCACTGTAAACATCTGCGGAATTTTTCGATATAAATATTCCTTTACATCCGAAAGATTCCGCCGTTCTTATAATTGTACCCATATTTCCGGGATCTTGCAATGTATCTATTACTACAAAAATTCCTTTATTGGATAAAACTGTTTCCGTATCTATCTTTTTCTTTTCTACAACAGCCAATATCTCTTGCGGAGTTTTGGTATCCGATATTTTCTTAAATATTTTTTCCGTCGTTATATAAAGTTTATCGGTATTAAAATCTTTATATTTTTCCGTAGCTAAAATAAACTTTATTTTCCAATCTTTTGGAATTTCGGATACTTGTTTAAATCCTTCAACTACAAATAAAGATTTTTCATCTCTGTTTTTCTTTTCTTTTAAAGAAACTACCAATTTAATAATATCATTATGAATACTTTCTATAAACATTTTAACCTTATATAAACTTTAGTTCTTGTTTATCTTTTGCGGATTTTAATCTATCTATAAGCCTAATACAATCCGATTCAACTATAATATTACTTACATGAATTTGTTTCATAAAACCTTCGTCTACCGATTTCTGTAATAAATTTATGTAGTTATCATAAAAATTATTTATATTCAAAATAGCTACCGGTTTATTATGAATATTTAATTGCTTCCAAGTTATTATTTCGGTTATTTCTTCAAATGTTCCTATTCCGCCGGGCAATGCAACAAAATAATCCGATATTTCGTACATTGTTTTTTTTCTTACATGCATATCGGACACAACTTTCATTTCCGTTAAGTTTTTGCTCCCAAGATTCATATCGTTTAAAAATTCCGGTATAACGCCTATAACTTTACCGCCGTTATCCATAATTTCTTTTGAAATTATTCCCATAATACCGACTTTACCACCGCCATAAACAAGTGTCATATCATTTTTAACTATTTCTCTTGCAAATTGTTTTGCAACATCGGCATATATTTTGTTATATCCGCTGTTTGAACCGCAAAATACACATATTTTTTTTGTCATTATTTTTTATCCTTAAAAAAAAGAACTATCTTGTTATTTATAATAAGATAGTTCCTTTTTCAAAATATCGCAACTTTTAATTACTGAATTTTTTGTAAAGCATCACTTGCTATCTTCTTAATATCTTTATCTTGAGTCGTTGCTATTATTTTTTTCAACGGTTCTACCGCATCGGAAGCTGCTTTCCCCAAATCGCCAAGTTCATAAATTGATCTTGAAACTATTTCATTGTTACTATCTTGCAACAAATCAATAAGTGCCGGAACCGCTTCCGGAGAAGCTTTACCTATCTTGGTCAAAACGGTTCTTGTTTTTTGTTTGATTGTTAAATCATTATACTTCAAAAACATCAAAACATAAGGGACATATTCTTTAACAGCATCATCTTTTGATGACATATCTTCAAATATATCCAAAAATTTCATTTTTATTTCATTTGGTTTATCTTTTAAGGCAGAATACATTTTTGCTGCCTGTTCCTTGGTAGGTGCACCGATTTGTCCGATGGCATTTAATGCCTGCTCTTTATTGAATACATCATCTACAGCAATAGCAACAAGATCCGGCAAAGCTTTTTTTGCATATTTTTGCATATTACCTAAACATTCTATTGCGGAAGTTTTTAATATTTCATTACCTTGACTCAAATAGCCGATTATTTTTTTAAAACATTCTTCATCATTACAAGCTACTTCAGCAACTTTAGGCAAAACAAGTAAGGCTTTTTGTTTTATTACAATATTTTCACTATCTAATAATGCTATTAAATCATTTGCTATAGGAGAAAGATCTCTCTCAAATTGCAACATCATTTCAAGAGCATCTATAATTTTATTTTCTTCATTCGAATTTAACACTTCTACCAATTTCTTAAATATAATATTTTGTGCTTTTTGATTCTTAATATTAGAAAGAGTTTGTGCAGCCAATTTTCTCACGGATGCGTCACCGAAAGAACCGAGTTTTATTGTAGTATCCATTGCTTCAGGCGAAACAGCTTCCATTGCTCTTTCGTAACACGAAAAAGCATATTCATACTGATCATGCAAGAAATAAATATCTCCAACATTTTTTTCGGAATCGGCAACATGATCATTCTCGCTTATTGCCCTATTATAAAAATCTATTGCTTTTTCATATTCGCCATCATTTTGATACGCTACAGCCTTATCAAAATAATCACCTTTGCATGAAATAACAATAGGCATACATGCAATCAAAAATAAAACCAAAATTTTTTGTATTTTCATACTAAACTCCCAATATCTTTGTAAGAGATAGTTTATAATTTTATCATAAAATTTACAACACCATCAATTTATATAATTGATTTTTTTTAGAAATACACCGACAGCAGGTTGAGACACATATGTTTTGATGTAACTTTCCACATAATTCCACATAACTTTATCGTCAGTATTTTCAAATTCTTCAATTATATCCAACGAATCACCGGAACAATTAGCAATTTTTTTTAAATATAAAATATCCTCTTTCTTTATGTTTGAATAATTTCTTTTCAAATAATCAACCATACTATAACCGGATATTTTTAATAATCTTAGAGAAAATGCTGTCAAAACTCTTAAAGGTATTTTTGATGTTGCAAGCAAGCTCCATGTTCTTGTTATAAGATCATATTTTTTTGCATTAGGCAAATGCATGGGCGCAAACTTGTCCGTTATCTCACAAACATAAAAAGCTAACAGATTACGATGGAAGTCTTGCTTAACTTGTGTATTATTATTTAAAATTCTTGCACCTGTTACCGTAGGTCTTGAATATTGTGAAGTTTGATAAATTATCAACTCACTTTCGGTAATCGGTTCGGTAGCTGCATTAAGTTTTGCAACTATTTTTTTGGCACTCGGGACAATAGCATAAATTTTTCCCCACTTATCCGTATAAGCGGTAATAACTTTGTCTGCCTCGGAAGCCAACTTTGTATTAAGTATTAATGCTTTTATGTTGTAATACATTTTATTTTATCTTTAAAATAATTCTTTTAACTTTTTTAGGTTCCACACTTTCTATTTCAACTTCCAAATTGTTCCATGTAAATTTTTCGTATCTTTTAGGAATATATCCGAAATGTTCCAACACCCAACCGTTTATTGTAGAAAAATGATTTTCGGGAATATTAAGTTTTAATTCATCGTTTACATCCGATATTGATTCATATCCGTTTATTAAATATTTACCGTCGGTTAACATCTTTATATTACCGTCTTTTTCATCGTATTCATCCCACACCTCGCCGACAATCTCTTCAAGTAAATCTTCCATTGTTACAAGGCCTATGGTAGAACCGAATTCATCTACAACTATTGCCATATGATCTTTACCTTTTTTAAATTCAGTCAAAATCTGTTTTACATATGCGGTTTCCGGAACATAATATACCGGTCTTATCAAGTCTTCTATTGCCAAAACTTCTCCGTTCCTCCATGCCATTGCAATATCTTTTGCCGTAACTATTCCGATAATATTATCTATGGAATCTCTATATACCGGAACCCTTGAAAATTGTGTATCTATAATTTCATTCATTAACTTTTCTCTCGGTTGTTCGATATTTACAGCCAAAATTTCGGATTTTGATATCATAACTTGAGTAATTTTTGTTTTTCTAAATTCTATAATTCTGTTAATAATGCTCCTTGATGTTTTTGACAGCGGAGATACGTTTTCGTTAGATAATAAGAATTCCACTTCATCCGGTTGTATTAATTTCGGTTCCTGCGTTCGTCTTCCGACAACTTTAAGAATGTCGTTGGAAATAGAAACCAAAAATATATTTAAGTGCCTTGTTATGGACGTAAACTTTATGACTATCGGTAAACATTTTATTGCAAATTTGTCTGCCTGATATCTGCCGAAAGCTTTAGGTATAAGGTTTGTAAATATCAATGTTACAACTATGGCTATTACCGGAATTATGCTTATCCATAAAGCTTTATCCAAGTGATATCTTGCTATAATATCAAGCCCCATAGAAGTTGTTGAAACTCCGATTGCGACAACCGATAGATTCATCCATACTATCATTGTGGTAATTACATCATCGGGATACTGTTCCCAATAAGCAATGTATTTGTACAATTTATTATATCTCTCTTTCATTCTTCTTATATTTGAACTTGTAAGGCTGGTTATCGCAGTTTCAGCAGCGGAAAAAAATGCCGCTGAAAACATAAATACCAAAAAGATTATAAATTTTATAATTATCTGTACCATTTTTTCCTATTCTTCATCATATTCGTCGAGTATTTCGCCGACTATTTCCTCGACTATATCTTCCAACGTTACCATACCTATTATTCTGTCTTTCTTGTTTTTTACAAAAGCTATGTGCGTTGTTCCTTCCTGTAATTCTTTTAACAATTCACTTATTTTTTTATCAGGACTTATAAAATATGCAGGTTTAATGGATTTTTTTATAAGATTTTCTTTATTCTCTTTCCACAACCATAAAATATCGTTAATATGAACATACCCTATAATATTTTCTTTTGTTCCTTTATAAACAGGAACTCTGCTTCTTGCAGTTTCAACTATCATATCTATAAACTTTTCGTTATCATCATCGAAATTTACTGCTTCTATATCTTTAAACGGTGTCATTATCTTTACGGCAATAGTTTCCGTAAAGCCGACTGATTTTTCCAACATTGTACTTATGTTTTTATCGAAAATACCTTGTTTGTCGGCTTCGGAAATTAAAGTCTCGACTTCCTCTCTGGTAAGAGCCGGATACTTATCTTTTTCATCATCTTTATTAAACATTAAGTCCAATATTTTCATTATCGGATAAAGGAAAGGTTTTGTAACATGTTCTATTTGTGAAAGTAACGGAACTGTTAACAATGCTACTTTTTGTGAATTTGCCCTGCTATAAATTTTCGGTGTAATTTCACCTATTATCAAAACTGTAAATGTTGCAACTATCCATGTAATAACATCTAAAACATTTCTGTTTACCATATAAAAAATCGTAACAGCTAATGAACTAAACAAGAAACTCACCATCATATCGGATAAAACATTACCCGTCAATATAACCGTTAACAAATAGTAAGGACTGTTAAGCCATCTTAACAATGGTTCTGCTATTGATTTTTTTAGGACTATAAGTTTTTTTACTCTGTATCTGGATAGACTATTCAATGCTATTTCGGATGCCGACCAAAAAGCCGAAAGCATTAAAAAAAAGGCTAATAAAAGTATTTCTAAGAAAATATACATTTGAATATTTTATCCTGTTTGGAAAACATCTTCTTTTTGTTTTCCGGAGTATAATCAGTATATCCTTCCAAATGTAAAATTGAATGTATTACAAGATAACATAACTCCTGTTCGTAAGAAAAACCGTATTTCTTTGCATTTTTTTTAGGTCTGTTATCCGATATATAAATGTCGCCCATAAAAAGAGCTTTATCCACAAGAAAAGAAATGACATCGGTTATTCTGTTAACTTTTCTGTACTTTCTGTTCATTTTTTTTATGTCGATATCACTTACCATTGTAAAACTTATATTGTATTGTTTTACTTTTTCATACTTTAAAGCAAACTCCGCAGTTTTTTTCATTAGCGGAATTATCTTTTTATCAAAGCCCGTAAATATAAGTTCTTTTTGTTTCATAATTATTTTTTATTACCTGTCTTATACTCTATTCTAGCATGATATATAGAACACAAAGTGTTTGTAACACTTTCGGATATTTCAAACAAATCTTTTAATGTTATCGGACAATCAGAAAACTGCCCGTCGGCAAATTTATTATTTATAACTTTTTCCACCGTTTCTTTAAGCTTTCCCGCTGAAGTTTCTTTTAAGGTTCTTGATATAGCTTCCACGGAATCCGATATCATAAGTATTGCTGCAATTTTTGTTGTAGGTTTTTGACCGGGATATCTGAAATCTTGTTCATTAACACTGCTGTCTTTTTCCAATGCTTTATAATAAAAGTACTGTATCAAAGATGTACCATGATGTTGATTTATGGCATCAATTATAACTTTGTCTATATTATATTGTTTAGCCAAAGCAACACCATCTTTAACATGAGATACCAACACCAAACCCGACATTGACGGAGAAATTTCATCATGAGGATTTTTTGCACCGTTTTGATTTTCTATAAAATATTCCGGATTTTTTAGTTTACCTATATCATGATAATAAGCACAAACTCTTGCAAGCAACGCATTTTCCCCTATAGCTTCGGCAGCATTTCCCGCGATTGACGCTGTCATCAAACTGTGGTGATATGTACCGGGAGCTTCTTCCATAAGTCTTTTTAGTAACGGACTGTTAAAATCCGAAAGTTCTATAAGTTTTATATTTGTTGTTCTTGAAAACAAAGTTTCAAAAATAGGAAGCAATGCCAATATTACAAGTACCGATAAAGCGGCATTCATCGCGACATAAGCAATGTTTTCTATTGTTTCATCAAGAGTTAAAACGTTAAAGAAATAAAAAACCATCAAAGGAACAAGCATTGCAAAAAATATATTTATTCCTACCCTTGTAAAACCTGTTCTGCTTCTTATTTTTCTTACATTTATTACCGATACCAACCCTCCGGCAATATGAAACAAAGGAACTATTATTGAAAAATCATTTATTAAAATAAAAAATATTACCATTGTAAAAGTGTATACAACACTTACTCTAACGGACACTAATAAAGCTAATAAAACAGTAAATGCCGACAACGGAAAAGAAATTTGAGACATTAAACTTGTATAAACTTGGAATGATAACAATGAAACTACCGTGATAAAAGATATTATTAAGACTTTAATACTATCTAAATTTATTTTACTTGCTTCATATTTAAAATAAAAAATAACAAAAGCAAATATAGATAAAAGAGCTACAAACACACCGACCATTTCCAAATAATTTACTGTAGTTTGCATTACCAACATAAAATAAATACAAAGAAAAGAAACTATTATAGTTAATGGTATCGGGACATTTATTTCTTTTTTAAATATATTGTCACCAGACAATCTTATTTGAGGAACAATAGGAACATCATTATCCAATTGTTTTATTAAAAACAACAGAAAATTTCTTATCTTTGATTTTAACCAATTTCTTAAAGTTTTCACTATTTTTCTTCTGTGTTAACCTGTTTTTTTTGATTAATTTTTATACCTAATTCTCTCAACTGCTTTTCGGCAACTTCAGCCGGAGCATTTGATAAAGGGCATATAGCTTTTTGTGTTTTCGGGAAAGCTATAACTTCTCTTATAGATTCTTCCCCTATTAACAATGCACATAATCTGTCAAAACCGATTGCAAGTCCGCCGTGCGGAGGTGCTCCGTAAGTTAATGCATCAAGCAAGAATCCGAATTTTTCTTTTGCGGATTCTTCGGTAATATTTAAAAGATTAAATACCTTTGATTGCATATCTGATTTATGTATTCTTATAGAACCTCCGCCGAGCTCAACTCCGTTCAAAATAACATCGTAAGCTCTGGCTTTAGCCTGGCCTGCTTTTTCTTGAGTTAATTTATCTACATCTTCATCCTTAACTGCGGTAAACGGATGATGGTTTGCAACCCATCTTCTTTCTTCTTTATCCCAAGCAAATAACGGGAAATCCACTACCCATAAGAAATTGAATTTATTCTTATCTATAAGTCCTAACTGTTTACCCATCTTTAATCTTAACGCTCCGAGACCTTGAGCAACAATATCAACTTCATCAGCCAAGAAAACCACCAAATCTCCGTCTTTAGCTTCGAGTTTACTTATTATTGTATCTATTTCTTCTTTCGTGAAAAATTTAACTATATTTGATTCTGCACCGTTAGCGGTTATCTTCATCCATGCAAGGCCTTTTGCACCGAACTCACCTACAAACTTTGTAAGTCCGTCAATTTCGGATCTTGAAAATTTTGCACCGCCTGTTATGCAAAGACCTCTGACAACATTACCTTTAGCTATAACATTTTTAAAAACTCCGAAGCCGCAATTTGCAAGTTCTTTTGTAAAATCTTTTATTTCCATTGCAAATCTTGTATCGGGTTTATCCGAACCGAATCTTAACATTGCTTCATCGTAAGGCATTCTTAAAAACGGTGTTTGTATTTCTTTACCTAAAACATCTTTAAATATTTTAGCAAGCATTTGTTCAACTATAGTCATAATATCTTGTTCGTCGATAAAAGACATTTCCATATCAACCTGAGTAAATTCAAGTTGTCTGTCTGCTCTTAAATCTTCATCTCTGAAACATCTTGCTATTTGATAATATTTGTCAAAACCCGCAACCATCAATATTTGTTTAAATATCTGAGGTGATTGAGGTAATGCATAAAAACATCCGTGTGCAAGTCTTGCAGGAACCAAAAAGTCTCTTGCTCCTTCAGGAGTAGATTTTGTTAAGAAAGGTGTCTCTATTTCCAAGAAACCTTCTTTGTTAAGATACTCTCTTATCGTTTGTGAAATTTTATGTCTTAAAATAAAATTCTTTTGGAAAGACGGTCTTCTTAAATCAAGGTATCTGTACTTTAATCTTATTTCTTCGGAAGTTTCTTTATAATCATCAACTTCCAAAGGTAATACAGGACTTGTATTTATTATTTCCAACTCGTTTACAACTATTTCAACTTTACCTGTAAACATGTTCGGGTTAACTGTTCCTTCAGGCCTGTTTCTAACCAAGCCTTTTACGGATAAAACATATTCACTTCTTAAATGTTCCGCTTGAGCAAATATTTCTTTTTTTTCAGGCTGAAAAACTATTTGAACAAGACCTTCTCTGTCTCTTAAATCAATAAAAATAACTCCGCCGTGGTCTCTTCTTGAATGTACCCAACCGCTTACAACAATTTCTTTACCGATAAAACTTTCATCAACTTTACCGCAATAACAACTTCTTTTCATCTTAATCCTCTATCTATATAAAATTAGTTTATTTATAGTCTTATATATTCTACAAAAAAAACAGGAATAATGACAATAATAATCGAAAGCTATAAAAAAAATATTGATTTTATGTTGAGATACCATTATAATATTATTAAAGATTTTAAGGAGTCATTATGAAAAATATTAAAGGTTTCACCCTTATTGAAATGGTGATAATAATAACTATTATCTCTATACTTACCATTATAGGAAAAGGCGTTTATAACGGACAAATTGAGCGAACTAAATTCGCAGAAGCTTATACTACACTTTCCACAATAATAACAGCTCAAAAGGATTTCTATATTGTAAACAAGAGATTTGCTGCGGATTTGGAAGAATTAGGATTATTGTTTGACGGAGAACCGACAGCCGCCAAGGAATCAACCGGTGTTAACGGAATAAAGACTAAAGCTTTTAAATTTGCAACTTATCCGAAAGATGCAAATGCTGCTTATATTGAGGTTATTAGAGATTTACCAAATACGACAAATGCACCAGGACTTATCTATGAATTAAACTTTGTTGCTAATGACAGTAATACAGGTGCAACGGATAGTTTTCTTTCTACTGTTCCTACCGGAAAAGAATATCATTCCGATGTAAAAGCAGTACAAAAAGAACTGGACAAATTAAAAGAAGCTTTCGACAATAAGGTTTGGTAATTTTTAGAAATAAAAAAAACAGGTTGCAGACAAATGTTTGCAACCTGTTCTTTATTCCAAGCACCATTAAAATCTTACATCTATACCTGCAGTTCCCGTAATTCCCGGCATAGGATAACCATAATTTAACTGATATTTATCATTATTTGTTAAGTTGTTTCCTTTAACCCATAAAGAAACATATTTCATTATTTGATAATCTACTCTTGCATTAACTATGCAATAATCATCTAAATATAAATCAGGTTCTGCGGGAACATTAACAGTATCTCCGGTATAATAATCTTCATATGAATATCCGGGATGTTTAACTTGGTACATTGTAGATGTTACATAAGAAACATCTGCCGATATTTTTAATGCTTTCATCGGTTTTACTGTTATTGCATAATTTAAATTATGTACTGGCCTATAAATTAAATTTTGATAAGTTTCTAAATCTTCTGCTCTTGTATATGTATAGTTTATTTTATGACTTACTTCTTTACACATATCATATTTTAAACCGACTTCATAACCGTATTGTCTTGCTTTTCCTACATTATGTCCTCTATAATTATCATTGGGGTCACTTATTATCAAATCTTCAGAATCAATATAAAAACCTGTTACCATACCGGTAAACTTATTTACGGAATATTCTACACCTAAATCATAAGACCAACCTTTTTCAGGTTTTAAATTAGGATTTGCGCTACCATAACTATCATCGTATAATTGACTGAAAGTAGGAGCATTCCAAACTCTGCTTGCATTACCGGAAAGTTTTATTTCATCGGTTAATTTAAAAATTGCAGAAAGTGCAGGTGTAAACACATCTTCATAATCATTATTTTTATCACCTCTTACTACAGGTATTAAAGTTAAATTTCCAACATTAAAAATTGCCTGTAAATAAGCTGATGCTGTTTCTCTATATTTGTTTACTTGTTCTACTTCTATAGCTTCATAAGGATCATAGCTAATAGCTTGTTGACCTCTTTGTTTAAATTCGTTTTTATCCCATTCCAAACCTAATGTTAAAAATTCTTTATACGTAACATCACCTTTAAAACCCGTATTTACAGTATTGTATTCATTTCCGTAAGTAGGTGCTTTTCTTGTATAGTTAGCATTGTATCCTGAAACTTGAACCTTGAAATCTTCTATTTTTATATTGTAATCCAATTTTAAATAATTATTATCTTCAAATTGTTTTGAAGGAGCATATCCGAGAGTTTTGGAACCCGGATTTCCGATATCTGCATTATATGCCTGACCGGACAAAATTATTTCCGAATCTTCAGTTAAATTCACACCGATTTTACCGAAAATATTTTTAGAATTATAAAAAGAAACAGGTTCATAACCATCCGAAGATAACATAGATGGTGCAATTAATATAGAAACAACATCATTTGCATAAGCTCCCGTTATACCTGCATTAATAGTATTAAATGTTCCGTAAGAAAAATACGGATTAACATTAGGTGTTAACGGCGTGGCTTTTTTTGTTATAACATTGATAACACCACCGAATGCTCCTGTTCCGTAAAGAGCGGCACCTGAACCTCTTATAATTTCAACTCTTTCTATCATGCTTGCCGGAATTGCAGTAAAATCTGCTCCACCTAAAGCAACCTCATTAACTTTTCTGCCATCTACCAATACCAATGTTTGGCCCGATGATGCACCTCTCATAAATATAGATTGAGCTTGTCCCAAAGGACCATTATTTTTATAAGATATACCAAGTTCTCCTTCAAGTATATCACCTAAAGTGTCCGCACTTTTTTCTTTAATTTCTTCTTCTGTAATAACCGTCAAATTTGTTGTTAAATCGCTTAACGGTTCTGCCGTTTTTGTTAAAGACAAAAAGACTTCTCCTTCGTTTTCATCTTCATCATAATCTGCTGCAATTACTGTTTGAGTAAATGCAGATACTGCTAAACTCAATACTGCCAATAAACTTATAAATTTTCTCATTTTATTTCTCCTAAAAAAATACTTCGTATTTTTAGCTTATGGCTTATAGTTTATGGTTTATAGTTTTCGGTAAAATTCACAATGTGAATTTTGATTAATTATTAGATTTTTTACAAAGCAAAAAAATACATTAAACCAACAACTACAAACTACCAACTATAAACACTAATTTCTTAGCTTTAAGCTGTAAGCTCACCGAAATGCACATGCATTTTGGTTCAATCCTTCCATGCATCCATACATCACAAATTGCAAAGCAATTTTTATCCGTCAATAATAAACGATTGTTTCATAACAACCTCCTCGGGGTTTATTTTGATTAACGGTCGGTCTCCTGACTTAGAGTTTTTACTGCAAATATTTCCTTCCCGATTTTTTGATAATCAGTGAAAATATTTAATTACTGCACTCAATACAGTAGCCGGACTGTAGCCGATTCTCACAGCTTTCCCGTACACCGTTATAACTACAATTGATAATTTATAATTTACAATTCATAATTAACGACAACTACTAAACAACGATTTATAATTTACAATTTATAACTAAATTTTTCAAATTATTTTTGTCGTTGTTGCTTTTCTAAACTTATAACCCTATAACCTAATAACCTGTCATTATTTTAATTGTATACCGGTATAACTACAGGCTTTTTCGATACCGGATTAGTATGAACAACAACTTTTACATCATAAACTTTTTCTATATCTTTATAATTCAAAACTTTTTCGGCAGGTCCGAAATTGATAACCTTTTTATCATCAAGAAAAACTATATCCGAACAAAATTCTCCCGCCAAATTCAAATCGTGAACGGTAGTAATAATTGTTTTATTATATTTTTCGTTTAACATTTTTAACAACTTAAATATTGTTGCCTGGCTGCCGATATCAAGATGAGATGTCGGTTCATCGAGTGCAATGATATCGGTTTGTTGAACTAATGTTTGTGCCAACAAAACTTTTTGTCTTTCCCCGCCGGAAAGTTCGTTTATATTTCTTTCCGCGAATTCCGATGTTTCGGTAAGCTTCATTACATCTTCAACTATTTTAAAATCTTCTGCACTTGCCAACTTGAACATATTTGTGTAAGGATATCTTCCGAACATAATAAAATCTTTAACATTAAAAGAAAAATCAAACTGCATTGTTTGTGGCATAAAAGAAATTTTCTTTGCCAAAATATTTTTTTTCATATCATAAACATTTTTATCATCAATAAAAATATTTCCTTTTACGGGTTTTAAAAGTCCGACTACAGACTTCAATAATGTACTTTTCCCTGTTCCGTTTTTACCGATAATTCCGATAAAAGATTTCTCTTTTAAGTTCAAACTTATATCTTCAAGAACCGTTCTTTTATCATAAGATAATGAAACATTTTCTATTTTTATCATATAGATATTTTACCCGCTTTTCTTAACAGTAAGAAAACAAAAAATAAACCTCCGATTATGCTTGTTATTACACCTATCGGAATTTCCACGGGAGCAATTACCGTTCTGCTTACAGTATCGCATATCAACAAAAATATTGCTCCTACGACAGCGGAAAACGGCATCAATACTTTGTTATTATTTCCCACAAATTTTCTTGTAATGTGCGGTATCATAAGACCTACAAAACCTATAACTCCGCAACAACTTACAATACATGCCGTTATTAACGAACTTAATAAGAAAATATATTTTACCGTTCTTGCCGTATTTATACCCAAAGAATTAGATTTTTCGTTACCTAAACTTATTATATTTATAACATTACCCAAGCAGCACAAAATTACAACACCTGCCATAACTAAAATTATTACCATAGGCAAAAGTCGTTCATCAAAAAAAGCAAGATTTCCCATAAGCCACATAAAAGCGGAATACAGTTGATCCGAAGAAGATATTGAAAACACCAACATTACCGCGGAAGAGAAAATATAACTTGCAACCACACCGGAAAGTATCATGGTATTGGAATCAAACTCTTTTTTCATGTTAAGTATATAAACTAAACCTACCGATAACAATGCACCTAAAAATCCTAACAACGGTAAAAATATCCAAGAAAGTTTTGTTATTCCGAAAGCAAAGCCTATAGATGCACCGAAAGCCGCACCGCCTGAAATACCCAATGTGAACGGATCCGCTAACGGATTTCTAAGCACTCCCTGAAAAACACATCCGCTGCATGCAAGACCTGCACCGGCAACTACAGCAAGAATAACTCTCGGTAATCTTATTTGATTTATTATTGTATAAGTATTACCGTCACCGGTTGAAAATAAAGACTTTAACATTTCCATAACGGATATATCACTTATACCCGATATCATCGCAATTATAAATGTTATAACCAATATTATAAGCAGTAAGCCAAACTTAAAAATCTTATTCATTTGTTTATTATTGAATTATTTATCTCCTTATATTTTTTACGAAGATTTTCCTGCTCTTTATTAGCCCTTATTTTTATGTTCCTTTCCTCTCTTTCTTTTCTTTTGACTGCTTCTTCCTTTGCTTTTCTTATGGCCTCTTCTCTGGTTGTTTCTGCCAACATATCTATTTTTTCTGTATTTTTCTTTGCTTTTTTTTCGTTTGCTTTTTTTATGGCTTCTTTTTTACTGTTTTCCGCCAATATATCTACACTTCTACTGACCTTTTTATTCTTTTTCTCTGCTCTTATTATAGCCTCTTTCTTACTGTTTTCCGCCAATATATCTATATCAAATGTTCTGTCCTTGGTATTTTTTATTTTCCTCTCATAATTCTTCTTAATTTCTTCTTCTTGTTTTACGGCAAGTTTATATAAACCACAAAAAACAAATACTCCGATAGTAAACATTATCAAGAAAATAATCCCATCTGAAATGTCGCTAAATTCAGCTTTAAGTGTTTCCCATTTTCCTTCCAACCTATTCGCAAAATTATTAAAACTTATAAATCTCTCATCGTTTTCTATTTTATCAAAAAGAACTATTCGCGAAAGATCTCCGGCAGCGCATTGCCTGTTTCTATCGGCACCTCTGGAACTGATTTTTCCATTTTGCCCTAATATAATCGTGTTGTCTTTTCCTGCATATATTGCAGCAATTTCTTTAAAATCTCCAACCTCACATTGTTGAAAATTATTATCTCCGCGAGCAACAACAATTCCATCTTCTCTTAATCCTACAGTATGTTTCCTGCCGGCAGCTATTGATATAATCTTTCGCCAATCTTTAACAAAACTTTGGGCTTCATCATCATTTCCCACAGCAACTACGGTTTTATCACTCTTTAAACCTACCGTATGTTCATCACCGGCACATATATCTATAATATCTTCCCAATCTTCAACATTGCCTTGTCCGAAATTATTATTCCCGCAAGCAACAACAGTTCCATTTTTTTTCAATCCTACAGTATGTTCTTTTCCGGCAGCTATTGCAACAATATCTTTCCAATCTTGAATGTTGCATTGCCCTTCATTATTCTTACCAATCACAACAACTGTTCCGTCATTTTTTACGCCAAAAGTACATGCATCTCCTGCAGCTATTGCAACAATATCTTTCCAATCTTGAACATTGCATTGCCCATCATTATTATCTCCGCAAGCAACTACCGTTCCATCTTTCTTTAATCCCACACTATGGCTGTCCCCTGCGGCTATTGCAATAATATCTTTCCAATTTTTAACATTACATTCTCCGAATTTATTCTTTCCAATAGAATATACCGCTCCGTTTTTTGTTAATACTATGGAATGTTCGTTTCCCACACAAATATCTACAAAAGAGTCCTTATCGGAACAAGAAGATAAAACAAATATGGTAAAAACACTTATAAAAATAAACTTTAAAAATTTATTCATGTGTTTTTTTAATTCTCCTGTCGTTAAATTTTTTCTTTATCCAACTTATTTTTCAAAACTTTTATCCCGTTCAAAAATCTTTTTGGTGTAGGTGTAAAAATATCGTTTGCTTCCAGCAAATAAATTTTATTATTTTTTACCGCTGTTATGTTTTTATATTTATTCCATTTGGCAATTTCCTGATCACTTACATCGCCCATATTAACAAGCATAATTATATCGGGATTTTTTTCTATAACAGATTCCACACTTATGTTAGGGTATCTCATATCTATATATTCAAAAATATTTGTTCCGTTTATAAATTTATTGTATTCGTTAACAAAACTTTGTTTACCAACGGTAAATATGGGATTTGCACCGACTTCCCAAAATATTTTTTCTTTGTTCGTATTTTTTGTTTTGCTGTCTAATTCGGAAATTTCATCTTTTACATTATTTATTATTTCTTTTGCAGTATCCGATCTATCTAAATAGTCCGCAAGTTTTTGAAAATTGATACAAACATCTTCAAAATTTGAATACGGTTCCATAACATATACCGTTAATTTTAATCTTATCAACTTATCAATAACAGTTTTATAATTTCCTTCTTTTGTGGCTATAATCAAATCGGGTTTTAACGAAACAATTTTCTCAATATTCGGTTCCGTTACCGTACCGATTTTTTCTTTTTTAAAGTTACCGTCGGAACAATAAACCGTGTTTGCGACCAATTCTTCATCTATACCCAACTCATATAAACTTTCCGTAGCAGACGGTGCTAAAGAAATTATTCTGTTGTACTCTGCAAAAGTATTTGATGATAACAAAAATATTAATAGTACTAAAAATAAAAATTTTCTCATAAAATTTTTAAACCTTTCAACCATTCAACTGTTCAACAATATTAATTGCTTTGCAATTAATATTCAATTCCTTCCTGTGCAGGAATACCCTTATTGTAAGGATGTTTTATTTCTTTTACTTCGCTTACCAAATCGGCAACATCTATAAGTTTTTGACTTGCTCCTCTTCCGGTAACAACAACATTAGATTTTTCGTTCAATTGCTTTATAATATCTATCAACAAATCTTCTTCTATAAAGTTATCTCTTATTGCGATATTAAATTCTTCAAGCACTATCAAATTATATTTATTATTCTTTATAATTTCTTTTAATTTATCTGTTGCCTTTTTACATTCTTCTATGGTTTGTTCCTTTGTTATATCTCTAAAACAAAACGGATGTTTTGCGGCAAAAGAAAAGAAATCCAATCCTTCGAGCTTAGTCAAAATCTTTTGTTCTCCGTAAAAATCTTCACCTTTAAAAAGTTGAACCAAACAAACTTTTTGGTTATGACCTAACGCTCTAACTATTTGACCTATTGAAGATGTTGTTTTACCTTTTCCGTTTCCGGTTATTACAATTATCATATTTCCTCTACTTCTATATAACGATTTGTAATTTTGGTTTACACCTTTGTGTTTTCAAAAATCATATACCCATTTGCTACGATATATTTTTAGTACACTTCATTTTGAAAACACTTTGTTTCAACTCAAACTTACATATTTTGCTATAAAATAAAAAAAACCGGTTTCTAATAAGAAATCGGTTACTCTAAACTACAAAAACAATCTCCTTTCTCATAGAAAAGAAACAGTTTAAACTAATAAAAATAAAGATCTTTAAACTTTATTTGGGCCTGGTAGGACTTGAACCTACGACCATTCGATTATGAGTCGAGTGCTCTAACCAACTGAGCTACAGGCCCTTCAAAAAAACAACACAAGTATTATACTTAAAACTTTTTTTTTAGTCAATACTTGAAAAAATACTCAATAATATGATATAAATATTGACTATGAAAACAAATGCGTCATTAGCTCAATTGGTAGAGCAAACGGCTCTTAACCGTTAGGTTATAGGTTCGATTCCTATATGACGCATTTTTTTATTTTATAAAAAACTATTGACAAATCAGTCAATAAATACTTAAATATATCAACGAGCCAACAAACGGTTCGTATTAAAAAAGTCCTGATCGGACTATAAATAAGGAGTAGACGTAAATGGCACAAGGTAAAGTAAAATGGTTTAATGACCAAAAAGGTTATGGATTCATTTCCAACGATGATGGTTCAGGCGATGTATTCGCACATTATTCAGCTGTTCAAGCAGAAGGTTTTAAATCTCTTGCTGAAGGCGACAAAGTTGAATTTGATGTTGTTGAATCAGAAAAAGGTCCTAAAGCAGCTAACATAAGAAAAATATAATTTTTTTGCTAGCATAATAAAAAAAACACTCTGTCTTTCGACAGAGTGTTTTTTTATTTAATTAAATTTATTTACTGAAATATTCTAAAGCTAAAAGATATCCATAAATTCCAAGACCGGCTATTTGACCAACAACAACAGGTGCAATTAGAGAGTTGTGTCTGAATTCTTCCCTTGAATAAACATTGGAAATATGAACCTCGATTGCAGGTATATCAACAGCGGCAAAAGCATCTCTTATTGCAACCGATGTATGAGTATATGCCGCAGGATTTATTATAATAGCATCAAAGTTTCCTTTTGCTCCGCAAATTTTATCAACTATTTCACCTTCATGATTTGACTGAAAACATTCGATTTCAACATTTAATTTTTCAGCTTTATTTTTTAATTCAGCTTCAATATCTTTCAAAGTTGTTTTGCCGTAAATTTCAGGTTCTCTTGTACCTAACAAGTTTAAATTAGGTCCGTTAATTATTAATACTTTTTTCATTTTAAAAAATCCTTTATTGTATTTAAAATTATTTTATTATCTATTTCTATACCTGTTTTGGCTTTACCGATTTTTTCAGGTAAAACAAATCTTATCTTACCGGAAACAGATTTCTTATCTTTCTTCATTATATTCAATAAATCTATAGGATTAACTTTTAAGTTGATGTTATCGTTAAATCCGGAACCGACAACCATATCTTTTATTTTTTGTTTTGTTACATTATCACAAAATTTAATTCTGCTAGAAAGTTCGGCAACAAACAACATTCCGATAGCGACAGCTTCACCATGCAAATATTTTTTATATTTTGTTATGGTTTCCAAAGCATGTCCGAATGTGTGTCCGAAATTTAACAACTCTCTTACACCTTTTCTTTCTTTTTCATCTTCTTCCACAACTTTTGCTTTAAATTTACAGCACTCGTAAATAATTTTATCGAAATCTTTTTTATTTATAACAGATTTGTTTAATATTGCATCTAATTCATTAAAAAATTTGGAGCTGAAAGTAATTGCATATTTAATTACTTCCGCCATGCCGTTTTTTATATGTTCGAGACTTAAGGTTTCTATAAAATTTGAATTTATATATACAAATTTAGGTTGATAAAATGTACCTACAACATTTTTACCCATTTCCAAATCTATACCGGTTTTCCCGCCTATGGAAGAATCAACCATAGCAAGTAATGATGTAGGAATTTGTACAAGGCCTAAACCTCTCATATATGTAGATGCAAACAATCCCGAAACATCTCCTACCACACCGCCACCTAATGCAGCCACTGTAAATTTTCTGTCAACACCTGCTTTCAAAGCATAGTTATACATATCAATTAAGGTGTTTATGTTCTTTGATTGTTCCCCTGCCTTAAAAGTAAAACTTTCTACTACAAATTTTTCTTTTTTTAGGAGAGAAACCAGTTCTTTTAAATATAATTTTGAAACATTTGTATCGGAAACAAAAAATATCTTCCTGTTAGGAAGATATTTTTTTAAATTTGCTAACAAACTCTTATTATTATCTGAAAATATTATCGGATATGGATTTTGTTTCAACTTTACATTTATAGCTTTCATCAAAAGTTACCACTCTATATCTTTTTTTATTATTCCATTACTATTTTCTAATCCGTATCTCGTATTCCAATCTTGTTCTTGTCCGTCAACTTTTGTTTTTTTAACAGGTTTTTTATTTTTATTTATAACAATCTTTTCCACAACATAGAAATTTTGATTCTTCATGTTACCGGACAAATTCTTATATGTTCTGGATTTAGGAGATATATTCAAAATCTCTTTACCTGAAAGAACAGTTATCAAATAATTTTGACCTTTTTCCAAACCGGCAATTTTATAATAACCGTTTTTATCCGTTAAATAAATTTTTTCTTCACTTGCCAATAATAAACGAACCTGTACTCCTTTTACTCCGAATTTCGATTTTAAAACTCTACCTTCTATGTAGAAAGTTTCTTTCTTTACATCATTCGAAATTTCTTCTTTTTCAACTTTCTTTATTTTGGCTTCTTCGGCTGCTCTTTGTTTTTCTTCTTTTGCTATTCTTGCCGCTTCTTCTTTCTCTGCCTTAAGCCTTTCTTTTTCAGCCCTTGCTTCTTCTTCCGCTCTTAACTTTTCTTCCTTAGCTATTCTTTCAGCTTCTTCTTTTTCTGCTTTGATTCTTTCAGCCTCAGCTCTTGCTTCTTCTTCCGCTTTTAACTTTTCTTCTTTTGCTATTCTTTCTGCTTCTTCTTTCTCTGCCTTGATTCTTTCTGCCTCAAGTCTTGCTGCCTCTTCGGCTCTTTCTTTTTCTTCTTTTGCTATTCTTTCTGCTTCTTCTTTTTCTGCTTTGATTCTTTCAGCTTCAGCTCTTGCTTCTTCTTCCGCTCTTAACTTTTCTTCTTTTGCTATTCTTTCTGCTTCTTCTTTCTCTGCCTTTATTCTTTCTTCTTCAAGTCTTGCTGCCTCTTCGGCTCTTTCTTTTTCTTCTTTTGCCAATCTTTCTGCTTCTTCTTTCTCAGCCTTGAGCCTTTCTTCTTCAGCTCTTTCTTTTTCTTCTTTTGCTAATCTTTCCAACTCTTCTTTTTCAGCCTTAATTCTTTCCTTTTCTAATCTTGCTTCTTCTTCCGCTCTTAATTTCTCTTCCCTTGCCAATCTTTCGGCTTCTTCTTTTTCTGCTTTGAGTCTTTCTTTCTCGGCTTTTTCCGCTTCTATTCTTGCTTGTTTTTCTTCTTCAATTCTTTGTTTTTCTTCTAATATAGCTCTTTGCTTTTCTTCTTCTTCTAATTTTTTCAATTCAGCTTCTAATCTTGCCTGCTCTTCTGCTTCCTGCTTTGCTCTTATCTTTTCTTCTTTTGCTATTCTTTCGGCTTCTTCTTTCTCTGCCTTGATTCTTTCTGCCTCAGCTTTTGCTTCTTCGGCTGCTCTTATCTTTTCTTCTCTTGCTAATCTTTCAGCCTCTTCTTTTTCTGCTTTTATTCTTTCTTTCTCTGCTTTTTCCGCTTCTATTCTTGCTTGCTTTTCCTCTTCAATTCTTCTTTTCTCTTCCAAGGCTAATCTCATTTTTTCTTCTGCTTCAAGTTTTCTTATTTCTGCATTTAACCTTGCTTGTTCTTCAGCCTCTTCTTTGGCTCTTTGTTTTTCTTCTTTTGCTAATCTTGCTGCCTCTTCTTTTTCTGCCTTTATTCTTTCTTTCTCGGCTTTTGCTTCTTCGGCGGCTCTTTGTTTTTCTTCTTCGGCTCTTTGTTTTTCTTCCAAAGCGGCTCTCATTTTCTCTTCCGCTTCAAGTTTTCTTATTTCTGCATTTAACCTTGCTTGTTCTTCAGCCTCTTCTTTGGCTCTTTGTTTTTCTTCTTTTGCCAATCTTGCTTCTTCAGCTTTTTCAGCTTTTAATCTTTCTTTCTCTATTCTTTCTTCTTCTATTGCTCTTTCTTTTTCTTCTTTTGCTAACCTTATCGCTTCTTCTTTTTCTGCTTTAATTCTCTCTTTTTCAGCTTTAGCTTCTTCGGCTGCTCTTATCTTTTCTTCTTTTGCTAATCTTATTGCTTCTTCTTTCTCTGCCTTGATTCTTTCTTTCTCTGCTTTGGCTTCTTCTATTCTTGCTTGTTTTTCTTCTTCGGCCTCTCTAATCTTTTCTTCTGCTTCAAGCTTTCTCATTTCAGCTTCCATACGTGCTTGTTCTTCGGCTTCTTCTTTCGCTCTTAACTTTTCTTCCTTCGCTAACCTTGCTGCCTCTTCTTTTTCTGCTTTAAGTCTTTCTTTCTCAGCTTTTGCTTCTTCGGCTGCTCTTATCTTTTCTTCCTTTGCTAATCTTATTGCTTCTTCTTTCTCTGCCTTTATTCTTTCTTTCTCGGCTTTTGCTTCTTCGGCGGCTCTTTCTTTTTCTTCCAAAGAGGCTCTCATTTTTTCTTCTGCTTCAAGTTTTCTCATTTCGGCTTCCATGCGAGCCTGTTCTTCAGCCTCTTCTTTCGCTCTTAACTTTTCTTCCCTTGCTAGTCTTGCTGCCTCTTCTTTTTCCGCTTTGATTCTTTCCGCCTCAGCCTTTGCTTCTTCGGCTGCTCTTATCTTTTCTTCTTTTGCTAATCTTGCTGCCTCTTCTTTTTCCGCTTTGATTCTTTCTGCCTCAGCTTTTGCTTCTTCGGCTGCTCTTATCTTTTCTTCCTTTGCCAGTCTTGCTGCCTCTTCTTTTTCTGCTTTAAGTCTTTCTTTCTCGGATTTATCCTCTTTAACAACTTCGATGGAAGGCTTACTTTCTTCTTCTATTGCTTCCGGTTCTTCTTCATCAGACAAAACAGCAAAATTGATATTTTCCAAATCATTTGATAAATCGGAAATTTCTATCTCAGGTGTTCTGAATACAAAACTATCACTGGAAACTCTTATACTATAGTCTTCATGTGGTGCTAAATTCTTTAATATATATTTACCGTTTACATCGGTTTTTGCCGTTTTATCATTGCACAATACAACAGCATCTTTTAATGGCCTTACACCATTCAAAACTTTACCGGAAACATTTAATGCTCCCTCAAAATAAACTGTTTCATCTTGTTGCAATTTATCTATAATTTGTTTTGATTTAGCAAACTCCATTCCACTCTTACTTGCAGTTATTATGTATTTACTGCCCCCTGTTACCCCTTTTATTACATATGTTCCGTTTTTATCTGTTTTATATGTGGCATTATCTAACTTTATATCTACTTTTTCTAAAGGAACAGTTCCGCGAACAGCTTTAACCGTTATATTATATTTTTCATTTTCGGCTTTAAATTCTTGATAACTGGATTCCTTCATTAAGGAATTTATTATTTTTTCTTTAGGATTAAAAGTATATCCTTTGCTTGATATTGAAATTTTGTAATATTTGTTTAATCCCAAATCCGGAACTTTAAACATACCCTGTGCATCGGATTTAAACTCTTCGTCAATATCACTTACATTAACTATGACATTTTTAAGAGGTTTTCCGTTATATGTAACCTTTCCTATAAACTGACCTGATATTTCAAAATCAAGATTATCTTTATCACTCGTTACTTTAGTTACAGGTATTGATTTCGGTGAAGAATCATATTTATTATCAGCCACTTTTATAACATAGTCTCCGTTTGTAACAGCTGATTCTACTTTATAATATCCATCTTCATCTGTTTTATATCTTACGCCATTAATATCTATTTCTATTCCGGCAAGTCCCTCTCCGGAAGAAGTAACTCTTCCTGCGAGTGTAATATCTTTTTTGAAATCATGTACAACATTTTTTTCCAAAAACTCTGTTTTGAAAGAATTAAAAGCATATTTGTCTGATACAACTTTCACTTCATACGGACCATTATATTCCAAATTAGCTATAACATATTCTCCGTTATCATCGGTATAATATTTTATGGGCCTGTTATTAATCATAACAATAACGCCTTTTGCCGGTTTTCCGCCTACAATAACCTTTCCGCTTATAGAATATTTTGCACTTGAAGCCACAAAATCCTGATTGATTTTACTTTCTTCCAAATTTTTGAAAACTTTTGTTTCAGGTGTGAACGTATATCCCGGTTTTGATATTCTCAGTGTATAAGTACCACCTTTTTCAAGACCGGCAATTATGTAGTTGCCTGTTCTTCCTGTTTTTACTTTTAAAGTTTTTGTTCCGGTAACATCAATTGTAATATCGTTAAGTGCCAACCCTGAAGATGACGAAAATTGAGTAACTGCACCGCTTATCGACACAGTTTCTGCATAAGCACACATATATATGAATAAACCGGTAAAAACAAAAAAACAAGTTGCTAAAAGTTTTTTCATGTTTTCTCCTAATTTAATTTTTTCAACACTTCTTAATATTTTAACCTTTTTTATTTTATTTTTCAATTATTTTTCAATTTTTTATTATTGTTAAATTAGCAAACTTTGCCAACAATTTTTTCCATTGTCCGTTTGAAAACAGTACTACCAACTTCAAATTATCACCGGAACCGCTCTTTTCTATTATCTTTCCGTTACCAAAAGCCTGATGAGAAACAAGAGTTCCTATTTGGTACGGACTATCATCTGCTCTTTCCAAAGGTTCGTAAGTTATTTCTTCTTTATATTTAGATTCAAACGGGATTGTATTTGTTACAACATTATGTGCCGCTCTGTTGGAAAGTTGTTCCGTAAAACCTGCTTCCAATAAAAACCTTGAAGGCATATTCCATTTTGTTTTACCGAAAACCGTTCTTTCTGTTGCCCAAGTCATATATAAATTCTCTTTTGCTCTTGTCATACCTACATACATAAGTCTTCTTTCTTCTTCCAATTCTTGTTCATCGTAAGCGGATTCACCTATAGGGAAAAGACCTTCTTCCAAACCGACTATGAACACATTTTTAAACTCTAACCCCTTAGCTAAATGGAGTGTCATAAGTGTAACTTTATCTTCCGTATCCTGCCAAGAATCTATATCGGTAACAAGTGCTACTTGCGATAAGTACCCGGCAAGTGATCTGTCCGGTGATCTTCTTTCAAAATCTTCAACCGCGGAAACAAATTCTTGTATATTTTCTATTCTGCTTTTGTTTTCCGGACTATCGGTAAGTTCAAGTTCTCTTATATAACCGGAATCTTCTATTACCGTTTCCACTATTTCTTTTACGGTTTTATCATATTTTGTAAGCACATTTTTTTCTATTATTTGCCTGAACGAGTTCATTGCGGCAAGCGAGCCTCTCGGGATAATATCCGTTCCGACAAACTTTAATGCTTCATATAACGAAATACCTTTGGATGTGGCAAAAGCTTCCAATTTGTCCATAGAAGATTTCCCCACCCCTCTTCTGGGGACATTTACTACTCTTCTAAAACTTACATTATCGTTTGGATTATGTATAAGTTTTAAGTATGCCATAATATCTTTAATTTCGGCTCTTTCGTAAAACTTTAATGTTCCGACAATGTTGTAAGGTATGCCTTGTCTTCTTAAAGCATCTTCCAATGCTCTGGACTGTGCATTTGTTCTGTAAAAAATCGCAAAATCGGAAAGTTTGTAACCGCTTTCTCTGTTTATAAGTATCATATCCACAACTCTGGCAGCTTCATCATTTTCGTTCATATTTTGGAAAACATTTATGTTACCTTTATCTTCGTTGCTTGTCCAAAGTTGTTTAGGTACTCTGCCCGTATTATTTTTAACCACATTCCATGCTCTTTGAAGTATCTTTGGCGTAGAACGATAATTTTCTTCAAGTTTTACCGTGGTACAACCGGGATAATCTTTTTCAAAGTCAAGGATGTTTGTTATATCCGCTCCTCGCCAAGAATAAATACTTTGATCATCGTCACCTACTACACATATGTTCTTATATTTTTCCGCCAACATTTTCGTTAAAACATATTGTGCATGGTTGGTGTCCTGATACTCGTCCACCAATATGTATTGAAATTTGTCTTGATATTTTGAAAGAATGTCCGGATTTGCCTGTAAATTTAAAACCGTTTGCATTATCAAATCACCGAAATCAAAAGCGTTATAAGTTTTTAATTTCTTTTGATAAAGTTCGTATATTGCCGATACCGTTTTACCGTAAAAGTCACCTTTTGCTTGGCAATCATCGTTCATATCCTGCGGGCTGTCCAAATCGTCTTTTGCTCTGCTTATTCTGTTTGCCACCCATGTAGGTTTAAACTTTTTATCGTCAAGATTTAATTCTTTTATACATTCTTTTACAACATTTACCTGCTCGCCCATATCGTATATAAGAAAGTTCGGATCTATACCGAAATTTTTTGCTTCGCAGGATAAAAGGTATAAGCAGAACGAATGGAAAGTGGAAACTCTGACATCAAAAGCCATGTTGTCGGTTAACTCGTTAACCCTTTTTCTCATTTCGTTTGCGGCTTTATTTGTAAATGTAACTGCCAATATGTTGTAAGGTTTTACACCCTGTTCCAACAAATATGCAATTCTATATGTAATAACTCTTGTTTTGCCGGTCCCTGCACCTGCAAAAATTATTAACGGACCGTCTGTATGTAAGACGGCTTCTTTTTGTGAATTGTTTAAATTGTCTAATGATATAGTCATAATTTGTGTATTATACCATATATAAAAAATAATACTCAAATAATTGTTTTATAAATAAAATATATGTAAAATATTAAAGTTATTTTATTTATCATATATGCAAAGGAGCATGTAATGAACACTCAACAACAAGAAAATAAATATTTAATGAAGACATACAAAAGATATAATGTTTCCGTTAAGAAATCTAAAGGACAATATGTTTGGGACGAAAACGGTAAAAAATATTTGGATTTTTTTTCCGGTATAAGTGTTTGCAGTTTCGGTCACGGTAACCCTGCAGTAATTTCTGCAATAAAAAAACAGTTGGATTTGTTTGTACACTGTTCCAACGTTTATTATTCCAAACCGCAAGTTGAAGTTGCAAAAGCTTTGCTTGATAAATCTTTTAAAAACGGCAGGGTATTCCTTGCAAATACAGGTGCTGAAGCCAACGAAGGTGCAATAAAAATTGCAAGAAAGTGGGGCAGCGATCATCCTTTAAAGGACGGAACTAAAAGATACGAAATAATTGCATTTAAAAACTCTTTTCACGGAAGAACACTTGCAACTCTTGCTGCAACAGGTCAGGAAAAGTTTCATATTCCTTTTAAACCGTTACAACAAAAGTTTGTGTTTGCCGAATTTAACAATATAGATTCAGTAAAAAAGTTAATAAACAAAAATACTGTAGCCGTAATGATTGAGTTGGTACAAGGTGAAGGCGGAATAAATATTGCCGACAAAAAGTTCGTTAAAGATTTAAGGAAACTTTGTGACGATAAAAATCTTCTTTTAATATGCGACGAAATTCAGTGCGGTTTGGCAAGAACAGGTAAAACTTTTGCTTGGCAACATTACGGAATAAAGCCGGACATCTTTACATTAGCAAAAGCAATTGCTAACGGTCTTCCGTTAGGTGCCGTTGTTGCAGACAAAAAAGTTGCCGAAGTATTTAATTACGGTGATCACGGTTCAACTTTCGGCGGTAACCCTGTATCTTGTGCTGCAGCTGCCGCAACATTAAAACTAATTACTCCGAAACTTTTGAAAGATGTTACTGACAAATCAAAATATTTCGTTAAAAAATTAAACGAATTAAAGAAAAAGTTTTCCTGCATTAAAGAAGTTAGAAGTTTAGGCCTTCTTGTAGGTGTGGAGCTTGATTTTGCCGGTAAAGATATAGTAGAATTTTGCATTGCAAAAGGTCTTCTTATAAACTGTACACAAGGTAATGTTTTAAGGTTTTTACCGCCTTTTGTAATAACTAAAAAAGATATTGATAAAGCAATTAAAATATTGGAGGATGCAATAAAATGGCAGACATTAAAAAAGTAGTTGTAGCCTATTCGGGCGGACTTGACACATCCATCATTTTATCTTGGATAAAGGAAACATATAATGCAGAAGTTATCGCATGTTGTGTAAATGTAGGTCAAGACAAAGAAGTTATCGGACTTAAAGAAAAAGCTAAAAGAACAGGTGCTTCAAAATGTTATGTTATAGATGCTAAAAAAGAGTTTGTAACAGACTACATTTTCCCTGCAATAAAAGCTAATGCTCTTTATGAAAACAGATACTTGTTGGGAACATCATTGGCAAGACCTGTAATCGCAAAGAAAATTGTTGAAATAGCAAAGAAAGAAAAAGCAGATGCAATTTGTCACGGTGCAACAGGTAAAGGTAACGATCAGGTAAGATTTGAACTTGGTTTTAAAGCTTTGATGCCTGAAGCAAAAATAATTGCTCCTTGGAGAATTTGGGACATTAAATCAAGAAACGATGCAATAGATTATGCTAAAAAAAGAGGAATTCCCGTTCCTGTAACAAAAGCAAAACCTTATTCTTCAGATGCAAACCTTTGGCACATTTCCTATGAAGGCGGAGTATTGGAAGATACGGAAAACGAATGGGATGAAGATATGTTCCAAATGACAGTATCTGCAAAAGATGCTCCCAACAGAGCAACTTATGTAAAAATAGATTTTGTTAAAGGTATTCCTGTAGCAATTAACGGTAAAACATTTGATCCTGTATCTTTGGTTCAAAAACTTAATGAAGTTGCAGGTGCAAACGGTATAGGAAGAATAGATATAATTGAAAACAGACTCGTAGGTATGAAATCAAGAGGAGTTTATGAAGCTCCTGCTGCAACACTTTTATACTTTGCTCATAACGAACTTGAATCTATGACAATAGACAGAGATACGGCGCACTATAAAGAATTGATAGCTCACAAATATGCAGAACTTGCATATAACGGATTATGGTTTAATCCTTTAAGAGAAGCTCTTGATGCTTTTATAGATGTAACTCAGAAATATGTTACAGGTTCTGTAACAGTAAAACTTTATAAAGGAAATATGCAGGTTGTTTCAAGAAAAGCAAAAAATCCTTTATATTGGGAAGAGCTTGCAACATTTGATAAAGACGAAATTTATAACCAAAAAGATGCGGAAGGATTTATCAATTTGTTCGGATTACCGACGAAGGTTCAGGCTTTGATGAGAAAGAATAAATAAAGGCTAAGTTCTTTGACGATAAAAATTTAAACTTTTAGTTACAACTTCATATTTTTAAAGCTTATGTACCGCTTCGCTTATGTACACCGCACTTTAAAAATATTTCGTTTCGCTAACAAATTTTAAATTTTTCTCTTGTCTCTTAAATTTATATACTAAGCTAAATTATAAAAAAGAAATTGAAAGGAGCAGAAGTTTTTTTCTTCTGCTCTTTTTTTATTGTCTTTATTTCTCTTTTAACATATAATATAAAATATGAAAAATAATCAACGACTTGCAGCAAAACAATTTTCACAATATTGGAAAGATAAAGGTTACGAAAAAGGACAAAGCCAACCTTTTTGGTTATCTCTTTTACGGGATGTTTTTAATATAGAACATCCGGAAAGTTATATAACTTTTGAAGACCAAGTTCATATAGATCATACAAGTTTTATAGACGGTTATATTGAAAAAACAAAAGTTTTAATAGAACAAAAAAGTTCCAATAAAAATTTATATAAAGCCATAAAACAATCGGATGGCTCGATTTTAAATCCGTTTCAACAAGCAAAAAGATATATTGCGGAACTTCCGGTATCAAAACATCCTAAATATGTTGTTACCTGTAATTTTAAAAAGTTTTGTGTTTACGATATGGAACAACCTAACGGTGAACCTCAAGAAATTCTGTTAGAAAATTTAGAAAAAGAATATTACAGATTATCTTTTCTTGTAGATACCGAAAATCCGCACTTGCAAAAAGAAATGGAAGTATCAATAAAAGCAGGCGAAATTGTAGGTCTTATATACACCGCACTTTTAAATCAATATATAAATAAAGAAGATGAAAAAACATTAAAAAGTTTAAATGTTTTAATTGTCCGTTTAGTATTTTGTTTATATGCCGAAGATGCGAACATTTTCGGCAAACACGATATGTTTTTAGATTATCTGAAAAACATAGAACCTGATAAAATAAGAAAAGCATTGATAGATTTGTTTGAAGTGTTAAACACAAAATATGAAGACAGAGATCCGTATTTGGAAAAAGATTTAGCACAATTCCCGTATGTAAACGGCGGACTTTTTGAAAATATGGATATTGAAATACCAAACTTTACACAAGAAATAAAAGACTTTTTATTAAACAAAGCAAGTGCAGATTTTGATTGGTCTCAAATAAGCCCTACTATATTCGGAGCAATATTTGAAAGCACATTAAATCCTGAAACAAGAAGAACCGGCGGTATGCACTATACATCAATAGAAAACATACACAAAGTTATAGATCCGCTCTTTATGGACGATTTAAACAATGAATTTGAGACAATATCGCAAATAAAGCAAAGAACAACAAAAAAGAAAAAATTAGAAGAATTTCAAACAAAACTTTCACAATTAACTTTTTTAGATCCTGCATGTGGTAGCGGAAACTTTTTAACAGAAACTTATATTTCTTTAAGAACATTAGAAAATAAAGTTTTAGAGATAATATATAAAGGAGAAACTCTAATCGGAGCGATAACAAACCCTGTTAAAGTATCTATAAAACAATTTTATGGAATAGAAATAAACGATTTTGCCGTAACAGTAGCAAAAACTGCTTTATGGATAGCAGAAAGCCAAATGTTAAAAAAGACGGAAGATATAGTCCATACAAATATAGACTTTTTACCGTTAAAAACTTATGCAAACATAATTGAAGCAAATGCTCTACAAATAAATTGGGAAGATGTTATAAATAAATTCGAATTGAATTATATTATGGGTAATCCGCCGTTTGTTGGTGCAAGATTAATGTCTAAAAATCAAAAAACGGATATGTTAAATATTTTTGGTAACGAATGGGAAAATATAGGTAATATAGACTATGTTTCCTGTTGGTATTATAAAGCAACAAAACTTATGCAAAACACAAATATTAAAACAGCACTTGTATCTACAAATTCAATAACACAAGGAGAACAGGTTGCTATATTGTTTAAACCATTATACGAAAAATTTAATATAAATATAGATTTTGCACACAGAACTTTCCGTTGGGACAGTGAATCAAACTCAAAAGCACATGTTTATTGTGTAATTGTAGGTTTTAGTTGTAACCAAAATAATAAATCTAAAATATTATATTCTAACGACAGAAAACAAAAAGTTCAAAATATAAATTTTTATTTAACCGATGCACCAAATATTTTTATAGAAGGAAGAAACAAACCTATATGTGATGTAAATGAAATAGTGTTCGGTAGTATGCCAAACGATGGCGGGAATTTACTTTTAACAGAAGAAGAAAAACAAGATCTCATAAAAAAAGAGCCGTTATCAATTAAATACATTAAACAATTTATGGGTGCGGAAGAATTTATTAACAACAAAAAGAGATATTGTTTATGGCTTATAGATTGCCCACCAAACGAATTAAAAAGTATGCCACTTGTTTTAGAAAGAGTAAATAAAGTTAAACAACATAGGCTTAACAGCAATAGAACAGCAACAAAAAAGTTGGCAGATTTTCCTACTTTGTTTGGAGAAATAAGACAACCAAAGAATAAGTATATATTAATACCTTTGCATTCGTCAGAGACAAGAAAATATATTCCTATAGGATTTTTTAATAATAATGTAATTTCTAATAACTCTTGTTCTATAATTCCAAATTCAAACTTATATTGTTTTGGAATATTAACAAGTAATGTTCACATGGCTTGGACAAAAACTGTATGTGGTAGGTTAGAAATGCGATACAGATATTCAAATAAATTAGTTTATAACAATTTTCCATGGCCTAATCCTACAAAAGAACAAAAAGGAAAAATAGAAAAAACTGCACAAGAAATATTAAATGCAAGAGCATTGTATCCTAACAGTTCATTAGCGGATTTATACGATGAACTTACAATGCCTCCGGAATTAAGAAATGCTCACCAACAAAACGATAAAGCCGTTATGCAAGCTTATGGCTTTACAGCAAGAGACGAAAAAACCGGTAAAACCTGTTACTTAACAGAATCCGAAACCGTATCCAAACTTATGAACCTATACCAACAATTAACAAAAAAATAATGTTATTTTTTTTGTTTAATTTTTTCTTTACACCTCACCTTAATTTTTATAAAATAGATAAGTTAAAAAAGGCAAAAAAATTGCGAAGCAATTTCAGAGACTAAAAAATAGTCGATATAAAAGGTGGAAAAATGAAAAATTTTCAACAATTCATCGGTTCATTTTCTTTCGATCAAAGGTTGGCGGAAGTCGATATTGAAGGTTCAATTGCACATGTGCAAATGTTGATAAAAACAAAAATTATACCTGCTTCCGACGGTAAAAAAATTATCGCAGGATTAAATTCCATACTTAAAGATTTGTCTAAAGGGTGGACTCTTCCTATGGAAGAAGATATACATTTTGCAATAGAAAAAGAACTTATAAGAAGAATCGGTGCCATCGGCGGTAAAATGCATACGGCAAGAAGCAGAAACGATCAGGTAGCTACCGATTTAAGACTTTATATAAGAAAAGAAATTTTAACAATATTCGATATGTTAAATGCTTTTCAAAAAGTGCTTGTACAAAAAGCGGAAAAGAATATTGATGTTATAATGCCGGGCTATACTCACTTACAGCCTGCACAACCTATAATCGCTTCACATCATTTACTTGCTTATGCTTGGATGATACAAAGAGATAAAGAAAGAATTATAGATTGTTTAAAAAGAGTAAATGTTATGCCGTTGGGAAGTGCCGCACTTGCGGGAACTTCTTTTAAAATAGACAGAAACTATACAGCAAAATTGTTGGAATTTTTCAGACCTTGCGAAAATTCTTTGGACGGTGTAAGTGACAGAGATTTCTGTGCGGAATTTATTTTTGATTTATCTTTAATTTCCGTTCACTTATCCAAACTTGCAGAAGAAATTATTACTTGGTCTTCAGTGGAATTTAATTTTATACATATAGACGATATGTTTACTTCCGGTTCATCCATTATGCCGCAAAAAAGAAACCCGGATACAGCCGAAGTTATTAGAGGTAAAGCAGGCAGAGTATTCGGTGATTTAACGGCAATGCTTACAATCATGAAAGGACTTCCTATTGCATACAACAGAGATTTGCAGGAAGATAAACCCCCTGTGTTTGATGCAACAGATACAATAAAATTGTGTTTAGAAGTTATTACAGATATTATGGCATCACTCGAATTCAAAAAAGACAGAACATTAAAAAGTACCGAAAAAGGATTTTTGCAGGCAACGGAAATTGCAGACTATTTGGCAAGAAAAAATATTCCTTTCAGAACGGCGCACGGTATAGTTCAAAAAATTGTTCACTATTGTATAGATAATAACAAAACGTTGGATAAACTTTCTATTGAAGAATATAAAAAGTTTTCAAAAGAAATTGAGTCGGACTTATATAAATTCATAGATGTTAAAAATATTGTTAATGCTAAAACTTCTTACGGTGGAACATCGAAAAAATCAATATTGAAACAAATATCGGATTTAAAAAAATTGGTTAGGGTAAAGCAATGAAAAAATATTTTATTTTATTGTTGTTATTTGCAGTATCACCTGTTTTTGCACAAGGTGTTGAAAGAGTGTTAACTTTAGATGAGTGTACCAGGCTTGCTTTAAACATCAATCAAGATATTTTGATTGCTAACGAAGCGGTAGCATATGCAGAGCAAAGGGTAAACGAAGCCAAATCTTTATATTTCCCGAAATTGGATTTGAATTTCAATATATCAAGATTTAGCAACGATGTTGAAACATTAATAAACTCACACTATTTGCCTGCAACAATTTTGTTGCCTTACGGAAGCAGAGATTATTTTTATTCAACGAAATTAGCTTTATGGCAACCGATTTATAATGGCGGCAAAACAATGGCAACAAACAAGTTGGCAAAAATAAATTATGAAAAAGCTAAAACAAATGCAGAAATTCAAAAAAACGAAGTTATTGCAAATGTAAAGGCACAATTTTATAAAAATATAGCATTAAAAGAAAAAATAAAAATTTATAAAGATTATTTATCTAAAAAGAAAGATATAACTTTACAAAATCAGCTCGATATATTGGAACATGAATACGAACTTGAAACTTGGGAATTGTTATCTTTGATAGGATTGGAACTTGATACAGTAATTGATATCGAAGGCAATATTGATGTTGAAAAATTAGATTTAAATTTACAGCAATGTATTTTGTGGGCATATCAGTTCAGGCCTGAAATAAAAACAACACAGTATCAAGAAAGTATGGATAATATCGGAGTAAATTTAATAACAATGGAAAAACTTCCCACAATAATGTTGGGAGCAGCTTACGATTGGTTAGGTGATAATGAAGAAAATTGGGAAAGAGATTGGTATGTAACTTTGAATATAAATTTACCTTTATTTGAAGGCGGAGCAGTTTTTTCAAGATTGAAACAGAAAAAAATTCAAGCAAGGCAAGCATCAATAGAAAGAGCAAAAATCGAAGATAAAATTAAATTGGAAGTAAGAAAAGCTTTCAGCGAATATAATTTTTGGTATAACAAACTTTTAAAAGTGGAAGAATCAAATGTTAAAAGCATAGAACATGAAATTTTAAAAGCGGACATAAGATACAACTACATTAAAAGTTTAACGGAATTGTGGAAAGTAATGGGAAAAGAATAAAAAATTGCGAAGCAATTTTTTGAGGCATAGAGGGATAGAAACAAAATGCAGAGCATTTTGTTGAAGTATGGAAGTATAGCGGAATAGAGGAATAGAAACGGCAACAGCAAGAAAAAAAATAGCTTTTGTAGTTTCCTGCAATCTATGCATCCATACCTCTATACATCAAATTATAAATTATAAATTAAAAATTTAAATTGAATCTATGAAATTAAGATTAAAAATTATTATAGCGATTTTATGTGTGGTATTGTTTTTTGGTAATACTGCTTTTTGTTTTGAGCAGGAAGACTTCTTGGTAAACCACATGTATTATAAAACAATAAATCTTCCTAAAGAAAAAAGACCTAAAGTTATTTTAGTTTTAGGCGGTGGAGGAGCAAGAGGTTTTGCTCATGTAGGCGCTTTAAAAGCGTTAAGAGAAGCTAATGTTCCCATAGATATGGTTGTAGGTACCAGTATGGGAGCTTTGGTAGGTTCTTTGTATTGTTCCGGAGTTAAGATAGAAGATTTGGAGAAAATAGGTGAAGATATAAAATGGAGTGATATCAGTAATTTAGGTATACCTTCTTTGATAACAATGGTTACTTCCGAAAAATTATTATCTACAAAAAAGATGGAAGATTATGTAAACAAAATGATTGGCAATAAATACTTTTTTCAATTAGATACTCCTTTTGCATGTGTAGCAACAGATATAAAAACAGGTGAAAAAATTATTTTCAAAGAGGGCCCCGTAGCACCTGCGGCAAGAGCAAGTGCAAATATTCCGGGACTGTTTGCTCCGGTTGAATACAGACAAAGATTTTTAGTTGATGGCGGTCTTGTAGAAAATATCCCCGTATCGGTTGCAAAACTTTTTGATCCGGACATAATAATAACAATTGCCGTAAGTGCCGACATTACAAAAAATTCCTATGACAATGTTTTCTTTACACTGTTTCAAACAATTTATATTCAAGGGCAACAAAGTGATAGAGAAAATTTAGCAATGTCCGACATCGTAATTGCTCCTAAAGTAAGTGATATTTCAGCAATAGAATTGGACAAAGCCGGTGAATGTATAGATGCAGGATTTATTGCAGCTAAAAAGAGTTTAAAAAAAATAAAACAACTTATTATAGATAAAACTTATGAAAAAAATGTGTTACAGAAAAATTAAAATTTTATTATTACTTTTAATATCCATTTTCATATTCCAACAAGTTTCATTTTGTGATCAAACGGAAGAAAGAGCTTTAATTGATGTTTTGGCATCAGCGAAAAACAAGAAACAAGAAAAGAAAGCAAACTTTAAACTTTTTCAATATTATATTGATAACAAAGATTATGAAAGTACAATTACTATAGGCAACGAACTTTTAAATTTTCAATTATCTAAAAAACAAAAATATAGTGTTTATTATAACTTAGCAACATCATATTTACTTTTGTCAAAAGCGGAAAAAGCATTGGAAGTAGGCAGGGAAGCTCAATATTTATATCCTAAAAAAATAGAAACCAAATTGTTGTTGGGAAATATTTACATAAATAACAGTTTAAACGAACTTGCAATTGTTAAATTCAAAGAATGTTTGGAAGTAGATGACGATAATCTTGAAGCATTGACAAAATTGGGAAACATTTATAATTTCCAAGAAAATTATACAGCATCGTTAAATTATTTCGAACAAGCAGAAAGAGAAGCCGTTCACGATAACACGGAACTGTCTATAGATGACTATATAAACATGGCAATATCGGCTAAAGAAATAGGCAGGAGAGAACAGGCTCAAGCAATTTTAGAAAACATTAAGAAAAAAAATAAAAAATCTTCTCTTTTACTTGTAGATATTTATAGAAGTAAGAAAGAGTATGATAAAGCAATAAAAACGTTAATGCCTTTTGTTTACCAAAAAGATACCGACCTTGAAATTTATTGTAATTTAGCACAAATGTATTTGCTTTCCGGCAAATTTAATGAGGCAAAAGACTTATTACTATATTTTAAATCGAGAAATGAAGAAGATAATGAAGTTATAGACATGTTATTGATAGAATCATACCATAACTTATACCATGACCAAGAAAGAGTGTTAATTGAACTGCGGAAAATATATAACTACACTTCTTTGGATTATATAAAAAGAATTATCGGTAGAGTAATAGCTTTCGAAAAGACACTATAAAATATGCCTATAGCTCAATTGGATAGAGCATCAGTTTCCGGAACTGATTATTCCGGTTCAACTCCGGATAGGCATAACCAAAAATTTGCTTCGCAAATTTTTGGTTTATAGTTTATAGGTTTATAAGGTTATAGGTTTAAACAACAAACGACGAAAACAGTTCGCTGTAAACTTTAAATTTTTATCTTGTTCGTTACATCTAAGAATTATTACACCAATAAAACAAAAAAAATGGAAACAATTTTTACTAACTTGCTTCCAATCTTCAAATCATCAAATCTTCTAATCTTCCGTCGTTTTAACCGGCTTTAAGCATATCGGATATACTTGATATTTCGGATTGTCTCATTTCTGCTTCGAAATCCAAAACATTTCTACTGAATATTCTGGACTTTAATTCTTGAGCAATTTGTACCGGTTCGTATTCCGGATCTGTAGCAATTAAATCTATATTTTCTTCAATTATAGATAAAATCATTCTTTGAATTGAAACATTTCTCTTTATATTTCCATCAACGGTTAAACTTCTATCAAAACCTTCGAGCTGACTTAACGAGATAAATGCTCCTTCAAACTGTTTTCCGTTTGTACTTATAACAACCATATCTTGGTTGCCTTTTTCCTGTTGTAAAATGTATACAGGATAATCTACCCCACCTATATTAAATTCATCTCCGGTATAAATTATATCACTTGCTAAAGTTCCGTTTTTCAATGCTTGTCTTAAAGGAATATATTTGTTTATACCTTTCTTATAAACACTTATTGTTGTTTGACCGGTAGATACAATTTCAAGATCGGGATATTTTTTCTCTATTATTTGTTTGTAATATTTAGCAACTTGTTGTCTAACAAGTGTTGGTCTAAAAGCAGTAACGACATATCTTACCGAGCTTTCAGCTGTTATGTTAAGATCTTCCCCGCTTTCAATGGACTCCATAGCTTGTCTTATTCCTACAGATTCTTTTTGGTCGTTTTCATCTTTTGAGAAATACAGTCTCGCAATTTCAAGTAAAGACATCGTTTTCATTACTTCCTTAAATCTTTCTATGTCTGTTCCCTGTTGTATTGCAGTCTGATAAATTCTATTCAGTTCAACTTGAGCTTGTTGTCTTGTTAAACTTCCCCAAACCTTTGCAACGGACTCAATCTCTTTAAAATCCGGTCTTTGTTTTAGTAAGATATTCATAAAATCTTCATAAGTTACATCCGACTGTTTTCTCAATTGTTTTGTTTCCTCTATAAAAGACACAAAATTGTCATACCATTCCTGCTGTAGATCGCCGAAAAGATTTTTTAAATAATCCATAACTTCCGGTTCCAGTATAGATTTTGCTATGTCCGTCATATAGGACTGATTTCTTGTATAAATGCCATCTTTAACATTAAATTGCATAGCTGCATTTTCTATATATATTTCCGGCAACAAATCCATTATTTGTATACCTAAAGGATTTAATCTCTTTTCGGTTAATTTCAATGTGTTCCCTGTTATCGGGATAGGTTGACCTATTCCGTATAATGTCAATGTTGAAAAAATTGCTTGCATATCTCTGCTAAACGGAGTATTTCTTAGAGCTAAATTGTCGTCTATATCGGCAAAATTTTTAACCGAAGCAAGTTGACTCATCTTATAAGAGTAATTTTTGAATAGTACAAGTTTACCTGCAACATTTATATAAAAGCCCATTTTTTTATTTTCTTTATTATAAAAAGCAATATTACCGTTTTCAATTTTCACATAACATTTATTTTTAATAACATAAATAATACTTGCTCTTTTTATTACATCGTCATATGCATCAAGCTGTTTTAATACATCAACAAGCTTATCCAATGCTTCCGGATTAGCCTGTAAATCTCTCCAATCAATTTTCTGTTGAAGGTCTAAAATGTCATACTTTAAGTCTAAAATCTTAGTTTCCGAAAAAGATATGTTTGCTATCAAATATTTGAGCATTTTATCGGTTTTTCTATAAAAATTAGAGAAAAATCTTCTGACTGTTTGTATACCGGAAGCAATTTTTGTTCTGAACATTGACAAATTCATAAAACGATAATTTACTATTCTTTCATCACATTGTTTTTGCAGAACACCATCAACGACTTTTATTCCGGCATTGAGTACCGTATTTATACTTTTATGGCTTTTATTCACGGAATAAGAACCGTAAACAAGTTTCTGTATCCCTAATGCTGCCATTGTTTTAGCACATTTGTTACAAGGTGCTAAAGTGCAATACAATGTGGCACTTGCGAGAGGATTTCCTAATTGCATACTTACAAAATTTAAAACCGCATTGGATTCCGCAAAAACCATATCAATATCTCTTTTTTGTGAATAATCAATCTGTATACCTAAATTTTCTAAAAGAGCCGGTCTGTCTTGGAATATTTTATTATTTATATTTTCACCGTTAATTCTCGCAAGTTCCAAAAGTTCCGTTAAAAATTCACCCTTTTCCGTAAGATCACCGGAAAGAGTTTTTTCGTATTCTTGTATATAATTTTTTAAGAAATCTATAAACGTTAATGTTTCTGCATGAAGAACACTGTTGGTGTTATTATAATTTCTTCCGGTAATTCCATCGGCATTTACTAAAAATGCTCCTATGGGCGGCTGAATAAAAGATGTGAAGAAACCTCTTGTTTGTCTTGCAATGGTTGCTTGCTTTAAAGCCTGTGCCATATTTCTTTCATCTTCTGTTTTTAATTCTTCTTCTACCGGTTCTTGAATGTTTCTTATTTTTCTAAAATCACTCACACTTGCTTTTAGCGTTCCGATAGAATGTTTAAAGTTTTCTTTAATTGTAAAACCTAAAGACGGTTTTAGTTCTTTCAAACTTGCTGTTACATTATATATCTCTTGCAAATCTTCATAATTATTACTTACAAAAGATATGAAAGAATCGGTATCCGTAATTTCCGAAGACAAATAATAAAATAATTTTACGGCAGGCTGTATCAAATAAGGATTAGTATATAATGCGCCCATAAATTTTCTGTTTACGGAGAGTATCGGTTTCCCGTTCACTGTTTGCAAAGACATAGGAATCATATTATCTAACAAACTGTCATCATCGGAAATACTTACTTCAACATCCTGTCCGAACAAATAATGTTGCTTTGCAACTTTGATTATATCATCAACTAATATATTTTGTTGTTTTTTTGAAATCATCGGTTGACTTTCAATGCCATTGTCTTCGTTTATTGCTTTTGATACTATTGTGCCGTCATAAGATACAGTGATAGTGTTATTTTGTGAATCTATTGTAACAGATAATTTGGATTGCAGTTCCGGATTACTGTTTATCCATTTATTTATTTCATTTTGAAAATCTTCGGAATTCGTGAAAAATATTTTCCAGGAAGATATTATTGATAAAAGATTTTTAGCAATCTGTTCATCTGTTCCGTATTTCAATGTGGTTGAAAACAAATTGTTAAAAGCATTTACTATGTTTATATTGGGAGTTAACACCATGTACGATATATTTAGTTCTCTTAATTTTTTTGTTATATCGGAATGGAACCCGCCGGCAACAACTATTTTATTAGAGTCTTTCTTTTGTAATTTTTCAACGAAAATTTCGTTTCTGTTTATATTTGTATCAAAGAATTTAAAAAAATCATCATCATTTAACAAATGCAATGCAAAAACCAATAAATCTTTGGACAAATATTTTTTTAGCAAAGTTGAAAAATATCTTTTGTTTTCTTTTAAAGATAAATAATGTGACGGTAAAATATTTGCATTTATTAAATCTTTAAGATCTTTTGCATAATTACCTAAATCTATTAATTCTCTTTCTCTTTGATCTAAAGATTCGTTATCTAACAACTGACTTATGAAAGATTCGTTCTCGTATAATAAATCCACGGAATTAATTTCGGAAAGCACTTTGTTTGCCTGCAAATAATTCATAAATTCTTTATTGTTCTTGGATAGTTCCGGCATTTTGGAATTTATATAATCATAGATTTGTGCATATCCGTAATCTGATTTTGATTTTAACATATTGTATAAATCAAAATTATTTTTAGCTTGTTTTGTGAAACTTTTAAATTGTGAATTTAATTTTTTTGTATCTATTTCGGATAAATTTTTTGAGACTGTTTGATATTTCTGTAGATTAGGAAATTGGTTGGGAACATTTAGATCGTTTAATTTTGATATTTGCAAAGATAAAACTCTTTCAACAACATTTTGTTGTTTTAAATTATCTATCTGTTTTATTATGTTATCTGCGATATAATTATTAAATATTTTGCTATTATCGATTTTATCGAGTATTAACAAATTTTCCAAGTATTCTTTTTTATTCTCAATTCCGTTAACATGATTTTTTTTATTCGACAAAACAAAATATTCACAGGCACTTAAAACCGACGACTTAAATAAATTATTGATTGTTTCTCTTCTTATTTTTTCGTTAGGGATGGAATCTAAAATTGAAACATCTAACGAATTATCTACTACACCTTCTCCATAAATTTCAAAATGGGATTTGTTTGATAAAGATTCTAGTACATTATATATTTTTTCCTGAGTTGAAAAATCGTTGTGTAAATCTTGTATCCATACTATAAAATTTTTGCTATCGGTTTTATAAGAATCCGTGACTTTAAAGGAGCTTAGAATATTCTTATCTAATACATTACCAAAAGCATTTCCTCCTTTTCCAACGGCCGAAAAAGAAGGAACAACACTACCTAAAATAAGTAGTGCTGACATTAATAAAGAGGAAATTTTCTTAGATGCAGTGTTCATAATAATAAGTATAGTACAATTTATTGAAAAATTAAATAATTTTTTATAATTCCTGTAACCAACCGTTATACAAACCGGCATTATCAAAATCTTCTAAAACTTTGTCATATTCTTCTTGAGTAACTTTTCTGTTAAGTTCTTCGATTGTATGAGATATATTTGCCGTATGGTACTGCGCCATAACACTCATATAAGTATCTTGAGAAATTTCGTTTGCTACAAAATCAAACGTTTCTTTTGAGCCTGCAATATTGTTCGGTAAAACGAGATGTCTTATTAAAATACCTTTAGTTGCTAAACCGTTATCATCAAATTTTAAAATTCCTTTTTGTCTGTACATTTCTTTTATTGCAATTCTGTTATTTTCCACATAGTTATTAATTTTGGAATATTTTCTGGCATTCTCGTTTGATGAATATTTCATATCGGGCATATATATATCTATAAACGGTTCCATAAGTTCTAAAACTTCTTTGCTTTCATATCCGCCGCAATTTGAAAGAACAGGAATTTTTAATCCTTTTTGTTTTGCGATAAATATAGTTTCGGCAACCATAGGATAAACATGTGTAGGTGTAACCAAATTTATATTGTTAGCCCCTTTATTTTGTAAATCTATCATTTTATCTGCAAGTTGTTCGGTTGTAATAGAATTCCCGTTACCGAGTTGACTTATCGGATAGTTTTGACAAAACACACATGCCAAATTACAGTTTGTGAAAAATACTGTTCCGGAGCCTTTCTCTCCGGAAATAGGAGGTTCTTCCCCATAATGTAAATTTATACTTGCAACTTTAAAATCTTTACCTGTTCTGCATGCCCCAATTTCCCCCTTAATACGATTTATACCGCAATTTCTCGGGCACAAAGAACATTTTTCCATAAGTTTATAAAGTTTTTCAATATTATTGTTCATTTGCTTTTATTAATAAAAAATTAAGATATCTTAAGAGAAGTCAATAAGTCGGTTAAGAAATAGTCTGAAATCAACATCAAAACCATAGTAACCATAACCGAACTTGTTGTTGCTTTACCTACACCTTCTGCGCCGCCGGAACATTGAAACCCTTTATGGCATGCAACGGTAACAAGAATGCCGGCAAAAAAGAAAGATTTTATAAAACCGTGTAAAAATGTTTGGACTGTCATAACATCCAAAATATCACCGATATAAACGGTTGAAGGGATATCCCAAGTTAAAGATGATACTACCAACCCGCCGTAAATACCTACGATATTTGATATCGCAACAAGTAACGGCAACATTAGTATACAAGCAATAAATCTGGGAACAGCTAAATATCTTACCGGATTTGTTCCTAAAGTATAAAGTGCATCAATTTGTTCGGTAACTTTCATCGTTCCTATTTCTGCCGTTATTGCCGCCCCTATTCTACCTGTAATAACCACAGATGTTAATACCGGTCCCAATTCTTTCACCAAAGAATAACCCGTAATCATACCGATATAAACAGGCTCATTAAAAAGGTTAGCCGTAGCGGAACCTACCTGCAACGCCAACACCATACCGACGAAAAACGATGTTAGAAGAACAATAGGGAAAGACATATACCCCACTTCTACCATCTGAATTATTGTATTCTTAATATTGATTTGACCTTTTATTATACAGACAAAAGTATCAATCACCAATTGTGATGCAAGGCCAAGACCTTTTAAATTGTCTTTTATCTTTTTGGTAAACGGAACTTTTAAAATTTGTTCTTTCATATTTTTATTAAACTATAATTCTCGGAACTCTCGGAGATATTGAACAGGTAATTTCGTAACTTATAGTATTTTGTAATTTTGCCAACTCTTCGGCTTTAATTGTTTCTTTGCCCTGTGTTCCCAATAATACAACTTCATCCCCTACTCTTACACCTTTAACATCGGTAACATCTATCATCATCATATCCATTGTTATTCTTCCTGCAACAGGACATTTTTTACCTCTAACCAAAACATCGGCTTTGTTTGATAATACTCTGCTGTAACCGTCGGCATAACCTACGGGAACTGTCGCTATAACGGAATTTTTATTTGTAACAAACGTTCTTCCGTAACTTACACAAAATCCGGAAGGAACTTTTTTCAAGTATATGATTTTTGTTTTCCATGTTAAAACTGGTTTTAATTTAAGTTTTTGCACACTATGTTCAAACGGAGAAAGGCCATATAAACCTATTCCCGGTCTAACCATATCGAGATGAGTTTTTTTACTGCTTAGCAATGCGGCTGTATTTGCGGCATGAGCAATAAATTTTAATCCTAAACTTTTTGCATATTTTATAACTTCGTTAAATTTATTTAACTGGCTTTCCGTATAAGTAGGATTTGTATCGGCAACCGCAAAATGTGTATACATTCCAGACATCTTTATTTCGGGCATATTGGCTATTTTCTGCAATATAACATTTGTATTTTCACCCGCAATAACACCGACTCTGCCCATACCGGTATCAACTTTTAAATGAAACTCTAATTTTTTTTGAAATTTCTTTGCAAGATTTGATAACTCATGTAATCCCTGCAAACTCGATATTGTAGGTATTAAATCCCAAAATGTCGCTACTGACAAATATTCCAACGGATATCCGCTGCCGAACACTAAAATTTTTGCTTTAATACCTGCTTTTCTAAAAGAAATACCTTCTTCAATTGAAGAAACGCCTATACCATATATTCCGGCCTTTACGGCTTCTTTTGCAAGTTCTATTCCGCCATGCCCGTAAGCATTGGATTTTATAACCGCAAGAACCTTTGTATCTTTTTTTAAATACTCTTTTATCTTCTTTAAATTAAACAAGAAATCACTCTTATCTATTTCTACCCATGTTGGTCTGAAAAAAGATGATGGTGGTTGTTCCTTCATTGACTTTCCTCCATAGAAGCTAGTGCTTTATTAAAAAATTTTGTATATTCTCCTTCAAAAAGCAATTCTACTGTTCCTACCGGACCGTTTCTTTGTTTTGAAATAATAATTTCTGCTGTCTTATCATCTTGTGTTGCAGGGTCCATATCTTGAGATTTTTCTTTACTCTTATAATAACCTTCTCTGTGAACAAATGCTACAACATCGGCATCTTGTTCGATTGCTCCGGAATCTCTTAAATCCGAAAGCATAGGTCTTTTATCCTTTCCTCTTTGCTCGGTTTGTCTGGACAACTGAGAAAGAGCTATAACAGGAACTTTCAAATCTTTAGCTAACGCTTTTAACGATCTTGAAATTTCAGCCGTTTCTATTTGTTTTGATTCATATTTTTTTCCGTTACCGGTTCCTCTGATAAGCTGTAAATAATCTATTATTATTAACGATAACGGTTTACCTTGTTTCTCAAGTTTTGTGGCAAGTTTTTTTGCCGTTGCTCTTATTTCTATTGAACTCATATCCGCATCACAAATATAAAGCGGTGCTTTACCTATTTTAGCTATTGCCGTAGTAAGTTTAGGCCAATCGGAACTTTTAAATTTTCCTTTTCTTAAATCCTGTCCGCTTACTTGCGCAACGGAAGCCAAGAATCTCATCATTAGAGATTCTTTAGACATTTCCAAAGAAAACACTGCTACAGAATGAGGTTCTTTGGAATTTACGGCAACATTTTCGGCAATATTTAATGCAAATGCGGTTTTACCCATAGAAGGTCTTCCGGCAACAATTATAAGTTCGGAAGGTTGAAGTCCGGCTGTCATTTTATCAAGATCCGAAAATCCTGTTCTAAGGCCCGGAACATCGTTTCTGTCTTTAAACAAATTTTCAAGTTTAGAAACAACTGAAGGAACCAATTCTTCCGGTGTAAAAAAATCGTTTGCATTATTCTGCTTTGATATATTAAACAATACTGTTTGAGCATCATCCAAAATTGTTTCCGATGGAGAATCTTCCGAAAAAGCATCGGTAACCATATTTGAACCGACAGTAATTATTTGTCTTAAAATAGATTTATCTTTTACGATATTTGCATAATACTCAACATTAGCTGCGGTCTGTGCAGCATCAATTAAGCTGAACAAATATTTTATTCCGCCCGCATCATTAAAAAGTTTATTGGTTTTTAAACGATTTGATACCGTAACAGGTTCGGCAACTTCTCTGTCACTTAATTCTCTTATCGCACCAAAAATAAGTTTATGTACTTCTTTATAGAAATCTTCTTCCTTAACTAACTCCATTGCCTTGATTATTGCATCTTTTTCTATAAGCATCGCACCAAGCAGTGCCATTTCCGCATCAATTGACTGCGGCGGAGTTTTTCTTTCTAAATCTTTTGGCATTAAAAACGTCTCCTTCTTATAACAGAAAACTACAAATTCTTGATATTTTGTGTAGACAAAAATTATAGTCAATAATTAACAAAAAATCAAGAAATGAAATAGCATCTTTTTGTTGCAAAAATAAAAAAACGGAAAGATATAAAAATCTTTCCGTTTTATATTAATAAAATTTGAATTCTATTATTTCTTTTCTTCGATTACATCAACATTAACTTTAGCTATAACTTCAGGATGTAATCTTACGTTTACTGTTACTTTACCTACTTCTTTTATAGGTGCAGGCAACAATATATCGTGTTTATTGATAACAAAATCTTGTTCTGCAAACAATTTTGCTAAATGTGCGGTTGTTATAGAACCGAAAATCTTACCGTTTTCACCAAGTTTAACTTTAACTGAAAATTCTGCTTTTTCGATTTTTTCCGCAACAGCTTTAGCATTAGCAATAATTTCTTCTCTAACTTTTTCAAGTCTTGTTTTTTCTCTTTCCCAAATTTTTAAGTTTTGAGGAGTTGCTTCCATAACAAGTTTTTTAGGTAACAAATAGTTTCTTGCAAAACCTGCTGCTACTTCTTTTATTTCACCTTGTCTTCCTACATTTGTTATATCTGATCTTAAAATAACTTTCATTTATATCCTCCAATAAAAACTAATTTGCTGAAAAAGGCAACAATGCTAACATTCTTGCTCTTTTTATAGATTTGCACAATTCTCTCTGGTGTTTTGCACAAGTACCTGTAACATTACCTGAAAGAATCTTTCCGCTTTCAGTAACAAATGTTCTTAAAAGACTTACATTTTTATAATCTATCTCTATTTTATCGGTGCAAAAACGACAAACTTTTCTTTTCATCATTCCGCCTTTTCTGAACTTACCGGCAGGTTTTGTTCCGGCAGAATGTATATTTTTTTTCTCTATTGACATTTTTTATTCCTCCAATTTTTTAAAACGGAACTTCTTCATCGTCCATAACATCGTTATCTGAAACATATTCTGTTTCAGAACCTTCAACATTTTTTGCCTGTTGAGCAGCGGCATCAACTCTTACCAAGAATTGAACTCTTGAAGCAACAACTTCAAGTCTTGATCTTTTTGTTCCGTCAGCAGCTTGCCAACTGTTACTTCTAAGTCTTCCTTCAACATAAACAGGCATACCCTTTTTTAATCTGTCATTACATCTGTCTGCTTGATCACCCCATACAATTATAGGAACATATGTCGGATCGGAATCTCTCCATTCACCGGTTACCTGATCTTTTATTCTGGAACTCATTGCTATATCAAATCTGCAAACAGATTTAGAAGTAGATGTCCTTTTTAATTCAGGATCTCTTGTTAATCTACCAACCAAAATAACACTATTTTGTTGTGGTATCTGATATATTTGCTGATTCTGCATTTACTGTTTCCTCTTCTTTCTTTTCTTCAACGGGAGCTTCCGTTGCTGCTGCAGCTTCTTGTTTCTTCTCGGCTGTTTTAGCTTTCTTTACAACTTTTTTCTTAGGTTCAACTTTTACTGTTAAAAATCTGATAACATCATCGTTAACTTTGAAAAAGTTTTCCAAAGAAAGAACTACAGATCCGTTGGCATCAAACTCGACATACACATAGTTTCCTTCACGGAATTTCTTGATGTTGTAAGCAAGTTTTTTCTTACCTAACTGTTGAAGATTTTTGATTTTTCCTTCGGCAGTTTCAATTATTTTTGAAACTTTTGCAACTAAGTCTTCTACTTTTGTAGAATCTAGTTCCGGAGAACAAATGAAAGTACATTCGTAACTCATTAATACTACCCCCTTTTTGGATTTCTGTTACTTTAATAACAGCTTAGCCCCTTACGGAGCAAAGTTTGATTTATAAGTATATATTTTTTTTATACTTTTTTCAAACTATTTTATTAAATAAATTATAGCGGCTTTATGAATATGTAATCTGTTTTCCGCTTCTTCAAAAATATTATCTTCCTGTTTAGCCATAACTTCCGCGGTTATTTCTTCGCCTCTTACCGCGGGAAGACAATGTAACACTATGCAATTTTTATTTGCTTTTGCTAACAATTTATCGTTTACTTGATACTTTACAAAAGCTTTATGTCTTTCAACGGATTCTTTTTCTTCTCCCATTGAAATCCATACATCGGTATAAATAACATCCGAACCTTTTATATCTTCCACATCACTGCTTATCTTTATATTTGCTTTTGTTGTTTTTCCTATCTTTAAAGCTTTATCTAAAAGTTCTTTTTTCGGTGCATATTTTTTAGGTCCCAACAATAAAAAGTTAAGTCCTAAAACAGCTGAAACAGCGAGCCATGAATTTGCCACATTGTTTGCATCACCGACAAAAGAAATTTTTAGTTTTTGTAATTCTTTCAAACTTTTTATTTTATACTTTTCTATTATCGTCATTAAGTCTGCTAATATTTGTAACGGATGTTCCGCATCGGTTAAAGCGTTTATAACAGGTACCGAAGAATATTTTGCAAATTCTTCCAAATAACTGTGTTTAAATGCTCTTATTACTATTGCATCCAAATATCTCGATAAAACATGTGCCGTATCGTAAACAGATTCGCCTCTTGTAGTTTGTAATTTCTTTACATCAAGGTTCAATGGTGTTCCGTCTTCCTGGCACATTGCCGCAGAAAAAGAAACCATTGTTCTTGTAGAAGGTTTTTCGAATATAAGGCCTATAACTTTACCTTTCAATTGAAACTTTGATTTTTTTTGTTTTTTCAATTTTATAGCCGATTGGATAATTGTCCAAATTTCTTTTGAGGATAAATCGTATATCGATAATATATGTTTTAAATTTTTCATAATACACACTCTTACTTTTACTGCTTTTCTTTTAAAACATAAAAACAAGAAGACGAATTTTGATGTCTTCTTGTTTTTATAATTTTAAACTTTATAAAAACTACATCTTTGAGTTTTGATCTATATATATTCCAGGTCCCATTGTTGAAGAAACTGAAATACTTTTAACATATTGACCTTTTGCTGCTGAAGGTTTTGCTTTCAAAACAGCACTTACCAAAGTCTTTATGTTTTCTACCAATTTATCTTTTTCGAAAGAAGCTTTACCTACGGAACAATGAACTATTCCGAAAGAATCGTTTTTATAAGCAACTTTACCTTTTTTCAATTCCTGAACTGTTTTACCGATATCAAATGTAACTGTTCCGGATTTTGGGTTTGGCATCAAACCTTTAGGACCTAATATTTTTGCAACTTTACTTAAATCTTTCATACAATCAGGTGTTGCAACCAAAACGTCAAAATTTAAGTCACCTTTTGCAATATCTTCTATTAAGTCTGTTGAACCTACTTTATCTGCACCGGCTTTTTCAGCTTCGGTTTGTTTTTCACCTTTAGCTACAACAAAAACCGTTCTTGTTTTACCGATACCGTTAGGTAACAAAACTGTTCCTCTGACTATTTGATCACTCTGTTTAGGATCTATTCCCAAACGAATATGAACTTCTACTGATTCGTCAAATTTTGCTTTTGCTGTTTGTTTTACTAAATCTGCTGCTTCTTCAACAGAATAAAGTTTGTTTGCGTCTACTAATTTTGATAATTCTTTCAATCTTTTTGCCATTTTAATTCTCCTGTGGTTCTTTCGCCGTTTTAATAACAGCTCCCACTTTTATTTCAATTGCCTTAAGCAATTTTTATTTTTGTTTTACTTCAATTCCCATACTTCTTGCCGTACCTTCAACCATCAATTTTGCACCTTCCAAATCGATAGCATTTAAGTCAGGCATTTTTTGTTTTGCAATTTCTTCAACTTGAGCTTTTGTAATAGAACCAACTTTAGTTTTATTAGGAACTCCTGAAGCTTTTGCAACTTTTGCAGCTTTCTTTATTAATGCAGGAACCGGAGGCATTTTTGTTATGAATGTAAATGATCTGTCTTCATATACGGTAATAACAACAGGTGTCGCCATACCTTGTTCCATTTTTTTCGTTCTTTCATTGAACTGTTTACAAAAATCCATTATATTTACACCCTGTTGACCTAATGCAGGACCAACCGGTGGTGCAGGATTTGCTGCGCCTGCAGGTATTTGTAATTTAATCTGTGTTTTTACTTTCTTTGGTGGCATTTTAAATCTCCCTTAAAACTACAACTATACTTTCTTGAGCATTGAAAATATAATTTTTTACTTTATTTTAACCGTGCTGCCGTAACATACAGCATTCGTTTATTAAACTTTTTCTACTTGTAAGAAATCCAATTCAACAGGTGTAGGTCTTCCGAATATTGTAACCATAACTTTCAACTTGCCTTTTTCTTGGTTTACTTCTTCAACTACACCGATAAAGTGGTTGAACGGACCTTCCGTTATTCTTACATTTTCGTCCTTTTCGAACGATATTGCCGGTCTTGGTTTTGCATCCTCAGGATTTGTAACGGCTTTTATAAGATTTGCAACTTCGGATTCTGCCATAGGTGCAGGTTTTACTCCACCCAAGAAACCTGTTACTCCCGTAGTATTTCTAACCAACCAATATGTTTCATTATTTATTATCATTTCAATGAAAACATATCCCGGGTAAAATTTTTTCTTTCTTATTTTTTTCTTATTGTTCTTAACTGAAACAACTTCTTCCGTAGGAACAAGAACCTGAGAAATAAAGTTCTGCATACCGAGATTTTCAACTGTTCTCTCGATACTGTTTTTTACTTTATCTTCATGTCCCGAATATGTGTGAACGACATACCATTGTTTAGCCATTTCTTACCTCAAATTTAATATTATGCCTAATGAACCAGAAAGAATCATGTCTACCAAGCCAACAAATAGTGCCATTATTATAACAAAAACTATCACAACAATAGTCGTCGCTACAACTTCTTTTTTACTTAACCATGTAACTTTTGTTAATTCAAAATAAGCATCTTTAAAAAACTGTATTGCTTTACCCATAAAAACTTTCTCACTTTAAAATAAAATCTTCAGTCTCTATTAAAACCGGGGGCAGATGGATTTGAACCACCAAAGCTGGTTTTGGAGACCAGAAGTTTACCGTTAGCCTATGCCCCCAGGTTAGTAAACTATTTTGTTTCTTTATGCAAAACATGTTTTCCGCATGTCTTACAATATTTTTTTACTTCTAATTTTCCTTCTTGTTTCTTGCCTCTTGCAAAATAGTAGTTTCTGTTTTTGCATTCGGTGCAAGCCATCGTTATAATTACTCTGTCTCCCATTTTCCTAACTCTCCAAAAATATTTACTGCAAATTATTCGATAATCTTAGTAACAACGCCTGATCCAACTGTTCTTCCACCTTCTCTGATTGCAAATCTCAATTGTTCATCCATTGCTACCGGCATTATCAATTCTACTTCCATTTCTACGTTATCACCTGGCATT